>NZ_JAIQZN010000010.1:0-5916 GCF_023333585.1 Argonema antarcticum A004/B2
GTGGATGGGGTGCTGCCGACAGTCCCAGATGAAACAGGAAGTTTTTGTTAATGAATGTTAGCAAAAATCGAACGGCTTTCGTCCGTCCCCTGCATTGGCGTTGTTATACTGCTGACTGCTCGCCACCGCCTTCTATGTAGCGACGCAAGACCGAGTTGATTAAAGCTTTATATTCTCCGCTTTGAGCTTGGAACCACTTCAAAACATCTGGATCGATCTGAACTAGGCGCTGTGCTTGAGACGCGGGAATTCTTAAAGTAGCCTTCTCAAAAAACTCTTCCGTCAACGGTGGAATGTCAGAGTAATCAATCCCTTCATCTTCCATCGCCTCCAGTGCTGTCCAATTAGTACGAGAGGTATTGCTCAAGTCTTTGGCGCTCATATCGATTTGCCCTTCGTGCTGAAATGATCCGAATCACGTTATTCTGCCGTTCTGTCCAAACAACAACCGCTATGCCGTTACCGAGGAAACCGATACCGAACCAACGGTCTTCGCCGTAATCAAAACGATCGTCTAGCTCAATTAGCATTGGACTATCAAACATCTCAGAGACATCTGCCAAATCAATCTCATGTTTGCGAATATTTTCTAAATTCTTCGCTTCATCCCACTCAAACTGCATGAAAATCTGGAAATGCTAATTAGGCTGCCTCTATTATCGTGCATTCTGCCCAGGCTTTAGCGTAGCTGACGAACGGCATTCGCATATCTCAATGCTAGAGCCTGAATCTCCTTGTCGCTAGCTGGGGGGGTGTGCTGATGTTTGCCTTGGATATTCGATCGGGATTTGCGATCGCCTACGGTACGCTATGCGATCGCGATACTACTGACACAACGCTACGCGATCGCACTTAGCCTGTCTATCCAGAGATGCGATCGACCGTTTCGACGGTACAATCTGCCTCATCACCAATCCACCTTCTTTAATTTTCAATTATTGTTGGGTTGAAAGCGCAAAGAATTAAGCGATCGCACCCTTTGAATTGTTTCAAAATCGCGATCGTTGTGAATTAGAATTAATTGGTGTTCCAGCGCAAGTTGAGCAATGCAACAATCAATACTACTTCTAAGCGTTAAACCCTGTCGTTGCAGATCGTAATAAATTCGGGCAGCCGCCACCCAAGTATCGGGAGTTGCCTCGATATAGTCTTGATCTTGAAGATAAGTTTCTAATAGCGTCCACTCGCGATCATCTCGGCAACCTTGCAAGAGTTCCATCTGAGTAAATCGGCTTAAAAAAATGCTTTCATTGTTAATTATTGCTTCGAGAGATTGACGGACTGCACCTGTGCGATTGCGGAAAACACTTATCCAAACAGAAGTATCAATCAGAAACATTTCGGTTTTCTCGCAAGGCTTTGTAGTTGTAGTCTGTTGAAAATTGAATTTGTCCGCTCAAATCCAATAAATTCCGCTTTTTGCGGGTACGAATTAATTCTTGCAAAGCAAAATTAATCAGTTCTTTTTCTGTTTTTAAGTTGGTTAATTGCAGGGCTTCTTTAACCAATTCCTCGTTAATTTCAACATTATTTTTCATAATTTTTTAGCTAACATAACTCTCTCATTATAGCATATAGCATAGGGACATCCAAACTCAACGAAGCGAGCTTGCGCCCTGGGCAGTCCGATTTCCTTGTCGCAGAAAGCCTGCCTGCTGATGCTGGCTTCTTCCACTATATCGGGATCTGCGATCGCACTTAGCCTGTCTATCCAGAGATGCGATCGCTCGCTTCGACGTTACAATCTGTCATAACAATAGGAGTAAAATCCAATGACAACCAACACCTATGCGAGAAGAACGGATGGCAGCAGTAGAAGCAGCAATTAACGAATTGCAGAAACAAGTTGCAAATCCTCAACCGACGAATTGGTTACAACAAATTACAGGGTCTTTCAAAGATGAACCCGCCTTTGAAGATGTACTGGCTTACGGACGAGCGATTCGCCAAGGTGATGAGTCTGTATAGGTTGCTATTCAACTATGCCTAGATTTAGGACACACTTCAAATGCCAACTGTGAACGATAAAAACAGACATCAAACTCCAGAAAAAAGTTTAACTGACCCAAAATAATAGGCGGATCGTTAGATTTAGCCCAAGCAAAAGCTAAACGAACAGGTGGAAAATCGCTAATTTGCCCCACAACAGCTAAACCCCTTGCTTCCACTGGCGCAAGATTACCTGCTAAGGAAATTGAAAGGGTTTGCTCCTCCCAAACTGCTCCCAATGCTAAACCAACATGGTACGGTAAAACATTAAGACTCGCGCCTGTATCCAACAAACCAAAAACTTCCGAAACATAATCCCGATAACTTAAAGTAATGGGTAGATAAGGAAAAACATTAGCCTCTCCTGCTTGATTCCTTCGTTCAATAAAAGGAAATAGTTTAGCATTTCGCATTTTCTTTCGCTTCTTCTTGTTCTAATAAGCTCATTAATTTCTGAGCAGCATCACCATAATCATAAGGCGACCAAGCACGATAAACCACGTCATTATCCAATGATTTTAAACCTTCTTCTTTCGCCAATTCAGCAGTTAAAAACTGCATCATTTCAATTTTTTCATCATGGGATAACTGCCGCAGTTGAGCTAATAATTCAAGATTTGACATAAAACAACCTTACATTCATTTTTCCATGTTACCAGTCACCTTCAACGCCGCGCACACTAACTGCTGCGTAATATAAAGCGATCGCGCCGTCCCACTCTCCAAATCAAAATAGGTCGCAAACCGTTTGAGGTTCCCCGCAGTCATCCGGTACAGGTAATCTGCCGCCTCAGCCGCCACCCGAACATTCACGCTCTCACTCTGTACGTTCAGCACTGCCATCTCTGCACAAGATAGGTTATTTGTCAATCTCAATGCTAGAGCGTGCGCCTTGGGCAATCCGATCTCCTTGTCGCAGAAAGCCTGCCTGCTGATATTGGCTTCTTCAACTATATCGGGATCTGCGATCGCACTTCACCTATCTATTCAGAAATGCGATCGACCATTTATATGGGTTAACAGTAAATTTAATAAAGAAACCCGGTTTCTATGCTGGTTTGTGATTTGTATGCGGCGACTATATGAATGCGCTGGTTGAAGGCTGGTTGATGGGAAAACAGGCAAAACCTTTATTTGGCATTCAGTGGAATATTCGATGGGAAACGCCCCTGGAAACGCTGCGAACTCAGTTGAACCTCAATGTTCGATCGCCACTGTCGCAGAACGCCATTAGCGCGTTCCAGCACCTTGGCTAGAGTCTGGGCAACCTTGATCGGGCGGTACGTAGTTCTCAAGTTGCATGGATTTGTGGAACTCTACGGTAGCCCAGCTAGATTCCATCTGAATAAATTGCACGCCGACAATTAAAGTTACTATACCTGTAATTTTCAGTAGAGAACCCATAACACCAGTTTCCGTTTCGTTTAGACTCTATATAATATGATCCTTTGATTCGGGTAATTCAGTGACGCAGAAGTTAAGGCAAAGGTGACAAAATTATTCTAAATGGGTGATGTATTGGCTTACGCTCACGTGACTGGACGTTACAAATACAAGTGATACGGATCACAAGTCAAAGTGCGATCGTCCTACAAAAATTTTAGATTTGCAATTTTTCAATCTGAACTCTGCAATTCTCCATTACCAGGTTGTATCAAATTCTACTAAAATGCAGCCGCAGATCGGCTAAGGTCGAGGCAAGACCTAATTGTAATGCGGGCTACATCATCATGCGCGTCGAGCAGTTGCAGGCATTCCTAGCGATCGCTGAAACCGGCAGTTTTCAGCAAGCAGCGCGAAAATGTGGCGTCACCCAATCCACGATCAGTAGGCAGATTCAGTCCCTGGAGACAGATCTGGGTTTGTCGCTGTTTCACCGGAGTAACCAGGCAAAGCTAACTCTGGGAGGCGAACGTTTTTTACCCCGCGCCCGGAAAATCTGCCTGGAGTGGGAAAATGCGACACTGGAATTAGCAGAGTTGTTGGCAGGTAAGCAGCCAGAACTTTGTGTGGCTGCCATTCCTTCGATCTGCGCTTATAACTTGCCGCCAGTATTGCAGAAGTTCTGTCAAGACTACCCAGCAGTGCAATTGCGAGTTACTTCCCTGGGCAGCGATCGGGCCTTGAAAGTCCTTAAAGATGGGCTCGTCGATGTAGCTATTGTCATGAATAATCGATTTTTAACCGCCAGCCCGGAAATGGTGGTGGATGTGCTTTACAATGAACCGATTGAGGTTTTGATGGCGGTAAATCATCCGCTTACGCAGTACGAAAGAGTACCTTGGTCTGAAATAACCCGTTATCCGCAAGTGGTGTTTAAGGTTGGCTATGGAATGCAACGTTTGATACAAGACCAATTTCAGCGTCTGGGTGCAACTATGAATGCAGTGTTGGAACTGAATACGCTTGATGCTTTTAGAGGTATGGTGCGCCAAGGAGATGCGATCGCTTTACTGCCCAAAACAGCCGTTTTTGACGCCCATTACGATCCAACTCTAGCAGTACGATCGACTTGCGAACCAACGTTAAAGCGTCAGGTGGTATTGGTAACAAGTTGCGATCGCATTCAAATTCCACCAATTCAGCATTTTCGCAACCTCGTTCACAAGTTAATCGGCATCCAAACCGAACCGCTAGCGGTGGCGTCACCAACTACAACTATCCCCGCTTCTTTACCTCACAGTATTGCAATATAGCCTTTAGTCATTAGTCATTAGTCATTGGATAAGAGAAAATCAATAACCGATGACTAATAACAAATGACAATTAACAACCAATAACTTCTTCTATGAGCAAAGTTTTTAGAGAACTGTTGAAAAAAGTTGGCAGCGGTACGCATACCGGCGAAGATTTAAATCGAAACGAAGCAGCCCAAGCAACCCAGATGATGTTGCTTGGGGAAGCAACTCCAGCACAAATTGGAGCTTTTATGATTGCCCACCGGATCAAGCGTCCCACGGGAGAAGAATTGGCGGGAATGCTGGATGCTTATGACGAACTGGGGCCGAAACTGCAACCCAGCAATCGGTTTAAGTCCGAGGTGGTAGTTTTGGGTATACCTTATGATGGGCGATCGCGCACGGCACCGATCGGTCCCCTCACAGCTTTAATCCTAACCGCAGCTGGAGTGCCAGTAATTATGCACGGGGGCGATCGAATGCCTACCAAAGAAGGTCTCCCCCTAATTGATATCTGGCAAGGGTTAGAAGTTGATTTTAGTAAATTATCCCTGGTACAAACTCAGCAGGTTTTTGAAAGTACTGGACTGGGATTTGTCTATTTGCCCCGACATTTTCATTTAGCAGCCGAATTTGTTTCCTACCGCGACCAAATTGGCAAGCGTCCTCCCTTTTCCACGATGGAATTGATGTGGTGTCCCTACGCGGGAGATGCCCACATTGTGTCTGGATTCGTTCATCCGCCCACCGAAAATATGTTTCGAGACGCCTTCGCCTTGCGGGGAACTCAGCATTTCACGACAGTGAAGGGGTTAGAGGGAAGTGGGGATTTGCCGCGCGATCGCACCGCCATTATCGGCATTGCTAAGCCAGACGCGCCCTTTGAACGCCTGCATTTAGCACACAACGATTATGGTTTTAGTAACAAGAATCCATCTCTTGATTCCACTACTGAATTAATTGAACAAATACAATCTGTATTGCAAGGAAAACCCTCGGAAATGATGCAATCTGCTATCTGGAATGGAGGTTTTTATCTGTGTAATTCTGGCGTTTCTCCAGATATGCACTCCGGTATAGCAGAAGCAACAAACCTACTTACCAGCGGACAGGTTGTTAAAAAACTTCAGGAAATTCGTAAAGCTGTCGCCTCTTTCCAAATAGTATCTGTTTAGTTGGCATATTCACAACTTTGAAAAACGACGTTCAAACTGAGTTATATTATATTTGGTATGTTGTTGGGGGTCAG
>NZ_JAIQZN010000010.1:5994-113538 GCF_023333585.1 Argonema antarcticum A004/B2
TCAGCGCTATCTTAAAGAGCGCTGAAGCGCAACAACATACCTGAAAATTTTTATTATGGGCGATCGCAATCCTCTTTCTTCTTTGCAAGATTCCACGATCGACATTAGGATAAGTGAAATAGCTTCGCCACGCTAGGCTTAGTCACTTTCCCCATCGCGTTGCGCGGTAGTTCTTCAACAGCCAGAATTTGGGTGGGAACTTTGTAGGTAGCCAGTCTTTCTTTTGCCCAAATTCTGAGAATTTCCAAAGTCAAATAAGTTCCCGATTTCAATACCAAAGCTGCACAAACTCTCTCACCCCATTCTAGATCGGCAACCCCAACAACTGCACAGTCCTGAATATCTGGATGAGTTCGCAGCACTTCCTCAATTTCCAAAGCCGAAACTTTATAACCTCCAGTTTTGATGATATCCACGCTAATTCGACCCAGGATACGGTAATTATCATTTTCAACGACTGCGAAATCGCCGGTGCAAAACCAACCGTCGCGGAAAGCTTTTACTGTTGCTTCCGGTTTTTGCCAATATTCCAGAAAAACTCCTGGCCCTTTGACTTGTATTTCTCCTGGCGTTCCCGGAGAAACTAAATCGCCATTTTCATCCACTAATCTAACTTCAACTTGAGGTAAGGGTTTGCCAACATATCCCGCGAATCTTTCACCATGTAAAGAGTTAGATAAAGCCATACCAATTTCCGTCATACCATAGCGTTCGAGCAGAAAATGACCGCTGATACTTTGCCATTTTTCTAATACTTGGACGGGTAAAGCTGCGGAGCCTGAAACCATCAGACGCATTTTAGCACAGCCATCGGATATCCTTTTTTGGCGTTCGCTATCTGCGGCTTCCCAAGCTGCAATCAGCTTGACATAAATCGTCGGTACAGCCATAAATAGGGTTAAGTCACCACGAATCATGCGATCGCAAACTATTTGAGCATCAAATTTAGGTAATATATGGCACTCAGCACCACTCCACAAGGCGCAAGTTAGCACATTAATAATCCCATGAATGTGGTGAAGCGGCAGGACGTGCAAAATGCGATCGTCTGATGTCCATCCCCAAGCGGAAACCAAGCTAGTCACTTGAGCTTGAATATTGTGATGTGTGGTAACTACACCCTTGGGTTTACCAGTTGTGCCGCTAGTATAAAGGATTAAGGCTCGTCTGGCGATATCAATTTCTGGGAGTAAACCAACTTCAGGGAGAGTTTCCGAAGTGAGGATAAATCGCAAATTTCGCTCTTTTGCGATCGGACCCAATAAAGCCTCGAAATCTGGATGAGCAATGATAATTGATGCGCCTGAGTCTGCAATTACATAGTCTAACTCAGGTTTTGGATGCCCTACACACAAAGGTACCGCCACCCCACCCGCACGCCAAATCCCCCATTGTGTAGCGACATACTGAAATCCCGAAGGAATGAGAAAAGCAACTCGCTGCTCTTGTAAATCTTCTATATTATCCAGAAGTTTGGTAGCAATTTGAGCAGAACTTTGGAGCAAATTATGATATGTAAATGCTCCTTCAGTGGCGACAATGGCGATTTTGTTTTGGTTTTGGTTAGCGCGATCGATCGGTGGTAGATTCACGTTATTTCACCTTATGATTTACACACCTATCTCTTTTAGAAGATGCAAGATAGAAGTTGAACGGGTCATATAGGAAAGTCCAGAATGCTGCTGAAACATTCGTGGTACAGATGTCGGTTCCCAGAAATGACCAGACATGATTCCTGCAAGAAGTGCAGGCCGCCAAGTTGGATCATCAATATCCCCACCAGGACGAAATCCTCTCGCTGCTAAGAAAACTGGGCTACCGCTTGAACCAGAAAATGACAATCCTGATACAAGAATTACATCACAAGTCTTTATTTCGTCGTTAGTGAACGATATCTGTGGCAGAGAAGCTACCGTACATTGACGAGCTATTGGAAGCTTCCATTTCTCATCCCACCAGTGCCTGCCATCACTACCAGGAAAGCCAACAAAGAAGGCAGTTTCCATAGGGCCAATAATTAGATTATTGAAAAACATTGTCTCGCTAATGAGATCTTCCGCCTTAAGAATTCCTCTATTCGGGTCGGAAGGAGTTTGCTTGGAAAATTTTGGTTCAACGAGGATGGAACAGTCAGCGATTGAGGAAGAAAACAAACAATCTTTTATGTTATCTATGATAAAAAATTCTGTATATTCTGTTGGTAGACCTGACTCGTAATGCCGTAATTCTATGGAAAGTTCATGGAGCCGAAGTGCAGGCTTATCGGGAAATTTTATAGACGGATCAACATTATGTTTGTTAGTAACAAAGATACTTTTATCTTGGCTGTAAGTTAGCCAAAAACCAGTGCCATAACCCCTTTTTAAGTTCCCAAGATCATCTGCAAAAGTTGTGTGAACACGATGTATCATCCAAAAGATATTCGAGTTAAGACCGAGCATACTATAGACCTTTGAAACTAGACCTAGCAACCTAAGCATATATTGTGCCGCAAGTGCGGTACAGTACATTGATGAGATTACCACAAAAGTTGCAAATGTATCAACCTCTACCTACACCACTCAACCTGCAAAATCCCGATCTTAACAATTTCCATAGCCCAATCGTATATTTTGCCGTTTGATTGCCACAATCAGCTTCTTGAACAGTCGGGTGTAACGATTTGTTAAACCGTCGCTTTGGCGGTAACGACACTACTTGTCTTCCGCTTTCAGCTTGCTTCTTCCGCTAATCTGCAAACATCGCATATAAGTCATAATTAAGTCCTCAACATCGTAGGAGTAGATTGGAATATTTTGCTGCTTCAAGAGTTCACGAAAAGAATTAGGGTGCATATCCGCTAGTTGGCTAGCATAGCCCAAGGTTAATCGACCTGTCTGGAACATATATATTGCTATTTCTTGGCGAAACTTGCTTGGGGTCAACTGAGATGCTTGTAGGATTTCGTCTGAAATGATGATACTCATCGCCAAATTACCTCACTTTCTCGATTATCTTAATCAATAGCAACATCTAGTCAATAATATCAACTGAGCGATCGCTCTATCACCATTATCAATAAATACCATAGAGCGATCGCCACAATAAGCTTTTTAGGCGGTCGGGTGCAGCGATTTGTTAGACTTCTTCTTCGGAGGTAAAGTTACTGACTCCCTACCACTTTCCGCTTCTCTCTTGCGCCAGTCTGCAAACATAGCAGCTACATCATAATTAAATGATTTAGCATGAGCTTCCCGAAATTGATAAATTTCCTCTAGAATTTCATTTGTCAACATTTCCTATTCTCCCATTAATTCATAAGGTGTGCAAATCGTTGGTAGCTCGTACCCAAAGTCAGCGCAAATCTGTGTAAGCTTTTTCTGAATCTGGGCATTTGCTATGTGCTTACAATTCCACGTTAGAAGATAATCCATACCGTGGATAGTAGCTATGGCAATATGTGCTGCATCATTAGCAGCTTTATCTGGAAGGTTACTTCTTGCTAAAAATTGAATCACCAGATCTTGAGCCGCCTCACTCGGCTTCAGCAATTCCATATCCTGCAAGATTTCAAGCCGATTGGCAGCTATCTCTGCGTCGCCCAAGGCTGCTTCATCTAAAACAAGTTGCGAGATGTATAGATCGAAAGCTCCGCGATAATTTTCCCACCAGTCTCGCGTTACCTCAATGTTGGCAGCAAGAATCATATTTTTAGTCGATCTGGCTGTCAAGTAGCCAAAAATACTGGTTTCAATGTAGATGGTTTCACTCATGCAAGATAAAACTGTTAACTTCTCTATTTTATCCTAGCGATCGCACCATCACCATTATCAATAAATACCATAGAGCGATCGCCACAATAAGCTGTTCAAATTCCACTCTATCAAATTATGGGTAAACCTCACTCTTGAGGTTCATCCTTCGGGGGATTAGGCGGACACCAAAACAGGTTTTTGCTAGACACCTCAAGGGATTCGAGAATAGAACGCATGATATCTGTGCAGTGCATCCAATATCCCAAATCCTCGTACATCCGATCGGGATTGAACTCCACATTATAATGTCGCACGTTGGGAAGTCCTAAAAATTCCTGAGAAGATTGCGGAGAAATTAGCAGAAGGTGGAATGGCTTCCCCTGACATTTTGATTCCAACTTGTTTAGCAAATCTATAACATAACCGCGCTCGGTAACACCTGTGCGAACAAACAGCACCTTGTCGCACTTTCTTAGCGTATACCAGAAACGTTTCGATCGGGCCGTGTAACGAACGCGCATTCGTTCATATACAGGAAACATATTGTTTACTGGATCGTCTGTATCCTCAACTTCATGCGCGAAAGATAGCCCCGTCCACTTACTGTGGTATATTCTCCTTTCGTCATGATTGTAGTGCAACAGGTGGGGGTTCCACATATCGTTAAAACCAGTCTCGATCGTATCAGCGACATCGCCAAGATTAGTAGATCGAGTCAGATCGAAAGGAAAGGCTGGCCCATCATATTCCATTTTGTATAAAAGCATCCGAACAGCACAACGATCGCCCAAAGGAAGAATCGCCACTCGGTTAATGTCTGATAATTTACACTTGTATTGGAAAAATACTGAAGACTTAGGCGGCACTTTGACTCGGCTTTCCAGTCCGTCCTTGCCAATCATCATAGTGCGAAACGGCGCGTCGGGATAAAGCGGATCTTCATAAACACCCGATGGCATTTCTTTGAGGGCGCTGCCTACCTCTTTCCACATAGGATGGATATTATATTCCTGGTCTGATTCGTTGATAACGCGCAGGAGGAAATCGCTTTCCTTGAGAAGTCCCAGATGCCCATCGTAGAATAAAGTTTGCGAAACTGTTGGCGAAAAGAAATGATTGGCGGCGAGATATTCCAGGTCAGCCGCTGGGGGGATATTCACCATAGTTTCGATCCTGCCATCCTCTCGCACCCAAAAGAAGGGGAGGCTATTTGATTGGATATTCTTAGCAATGTAAATACCGGGTATTAATCGAGCTTTGCTTTGAATAATTGCTTGCAGTTCTTCCCAATAAGCAGCGATTGTGTAGGTATGTTTTGATGTATTAATAACCCGAAAACTCTTCTCTTCTGGAGAGACAAAGATGTGGAAACCCCAGTTATCGCGGTAAATTGGTACTTCCTGCTTATGTTGTGGAAGTTGTTTTTCTTTGTTAAATTTGTCTTTGCTTACATCAAAGAGGCTGATGTCGATCGCTTCGTACATCAAACGGTGACCCGCCATGTTAGGATGAGCCGGGTCGGACGACGTACCCGGTTTCCAACGCCCCGTCCCATCATCCACAGCATCAAGCCAATTCAGCACAAAAGGGCCCCAACTTAGCATCCGGTTGTGGGTATCTCGCAACAGCCAATTATGTTCAGACCTATAATCCCCATTCGGGTATACTGCTCCTAGAATTGGCATAGCTCCCAATTCCTTCGTCATTTTCACCAGTTGCTGCAATCCGCTTTCAAAACGCCGTTGCACCGCCCGTCGTTGGTGAGGGGGACAATAAGCCAGCCCCTCGTTACCCAGAGAGAGGGCAATAATAACGATATCCGGTTGTTCTGGCGCGACTACCAGGGGAAACCTGTCAATTGTGGTGCTGACATTTGCACCGACTTCGGATACATTCACCAGTATGTGTCCGTATTTTTGATGCAATGCTTGCTCCAGATGCCACGCCCAGCCCCGCAACAACCATGAATTGCATCCTACAGCTACAGAACTGCCGATGACCGCGATTTTCAGACCCCGATCTCCTTTGGTGAGTGGCTTTTGGGCTGTAGGCTCCTTAAAATATCCATAGGGAGAAGGCTGCGCTTCACCGAACCAGTTATCTTCCACAATTATGGTGGATGAATGGTGGTCAGATTCGATCGGTATCCAACGGTTCGCTGTTAAAGTTTCCCATTTAACGCTACCATCTGCCCGGAGGATCGCGTACTTGTATTCGATGTTTTGGGGAACGGGTGATTCCAACGACGAAGAAACATTAATTTCAATGTCTGTCCACCATAAAGGGTAGCACTCGCCACTACTGCATAAATTTACGCACTTGGTTACGTCCCACATTCCTAACTCAGGAGTCGAACCGACGAGTCCGATGAATTCTCCCTTTTGCGTGTGCGCCCTTACCTGGAACCGATACATAAATTATGTCTCTTCTGGATGCCAGCTTTTGCTGCGTAGCAGCTTATCACTTGTAATCCTCAAGGTCTGTCTTCGAGATCACTTTAAGCGGGAATTTATCGTTTTTCCGTTTCTGGTATAGCCACAGTCAGATATGTTAGGAAAGTATTGACCGCTCAAACCAAGAAAAGGACTGTGTTTGCACTCCCCACTCCCCACTCAGGACTCAGTATCTCACCAACCAATAAATTATGATAAGTCCAAACTCAAAACCTTCTGTTGTTGCTGTTATCCTAGCTGGTGGTAAAAGTTCTCGCATGGGAGAGGATAAGGCTCTTATTCTTTGGGATGGTACACCTCTTTTGGAAAAAGTATGTAAAGTGGCAGATGAGTGTTGTCAACAGGTTTATATTCTCACTCCCTGGCCCGATCGCTATTTATCTATTGTTAAAAAAGAGTATACATTTTTATTAGAGTCTAACCCAGGTCAGGGGCCTCTAGTTGGCTTGGCTGAGGGACTGGCTCAAATCTCTGCTGATTGGGTGTTACTCTTAGCCTGCGATTTACCTTTACTGGACTCCATTATTATCGAGAGTTGGGTAAGTCAGTTAACTCAATTACCTAGTGATGTTTTCGCTTTTGTACCGAAGCAGGATCGACTTTGGCAACCTTTGTGCGGTTTTTATCGGCGGGAAGCTTTACCAGAGTTGCAGCACTTTATCGATCGAGGTGGGCGATCGTTTCAAACTTGGCTGGAACAAGTGGCTGTCCAGGTTATTCCAGTGGATCGGCAGTGTAGTGATATGCTGTGGAATTGCAATACACCTAACGATCTGCTAGCTAGTAGGGGCGAAGCATGAGGGCTATAACTTATCGCTTTCTACCTAGATTTTCTGCCCTCATGCTTCGCCTCTACTAAATCGGTGTTATAGAAAATTTAAGTTCTTAAAAAATGCTCCCTACATCTACCCTTAGATAGAGCTAATTCTAAAGTAGGATATACCCCTAGTATGAACTTTGCAAGCTACAGGTTATAGTAAAATGTGATGTAAGTCACGTAAATTTTGTGTTCTCAAACACAAATGGATAAAAAAAATACAAGTAAAGTCGTCATTTGGGCTACCATTGACCCCGAATGCGTTAAACAGAGAATTAGTAGAATAAATGACCGAATTGAAGCGGTTTTGAAAAAGTACAAGTTTTTGCCTTAAACCGGGCAAAAAACATTTCGTTATTCAAATTTCCATAAAAGTTTTTTGATCGATAAGTGTCTACGTCAGGCTAACGTTAATAACCGGGTAACTGTCAAATCTGCTAGGGAGTTCATCGTAGCGAAGCACTTCTTGAAGGCTGTTTTTCTCGTCTACCAAGACAACTGTGGGAGAGTGGTTTTTCAATTCTTCAGGGGTGAATTGCCCGTAAGTCATGATAATGATGCGATCGCCCTTCATCCCCAACCGCGCCGCTGCACCATTGAGTTCGATCGCGCCTGACTGACGCGGTGCTGCGATCGCATAAGTAATAAACCTTTCTCCATTGGCAATATTCACAACCTGCACCTGTTCGTAGGGTAATATCCCCGCAGCATCCAACAGAGTTTCGTCGATACTGATACTCCCCATGTAGTTGAGGTTGGATGTTGTGATGGTACAGCTGTGAATTTTGGCTAAAAGGAGCGATCGGTGCATCGATTTTAGATTTTAGATTTTGGATTTTGGATTTGTCATTAGTCATTTGTCATTGGTTATTCGCAGAATTATACTAATGACTGATGACTGATGACTAATGACAAAATAGCTAGTTCAGGTAAACCTTTTTAGCTAACAGCTTTAATGCACTTTTCGACCAAGGGCATTACGCGATCGACATCTTGCCAACCCAAAATTTCGACAGCCTTCTTCTCTAGATTTTTGTAACTTTTGAAGAATTCTGCAATTTCGTCCAAGCGGTGCGGTTGCAAATCTTGAAGAGATCTAACTTTGGCGTAGCGCGGGTCTTTTTCGGGCACGCAGAGAATTTTCTCATCGCGATCGCCTCCATCGATCATTTCCAGCATCCCGATCGGTCTGGCCGCAATCACACACCCTGGGAAGGTTGGCTCATCCATAATCACCATACCATCAAGGGGGTCGCCATCATCGGCGAGAGTGTTTGGCACAAAACCATAGTCGAATGGATACTTGACAGAAGAATATAGCACTCGGTCTAAGGCAAAGGCTTGCAGTTCTTTGTCGTACTCGTATTTGTTTTTGCTACCGGCGGTAATCTCAATCAAAACGTTAATCAGACCCGGTTTGGGTTGGGCAGGAATGCGGGATAAGTCCACAGTGGAACTCCTAAATTTACGGCAAATACGGGGTGCGACTCTTGATGAGTTTCGACAACCCCCGTGTAGCATTCTAGGGGAATATCGGTTACTAAGTCTTCCGTGGAATACTCCAAGGCCGACAATGCCCACACTACACTACGGATGCACAAAACCAGCTTGGTGTAGAAGCTGGTTTCGGGGAGACAGGTTTGGTTCGCGATGCCTTAAAATTATTTGGACAACCTGTGTTTAAGACTCAAACCTGTGCCTGGACTTGAATTAAACTATGTTTCTATATCACTCCCTTTGGATTGGTAGCGGATAGCTGATCTGTTGCAAAACCTTGACTTTGTTTGAAGAGTAGTGTGCGATCGCCCATAGGGGTAAAGTTAGGGTTAGCAAAGCTATGACTGTTCCCACGATATCTGCCAGCCTCTGCGGCGGATGGTCAGGAGAATTGGCAGCCTGGTCAGGAGAGTTCATAAAAAAAGATGCGTTAACTAAATTGTTAACCAATTCAGTTGAAAGTACGAATGAAACAAGGGGCAATTAGTCCCTCTACTTAATAATTGTAACTACTCGTTTAAGGTAGACTGTCTCCCAGAAAACAATCTTGACGTAAATCTATCTAAAGATAGAGATTAGGCAGCTGTTCGCTGCCTGAATCTCAAAGATTTTGAGTATTTTCACTTAAAGAGCCACTCAACTAGCGGCTATCAGCACCCATCGGTTCTTTGATGAACCGGATATACAAGTGCTTGAAGGTAGACTGGATGACCCGTGGCAAGCCAAAATCGATCGGTACTAGCGCGTCCGGTAGTTTCCAATCAGAAATCTGGATATCTGCCGGACGTAAGTGCGGAAAGTCAATTGCCGCTAATTCGGGACAAAGGCCCTGGCGCTGGGAAGCTGCAACAGTTGGTACTAAGCTGGGGTCAACATTGAGGATGGACAGGATAGAGCGATCGAGGGCAAACACATCTTGAGAGGCCGCCAGAATCCCCAAGAAGCGTGGTTCGCCACCGCTGGGGCCATTCCCCTCGTGACCGATAATGCCATCCAGAATAGTCAAGTCAGGATTAATTGCCCGTGCTGTTTCCACCAGCATTTCCCCAAAGCGGTTTGCATCTTTGCCAGCTTCCATGTGCCACCACGCCTTCATTTTGCCAGGGACGCAACCAAACAGGTTTTTTACGCCCATTGTCATCGTTAGCTGGACGTGGGATTTCACTTTCGGCAAATTAATAACCAGATCTGCATCCATCGCCTCTTTGGATAGCAGCAGGTGATTGAATTTTTCGCTGACAGTCTCGTACCGCTTACCGTGGAACTCCACTATCGGCAAATTAAGTTCATTAATCAAAGGCAAATAACCATTCGCCTTAGCCACTCCCAACGCACTGCCAAAAGCGGGGCCATCGCCTAAAAAAGGCTTGCCACCAGCTTCTTGTACCATTTTGGCAACGCAGTAAACCAATTCCGGGCGGGTAACGCACTCTTTGGTGGGACGTGCGCCTGTGAGTAAGTTGGGTTTGAGCAAAACGCGATCGCCCGGTTTCACAAAGGATACCATTCCCCCGAACGGTGAGAGCAGAGTTTCCAGGGATGCCCGCAAAGAGGTTAAATCGTAGGAGTTGGCCTGAATTAAACTAACAGCAGGTGGCATTTTGCGATCGCTCCTAGAGTAGATTTGATTACAGCCAGTTTATCGGCCACTGCGAGTTAATGCTGTAACTCGCTCGGAATTGGGGAAAATGCCCTCTCCTTCCAGACCAGACAAAGGAGGCTTAACCTCAATTTTCATGACTTGGGCGGTACTGACAACAACCGTTTGATCTCGCAGATGTAGAATAAAAGAAGGTTTCTCTAAGAGGCTGGTAATTTGTTGCTCGAACTCTTCTGGCGACACAGGGATATTAAACGCTTCTGTCTGACCGTTGATAAAATGAAAGGTTACCTGGGTATAGCCATTTGGAATCGACATAGCAAAATCTCCTTTAATTGCAGCCGTTATCAGGATCAAACCATATTATCGCTTTACTCACATCTTGCAGCTTTCTCAATAAGGCTTAAGAAACTGGTTTGTGCAGACTAAGCGGAAGTTACCCCGGCTAAAAGCTTAAAACTATTGTACCAAGAGACTTTGAGCGGTTTTTTAGTCGCCAAGACAATAGGTACAGATGAAACATTGATGTAGCGAGGGTTGCAGCAGATACGAATGTTTGTTGCGATCGTAACAGCTTACATAGGTGTGGAAGCATATTTGCCACAGCGTCAGCAACAAGCACAAGAAGTTCGCCAAATAAACCAAGCAAGGTTTGACCAGCAAGGTTTGCGCGATCGACTGCTAGCCCGCAAAGCAGAATAAGAATTATATTGAAACTAATAGGATAGGATGAAGTCTGAATTGAGTAAAGGTGCTAAAATGGCAAAGATAGAAGGATTTAGGGTAAAGAATTACAGGTCTCTTCACGATATTATCTTAGGAAAGTTGTGGAACACCCAGCAGACTAAACCACTCACACCAATGACAGCCGTCATCGGTAAAAATGGGGTGGGAAAAAGTACACTCTTTGATACCTTTGGCTTTCTGGCAGATTGCTTGAAAGGGGGAGTTGAGGAAGCTTGTGATTCTCGCGGTCGTGGGGGATTTGAGAGAATTCGATCGCAAGGAAAAAAAGAAAGTATTGAGTTTCAAATCTACTATAAAGAAGATGGTAACGCTCGACCAATTACCTATGAATTGGCAATAGATCTTGACTCAGACGGAAGACCTTATGTAAAAAAAGAAAGACTCAGACAACGCAGAAAGGGACAAAGGAAAGGAAAACCATTTTCCTTCCTTATTCTCAATGAAGGTAAAGGTGTAGCATGGAAAGGGGAAGAGGAAGGTAAGCAAGTTGAAGAAGAAAAAGGTGACTTTGATTTATCAAAGTTAATAGAAAAAATACAGAAAAGTGAAGCAGAAGAGGAGAGTAAAAAAACTGAATTAGTCGAACTTGATGATAAACGAAAACTGGGAATTGCCACTTTGGGTTCACTCAAACAACACCCAAGAATTTCTGCATTTCGTAGATTTATTGAAGGATGGTATCTCAGTTACTTTACACCCGATGCAGCCAGAAGTCTACCGCTCGCTGGCCCACAAAAGCATCTGAATATTCATGGCGATAATCTTAGCAATGTAGTTCAGTTTATGGAGAGAGAACATCCCAAAAAATTTAAAACACTTCTTGAAAAAATATCTGGAAAAATTCCAGGTGTAAACCGTATTAGCACTGAAAAAAGTCCAGATAGCAGGCTTCTTCTTCGTTTCAACGATCGGGGTTTTCAAGATCCATTTTACGCTCAACAGATGTCAGATGGAACATTAAAGATTTTTGCTTATCTTCTTCTCTTAGAAGACCCCTCCCCACCACCATTTTTATGTATCGAAGAACCAGAAAACGGACTGTATCATAAACTCTTAGAAACTCTGGCGCGAGAATTTAGAGAACACGCGACAGGGCGCAAGGGTGGTTCGCAGGTTTTTATCACAACCCATCAACCCTATTTTGTAGATGCTCTGACACCGGAAGAGGTTTGGGTGCTTGAGAAGGGCAAAGATGGTTTTTCTACGATTAGAAGAGCCAGCGAAGACCCTCTGATCGAAAATCTTGTTAATGAAGGCTTACCTCTTGGTGGGCTTTGGTACAGCGACTACTTGGATAACAGGGATAACGAGTAAGTCCATGCACTTTGAAATTCTTGTTGAGGACATTTCTGGTAAAACTGCTCTTGATATTATTGTTCCAAAGATTATTGGCAATCAACATACCTTTAATGTTCACTCTTACAAAGGAATAGGACGCATACCTCAAGGGCTTAAATCTACCTCCGATCCCAAAAAGCGAATTCTGCTTGACCAACTTCCTCGACTTATTCAAGGCTATGGGAAAACATTTGCTGGTTATCATAGTGATTACTCTGCTGTTCTCATAATCATTTGCGATCTTGACGATCGATGCTTAAGTAATTTTCGTAGAGAATTACTGGAGCTAGTGGACAAATGTAATCCTAGTCCAGCGACACAGTTCTGCATTGCAATTGAGGAAGGAGAGGCTTGGTATTTAGGCGATTTAGCAGCAGTGAAAGCAGCTTATCCAAGTGCAAAAGATGCGATTCTAAATTCGTACATGAGTGATAGTATCTGTGGTACGTGGGAGAAGTTAGCCGATGCAGTGTTCCTTGGTGGTAGTCAAAACTTGTCAAAACTTGGAGGACAGGCGATTGGCAAAGAAAAATCAATTTGGGCTAAAAGGATCTCTCCATATATGGATGCGGACAAGAATCAGTCACCAAGCTTCTGTTATTTCCGAACTAAGCTTCGATACTTAAGTGGTCAGTAATTCTGCAAAACTTAGTATGATAAAGGCGATCGCTTTTCGCAGCAAGTACCAAGGAGAGATTTTGGCCTTTTTTCAGCTTAATCATGGGATATATAACCCACTTCTGCCTCGCTTCCCATAAAGATTAGCGGTGGTATGTTCAACTCAAAAATTTGCACATTGTCTAATTTACGACTCAGTAATTGATTGGGCTTATCCCAATCAACTCGTTGCTCAATTCTATTTACACCACTTTTTTGCGGATGAGCAATGTCTGATCCTGACGCAGGTAAATGGGAAGTCTTGTCCATAATTTCCTGCTCTACCACCGATACATTTTTATAGAGATTGGCAATAATTTCCTTGCCTTCCTTCGTTACTTTCAAGTGGTGCAATCCTTTTTCAATAAGAGGATAGACAACACTCCGGAAAAACTTCGGATAGCCAGCACGCAAGTCATCAGGATTACTATATCCCAGGTTTGTATTTACACCAGTTTCTTCAAATTCGTAGAACAGTGCAGGCATTTTTTCCAAGTAGCGAGGATCGCTTAGCTGACCAATTAAATCAGCAGCACGAACTAAACCAGGATAGTTAACAGTGTCTTGATGTTCTTCATCATCTGGCACCGGGAAACGAGTCATTTCAATGTTCTGCTTAACTACTTCAATGTCAATCAGATAGTGAGCGGAAAAAAATTCCTCAAAGAAAACTTTGCCTCTGTCTACGTGGTATGGCGTGAGGCTGGCATCAGTAGAACCCGGTGGCAAAAAAATCAACTCAGCGTCTATTCCCTTGTCATACAACCTTTCATTTGGTTTATCTTGGAGACAAGCTCCCTTGACGTAGCCAATGTCATGAAACAACAACGAGATGATGAAGTGCAACCAATCTTCACAGGAGACGCTACCATAGCGAATATGTTTACCCCGCAATATTTCCTGTCCCACTAAGGTCACAAGGATGGTGTGTTCAACATTGTGATAAAGCGCGTTGCTATTGGCAATATTTTTCAAAGCCATGCTGGCAACCCTGCCGACTTCATCGGCATAGTCTGGTTTGAGGTTGCCGTAAGTATTGCGGTAACCGGCTTGCAGGCGTTCGACGCAGGTATTAATTATGCTCTCTGTGAGATTCAACATCGCTATTTCTCTGATAAAATTTAGGTTCAGCAGACGTATTCAATTAAGGTGGTCAAGTTTAGTAGTGTGTGGTTTGACGAGAGAACTATTGGTATGACAGATAATCTGGTTAACCCTACCTTTATTCTTCATTGCTCATTTATTTATATCCAAACTGACAGAGGTGATAACAACTATCATTAGTTTCACTCAAATTTCCGGAAGTAGTAACCAAAAAAACTCACAAATTTAGTAAAGGTTTCGTAACCAGCACCATTTTTTTAAATAGTTTGTTTGCATTCATGTTTAAAAACCTCATGAAACCTCATAAAATATCATAAAGAGACAGCATTTTTAGATAATCGCGCTATGTATAGAGTTTTAAATTTTGGTTAAAAGGGAAATATGGATCTTAAAGAAACTTTAGAATTTGTAGATAATTTAATTTATACCAAGACGGGTAAATACCTCAGCGATCTGGAAAGGGAAGTTTTTATAGGGTCTTGGCAAGGACAGACTTACGAGAAGATATATCCTTTTAATCCTGAGTATGTAGAAAAATCCGTTGGCTATAAGTTATGGCAGAAACTTTCCAATGTCTTGGGAGAAAAAGTTAGCAAAAAAAAGTTTCGGGGAGCCTTAGAAAGAGCCGTAGAGCGACAGTCATTCAATCCGCCCATCCCCCCAGGCAAAGCTTTAGATCCCCCCTACCAAAGGGAGCAAGAGGTAAGCGAGAGAGTTTTTATCAGCTATCGCAGCCAGGAGTTAGATTTTAGTCTGGCGGGACAGTTTTATGAAGCTATTTCTGCTGCTGGACACAAAGCATTTATGGCTAATGTGGCAGCAATTCCTCCTCATCATCAAAATCCCAATTCAGACTGGCTTTCTCAAATCGATTTAGAATTGGAACAGTGCAATTACTTTTTACTCCTGCTATCTCCAGAAGCTGCGGTTAGTGAAATGGTAATTGAGGAGTTGCGACGGATTAAGGAGTTGCATGATACCCGCCAAGATGCTAAGCCGATTGTGCTACAGCTTCGGATCGATTGTCCGCCAAACTTGCAGCTAAACCACGATTTACGCAGCTACCTGCGTGGAACTCGAAAGCGCGATTGGTTTTCACCAGACGACACCCCAATTATTGTCCAAGAAATTCTCAATTTGCTGGCAAATAATGGGGAATGGGGTGTGGAGATTTCGGAGGAATCGGAAACTGAGATTGTAGAGATGTTTAATGAAACTTCTCTACAATCGAAAATCCAAAATCCAAAATCCAAAATTCCCTCGCCTTTGCCAGTAGCAGAACCAGAGTTACCAAGCGGTCAAGTGCGTCTGCATTCTGCGTTTTATGTTGAGCGACTTACCCATGAAACTCAATGTTATAGAGCGATTTTGCAACCAGGAGCTTTGATTAGAATTAAAGCGCCGAGGCAGATGGGAAAGACTTCGTTGATGGCGAGAATTCTTTATCAAGCAAAGGAACAGGGATATCGCACGGTGCCGTTGAGTTTTCAACACGCAGATACCGCTGTTTTTACTAATCTGAATGAACTGTTGCGGTGGTTTTGTACGAAGATTTCTCGCAAGCTGCGTTTGCCAGGTCAAGTAGACGATTATTGGACTGATACTTATGGTAGTAAAGATAATTGCACTGTTTATTTTGAAGATTGTATTTTGCCAGAAATAGATAGTCCTCTGGTGTTGGGTTTGGATGAAGTCGATCGCGTTTTCCAATATCCCCATATTGCTGACGATTTTTTTGGGTTATTGCGAGCTTGGTATGAGGAAGCTGGCTATAGCGATACCGACAGTGTTCTCTGGGAAAAGCTGCGTCTGGTGGTGGTACATTCAACGGAAGTTTATATTCCGCTGAATGTGAATCAATCGCCGTTTAATGTGGGTTTGCCGATTGAGTTGTCGGAGTTTAGCGGACAGCAAGTCAGCGATTTAGCTATTCGGCACGGTTTGAATTGGCAAGCTACTCAGGTTGAGGAATTGATGAGCATCGTGGGAGGACATCCTTATCTGGTACGGGTGGCTTTATATCATATTGCTCAGCAACAATTGACGCTGGAAGAATTGGCGGAAATCGCGCCTACTGAGGCGGGAATTTATGGCGATCATCTGCGGCGACATTTGTGGAATTTGCAAAAATACCCAGATTTGGCGGCTGCATTTACTAAGGTAGTTACTGCAAGTCAGCCTGTGGAGTTGGAGTCGGTGCTGGCGTTTAAGTTGCACAGTTTGGGGTTGGTGCAGTTGCGCGGGAATGAGGTGACGCCTCGGTTTGAGTTGTATCGGCAGTATTTTGGCGATCGGCTTTCTATTAAAAATTAAAAATGTAGAACCCCACCCCCTTGCCCCTGCCCCTCCCCGTCTACGGGGAGGGGAGCAAGACTTCCCTCCTCTCCGCAGGCGGAGAGAGGGGGGTGAGGTTTATTCAGCTAAAATACAATCAAACAAAGGAGTATCAAAAATATTGCTTCCATTTGAATTCATCGTCACTGGTGAACCAGTTTCTCTCCAGACAAACAACCGGATTCTGTTGCAAACGTGGAAAGCGAAAGTCCGTCAAGCTGCGCTCGATCGCTTACCAGCCGGAGCATCACCAACTATTACTCCTGTTATGGTTATTATCGCTTACTACTATAAGCGTCAACCACCCGATTTAGATAACATCATCAAACCAATTATAGATGGGTTAAATCTTGTAGTTTATGCTGATGACAAACAAGTCACAGATCTGACAGTAAAACGACGTAACTTAAAACTTTTGGTTAATATTCAGACAATCCCCTCGATTATCGCTCAAGCCCTTGCCAATGGCGAACTTTTTGTTTATGTTAAAATTGATGTGCCACCCGAACCAGTTGAGTTAGACAAATGACTACACAATTAGAAAATTTGGCAATCAGGACAATTGCAGAAATTAGTGATAATTATCGGAACCAGGGTTATCAAGTGTTGGTTAAATCCCGTGGAGTAGACTTAGATGAATTTCTGTATAACGAAAATATAGATTTCATTGTTCAGGCCGAACAAGAATCAGTTATCGTGGCATTAAAGCCTCGTTTTAATGACTCAAGGAATCAAACTGAAACAGGGCAAATATCCCAGTTGTATGATTATCCAGTTCGAGATTCATACGACATAAAGTTTTATCTAGAAAGAGCATTAGAAATTATAAAAATGGGCGCTCTTGATTCGGCTATTTGTTCTGGGGTGTTTATCGCTGAGGCAGTAATGCGAATGGTGGCGGAACAACACTCAATTGATTTTGAGATTCAAAACCCAACAACTCTGGCTCAAACATTCTTTGCTTATGGTTTAATTTCACAGGAAGACTATGTAGTATTGGTTAAAGCAATCGAGCGGCGCGATCGCATGATGTACAAGGGCGAACAAATGACTGTCGATCGCAATTTTGCCCTGCAAACTGTGGAGGTAGTGCAGCGTCTTTTCAAACAAGCTGGACAAGAGGAGATTTAGGCCCGATCGCATATAAGAAAAAAAGACACAAAATCTAAACATAATCATTGATTGAGGTGATAAAATGCCTTCTCCATTCCCAGGTGTAGACCCATACTTAGAAAATCCTGAATTGTGGCCAGAGGTACATCATCGGTTAATTACCGCGATCGCCATTGCCATAGCACCCCCAGTTCGTCCTAAATATCGAGTGGCAATTGAAAAGCGAATTTATTTAAGTGAGGTGGAAAATGACGACTTAGTGGGAATTCCCGATGTAACGGTATTTTCTAAACCTTCAAGTGCAAACCAATCCACTTCAACAGCAACTCTTCCTTCGCGTTACGAACCAATAGCAGTAACAGTGCCAATATCTGAAGAAACTAGGGAAGGGTATTTGGAAATTAGAGAAGTAGGAACGGGTCGGGTAATCACCGTTATAGAAATCCTTTCCCCTAAAAATAAACGATCGGGAGTTGGACGAGATGCGTATGAAAGCAAGCGACAGCAGGTACTAGCAAGCCCTACCCATTTGGTAGAAATTGACTTGCTTAGGGGCGGGAGACCTATGCCGATTCGGGGTGGAACTCAGTCAGATTATCGCATTTTAGTCAGCCGAGGCGATAGACGACCCAGATCTCAACTTTATGCCTTTACGATCAGAGATGAGATTCTGCCATTTCCCTTGCCTTTGCAGTCAGGGGATGCACAAGTGCAGGTAGAATTGCAAAGTTTATTAAATGGCGTCTATGACCAAGCGGGATTTGATTTAGCAGTGGATTATACTCAGTCAGCTATACCATCTTTGAAGGGAGAGGATGCTGTTTGGGCTGATGAGTTGTTGCGAGAAAAAGGATTGCGGTAATTGGGAATTATTGGAGGCCCGATCGCGCGATCGAATTTTAGATATCGGGACATGGATACTTATCCGGGGGGTAGGGTGAACCGACGGTAAAGGCAAGAAGTTGCTAGTAATAGAGAATATACCAGTGGCGAAAGCTACCTGACGGGAAAGACGCTTAGGGAAAATGGAGTTATTCCAAGGGATCGCCAACTCTATGTGGTTTAGCGATCGCTCAAAGTTGCCACTCCGGTGTAACAAGTTTTACTTTTAAATTAAAAAGCGGTGTTTTCTACAAGATCGGAACCCCTAATGATCCAAGAGCAAAACTCAACCAACACCTTCAGAGTTGGCGGACATCTCCCCCTAGATGCGCCAACCTATGTGGTGCGTCAAGCCGATCGCGACCTCTACGAAGGCTTGAAGGCGGGGGAGTTTTGTTACGTCCTCAACTCCCGCCAGATGGGTAAAACGAGCTTGCGGGTGCGATCGATGTACAAGCTGCAAGAAGAAGGATTCGCCTGTGCGGCGATCGACCTCAACAAGATTGGCAGTAAGGATATCGCGCCGGAACAGTGGTATGCGGGGTTGATGAGACGGCTGGTAACGAGTTTTCAACTCCAGTTCAATCTGAGGTCTTGGTTGCACGAGCGCGAGTATCTCCCTCCCGTGCAGTGCTTGAGCGAATTTATCGAAGAGGTATTGCTCGAATCTGTCAGTCAAAAAATTGTTATTTTTATCGACGAAATCGATAGCGTCCTCAGCTTACCTTTTCGGACTGACGATTTTTTTGCTTTTATCCGCGCCTGCAACGAATACGAACGTCTCACCTTTGCGCTGCTGGGAGTGGCAACTCCTTCGGATTTAATTCAAGACAAAAACTGCACACCTTTTAATATTGGTCGTGCGATCGATTTACACGGCTTTAAATTAGAGGAAGCGCAACCGCTTGCTGAAGCTTTGGCAGAAAAAGTGAACAATCCCCAAGCCATGCTAAAAGCAGTATTGGATTGGACTGGAGGACAACCTTTTCTCACTCAGAAACTTTGTCAACTCATCCTTGAAAATGCAGAATTAATCCAAAATCCCGAAGAATGGGTAGAAAACTTAGTGCAGAGGAATATAATTGAAAATTGGGAAGCACAAGACGAACCAGCACACCTGAAGACGGTACGCGATCGCATCCTCAGAATTGGACAGCGCACAAAGCCGCTGCTGAAACTCTATGAGGAAATTTTGCAGCGCGGTGAAATTTCATCTGATGACAGTCTAGAACAAATAGAATTGCGACTTTCAGGCTTAGTTGTCAAGCGGGGCGGGATCTTAACCGTTTATAACCGCATTTATGCTTCAGTGTTTAACTGGGTTTGGCTTAACAAAGCAGTCACCGCTTTGCAACCAGAGTTTAAACAGATTGTTGCCGAACAAGAACAAAAACTACTCTCCATCCTTGAGGCGAAGGAAGGCAAAGACTTTGATGATGTTCTTTATGAAATATTGGGTTCAATCACTCTAAAGATGGGAGAGTTACTAAGTGTCGATCGCATTACTATCTTTTTCATAGATAAAGAAAAGAACGAACTTTGGTCGATTATTGCCAAGACAGCAGATGGTAGCCCTACCAAAATTCAGATCCTTGCCAACAATCAAACCGCTGGTCGAGTCACTATCTATAAGAAAGGGGTCAATATTCCCGCGCATTTATCTGAAGATTGGTGTGCGGTTGTAGCAAAAGAACAAGACAAAAGATCTTCTTACCGCATTTATAATGAGCTAAGTTTACCCCTATTTAACACCCAGTCAGATTTATTCGCTTTTATTCAGTTAGTCAACAAGCTAAAGCAACCGATCGATCCCACAGATCCCTTTTCGGAAAGGATTGATAAACAAGGCTTCACAGAACCTAATAAAATCCAATTTTATGAATATGCCACGGAACTGCAACGAGTTTTACAAGCCTGCCATTACTGTTACAAATTAACTCAAAGATTACAAGCATCAGAGGCACTTACAGAAGCCACCAGATTAGTATCTCTAAGCAGTCTAGATTCTGAAGAAATCATCGCACGGGTGATGGAAGCGGCAAAGAAACTGATGAATGCCGATCGCAGTACGCTTTGGTTGTTAGCCGATAATAAAAATGAGCTTTGGACAAAAATTACTACCGACGACGGTGCGGTGATTCCACTGCGTGTGCGCTTAGGACAAGGTTTCGCTGGCAAAGTGGCAGAAACAGGTGAGCCTCTGAATATTTCTTTTGACCTGTACGAACACCCCGAATCTCAAACAGCAAAGCAAACCGATCAAAAAACTGGCTATCGCACTTGCAGTTTACTGTGTATGCCAGTTTTGAGTCCTGATGGCGAGCTACTTGGTGTAACTCAATTAATCAACAAAAGAAAACAGGGTGATTTTCCCGAATACGACCCCGGTGACTGGCCCGAAGCTCCAGAATGTTTCCAGGATAGCTTTGACGCCAACAGTCAAAAATATATGCAAATATTTAATTCTCAAGTTGGGGTTGCACTCCAAAACGCAAGAGAGTTTGCTGAAGTTAAAAAGCGGGCGGAAAGTCAGCCGCAAAATGTTGTCAGTCAAACCCTGGCGATGCTGACTCAGGTCATGGACGGTCAAGGTTTTGACGATATTCTTGATGGCACGTTGCGTTCTATTACTCTGAAAATGGGTAAATCTATGAGCGCAGACCGCACGACTATTTTTCTCTTAGATGAAGAGAGAAATGAATTTTGGTCTATTGTTGCTGAATCTGAAGGAGAACAATCTTTAGAAATTCGCGTACCTGCCACTAAAGGAATTGTAGGTGAAGTAGCTGCTACAAATAAAATTATTAATATTCCCTTTGATTTTTATGACGATCCGCGCTCGGTTACAGCCAAAGAACATGACAAAAAAAATAACTACCGCACTTACACAATGTTGGCTTTGCCACTGTTGAACGAACAGGGAACTTTAGTCGGTGTTGTTCAGTTAATCAATAAATTAAAACGTTTTTATGACCCAATATCGCCCTTATCGTCAAAAATTGACACCCAAGGTTTTACCAAGACAGATGAAGAACAGTTTGCAGAAAATGCACCTTTGATTCAAATGATTTTGGAAAGCTTCCGGTCATATCATAAAACAGCCAGAGGACAAAGAGTAGCAGCAGCACTAATGGCAGCAACTCGCTCTGTTAGCCAAAGTAGCTTAGAAATCGGTGAAGTTCTCAAGCGCGTTATGGATGCGGCGAAAGAACTTATGAATGCCGATCGCAGTACGCTTTGGTTGGTAGACCGCGAAGCAAATCAACTGTGGACAAGAATTTCCTTTAAAGACGGTTCGGAAAGGGAACTGCGTTTGCAAATAGGGGTAGGTTATGCTGGCAAAGTAGCCCAGATGTGTGTGCCTTTAAATATTCCTTTTGACCTATATGAATACCCAGATTCTGAAACTGCTAAGAGAACAGATCAAACGACTGGTTATCGGACTTGTAGTTTACTTTGTATGCCAGTTTGGAATCCCGATGGCGAGCTGATTGGCGTGACTCAATTAGTGAATAAAAAGAAGTCGGGCGATTTTGCTGCTATCAATCCTGGTGATACTACCGAAGTACCAGATTGTTTTCAAACCAGTTTTGACCAAAACGATCAAAGATATATGCAGGTATTTAACAATCAAGTTGGCGTTATTCTTCAGAATGCCGAACTTTTAGCGGCTGTGAGGCGACAGGAACAAACGCTGCGAGATAATCTGAACGTGGCATCACCGAAAAGTTAAATTATAGCTAGGGACTAGGGTAAGAAGATACTAGAATCAAGGGTTTCAGCAATTAAGAATGTCCTAACCGTCTTGGCGGTTGCTATAATTCTATAAGAAGCCTACGCCCCAAAGCTTGTATCTGTTTGAGAGCCAACGAGCCAATAAGTTACCATTTCTCCTTTGCCTTTGACTTTAATGATTCCTCGCTTCTGCAACACATACTTATCCTTGAGTCGCTCGTATGTGGCTTTCGTTACCTGAATGCTTCCAGGTTCACTGGAAGATTCCATACGGGAAGCAATATTGACGGCATCTCCCCATAAATCATAGATAAATTTCCTCGTGCCGATGACTCCAGCGATGACAATCCCTGTATTAATGCCAATGCGAATTTGAATGTCTTCTCCTAGTTTGGTGCAGACGCGATCGAGCGCCGCTTGCATTGCCAGTGCCATATCTGCGATCGCTTCGGCATGATCGGCTCTGGGAATGGGTAGCCCAGCCGCTACCATGTAGGCATCGCCGATCGTCTTGATTTTTTCTAATCCCAAATGTTCAGCCTGCGCGTCAAAGCTGGAAAAAATCTCATTGAGTAAGTTAACTATTTCAATTGGTTTTAAGCGAGCCGCTAGAGGCGTAAATCCAACAAGATCGGCAAACAAAATTGTAACTTCGTTGAATTGTTCGGCGATCGCGGCTGGATTTTGTTTGAGTTGTTTGACGATCTGCTCTGGCAAAATATTGAGCAATAACTCTTGTGACTTTTGTGCGGATTCCGCCAATTGCTCTATTAGTTGTTCGAGTCGATCGGATTGTACCAATATCGATTGCTCGAAAACTTCAAGCAACTGCGTCAAAGTGGCTACCTGCGATTTAAGCTGCACTTTATCGCGATCGGTTTCTCTTGTAGAGATTTGCTTACTGGCTTTAGCAGATTCTTTTTTTTGAACGAAGACAGTTCCTCCATCGAAGGGTAGCAGTGCTGCCTTTACGTTCAGCGCCAGAGTGCTGAACATCTGAGCCGTGCTATGAGGAATAGTGACTTTCAAGAACATGATAATTGCAAACAGATTGCCCGAAGGCAATAAACCGCCAAACCCTAACACAGACTTAATTCCGAATGGAATCACAAACGAATTTCGAGCGGGAATATGCGGGCTGTCGATCGCTTCTGGCACGTAGAAGACGTTGTATTTCCTCTGTTCAATTTCTAGCAAAAGATTCGGATCGGGATCGAGTACCATTTTTATATCTAAGCCGAGTTGTCTGATGAGTTGTGAGATCATCGGCATTTGAGCGACTACAGATTCGCTTGCCAATGGAATAGCCTTGTGTCCAGCAGATGTGTGTCTTGAGTTCCATTCCGTTTGTTCTCCTGCCGTTGCCAGTAGAGTCATGCACTTTAAGGCAGGCAAACAGGGATAGTTGCCCAACATACTGCGGGCAGACTCGGCAAGTTCAGGTTCTAAGTCTTGATAAGGGTGAGTTTTGAACAAACGAATGAGAGTGCAGGATTTCTCACCAGTTGGCTTGGTACAAAAATTTTCGTAAAGATATCTAATAATTCTGTTACTTGTCTGTTCCATGCTGTCAGCATCTAAACCGATCTGGCGTAGAGCCATACCGCATTCAACCATGTCCCTTAAAGTAAATCTCGTCAAGTCGTACATCTGACTCCTCATCGATTGGGAACAACAAGAAATAGTAACGCAAGTTGCTATACTCAGCACGGTCACAGACCGTGCTTTTTTTATCTCTGTAGGGGCGAAGCATTCCGTCAAAGATCTTTGGGTTCAACAACAAATTATTTACGGAATGCTTCGCCCATTTATGCCCGTGCGAAGTATAGTTACAAATAGTGACGAGTGACGTTTTGATCCCCCCTTATTAAGGGGGATTTAGGGGTATCAAAAGCGGCTAAGGTCATAACTAGCAACTTGCGTTAGTAGTACTCAGCAGTATAGCACCCCATTGAAGAGAACAGATCGAGTTTAATTTGTGGCTTCAAAAATTATCTAAATTAGCTGATCAAAAGGTGCGTTAAACCAGCGCTAACGCACCCTCAAAAAATTAACTCCTATTCCCCAAATTATCGATCGGCATGGCGCTCATTTTTTCCAAATCCAACACTTTCGCCAATTCTTCTTCGTTCATCAACCCTTTTTCTAATACAATTTGCCGCAAAGATTTGCCAGTTTCCAAAGATTCCTTAGCAACGGCTGCTGCATTAAGATAGCCAATGTGGGTATTTAGTGCAGTGACGAGTGCTAAACTACCTTCAGCATAATCTCTACAACGTTGACTGTTGGCGGTAATTCCTTCCAGACATTGCTTGGTTAAGGCGGCTAAAGCATTGCCGAGAATTTCAATGCTATGAATTAGGTTATAGGCAATTAGGGGCATCATTACATTTAGTTCTAATTGTCCTGCTTGAGCGGCAAGTGCGATCGCAGCATCATACCCCATCACCTGAAAACAAACCATCGATGTCATCTCTGCCATCACCGGATTGTACTTTCCTGGCATAATCGAAGATCCGGGCTGTACTGGCGGCAATTGAATTTCCTTTAGACCAGTTTTTGGCCCAGAATCCATCAGCCGCAAATCGTGGGAAATTTTGACGCAATCTTGAGCTAAATTCCGCAAAGCACTGGAAACATACACGAATGGTGCCATACTCTGCATCGCCGCCATCATGTGGGGTGCGGGTTCCAAGGGTTGTTCGATTAACTGTCCGAGAATTTCGGCAACTTTGTAACGGTACTGGGGATGAGTATTCAGTCCGGTTCCCGCCGCACTACCGCCTAAACCCAGTAAAGTCAGGTCTCCAGAGGCTGTTTCTATCCTGATCGAGTGTTCTGTGAGAATCTGCGCCCAAGCGCGGAAATTCTCGCCCAGTCGCACTGGTACGGCGTCTTGTAGGTGGGTTCTGCCGGATTTGACGATATCTTGAAATTCTTCGGCTTTGTTGTCTAATGCGGCGATCGCATCCGATAAAGCTGGGAACAACGTCCTTTCCAATGCCAGCAAACCGCCGATGCGAATGGCTGTGGGAATGACATCATTAGTAGATTGCCCGTAATTAACGTGATCGTTGGGGCTGACGCGCTGGTAATTGCCTTTTTGATCTCCCAGCAATTCTAGCGCCCGATTTGCCAGCACTTCATTAATATTCATGTGGTGCGATGTTCCGGCACCTGCTTGGTAAATGTCCACCACAAACTGATCTCGGAATTTCCCCCCCAAAATTTCATCGCCAGCTTGAACAATTGCTTGACAAATGTCTTTAGGTATGCAGTCTAGTTCTCCGTTAGCGATCGCGGTCGCTTTCTTAATCAGCACGCAGGCATCAATGTATGTGGGTAAAGGCTTGATGCCGCTGATGGGGAAATTTTCTGTTGCCCGCAGGGTTTGGATTCCATAGTAGGCATCGACTGGAATTTGCCTAGAGCCCATTGAATCCTTTTCTATACGATAAGCCGCATTTGATTGTTCAGCCATATTAACTTTGTGCGTTCTTATAATAATTCTCCAAAACCGAAACCGTTCTCATAACGGTACGATCGGAGTTTTTGCGCCTAAAGGTGCAGTCAATTGAATTAAGCTGCTACGCATTTAATTTGTATGTTTAGCGGGAGTGGGAGAGTGGGGGAGTGGGGGAGTGGGAGAGGAATTGAAGGTTTGATTGCCGGATTAGAAATATCCGAATTAGATGCGTGTTAGCTTACCACAAACTCAACATCAAAGTCAATTGTCAATAAATCCTGCTCAATTACTCCTTTGAGGCCAAAAGATGATCTATTATTCTTCTGCCCCTCTTACCCCCTCCCCTCTTACCCCCTCCCCTCTGCCCCCTCCCCTCTTACCCCCTCCCCTCTTACCCCCTCCCCTCTGCCCCTGATGTATTCTTTAGGTGGGAAGAAAGTAAGAATTAGAGTTGGGTTGTTAGATCGTGTGATCTTTTTGGGAATCTTAAAGAAAAAGAAATCATTCTAAAGTCAGATGACAGATTATATGACCGATACCCCTAGTCTTGAAGCTGAATTCTTTTTCCATCATGGATTGCGCCTAACCGAGGTAAAGAATTATAAAGAGGCGATCGCCAATTTTGACAGCGCCCTAAAGTTCGATCCAGATTATCATAATGCCTTGTGTCAGCGGGGTTTAGCGCTAGGAAACTTAAGCCGCCACGAAGAAGCCCTAATCTGTTTTGACAAAGCGCTGGCGATTCGACAGGATACTGCCTGGGTTTGGCATAATCGGGGCATTGCCCTGGGTAAATTAGGTCGATCCGAAGAAGCGCTCAACAGCTTTGACCGCGCGATCGAGTTTAACCCGGATTCCTCCAATAGTTGGCACAATCGAGGCATTACTCTGAGCGACTGGGGTAAATATGAAAAAGCAGTGATCAGCTTTGAGCGAACCCTACAGTTGCAACCCGATGCCTACTGGGCATGGTACAACCGTGGCATTGCCCTGGGAAAGATCGGTCGCTACGAAGAAGCGCTCAACAGTTTCGATCGATCGATCGAGTTCAAGCCAGAAGCTTTTAATGCTTGGTACAACCGAGGCATTACCCTACAAGACTGGGGCTGTTATGAAAAGGCAGTTGCCAGTTTTAATAAAGTACTGGAAATCAAACCGGATTATAATCAAGCCTGGTATAACAGAGGCGTTGTGCTGTGGAAGTTAGGTCGGTACGAAGAAGCGATCGCTTCTTTCGACAAAACGTTTGAATTCCAACCCAACGACTACTTAGCTTGGCACAACCGAGGTGTCGCCCTACGCCAGGTGGGCCGCCTAGAAGAAGCGATCGCCAGTTACGATAAAGCCCTAGAATTTAAACCCAACGAACATAGAGCGTGGTATAACAAAGCTTGCTGTTATTCCCAGCAGGGCAATATTGAGCTAGCAATTGAAAGCTTGTCACAAGCTATTAATTTAAATCCCGACGTATATCGAGAAATGGCTCAAAAAGACTTGGATTTTGAGCTTATTCGAGAAGATGAACGGTTTCGAGCTTTAATGGAGTAACATCCGGCTCTTTTGGAGTTGCTATGCTTTTGTTCATTTAAGAACATTTTTATTTCTTTTCTCCTCTGCTCAAGAGTTCAAAAGCTTAAATAGCATAGTACGGAAGAGCCTTTTTCTATATTCCCCTCAAACTCCCCGTTGGTTAAAATTGGGCTAAAGTTTGGCATAGCGATGACGCTTAGGGAAGCTGTAAAAGATGAATCAGATGCTCATGAGTGGCGAAGACGAAATTTTAGACCTCAATCTAGATGGCTATTGGAACTGGTTCTCTCAAGGCCAGGATCTAGTGGATCGGGAGCTTTATGAAGAAGCGATCGCTTGTTTTGATAAAGCCCTCTACTTCCGACCGGATGACTACTGGGCCTGGTATAAACGTAGTAAGGCACTGCACGATGCGTGCCGCTACGAAGAGGCGATCGCCAGTTTCGACAAAACTCTGTCCATCCGACCGGATGACTGCTGGGCCTGGTATAAACGAGGATGCCTAGCCCTGGAAGATTTGGATGAATTTGAAGAAGCCATTGTCAGCTTCGATAAAGTCCTAGCAATCAAACCGACGGACTACTGGGGTTGGTTTTGGCGCGGTGAGGCTCTGCGTCACCTAAAACGCTACTCCGAAGCGATCGCTAGCTACGACAAAGCTTTAGTTGTTCGATCCCACGATTACTCGGCTTGGTCGCGGCGCGGGGATGCCCTGCGTCACCTGAAACGCTACACCGAATCCCTTGCTAGCTACGATCGAGCCCTCCAGGAACCAGAGTCAAACTACTGGGCTTGGTATAAGCGCGGAGATGTACTGCGTTACCTAAAACGCTACTCCGAAGCGATCGCCAGCTACGATCAAGTTTTGGCCTCTCAACCTCACGACGATTACGCCTGGTACAACAAAGCTTGCTGCTATGCCTTACTTGGCTATCAAGATTTGGCAATTGAAAGCCTCCAAAATGCAATCCGTCTGCATCCCGGCGAATATAAGACCCTAGCAAAAACCGATTCTGATTTTGCTCAACTCCGAAGTAACAAACGCTTTCAGGCTTTATTGCAGGGTTCGATTCATTGACCGAAAACCAAAAACGCCTCAACCCCCCGACTGAAAGTCGGGGGGTCAATCCAAAATCCAAAATCGATTGACCCCGCCCAGTGGAGCCCAGAGAAGCGCAAGCTGGAATTCACCAAAATCCTGCTACCCCAAGCCCCCGCTTCCGGGTTTAAAATTTTTTAGATTAGGGTGTTGACAGATTCAGAAATATTGGTTACTTTAATAAAGGTGCTAACGACGCGCAGCGGCGAATTACACGCCCCCATCGTCTAGAGGCCTAGGACACCTCCCTTTCACGGAGGCGACGGGGATTCGAATTCCCCTGGGGGTACTTCAAACAAAAGAGTAGGGTGGGCAATGCTCACCCTACTTTTTTGAGTATTTGTAGGAGATCCACATTTTCCACGATTGTCTGAGAGGCTTATCTTTCAGCTAGTTTGTCAAATTTTTCCTTAATAGCTAAATCAATCAAAGAACGCAGCAAAACCAAGAACCCTAGCCCTGAGAGCATAAAAGCTGCGATCGCACCACCTTGATATCCCCCGACAAGCAAAACCGCCCCAGCGAGCAAGGTAAAACCAGTCAAACAGGCATAAATGAGGCTTTTGATGGCTAGATTAATGCGTTTGATGATGCGATCGCTAGAGATCGATCGCACACTCACTTGCAGTTCACCTTCTTCAATACGCCTTTCTAAGCGTCGAATTAAAACTTCGGTTTTACTAGGCTGATTCAACTTATATTTGATCAAATCCCTTGTCTGTCTTGCCAGTTCTACAACCGTATTTCCTCGCCCTTTAGAGACAGCTATACTATTCACAAAAGGCTGAGCCGCAACCATTAAATTGTATTCAGGATCGAGCCCTCTAGCAATACCGTCCAGAGTCGTCAAAGACTTCAAAATGAATGTCATCTGTGCTGGCAAACGAAAAGGTTGCTGCTCAAACATCAGATACAATTCGTTCTTTATTTCACTAAAAGCTTGAAAATCTATTGGCTTTTCGGTAAACTTTTCTAAAAGAAAAGATATCAGCCGTCGCACCGGAGTCATATCCTGCACCGGCTCAATTAAACCCATTTTAATTAAAGTATCGAGTACCTCATCCGTATCCTTTCTTAAGACAGCAAAAAAGTTGCGAACCATCTGCTCTTTGGCAAGAGACTTCACCTCTGCCATCATGCCAAAGTCATAGAAAATCAGACTCCCGTCTGCCGGATTCACAGCTAGATTTCCCGGATGGGGATCGGCTTGAAAAAAACCATCCAGTAACAATTGCTTTAGGTAACAAGAAATACCGATTTGGTTAATTTTTTTAGGATCTAAGCCGCAGGCGACTATTGTTTGGAGATCGTCAACCTTAATACCCGGAACATATTCCACTGTCAAAACTTTCGTAGTGGTATAATCCCAATAAACTCTAGGTACAATAATGCCGGGATAATCCATAAAGTTATAGCGAAACCGTTCGGCATTTTTACCTTCTTGTACGTAATCAATCTCTTGATATAAAATTGTAAAAAATTCATGATAGATTGGCTCTAGATCGTACTTTCTTGTCCAAGCCAAATATCGCTGACAAAAACGCATGATTTTATAGACAGCCTTAACATCCACATCAAATAACTTTTGCAATCCGGGACGCTGGACTTTGACAACAACTTCTTCCCCAGTGTGGAGGCGTGCTTTATGTACCTGTCCCAAACTGGCAGCAGCAATAGGAATATGGTTGAAATCCCGAAACAAAGTATAGATAGGCTTGCCCAGTTCAGATTGTACTAGAGCGATCGCCACATCAGCACTAAATGCCGGGACATTATCTTGTAACTGCGCCAAAGCATCCACATACTCTGGGGGTAACAAATCCGCACGAGTAGACAAAGCCTGTCCAATTTTAATAAAAGTCGGCCCTAAATTAAGCAGAGTGCGAACTAACCACTGAGCCCGACGCTTTCTCTCTAATGATGAGTTATTAGCAAAGATGCCATCCCACCACAAATAAAACATGAATTTTCCTGACGCGGCAAAAACGTCTACCTGACGTGCCAGCGGGGAATATTTAGGCCGTTGCCAACGTAGTGGCTTAGGCGCAACACTTATGGACATAGTATAGCTAGGGGCTAGGGGCTAGGGGCTAGGGGAAGAAGGGGCTAGAATCAAGAGCTTCGGCGTGAACGCTCAGCTACGAGGTGAGCGCTCACGCCGAAGTCCGAACGGTTTGGTGGAATTAAGAACGTCCTAAATGACGAGAGCGGTTGCTATATGATTTTTGAGCGAGGATTTCAGATGAAGGAAAAGGAGAAGATTTTTGGTTAATACCTCGCCGATATAGTGGGCGAAACAAATCTGAAATCTGAAATCTGAAATTTGCAATTATCCTTGCATCTGGGGCAAAGTCAGGGTAAAGCAAGTTAACCACAACTGACTGTGGCTAATCTGGTTACTAGAAACAGTTATAGTGCCATTTAAGTGCTGTACCAAGCACTTTACCAGAGCCAGTCCCAAACCAGTGCCCTGAATTACTTGTTTGCTAACACCCTGACCACGATGAAACTTCTCAAAAATATGCTCTTGCTCTGCCAGTGGAATCCCAGGGCCGGTATTAGAAAGCGTTAAAACAATTTGAGGGTTTTGTGGATCGACTTCGTGAGTGGCGCACAAATGGACAGCAGTATTTAGATCGGAGTACTTGCCAGCATTAGTCAAGAGTTCTTGGAGGATGCGGTCAACACTGTCAAGGTCAGTTTGCAGCATTAAAGGGCGCTTAGGTAAATCCACTGTCAGGGTTAATCCCTTAGCCCCCCATTTTTTCTCAAACAACTCAGCTAAATCATCGATAATCTGCTTAAGGTCTATTTTTTGGAGAAGTAGGGGAGATTTGTTGGATTCCAGCTGTTGCAGAGCAAGTATATCGTCGATCAGATTGATTTCTTTGGTACACTGCTCATCCAATATTTCCAGATACTTAGCTTGACGCTCGGCGGACTGTCCCGGTTGACGTAACATATGAATCGCCATTTTCATGCTCGCCAAGGGGTTTCGCAGCTGGTCGTTCATTGTGGCGATGAACTCATCCTTGATCTGATCTAACTGGCGCAGTTGCTCAACTTGTTGGCGAGTTTTTTCGTACAACTTAGCCTGTAGTTTGAGAATAGATTGTAGTTGATACGTGCGCTCGTCTACCAAGGCTGAAGTTTGCCGCAATGTTTGGAACTGGAGAATGGCAGTACTCATCTGGGCGCTTACCAATTCTACCAGTGCCAATTCCTCACTCAACCAGGGACGAGGCTGAAGTTGCTGTAGTGCTAAGAACCCAAGTACGGTATCTTGGCTTTCCAGGGGCACCAGCAGGAGGGCAGACATGGCGTTGAAATCAAAAATTGAGGCGATCTCAGCGATCGGATCGCCGCTAGGAATGCTGTGTTTGTCGGCGATCGCAATCAGGCGGGGAGCATTTGTAAAAGCATCCTGGCACAAACCGCATTTCGACAAACAAAACGACTGGTTTAACTGAGTCGCAGCATTTTGATTGCCGTCTGATGGGGAGGCTGTGGGCCATTCGCACACAACAGTTACTTCTGTTGCTTTGGGAATGCGCTTTTGGGAATCCCTTTTTAGGATGGGTTCTGTGTATTTCAACAGCAAGATCAGGCCCCGATCGACCTGAAGGGTTCGCGCCGTGCCATCTATTGCCAGCTTGAGAATCTGCTCTAGTTCCGTACAGCTACGGATAGCCATTGTCAACTGGTTAAGCAGAGCTTGGTGCCCAGATGAAGCGAGTACTTGTCTCTGAAGTTGAACTTGTGAGATTGCCATTGCGATTGAGTCTGACACGGTTTGGAGTCTTTCTTGTTCTGATGCGTTCCAACAGTGGGCTAGTGAGTGCATGATGGCAACTACTCCGTTTACATGACCTTGAAACTGAGTTTTGATTGCCAAAACAGCCTGTACCGGCAAATCTTCGCTATTATTGACCTGCTCTAGGGCGGTTTCTGCACCCAGATCGGCGATCGCGATCGGGTCAGGACTTGCCAGTATTGCAGCTATATTTAGATGTCCCAGCAGAGGACTTGGGTGCTGGGTTAATGGTGCTTGAACTGTGTTGGGATACCAATAAGCCGTCTGAATCGTGGCCCGATCGCTACCCATAACAGCAATTACGCAATATTCAACCTCAAAAGCTTTTCCCAAAGCTGCGGCGATTTCTGGCAGCACTATTTCCGGATCGGAGCTATTGAGTACAATCTGGGTAATTTGTGGTTCTAAATTGGTGCGATCGACCTGATTTTGGTTTAATTGAGTGGGCTCGCTCCACTTGGGCGCAATGGAAGCAGGACTTGAGGATACAGCAGTGAGAGTCTCTTCTCTTGCCTCTAGCTTCAAAGCTACGTCGCGCTTTCGATTTACCGCCAGTGTTTTTTTGTCCTGCGAGTCTTTCATCAACGACAAAGCCCCTATTTGTGGAAAGCGATCGCCCGCCTGTATTACTCTGCTGTCAACCAGGGTTCTGGTTGTCAGTTAAATAGATTGATGATGCAGTTCGCCTGTGATTTTTAGGAATATGGTTACCCAAAATTCAGCTAGCTTAACGCTTTAGCTCGATCGGCAGCCATCAATCTAATTAGAACTGGGACTAGCTTATCCTTATCTAAGACAGGGTGGCATCCGTGATCTTTCTACAATCTTCTTAACGTAAATACTGAGGGTTCCTCACCTCATGGGGGTACTAGGAGCGCCTTTTTTGCAGTTGCCGCAGCGCTGACTCGCTATTTTTGCGATAAACTGACTTCCGGTTCAGTGCTGTCTGGTAGCGGCGATCGGTTGCTGGCACTTGACCCATCATATCCGAAGCCTGTTGCCAACGATTAGCTATCTCTAACCACTGTGCCCTAGTTTGCGCTTTTTTACCATCTACAGAAGCTTGCTCAGCTAGTCGCACAGCGGCGGCAAAGGGGTCTCCTGAGACATTGGGGCTATTTGTCTGGTTAGCGACACTGAGGGTCTGCTGGTTTGGGGATAAGTTTGTTGAAGACTCTGGTTTTGTTGCTTGTGTCCGATCGCCCTGTTTTGGAGCTAAAGCTTTATATGCAGCCCAGCCACCCAGCAATAGAGCCCCGCTCATCAGGATTCCGCCCAGCATTCCCCGCCGCAATTGCCTTCGATCGCGCTCAAACGGAGAAGATGGTTTGAGTTGAGATGGCTTTACGCTTTTACTGTTACGTTCCCTCATGTCTGTTGCCAGACGCTTGAAGGGATTGCGCCTAGTCAAGGTAATTTCTTCAAACCAAAGCAGGTGATTTTCTGGATCGCGACTAATTTCCTCCAGCCACAGGGACTGCTGCTCTCGAACTATTCGACAGTTAATTTTGACGCGCCGAATATTGCTTGGCCTAATTGTCTCTAAAATCTCCCGAATTCGCGGTACCAAGGTTGTTTGCTCGATCTGCTCGACGCTCTCAGCTTCGCACAACATTTCCAATACGCCATTTTCGCGTATTGCTCTGGTTCTGACGCCACTGGAAGCCAGCTGTTCGTTCAGTAATTGAATAATCGCCGCAACGCTCCCTTGGCGAGCTTGTCTTGCGATTTCATCTGTCGGATCTACCATTTTGGGTTGCCAAATTGCTTTATAGCCGATCCTGAAGTTTTGCTTAAATCTTTAATTTAAACTATCAGCTGACTATTCAGGATATTTTATGCACGAATCTAGTAAAATATCTACCTTAATTGTGCGCTGGATTACCAAGTCAAGAGGGGCAGAGGAGAAAAAAGAATTATAGATAATCTTCTGGCCCGAAGGGAGTAATACCAAATCCGGGTTAGCTACTCCCTTTTTCGGCCTCAATGTTGTTCCTTCTCCCCCACTCTCTCCAAGAATGGGGGGTAGTAAACCCTGACTGTTTCTCAACCGATATATGCTTTACTGTGAAACTAGGAAAGTTATTAGGTGCAGCAAGTAATGGGCAGAAACGTTGAAGTGCTAGCCTCTGGTGCGGCCTCGATCGCGCGATCGCTCCAACTTGTCCTAGAGAAAATTAATACAGCCACTTGCGATCGCGGTCAGTGTACAATCGTCCTCGCTGGCGGTAGCACACCCAAAGCACTGTATGAAGCGATCGCAAAAGAAAACCTGCCTTGGGAAAAAATTCACGTATTTTGGGGTGATGAACGTTACGTGCCCCAGTCGCATCCTGACAGCAATCAAGGGATGGCTCGTCGAGCTTGGTTGGATAAAGTTGATATTCCAGCTGGCAACATCCATCCAATGCCCACCGATGCTGGCGACCCAGCGCTTGACGCCCAGAAGTACGAAGCCGAACTGGAGGAGTTTTTTAAGACCGGGGCAGGAGAATTTCCAGTTTTTGACATTGTTTTACTGGGAATGGGTGATGATGGACATACAGCTTCCCTGTTTCCACATACAGAAGCGTTGCAAGTTCGCGATCGCTTTGTCGCAGTCGGTAACAAAGATGGTCAACCCCGCCTTACCCTTACCGTACCACTGATTAACCAAGCCCGCTGTGTCATATTCATTGCTCTAGGTGCTAATAAACAATCTGCGTTGGCTCAGGTTTTCGCCCCTGTAGCTGATGAAATGACCTACCCATCTCGGCTCATCAGACCCCAAGGAGAACTTTGGTGGCTACTAGATGAGTCTGCCGGTAGAAATCTAGCCCTGGCGGCCTCAAAGTCCCCAGAAAATTATTAAGATGCGATCGGGTAGCATCTCTCTCTCTCCAGAACTCATCTACGACGATCTCGACGGAAGATAAAACTTCATGATTGTTTGCCCAAACTGCAATCACCAAAATCCCGACGGAGCTGTTCAGTGCGAAGCCTGTTACACACCGTTACCGACCACAACTAATTGCCCTAACTGCGGTACATCAGTCCAGACCGACGCCAGCTTCTGCGGCCAGTGTGGCTTTAACTTGCAGGAAGCAACTGGTGTTAAAGGTGAAGAACAAACAGCTGCACCTGCTACTGTGACGGTTGCACCAACACAGCAAGTATCTGTGCCAGACTTGATACCACCTGAACCCTTGATTGAACCATTACCTTTGGCCAGTAGTTCTCAAGTGTCTGTTCCAGAAAATCCTAGCGTCCAACCGGGAGTCCCTGAGTCTCCATCGCCGCCTAGCGTTAACAGCGTATATGCTCAGGCTCCAAGCCCCAGCGTTACCCCAGCATCGCCCACCGCAGGAGTCAGCTCTCAAACTCGATTGCAGCAGCACACGGCAAAGCTTCTGCACCTCCAAACCAAGACGGAAATCGAGCTGCCTCAAAATCTATCGATTATTCATATAGGCAAGCCCAACGATCAGATTCCGCCAGATATTGACGTTTCGGGTTTTCCCAATTCGGAGGTGGTTTCCCGTGTCCACGCCGATATTAGGGTAGAAGGAGATGCCTATTATATTGAAGATATCGGGAGTTCAAACGGCACTTACATTAACCACACAGCCCTGCCAAAGGGGAACCGGCACCGATTGCGTCCGGGCGATCGCATTGCCCTGGGTAAAGGAGACCTGGTTACATTCTTGTTTCAGATTTCTTAGTCGATTTTACTTAAGCTGCTGGTAAATACTCCCCTTGTGGGCAGTAAAATGCCAAAATCCTGGCCTACTTACATCCAAAATCAATTGACGCTGCCAATGTGATTACCCTAAACCTGCTACATCCACTTCAGTCCATACCGATTCAAAGTTGGACTTTCGATCAAGAATCGGTGATTCGGATTGGGCGAGCTACTGATAACGATGTCATCCTTTATAGTGCCGTAGTTTCGCGGCACCACGTAGAGCTGCGCCGTCATGGTTGTAACTGGGAAATTGTTAATTTAGGTGCCAATGGTACCTATGTGGAAGGTAAACGCATCAATGAAGCCCCTATCCGAGATGGAGCCATGATTCGTTTAGCTCGCTCTGGCCCTCAAATCCAAATTTTACTGGGAACATCCAGCGTCAAGGATGGGCAAAAAATAATTCCTCCCAAACAATCCTCCGCCGAGCCGAAACCTGATAAATCAAGAGACACTTTAATCCATCCCAAATCCGAAGATCGAGATGAGGTCACCCAACTCGATACCTGATTTTCACAGGGATGAAGCGCGATTTGGAATTAACTGCATGAAAACTCTGTTAGCTCGAACAGGTAAAACATTGGCAGCGGTCAATGAGGCGAACAATGATTTGACCAAGTTTATAGACCTGTGCAGTATAACAGCATACAATTGACTGCATTAATGCTGTGATGTAGAAATCATCACACAATTTAATCGCTATGCACCTCAACGGCCAACCTGTCTATTCGCTAGCCCTCAAAAATGCCATCAACCCTCACACCCTGTCCGTCCCTCCCGATACTCCTCTAATAGAGGTTCTGCATCTAATGGCGCAGGTGAGAAGCAGTTGTCCATTGCCGGGTGAAAATCCGTTGCTGGAAGTTGAGGAAACTAGCGAATCTTTCCAAGAGAGGTTAAAACGAGCCAGCTGTGTTTTAGCGATCGAAGGGTTAGAGTTAGTCGGCATATTTACAGAACGGGATATCGTTAGGCTGACCGCTGGCGGAATGGACTTAAAAACGCTGAAGGTGGCCGATGTAATGAGCCATCCAGTGATTACTCTGAGCCAATCCGATTCTTACGATATATTCAATGCGCTATCAATCTTTCGTCAGCATCGCATTCGTCACCTGCCAATTTTAGACGGGTCAGGTCAGATCGTAGGGATACTGACGCCGGGAAGCATTCGTGCATCGATGCAACCTGCCAATCTCCTGACTCGATTGTGGTCTGTAGCAGACGTGATGTCAGCTCAAGTCATTCATGCGCCAATGACTGCATCTGTGCTGAATTTAGCTCAGTTGATGGCAGAGTATCGAGTTAGCTGCGTGGTGATTGCCAGGATGGAAGAAAAAGAGCTGAGGACTGAGGAAAAGGCAATTCAGGACTCGGTATTGAGCGATCGGGATTCAGGAAAAAGTCTCAGACGAGACCATTTCCTGAAACCTGTAGGGATTGTCACTGAGGGAGATGTGGTGAAGTTTCAGGCGCTAGAGCTGAACTTATCGAAGTTGCAGGCCCAAGAAGTAATGAGTACTCCGTTATTTTGTTTGGGGCCTGATGAATCGCTTTGGGTCGCCCACCAGGAGATGCAGCGGCGGCACGTGCGGCGCTTGGTTGTGGTGGGTTATCAGGGGGAATTGCTGGGTGTTGTGTCCCAAACCAGCCTGCTGCAAGTGCTAGATCCAACGGAAATGTACGGTGTTATTGAGGCGTTACAGCAAGCGGTAGACGATCGCACGACGGAATTAAGAACCGCTAATCAGCAATTGCAGAAGGAGATTGCTTATCGTGTCAAGGCGGAGGAGGAACTGCAAAAAGCTCACGACGACTTAAAAATACAGGTTGACAAACGAACTGCCGAATTACAAGCAGCTAATTTGCTTCTCAAAGAGGACATCGCCAAGCGCCAGCAGGTAGAGGAAGCATTACGGCAATCGGAAGCGCAATTAAGAGAACAAGCGAATCAGCTGGAATTTGCGCTCCACGAATTACAACGCACTCAAACCCAACTGATTCAGACTGAAAAGATGTCCAGTCTGGGACAGCTGGTTGCTGGTGTGGCTCACGAAATTAATAATCCGGTCAGCTTCATCCACGGTAATCTACCCTATGCCAGTCAATATGTCCGAGATTTGCTGCACTTGGTTAACCTCTACCAGCAACACTATACCCAGCCGATTCCGGCAATTAAAGCGCAGGCTGACGCGATCGATCTTAATTTTTTGCTGGAAGATTTGCCTAAGTTGTTGGCTTCGATGCAGTTGGGGGTAGAACGCATCCGCCAGATTGTTTTGTCCCTGCGGAACTTCTCGCGGCTGGATCAGGCCCAGATGAAGCCGGTTGACCTTCACGAGGGAATTGATAGCACTCTGCTGATCTTGCAGAATCGACTCAAGCCAATGGCAGGACATCCGGGTATTTTGGTGATTAAGGAGTACGGCGACCTACCACCTGTGAACTGTTATCCTGGGCAGCTAAACCAGGTGTTTATGAATATATTAAGTAATGCTGTTGACGCTTTGGATGAGAGCGAAAGGCTTAAGGACTCACAAAACATTCCCCAGTCAGGGAGTGAAGTCGAACAGCGTGTCGGTACGATCCGAATTCGCACTGAAGTGCTAAACGGCGATTGGGTGACGATCCGGTTTGCCGACAACGGGCCGGGAATGACGGAGGCAGTACTTAAGAAATTGTTCGATCCTTTTTATACAACGAAGCCACCAGGTAAAGGTACTGGTTTAGGCTTGTCTATTAGCTATCAGATTGTGGTTGAAAAACACGGAGGTCACTTGAAGTGTTTTTCAGTACCAGGACAGGGAACTGAGTTTGCGATCGAAATTCCAACCCAGCGGGTAAATAAATAAGCTTCGAGCCAATAGTTAATGGGAATTTGCCAATTTCTGACGCTCACACCTGACTCTGTTAGCGATCGCCGAACCAGAGGAATTGCCGGTAGTTTTTTTAATTGATATGCTAAAGGTGAGCGACTAGCGATCGTAACAGTTATACACATAAATATTTTCAGATCTAATAGCTGTGATTACCCTAACTCTACTCCATCCTAGCCAGTCCACTCCCGTTCAAAGTTGGACTTTCGGGCCTGAATCAGTAATTCGGATTGGTCGGTCAAAAGATAATGACATCATAATTTTCAGTTCTGTAGTCTCACGCAATCATGTTGAGTTATGGAACAATGGTACTGAGTGGGAAATAATTAATTTTGGGGCTAATGGAACTTATGTGGATAATGAACCGATCGCTCAGCGTCAGGTGGTAGATGGGATGATATTTCGTATGGGGAGTTCTGGGCCAAAAATTCAAATTTTGCTGGACAAAGGAGACCCAGATGCAGTAATAAAGAAGCAAGTGGAAAATGGATCGCCAGATGCAAATACAGAACAAGTATTCAAAGAATCAGAGACTTACCTAACAAGTCGCAGAGTAAAAAGCATAGATGAAGATTCGTAAACCGATACTCAGGGTCTATCTGTCTTTAAAATAGAGCTAATGGCTAATTTCTACGATCGCTTATTGGCTGCATTCACAACTGTTTTTTAAATGGAGCATAATACCAGAGGAAAGTCCAGCCCAGAGGGGAGTATTTACATTAGCTTTTCGCAAACCTTCTGCTGTCCAAGAATTACAATTTCTCAATATGGAATAACTTCCTTTGGCTTCATAAAAGCTACTGTGAGATGAGTAACCCTGACTAATTCGCATTTTTATACCCCGCTCATCCAGTTGGAACGAATCGTTAATAAATTTCATTAAATTAAGATAATCAGTCTGACTGACGCGGAAACATCTTCTTTCAATATTATTGGGAATCACTTCATACCATTGTACGTCCATGACAGAAGGAGTAGGAAGAAATAAGGCATTGAAGGTAGTAATAACATTTAGATCTGCCAAAGTAGGAGTAGTCAGATAAAAGGCTCTATCTCCCCAACCAAAACTTAAATACTTATAGTTAGTTTCGGAGTTATTTTGAATGTCATCTATCTTTAGATATATGTTCCAATCAAAGATACCATTATTAACGGGAACCAAAATATTCGTGTGGATTCCCGTGTTAGAGACGCAGATAGTCAAGTAGCAGTTTGACTGGGAAGAATGACACCATTTTGTGGGAGTGAAGTAACCGATGGTGAGGACAGTCAAAATTGATAAAGTGGAAAACACTAAATAGCGAGAGATTTTTTTGAGATAGGGTATTATAGAGGTTTTCAGTTGCATGAAGTACACCTCAGAAGCCGGGTTTCTCCAACAATACCTTCGCGTCCGCCAAAAAATGGATTAATTTGTAGGTTGGGTTGAGTTACGAAACTTGCAAGTATCATTGAAAATAACTAGGAGTTATATATGAGTATGCAACAATCAGCGATCAGGCAGAGTGACTTACTCAATCAGTTGGTGCTGGACCGTCGCACGGCGGAAGAACTGGGCCGGGTAGATTATTTGTGGCTAAATCCTAAAGCTCACCGAGTAGAAGGGTTTACCTGTAAGTCGGGATTTTTGGGTGGCAAAAAACGATCGTTTATTTGGGATCGAATTGAATCAATTGGTGCTGATGGCATCATGGTGAACTTCAATGCCGAGGAATTTGCCGATCCAGAAAAATCTGAGCAAGTATTTTCTCTGATCGGTCATGAAGTGTGGACAGAATCTGGTGATAAGGCTGGCAAGGTGGTGGACTATTTATTAGTTCCCGAAACTGCTGCTGTGGTAAATTACTTAATTTCCTCTAGCGGTTGGCGTGGGGTATTGGATGGGATCTACCTCCTGGCGCTTACAGATATTTCCAGTATCGGTAGCAAACGGTTGCTTGTGCCAGATACAGTTGTTCAAAATCCTCAATATTATGCTGAAGGATTAAATCAAAAGGTTAGTCAAGCAGCAGATTTTATTCAGGAGGACTATAGCAAAACTCAGAGTGAATTGGAGGGGATAAGGCGCGGGGCTCAAAATGTCGCCGGACAATGGCAAGACAAAGCTAAACTGATGGCTGGTCAAGCTAAAGAAAGGGCTCAAGATGCAGCTGGTCAAGCTAAAGAAAGGGCTCAAGATATGGCCGATCAAGTTAAAGAAAGGGCTCAAGATATGGCCGATCAAGTTAAAGACAAAATTGCCGATCTTAAAGCAAGTCAGCCTTTAGAACATGAGCAAAATGCGGCGCTACCTCCGGCTCCAGATATTATTGAAATAAAGGCTGAAGTAATCAGGGAAGATTCGGAGTAAAAGTCAAAGGATTTTAGTTGATTGATTGGGCGAGGGAGGGATGCGATCGCATTCTTCCCTTTTTGTTAAAATAGACAAAAGCAATAGCAACGCATCCCTTCTCATTTAAAATGTCTTTGTAGGAGAATTATGTTATGACAGCAACCATCCAAGCATCGTCAAAGCGCTACTCTCCAGAAGAATATTTAGAACTGGAGTCAGCAGCGGAATACAAAAACGAGTATCGCGACGGAGAAATAGTACCTATGACGGGTGGAACTACCAATCACAATCGAATTGCACTCAACATGAGTATTGCTCTATGTTTGGCTTTCAAAGGACAGAACTACGATGTTTTCATGGGTGATGTGCGCCTGTGGATAACCAGAAAGCGATTTTACACTTATCCAGATGTAATGGTAATTTATGGAAAACCAGAGTATTTTAACGAGCGGAAGGATACAGTTACCAACCCTCAAGTCATTGTGGAAGTTTTATCGAAATCTACTAAAGCTTACGATCGAGGCGATAAGTTTAACGCTTACAAAACTATTCCAACTTTTCAAGAGTACATTCTGATCGACCAAACCAAAATTCAGATTGAGCAGTATTCTAAAACAGCCAATAAGCGATGGTTGTATCGCGAGTACGATGAGGAAGATATGGCGCTAGTTTTTAATTGTTTAGAGCTAGAAGTTTCCCTGTCAGATATATACGAAAAGGTTAATTTTGAGGATATTGAAAGCGAAGAGAATGGGGAAAAGTGACTACGCGGAAGTGAAAAGTCAAAAATGCTTTGAGTGTCAGGCATTTAAGTACTTTTGAACTGGTGGGTTATTTCTGTCGCGCTGCACTACCGACCTTTTGCTTTGACTGCTCTAGATTCCACTGTGAATGTTGGAATATCTTGCAGTTCAGTTTCGGTCAAGCTGTATTGTTCGCACACCAAACTCAGACGAGTTCCGGTGGTTTTAACGGCATTGACGGAGTGGGTGAGGTCGCCTTGAAAATAGAGCAGTGTGTTAACTTGTGGCTTAATCTGCCCGACTTGCTGTTTGTGGCGGCGCAGCACCAGTTCTCCGCCTTCTAGATGGGGGGGGACTTGCACGTAAAGAACGCTGACCGCGAGGGGCGGCTCAACTGTTTTGCAGTAAGATCGCAGGGAGCGATCGATATGGGGATCGACACGGGAGCCTTCCACCAGCAGCAAGGGGTTGAGGTAGAAAGCGTTGCAGGTGGGCTGTAGCGCTCGATCTAGATAAGGTTTGAAGAAGGGAAAACGTCGTTCTACTTCCCCAATTTCCGAACGTTGAAACACCACGGAAAACCCTTTGGTGCCAATGAAGTCGCGGTTGAGGTTGTTGATGGCAAGATAAGAGCAGGCGAGAATTTCTCCTCGCAGGTCGTTGAGGTAATCTAGAGGGAAGGCGTTGGGATGTCGATGATAGTATTTCAAGGCGCTTACTTCTTTCTGGCTCAAAGAATATGTATGAAGCCGCAGAGGGAAGGGGCTAAGAGGGGAAAAAGAATTATAGATCATCTTCTAGCCAGAAAGGAGTAAAGGCAAATTACTTGTCTTAGCTGAATGGTCTTTCTTCTGGTGGGAGAAAACCATAGAGAATTTCATCAGGTTCATCTTCTGACTCGTCTTCATCAGCTAGGGGTTCTTGCTTCTGAAGGTTTTGGGGCGGTCTTCCTGATGCAGCATAAGAGGCGGTCATGATGGAAGCCGCTGTATGCAATCGTTGCTGTAAGCTATTGACTGTGGTGCCAAGTTGAGCTACATCTGTTTCCAAGGCATTAAGGCGACTGTCAGTGGTTTCGATATTTTCACCCAAGTATTGTGCGATCGCTTCGTAAATTATCAGACTTGGCTCTTTTTTCCTTTCCTCAGCCAACCGCGCAATCTTTTCTTTCCAGTCTTGAGGAATCTGACAACTTACCATTACCTTCTCTGCCATAAATTGTTAACCTGACTTTTCCGGCGATCTTTTTGCGTGGTGCGAATATCGCTAGGGACTAGGGACTAGGGGCTAGCTATAACATTCTCTCTCACCAAATCAGAGATTATACTAAATCCCCATTTATAACGAACCGCAGAGGTGCAGAGGGCTCAGAGAGAAGAGGAAGAAGATAAAGGGGGTAGTCAACCCGGATTTGGTATTATATCATGTCCGGTTGCATCGGTAGCGTAAGCGTGATGCGAGAAATTGTCTGTTGTCATCGAGGGTTAAATTTTTACCACAGATGAAGACAGATGAACACAGATGAACACAGATAAGAGAGTTATTTTTTTTAGACAACCGATGCCACCGGACATGATATAGCGCTACGCGCTAACGTTAGGACAATTCTTGAAGGCAGCATCCTTATATTGTCTATTTTGAAATTATATCACTGTCCTAACTATAGCGCTACGCGCTATATTACAGCCTTTTTCATCTCGGTGAGCTACAGAGATCCCCTACTTCTTGGAGAAGTCGGGGATCTCTGTAGCTATCCCAGGCTGTAGTTTATGCAACTGAAAACCGCTATATGGTGCGGGATTCCCAGACCAGCAGCTGAGTCTTTGCTGTCAGGTCAGTGAGACAAGCCTACAATTTCACTCAAGGCAGGTCGGTGCTGCCCATCAGGTAGAGATCGCACTCGCGAGCAGCCCCACGACCTTCGTTGAAGGCCCAGACGACGAGGCTCTGACCTCGACGGCAATCACCAGCTGCGAAGACACCGGGAATGCTGGTAGTGTATTTGCCGTAATCTGCTTTGACGTTGCTGCGGACGTCGCGATCGACACCCAGGGCATCAAGCAGGGGTTGTTCGGGGCCGAGAAAGCCCATCGCCAGTAGGACGATCTGGGCGGGCAGAACTTTTTGGGTACCAGGGATTTGCTTGGGAATAAACTGGCCTTTGTCGTTTTTCTCCCACTCCACCTGCACGGTGTGAACGGCTTTCACATTGCCGTTTTCGTCGCCCTCGAACTTCGTTGCGGTGGTGAGATAGCCACGCGGATCTTCCCCGAACTTCGCCGCCGCTTCTTCTTGGCCGTAGTCCATCTTGTAAACCTTCGGCCATTCAGGCCAAGGATTGTTAGCAGCCCGTTCCGAAGGCGGTTTAGGCAAGATTTCCAGCTGCACGAGGCTTTTGCAGCCGTGGCGCAAGGAAGTGCCTACGCAGTCAGTACCCGTGTCGCCGCCGCCGATGATCACGACATCCTTACCTTCGGCAGAAATGAAGTTGCCGTTTTGAGTCTTGTCTAGAATCGCCTGGGTATTCGCAGTCAGGAAGTCCATCGCGAAGTAAATGCCTTTCAATTCGCGTCCTTCGATAGTCAGGTCGCGGGGTTTGGTAGCGCCAGTACAGAGGACTGCGGCGTCGAATTCTTTGAGTAGATTTTCAACGGGGAGGTCTTTGCCAACTTCTGTGTTGCAAACGAACTTCACGCCTTCTTCTTCGAGGACGTTGAGGCGGCGCAGGACTACCTCTTCTTTGTCTAGCTTCATGTTTGGGATACCATACATGAGCAGGCCACCGGGGCGATCGGCCCGTTCATATACAGTCACCCAATGTCCGGCTTTGTTGAGCTGGGCGGCGGCTGAAAGACCCGCAGGGCCAGAGCCGATGATGGCGACTTTTTTCCCGGTGCGTTTAGTTGGCGGTTCTGGGTTGATCCAGCCTTCTGACCAGCCTTTTTCGATAATCGAATACTCGATATTTTTAATCGTAACTGGCGGGTTGTTGATGCCGAGTACGCATGAGCCTTCGCAGGGCGCAGGGCAGACGCGACCAGTGAATTCGGGGAAATTGTTGGTTTTGTGGAGGCGATCGAGTGCCTCGCGCCACAGACCGCGATATACGAGGTCATTCCATTCGGGGATGAGGTTGTTGATCGGGCAACCGCTCGCCATGCCGCTAATCAGCGTACCTGTGTGGCAAAATGGAATGCCGCAGTCCATACACCGTGCGCCTTGGGTGCGGAGTTTGTCCTCTTCCATGTGTACGTGGAATTCGTCCCAGTTGCGAAGGCGATCGAGCGGTGCTAGTTCCGATGGCGCTTCCCGCAGAAATTCGATAAAGCCAGTTGGTTTTCCCATAATCTTGTCTTAGTTGGAATTTATGTGAATCTTTACTCTCGATTCGGCGATCATTGAAAGTTTATAACTTTCGGGTAAATATTTGCTACTGTCTCTGCCGCCAAAAGCTTATTCCTTGTGTTTGCGATCCCGATCGCTGACGATGTTGTAAGTTGCCCCTACTTTGGACGGCGACCTGCTTAAAAGAAGGACTGGCCATTATTTCTGTAAAGCCTGCTACGCATTTTTGACTTTAATTGTTGCTTTTCATCTCCCATAGCTATCAGCACTCAGCAAACAGGCTTAATTAATTTATGTTATTGGCGATGGCTTGCCAATTATTTCCGATAAATGTTCCTGCGATGCTTGCAGTGGAGAACTACGACAATTGATGTTTCGTCATCAATTTCATAACGGATTCGGTATTCACCAAATCGTACTCGCTATTCGTTTTCAAACCCTTTCAGCTTTTTCACTCCTACCTAGTCAAAGCGGCTGTTCCGCAAGTGACAGTATTTTCTCTATAATTCGACTCTCTTGATTTCAATTTTTTGGCTTTTTTTCAAAATCATACAAACCGATCCTCAGTGTAAGCCTTAATAGGTCTGGGTCTGACTGTTTGCCAGGGATATCGAGGCTGGAGCTTATTCAACGGAAAACTGGCAAGGCGATTTTCGATATGCGATTTTTCCTCATCAGTAATTCCAAACATTTTATAGACAGTTCGATCGATGCGATCGAGAACTGCAAAAAAGTCTGACGCTACCTGTTGAAAACTGACTAGGCGTTGTCGATACTCCTGCATTAAATTTGCATAGTTTTGAGGAATTAATAATTTTTGAATCGTGCTTCTTGAAATGGATGTATCTTCGTCACTATTGAGAGTGAGTAGTTTATAAACCAGTTCTGCCAGATTAGCATCTACAAGTTGAATTGAAAATAAACCTGCTCGAAGCAAGTTTCCATCTAAGCTTAATTCCTCAACTTGCACATCTTCGGGGCTCCAGTTAGAGAAATTAATATTTAAAGAGCGATCGCTTAATTTATACCGACTCGTTTCAATTCGAGTTTCTACCTCAGATAGCAACCATTCATCTGGGTTATTCTTCGCGATCGCAGCTAATTGAGCTAAATTATTATAACTATCTACTAATTGTTGTTCAATCCGAGCATCCAGATTTTTAACCCAAGGCATTGATTCAAGAGTGCGGGGGTAAACATGAGCATAATATCCCTGAATCACTCCACTTCTTAAGCGCAAAGCCCAATAATAACGAGCTAATTTACTATTTAAATAGGCTGCCACTGCTTCAGCCGATGGATTATTCGCTTTGGGTACAGCAACAATGACAGTATTAACAGCAGCAAAATCAGTTCCTTTTACAACACTTGCGAAAGGAGCTTTCGCTAATTCAGAAACTATAATAAAAGCTTCAGGAGTTCGATCGGCCCATAAACTCAATTTTCCATTAGGTCTATTCTTAACTGCTTCAAGATCGACCCATCCTGCTGCTTCTCCATGCCATCCAACTGCTAAACTGCGTCCAGCAATCACTTGAATAGGCTTAACTCCTGTTGATTCTGAAGTAACTTCTGTTCCGCCTCTTTGAATTCCATACGTCCACCAAAACAGGCGATTATTGCGGCTGATTTGTTGAGCAACCGCTTCCTTCAACCCAACGATATTACCTCCATTGCCATTTGGGTATAATTTTTTCAAAATTGGTACATCTTCAGGATGTAACAACGCTAATAGATATTCGCCATACAGTCCTTCTCGCGTGTTACGATTTGTTTCTTCCGTAACTCTTGGGTTCACTTTGTAGTCAAAAAAATCTTTATACTTAACTTTGACAGGTGGTTCATCGCTTGGCCATGTCGAAGGTACATATAACTCTATTTCATCATCGTCTTGGGCTGGTGTTTTCTCAATTACCACAATTAAAGGAATGCGAGCCACATCCCAAATCGGTCGATCTGTAAACTCCAACCAAACGAGTTTACGTAATGCAGCTTCTTGACGAGGATAAAGCAATTTCCAAACCTTTGCAGCAGCTTCGGAATTAGCATAACCCCCACTTACCACCATTCCCAAAAAACCGCCAGATTCGAGAGATTCAGTTAAAGCCCGATAGAGAAAAACTAAACCCGTATCGGAATTTTGTCCCCAAACTTGCTGCCATAAACCTCGCATTTCCTCGCCATACTTAACCCGTTCCCCTCGGATGTAAGGCGGGTTGCCAAGGATGTATTTCCACTTTCCGCTATCTCGCTCTTTAGAACCTGGGGGAAGAAAACCTTCTCCAAGAATGGGGACGAGATCCGCATCTTTTAACAAACTATTAATGTTGTAAACATTGATATTCGGAGGTTCTGTTACAGGTTTAAATCTGAGCATTGCCCACATCAATTGAAAGTGACTGATGAATGCAGCAAAAGGGTTTAAGTCAAAGCCCCAAACATTAGTTTGTAGTTCTTGCAGAACATCATTTTGAGATAGTCCTCTAGTTTTGGCATCTTCTAAACAACGATGAACATAACGCACCAAAAATGAACCACTTCCACAAGACGGATCGAGCAATTTACCATCACCATGACTAAAGATAGTTTGCTCTAGCAACCAATCTACAATTGAGGGAGGAGTATAAAATTCTCCCAATCGCTTCCGTTTTGCTGTCGGTAAAAAAGCTTGATAAATATCCCCTAAAATTTCTTCAGATAATCCTGAAAAGTCATAGGCATTGAAGCGCAAAATCAACCGTTGCAATGCAGTATCTAAAATGCCATTAGCTTGATAAAGCCAATCAAAAACATTGCGTTCAAAAGGTTCTTTATACAGTCTTCCAACATCTTCAGCTACCAGTCGCACCAAAGCACGGGCATCACCAGTTAACTGATCCACAAAAGCCGCCCAGTCTTGTGGCCCTCCATTGGAAAGTCGCCGTTTTTTGGTTAATTCCAAATCCTCAACAAGTCTAAGAAATAACACGCGGGCAATCAGTACTGCTACTGAATCCGCCACAAAAGCCTCACGAATTCTATCAATAGCTTGGTTATTGTTTTTGGCGCTAACTTCTCGACCATATTGGTCTTCAAACTGAGGTAAAATATCATCAAATAGATATCGTTCAAAGCTAAATTTATTCCTCAGTCGCATAAAGGCGCGACGCTGGCTATCAACCGCACCAACAAGATTACGCTGTATTTGCTGTTCGTGCTGTTTGTATTCTTTATATTGTTCCTGCAATCTAGAAATTGCTTGTTCCCCAGCTTCACTCAATTCAGCAAAACTGGTTTGTAAGTCTTGGCGCAGTCTGTCTAGCGTATCAGGATCGTCAAGCTTTAAATATACATAAGGCAACTTGCCTTCAATAAAACTCGCCCATTGATTATTATGTTCTGCTTGTTCTGAAGAAATAAATTTAAGTGTTTCTTTTAATTGCTCAAAAGTTATTTTCGACAAATCAAGAGGGTTTAGAAAACCTTCAACAGGTTCGCCATTTGGCAAAACAATCCAGAGATAATGAGCCGTTAAAAATAAAACGTATCGAGTTAAACCCTCAACATACTTGCGTTTCTGGTTCCATAGTTTTACCCTTCCCTTTTTGCTCGTCAGTTCAGCATCATCTTTTTTCAAGTCTCCCACCACCCAAGCAATTTTTTCGGGAGTTAAGAGTTTAATATCTGGATAACCGCCACCACTTGAATCTTCCGTGACAACTCGCTCTTTTGGATAGTCCAGTAATGCGGCTAAAAAATCACGCACATCTGGATTGTACGATCGCTCAGGTCGATCCCAATTCAAAGCCAGCCACTTTGCTAATGGATCTGCTTGTTGTTTTGGTGGTCTATTGCTCTTGGACAACTCTTAACCTCACGAATAACCCTATCTCTACAAATTTTCCTCAATTTTACGCTCGATCGCCGCTTTTGTCTGTTTTCGTCCTTCTTCCGTATTCGGAAAACTATACTTGATTCCCTTCGGATCGCGACGACTCATGAGAGCGCGTAAAGCTTCTATATCTTCCTTATGCTTTAACACATAAGCCCTCAATTGAGCTTTACTCATCACCTCAAAATCAGGTTTCATTTGGCAAAAACTCCCAACTTCCATCTGAATAGATCGCAACCTCAATATCCTTTTTGAGTGCTGAGTGGTGAGTGGTGAGTGCTGAGTGAAAATTCTCCTCTCCCACTCCCCCACTCTCCCACTCCCCCACTCCTACCCTAGCTGCCGCCGATGCGGGCCAGGTCGCGAGCGTTTTCTTCAAAGGCGGCGGTGAGTGCATCGTCACCGCTTAAGCCTGCCGCGATCGCATTTTCGATCGCCTGCAACACGCGCTTGTAGTCTTTCGGCATCACTTTGACGAACTTCGGCACCATCTCTTCCCAGTTCGCCAACACTTTCGCTCCCTTCTCACTCTTGGTGTAATCGATGTGCTGCTGAATCATCTCGTAAAGATCCTTGATTTCTTCGGCATCTTCCAGTTTTTCCAGCGCCACCATTGACATATTGCACCGTGTGGCAAAGTCGCCCGTCTCATCGAGAATGTAGGCAACACCGCCACTCATCCCCGCCGCAAAGTTACGCCCAGTTGCGCCAAGGATAACGACTTTACCACCAGTCATATATTCGCAGGCGTGATCGCCCACACCTTCCACAACGGCATTGACCCCAGAATTGCGGACGGCAAAACGTTCGCCTGCGATTCCCCGGATATAAATTTCACCCGAAGTCGCACCATAGAGAACCACATTACCAACAATGACATTTTCTTGGGCCACAAAAGTGGAAGCCGCCGGTGGATAGATGATAATCTTGCCGCCGCTGAGTCCTTTGCCAACATAGTCATTGCCATCGCCCTCCAATTCCAGGGTGACGCCTTTGGGGACAAATGCGCCAAAACTCTGTCCGGCGCTGCCTTGGAAGTGGAGGTGGATAGTATCTTCCGGTAGTCCGTACCAGTGACGTTTGGCGATTTCATTGCCCAGAATAGTACCGACAACGCGATTGACATTGCTGATGGGTAGAGTTGCTTTCACCTTTTCCCCATTCTCGATCGCACCTTTACAAAGATCCAGCAGCACCGTCATATCCAGAGATTTGTCAAGTCCGTGATCCTGCGGCATCTGGCAATAACGACCAACCTCTGGGCCAACTTCTGGCTGGTAAAGAATCTTGGAGAAATCAAGTCCTTTTGCTTTCCAATGTTCCACCGCTTTCTTCGGTTCCAGAACATCCGTGCGTCCCACCATTTCATTCATCGTGCGGAAACCCAGTTGCGCCATGATTTCCCGGACTTCAGCCGCGATAAACTTCATAAAGTTGACCGTGTGGGCGGGATCGCCAGTGAAGTTTTTCCGCAGATAGGGGTCTTGCGTAGCGACCCCCACCGGACAGGTGTTGAGATGGCACACGCGCATCATAATGCAGCCCAGGGTAACCAGAGGCGCAGTCGCAAAACCGAACTCCTCAGCACCCAGCAAAGCCGCGATCGCAACATCGCGTCCCGTCTTCATTTGACCGTCAGTTTCCACAGCAATGCGCGATCGCAAATTATTCAAAACTAACGTTTGGTGCGTTTCCGCCAGTCCCAGTTCCCAAGGCAGTCCGGCGTGTTTGATGGAAGTTTGGGGAGAAGCGCCTGTACCGCCGTCGTAGCCTGCGATCAGGACGACATCGGCATGGGCTTTGGCAACACCAGCTGCGATCGTGCCTACACCGACCTCAGACACAAGTTTGACGCTAATTCGTGCTTCGCGATTGGCATTCTTCAAATCGTGGATGAGTTCTGCGAGATCCTCGATCGAATAGATATCGTGGTGCGGCGGTGGCGAAATCAAACCCACCCCAGGAGTTGAGTGGCGCACTTTAGCAATCCACGGATATACCTTTTTGCCAGGAAGTTGTCCGCCTTCTCCAGGTTTCGCACCTTGCGCCATCTTGATCTGAAGTTCCTTCGCTTGGGAAAGATACAAATTGGTGACACCGAAACGACCGGATGCAACTTGTTTGATTGCGCTGTTTTTGGAGTCGCCCAACTCATTCGTCCAGGTGTAGCGATCGGGGTCTTCGCCGCCTTCGCCGGTATTCGATTTACCGCCGATCCGGTTCATCGCGATCGCTAAACTTTCATGCGCCTCCTTGGAGATCGAGCCATAACTCATTGCGCCTGTTTTGAAGCGTTTGACGATCGCCTCGACTGGCTCAACTTCCTCAATGGGGATAGACTCCCGCTGCTTGAATTCCAGCAAGCCCCGCAGGGTGAAATGCTTCTGGTTCTGTTCGTTTACCAATCCCGCATATTGCTTGAAAAGCTCGTAGCTGCCTTCGCGGACTGCCTTTTGCAGGGCGTGGATTGTTTGCGGGCTAAACAGATGCGCCTCGCCGCCGGAACGCCACTGGTAGTCGCCACCCACATCGAGGGTGTGGCCGTTAACTTCGCGATCGGGGAAAGCATGACCGTGCCGCAAAAACGCCTCTTTGGCAATCACTTCCAGGTCTGCGCCTTCGATCCGCGATGCTGTCCAGGTAAAGTATTTGTCAATCACAGATTGGTTCAATCCAACTGCCTCGAAAATCTGTGCCCCTCGATAGCTTTGCAGTGTGGAGATACCGATTTTGGCAGCGATTTTGATCGCACCCTTTGTGGCCGCCTTGATGTAGTTTTTCTGGGCGGTTTTGCGATCGACATTAAGCAATAAGCCTTGGCCGATAATATCATCGATCGTCTCAAATGCCAGATACGGATTAATCGCCCCACAGCCATAGCCAATTAGAGTTGCATAATGATGCACCTCGCGGGGTTCGCCGGATTCGAGTACGATGCCAACTCGCGTCCGTGTACCTTCGCGAATCAAGTGATGATGGAGACCGGAAACAGCCAACAGTGCGGGAATGGGGGCTTTATCCTTGTCCGTATCGCGATCGCTCAAGATGATGATATTTACGCCATCTGCGATCGCGTCATTCGCCTTGACGCAAACCTCATCCATCGCCGTTTCCAGTCCTTTCGCCCCCTGCTTCGGATTGAATAAGATGGGGATAGTAATCGATTTGAAATTGCCCTCATTTATATATTTGAGTTTTGCCAATTCCTCATTACTAATGATGGGCGTTTTCAATTCGATCAGATGACAACTTTCTGGTTTCGGTTTGAGCAAATTACCTTCCGAACCGATCGTTGTTTCCGAAGAAGTGATAATCTCTTCGCGAATAGAATCGATCGGTGGATTCGTGACCTGGGCGAACAACTGCTGGAAATAATCGTAAAGCAGTTTCGGGCGATCGGAAAGCACCGCCAGCGGCGTATCCGCACCCATTGCCCCTACAGCTTCCACCCCATCCCGCGCCATCGGAGTCACCAACAATCGCAGTTCCTCAAACGTATACCCAAAAGCCATTTGCCGCTGAAGCAAAGGAATCTCAGATATCACATTTTCCTGCCCCTGGGCTTCTTTAAGTTGCGCGAGTTCGACCATATACTTGTCAATCCACTCGCGGTAGGGATGTTCCGTGACAACCTTGTGTTTGATTTCCTCATCGGAGACAATCCGCCCCTCCGCCGTATTGACGAGGAACATCCGACCTGGTTGGAGCCGACCCTTAGAAGCGATCCGATCGGGTTCGATGGGCAATACACCCGCCTCAGACGCCACAATTACGAGGTCGTCTTTCGTCACATAATAACGAGATGGACGCAAACCATTGCGATCGAGTACCGCACCCATGATCGTCCCATCGGTAAACGCGATCGAAGCTGGCCCGTCCCAAGGTTCCATCAAACAGGAATGATATTCGTAGAATGCCTTTTTCTCATCGCTCATCGACTCGTGGGCTGTCCACGGTTCCGGTATCATCATCATGATGGCGTGAGGAAGCGATCGGCCCGATAGCACCAGCAGTTCCAACGCATTATCGAAGATAGTAGAGTCGCTGCCATTAACATTAATAACAGGCTGGATCTTTTTGAGGTCATCGCCGAACAACTCTGACTCGAACAGAGACGCCCTGGCGTGCATCCAGTTAATATTGCCCCGCAGCGTATTGATTTCGCCATTGTGGGCGATGTAGCGATAAGGATGCGATCGCTCCCAACTAGGGAAAGTATTCGTGCTGAAACGGGAATGCACCAACGCTAACGCGCTTTCCATATCCGGATCGTGCAAGTCGGGATAATATTGTCCCACCTGCACTGGCATCAGCATCCCTTTGTAAACCAATGTCCGACAAGACAGACTTGATGGATACCAATGCTCATCTATCTGGGTGACGCGAATAGCATTGTAAGCCCGTTTGCGGATAATATACAGCTTCCGCTCGAAAGCTTGCTCATCAGAGAGTTCCGGGTTACGCTCGATGAAAACCTGTTCCATGAAAGGTTCGCTCGATTTTGCCGTCTCCCCCAAAGAAGAATGGTCTGTCGGCACGTTGCGCCAGCCTAACACTTGCTGACCTTCTTCGATCGCAATTTTCTCAAAAATCTCCCTACTCTTCTGCCTTGTCACAGGATCGGGCGAGGAATAGATTGCCCCCACACCATACTGGCCCGGTTCTGGCAGCACGATACCTTCCGCCTGCATCACTTTCTTCAAAAACTTGTGCGGTACCTGCATCAAAATACCCGCCCCATCACCCGTATTCGGTTCGCAACCGCAAGCACCGCGATGGTCTAGATTCAAAAGGATCGTCAGCCCCTGCTCTACTATATCGTGCGACTTTTTTCCCTTCATCTGCACGATAAACCCGACACCGCACGCATCATGCTCGAACTGTGGATCGTAGAGGCCCTGTTTTGGTGGCAGTTTGTTGATGTTCATCATTGATAGCCCAAAAGTGGCAAATAGTGTTATCTAGAGATTAGCAAACCCTTAACTCTGGCTACTCTGAATTTTCTAACAAGAGAACCTTGTAGCCACCATATCTTAAGCAAATTGTCAGATATGTTCACTTTTAACATATCTTGCATACATCACGATAAATCCAGATCTACATCCCTGTTCATCTGTGGTAAAAAATATTCGCCTCCCACCTTTCCGTATTGTTCTCAGTACGAAAGATCCAAACGACTTTAAGCTGGATGGAAATAATCATATATTTCCTGCGCCAAACGAAGACCTATTCCAGGAACTTCCGCTAGCTGTTTAACAGACGCCTCCCGAATATAATCGATCGAATTAAAATGCGCCAAAAGCAACTTTTGTCTTTGGAATCCCAATCCCGGAATTTCATCTAGACGAGAACGGCGCAACTTATCGGTGCGCTGCTGGCGGTGGAAAGTCACAGCAAATCTGTGCGCCTCATCCCGCAATCGCCGCAACAATTGCACCCCCGGTTGTTCTGGATCTGTTTGCAGTGGCAAAGATTCCCCAGGCAGAAATATTTCTTCTCGCTGTTTGGCTAAACTTACCACTCGCAAATCTTCCAATAAATTCATTTCTTGCAGAACTGCGACAACCGATGACAACTGACCTTTACCACCATCGATCATCACCAAATCTGGAAAATCTGGATTTCCCACTCTTTCCAATTGCGGGTCTTCTGCGTACTTGCGGAAACGGCGACGAATAACTTCGGCGAGACTGGCAAAGTCATCGGAGTGACCGGCAGTAACGGTAGGATTTTTTATCTTATAATGTCGATAATGTTGTTTGGCAGGTAAACCATCAATAAATACGACCTGAGATGCTACGGCATTTGCACCTTGAATGTGGGAAATATCGTAACCTTCTATCCGTCGCGGCAAGTCTGGTAAGTCGAGAATATTGGCTAAATCCTGGATTGCTTGGGAATTGCGATCGCTAAATCGCTGGATACGAGATAATTCATACCCAGCATTGCGTTCCACCATTTCAATTAACTCAGCTTTGCTTTGGCGCTGCGGAGCTAAAATAGTAACTTTACGACCTTTTAACTTCGTTAAAAAATCCGCCAATATTTCGCTTTCTGGCAATTCGTGTTGGACTAGAATATCAGCAGGAATTTCCACAGGTTCGGCATTTTGATAATGTTCCTCCAAGACCCGCTGCAAAATCTCTCCTGGTGTGGCAGATTGTGCATCTGCCACAAATCCCAACCTCCCCACCAAACGTCCGCTGCGAATCTGGAATAATTGAATGCAGGCGTGTCGATCGTCGGCGGCAAGTGCGATCGCATCCCGCGACACGGTATCATCGGGCAAGGAGACTTTTTGATCGGCGGTCAGAGACTTCAATCCACTAATTTGGTCGCGGATACGCGCTGCCGTTTCAAAGTTTAGCGCCATTGCCGCCTGTTCCATCTGTGCTGTCAGGATGTCAATCAGTTCTTGACTGCGACCTTGGAAAACCATTGCCACTTTTTGTACGATTTTGCGATATTCTTCTGACGAAATCAGCTGCTGACATACACCAGGACAGCGCCCCAGGTCGTAATTTAGACAAGGACGGTCTTTAAATAGGGGTTGCGGACGCTGACGCAATGGAAATATGCGTTTGATTATATGTAAGGTTTGACGTAAAATACCAGCATCGGTGTAAGGGCCGTAATACTTGTCTTGTTTCTTCGCCAGTCTCCGATTGCGGGTGACGAAAATGCGCGGATAGTTTTCTGACCAGGTAATTAAGACGTAGGGATATTTCTTGTCATCTTTGAGCAGTACATTGAAGTAAGGTTGGTGCTGCTTGACAAGGTTGGCTTCTAATGCTAGAGCTTCGGCTTCGGTATCGGTGACGATGAATTCAATCTCGGCTACCTGCTGTACCATTAAGGCAATGCGGGGACTGAGGTCTTTGGAGTCGCGGAAGTAGGAACGCAGACGCGATCGCAATTTTTTCGATTTGCCGATGTAGAGGATGCGATCGCTCTCATCCTTCATAAAATATACACCAGGTGCAGGAGGTATTTCCTTGAGGCGACCTTCCAGGCGTTCCGGGTCTTTGATTAAAGGTAGTGCTTTTTGTGAAGTCGTCACGGCTGGCTTAAACAAACTTGCTCTATCACCATGATACGAAAGCAGTTTAATTTCTAGGGTGGGTATTGCCTACCGGAAACCGAACAAAAACCCGGTTTCTTCAAAAAACCGGGTTTTTAATCAAATAGATAATTTATTAAGCAGTTTTGTTGGCTTTGCGCTTGCTAGCGGCAACCATTCCACCCACAGCCATCAAACCAAGCATGGTAGAGGGTTCTGGCACAGATGCGGGAGGAATTACGCCTCGAAGAGAAACTTCGTAGTTACCGTTGTGAGATGAACCATCAGCACCTTGTCCGGCGCTGTTAGTCAAACCACTGTTGGTAGCCAAAAAGCTGTAAAGGAACTGACTTTGCCCATCGATGGTAGCTTTCACGACTTCACTAGCTTGGAATCCATTTTTTACTTGAGACGCAAAAAATGCGTATTCTGGCTTGTTTTGATAGTATGCTTTCACGTCATAATGACCAGCAAGGCCGATATTGATGTCAGTGCCACTAGCGGTAACATAGGAAATGTTCGGGTCACTGCTGCGTTGAAAACCACCAATATCATAGAAAGCTTGAAAAGCCGCAAATCCAATAGCATTTCCAACGTAGTTTGCTTTACCAGCATTGGTCAGGAAGGCATTAAACCATGTATTTGCAAAGTTGTTTTGCCCGTAATTGGTGTTCAAACCTGCGCCAAACCAGTCAGTTGCTGTTAGGCTGCTGAGGGTGAGGTTTTTGCCTGCAACTGTCCCTGTAACGCTGGTTACAGCGCTAGATGCCTTAAACTGTGTATTACTCTTAGTCTCGCTGCTGGCAAATAATTCAATGTTGCCACCGGGAGCGGCGCTGTTTCCACCTAAAATGCTATCTAAGTTAGCGTTGGGGTTGATGTAGGTACTGCTACCTTGAACATCGTAAAGCAGGTAATCGCTGCCCGACACGCTGAAGGCGGATGCTGGGGCGGTAGCTAGAACGCTGGCACTGGCAACCATTGAAGCGCCGATAGCAATACGTTTAATAGTTTGTAGCATTTTTGATTTCTCCCTAGAGTTATCTTAGTTGATGGCCTGCGCTGGAAATTGCCACTGTTTGCGGGCGTTGTCTATTTCATTGTTGTCTTCAGGAGTCTAAAGCGGTTGTGATTTCTGGCACAAGACCGAAGTGATAATTTCTTAGACTCTATAGCAGTAGTGCTACCCTCATACTTTATTACCGAACATCCCAGCCATTTGAACTGGGCTTTTTTCTTTCACTTCGTCCATTCTAGGAGTACGGCAAGAGTAATAGGTAAACTTTATGTGATTTTTTTGCAAAGTTTTGGTGAAGATACGGAGAAAGGACACCAGAGCCTATCCGAAACATCCCAAAGTTGCCCAAGAAACCCGGTTTTTCTTCCCAATACCTTCGCCATTTCCCTGTGGCTTTGGCCTTTGTGAAGCGAAACGCAACGCATTTGGGCTCTTTCGGAGTTGTTATGCTTTTGTTCAAAAAAATAACATTTTTATTTCTCTGCTCAAGATCTCAAGAAATCAAGATATCCTCTACTCAAATAGCATAGTAAATACGGAAGTTCAGTAAAGGTATTGTCTTCTATGACCAAATTTTTGGGATGGTCTCTAAGAATTTTTTTATGTCCTTGACTGTTGCATCTAACTTTAGTGTTTCCCTCAGTATTGCAAAACTGATAAATATAGCATTGACAAATATTGTTTTATGTGTTCTAAATCCCAGTATTATAGCTGGTCATTAGAAATTACCGATCGGAATTATAAAATCCTTAAAAAATTTATCAAATATTTAAGTGCAAATACTTAAACAATAAGTTTAATAAAGCAATTGTCATGCAATTAATCACAATTTATTGAACTTTTATAACTAGATCGCCAGGAAAAATAAAATTATGACCTGCAAACACTATTTTTCAAGAACTAGAGTTTAAATTAAAACTAAGAGCCTATTACTTTTGAAGCCTTTGCCGTTTGCTCTCACACAAACCGGGTTGCATCCATGACTTCAGAAAATCTTGAAACTCAATATCGGGAAGCCTTGAATCAAACGCTCAATCACCTGCAAACAGTGAATCTGTTAGTGGCACAAATTGAGGCTAAAATGGACGAAGTTAGAGACTCTATGCAGAATTTATCCCTGATAGGAGAAAAACTTACCGCCAAGAAAAGACGCCTAATAACTAGAGACAAACGAAAATTTATTTATGTCCTCAAATCTCGCAATTCTTCTTGAATTGCCTGCCGCAAATAAGAAAGATTCACAGGTTTGACGAAGTACCTTTTAGCTCCCAAATTTAGGGCGCGTTGTTGGTCGGCCTTAAAAGCATACGCTGAAACGACTATCACCGGCACCTCCTGCCAGTCTGGCTTCTGTTGGATTTGTTGGAGTAGAGTATACCCATCAATACCTGGTAATTTCAGGTCTAGCAAAACCAAGTGAGGCTGGAAGTGGGACATAGCCTCAAAAAAGGTAGACCCTTCGGCAAGGCAGAGAACCTGGTATCCCAGGTAGCTGAGATAGTCGCTTAGCAAGCGGCGATTTACTTCGTGATCTTCAACCAGTAAAATACGACCAGTCAAAATTCGCTCTCCTGACTGAGCAAGGGGGATTTGTGCATTTTCAGCATGATTTTTCTTGTTAGATAGCACTAGCGTGAAAAGCTGTCACGCCAGCTAGGGAAATTCCCTAGAGAGTAATATAGCTAGGGACTAGGGGCTAGGGGCTAGGGGCTAGGGAAGAGGGAAGAGGGAAGAGGGAAGAGGTTACTCCGTAAGGGATTATGGACTTCATGTAACAGTTGGAGTTGGCTTAATCGCCCTAAAGTTGCTATATTAGGACAATACATTCGCAATACTGGTAATTAAGCGATACCTTTATGGAAAATTCATGAATTGGTAGAAAGAATAAATTTAGGACTTACAGGTTGAAGCGGCTTTTACCACTACAGTAGGGGCAATTCATGAATTGCCCCTACTGTAGTGGTTGCAAAATCAAATGAGTAAGTCCTAAAATTTTTATTCTGTTTTAGGTAAAGATTGTGTGAAGAATACGAAAAAGTCTTCGTTTGTAAGATCCGTGTTATTACGGAGAAAGGAACTTAGCGATTCTTTCAACGGCTGCTTCTAAGATTGGTGGTTCGTGTACCAAGGCAAAGCGGATGTAGCCTTCGCCCATATTGCCAAAGCCAGCACCGGGTGAAGCGGCTACTCCCGTTGTTTCTACTAGCTGGGTGCAAAATTCGATCGAATTGGTAGTCCAAGGTTCGGGTAATTTAGCCCAGACGTACATCGTGGCAACTGGTGTTGGCACTTGCCAGCCAATGCGATGTAAAGCGTTGATGAAGGCATCGCGCCTCAAGCGGAAAGTTGCAACGGCGGCTTGGACTCCTTCTTGAGGGCCATTAAGGGCTGCGATCGCACCATTCAAAATACCACCGTACTGGTTGAAATCAACTGCCGCTTTCACCAGCCGCAACGCCTGAATTACCTCGGCATTTCCAATAGCGTAACCGATCCGAAAACCGCCCATGCTGTAAGACTTGGAAAGAGTGAAGAACTCGATCGAAACAGTTTTTTCGGGATCGGCTTCCAGAATTGAATGTGCCTTGGTGTTTTCAAACACTAAATCGGCGTAGGGAAAATCGTGAACTAGCACCAGGTTGTGTTTTTGGCAAAAGGCGACTGCTTTTTGGAAAAAAGACAGGGGTGCTAGAGCAGTAGTAGGATTGTGGGGATAGCTCAGCACCATCATCCGCGCCTGCGCTAAAACTGCGGCTGGTACTTCCTCAAACACAGGCAAAAACTCATTTTCTGCTCGCAGAGGCATTGGGTAGATCTGACCGCTGGCTAAGTAGACCCCACCCATGTGGGAAGGATAGCCCGGATCTTGCAGCAAGGCAAAATCCCCCGGATTGAGAACTGCTAGGGGTAAATGGGCTGTTCCTTCCTGAGAACCAATTAGGGGCAGCACTTCCGTTTCTGGGTCAACCAGAACACCGAATTTTTGGGTATACCAGTTGGCGGCTGCAACTCGAAAATCTTTGGTGCCGCGAAACAGTAAGTAGCCGTGGGTGCTGGGGTCTTTTAGGGATTGCGCGATCGCATCGACAACGTGGGTTGCGGCTGGCAAATCCGAAGATCCCAGCGACAGATCTATTAACTGCTTACCCGCTGCTACCGCTTTTGCCTTCGCCCGATCCATATCCGCGAAAACATTAAATTGTAGGGGATCTAAACGTTTGGCAAACTGCATATTTTCTGATTGGTCATTGGTCATTGGTCAGTGGTCAGTGGTCAGTGGTCAGTGGTCAGTGGTCAGTGGTCATCGGTCAGTTGTCATCGGTCAGTTGTCAGTGGTCAGTGGTCAGTTGTCACTTCCCCCCACTCTCCCACTCCCCCACTCTTCGCCTAGCCCCCTTTTGACTTTTGACTTTTGACTTTTGACTTTTGACTTTTGACTTTTGACTTTTGACTTTTGACTTTTGACTTTTCTAGCCCCTAGCTACTGAGATGAGTTTCCAGTAAACTGGTGATTTTCTGTTTGCTCTCGATTCCCTCAACAGTCCCGATCAACTCACCGTTTTTAAACAGTCTAAGTGCCGGAACACCCTCCACCTTATACTTTGCCACGGTATCTGGATTGGGATCTACTTCCATTTTCACGACCTTGAGGCTAGAACCATAGCTTTGGGTTGTCGAGCTAATTAACGGCGTCATTAGACGGCAAGGCCCGCACCAAGAGGCCCAAAAGTATACCAACACAGGCTGTGTTGCTTTCAGGACTTCGGTTTCAAACTCAGAATCGGTAATTGCAATCAAACTGGTCATGACACTTTTTCACGCAACAACAGTCATTGATCAAATTACCCCACCCCAGACAGGATCTCAACTGGGCTTGAGCGTTGGATATGTGCCAGTTGGGTGGGTAGCCCAAGGTTGCTGGGCGATCGCAATCTTCACAATATCTTCATCGAATGTATGTAAAATCACTGGTTATGAGACTATAAATAGTATGTTAGGGTGCATTCGGAAGAAGACTCATTGAGGGTCGCTGGCTCGATCATAAGTATATAGGCTTTAAGCATTTGAATGGTGAATTAACAGCTTGGGGGCAGAGTGACTCCAAGGTAATTCTCATCACCAGCAATGATGGAACTGTCACCAAGATGCCTAAGCTTTACAAATAAAGTAAGGTCTTAAAAGGTTAGCTGATACTTTCGATCGGAGCGTTCTTGCGATCGCACCTTTGAGTCTCCCCACGCTCGAAACACATTTGTTGGGAGGCATCACCTCTATGAAAACTTTTACTCCAAAAATCTGGAATCAAATCGGTTTGTCGCTAACCATCCTCACTGGTGTCGGATTTGCAACAGTGCAATCTGCGACAGCCGCCTCTTTAACCGTTGCCGGTTACACCTGGGATGCTGCCGACTCTGTAGTCGGAGGATCGATCGTCTCAGGAAGCCAGAACATCTCTGGTTTCTATGCCAACTTCCTCGCAGACAAGCCCGAAGTTGCCAGTAAAACCGTAGGCTCGATTCTTGGCTTCGATCCCGGCGTCAGCACCTCCATAGACCTTGGCGATGAGACCAACAGAGGCGTCATCGAACTCAACTGGGGAAAAGGGATGTCTCTGACAAACGCGGCTGGTAAGGACTTGGTAGTATACGAGACCGGTAGCTGGGGGTCTCCAGAGGCTTATGCCGTCTCTGTTAGGAAAGTAGGCTCTAGCAGCTTCAGCGAGTTCAGATACGAGTTCAGCGATGGATTTGAACCTAACGTTTTTGCCACAGGTTTCGACTTAAGCGATTTCGGTATTGGCAACAACGAAGAAATCGATGCTATCCGCATCACCAACTTGCTGGCAACGGACAAAGTGAATGGCGCTGATGGACGGGGATTCCTTGGCGGTAGCTTCGCTCCTCAAACTGGTGGGTTTGGTTCAGGAGATTACGTCGCCGGTAAGTTTGACGCAGATATCACCTTTGTGGCTGGTCTGCACAAACCGAAGCCTGTTCCCGAACCAACTTCTGCTTTAGCTTTGCTGGTGTTTGGTGCTGCTGGTGCTGGTGCCGTGCTAAAACGGCGTTAGTCGCGATTAATAAGTCAAGTTGCTAATTGGGTACGTAGTTGCGCTTTAGCGCTCAAAGAGCGCTAAAGCGCAACAACGTACCTGGTGCAGAAGCCTTAATAATCTAACTAGCAACTTACGTTAGCGATCTATGAATATCTTTCTTAGCAATATTCGCCTCAAATGGTTTCTTGCCACTAGGGCTTTAGATTATAGCGCCGATTTTGTCAAAATTTTGTATCAAATCTATTTAAACCATAACAAAATTATACACTACCGTAACGGATACCCGGTTTATTCCCTATCCACCCCAGCTTTATTCAGCAAGCCAGCCTCAAACTTTATCGCTCGCGCATTATATCGCAGCATTCAAAATAAAAACTTGCCCAACTTGATGAGTTTTGCTGTCAATGACATCTGCAATGTCACTTGCGAGCATTGTAGTTTCTTCACCGGAGTAGAAGAAAAAGGCAGAAATATTTTGACATTAGAGCAAGCCAAAAAACTCATCCAAGACGCTCAAGATTTGGGAGTATCTGTAATTAACTTTGTCGGCGGCGAACCACTGCTCCGAAAAGACTTACCGGAAATTATTAGAGCGGTCAACAAAGACTTTTCTACGACTGTTTTATTTACCAACGGTTGGCATTTAGAAAAGCGGGCAGCAGAATTTAAAAAAGCGGGCTTAGACAGCATCTATATTAGCATTGATGCCGCAACTCCAGAGAAGCACGACCAATTTCGGAATCAGCCAGGTTTGTTCGATCGAGCAATGCGGGGTATCCAAACAGCGAAAAAGTTAGGCTTTTCGGTAGGAATCTCCACAACCATGACACCTGAATCTTACCGCGATGGAGAATTAGATAAAATTGTCAAACTAGGAAAAAACATAGGAATTCATGAAATACTGGTATTTGAAGCTTTACCAACGGGAAGGTATAAAGAGCGACAAGACTTAGTTGACAACAACAACTGGGTAGAAGATATGATCCAGTCAGGCAGAAAATACAACCAAAATCCCAGTTATCCCGGAGTTGTTTTCTTTTCTTACTTCACCAGTCATCGCAGCGTCGGTTGTTCCTGCGGTACGAGTTATTTTTACGTATCTCCTTACGGAGATATTATGTCCTGCGATTTCAATCATGCCAAATTTGGCAGCATTCTTGAAGAACCCCTGTGGAGGATTTGGGAGAGATTGAGTACGCTACCCGAATTTTGTCAAGCAAAGTGGGGTGGATGTAAAATTAAAGATTCTGAATTTCGGCAAAAAGAGACTGTCTCAGGCGGAAACCTGAATATCCACATTTAGTAATTACTATTACCCTATGATTTCACACCTCTATCTCAATCCAATTCTGGCCAACTGCAACTTCGATAAAAGCCCTACTTTACCAATTGTTCTGTTTGAAATTTTTATTGTTGCTGGAGTTGCTGCCGCTTTCATTATACTTCGTAAAGTCACAGATAAATTGCCCCTACGCTTTCTCATAATGAGTTCGGGAGTGATGATGTTTGAGTTATTCACCGCTCCCATGTGGAATAACTTCAGAATGGGGCAATGGGCTTATGTTTACCACGATGTTAGTTGGATTTTGACGATAGGTTGGGCAGCTTTAATTTTGGGAGTTGTGCTGTTTGTAGACAAACTTTTACCAGATTGGAAACACTGGAAAAGATTTGCAGTTTATATAGGGATATTGACTGTAGCAGTCATCGTTTTAGAAACGATCGTTGTCAATATTGGACTTCGCAGTTACTCTCCTGAAGTTGTCAAGGCTATCTCAGGTATTTGGGTAGCGGGAGTACCGCTAGAAATCTTATATTACGTACCCGTGTTTATGGCATTAATCATCAGCTTTTACAAATATTGGAGTTTCATAATAGACGATATACCTTTAGTACCTGTGAAGCGCAGAAAATGGGTGCGTAGCTTTTTTCTAGCTTTCTTAGCAATCTTCTTATTTGAAGTAATGATTGAGCCGATGGTAAACAATCAAAACTTTCCCACGTGGTCGTACATATTTCACGATATCAGCATTACACAGACTGGAATGTGGATTCTCATCGTCGGCTTTGCTGCTGCTGTAGTAGGTAGATTTTTCATCAACTATCCAACTCCGCAAAGATATGCTATTGCTGTAATTCTTACCAGTGCTATAGCTTTTCCTATAGAGGCTTGGCTGATGAACAATGGCTATCGAGTTTACGGTCACAGCGCTGTCGAAACTTGGATAGGTTATAAAACTCCTCTCTTCAATACACCAGTAGAAATAGCTTTTGGGATACCCATTTATATGGCGCTAATTATTGCGTTCATTCGCTATTGGGAAACTGCGATCGACAATAAGTTCTGAGGTAAACAAGTGATTGTGAGGGAAATATAAAATGCTGAGACAAAGAAGGATTGACGACCGACAGGCACTTTTTCATATTTTGAGTTTTCTGGTTGGCGCGATCGTTGTTATTTCTTACTTATCCATAACTTCTGGAGGTTTAAATAACGCCCTAACAATTTTAGTGTTTTTAACAATCTGTACGTTAGGAATTGGGCTTGTTATTATTAGTATTATTGCCTGGTTGGTAGGTATGATAATAGTAGGGCCAATTTGGTTCCCGGTTTTATTATATCTCAATCGCAATTCAGCTAGGAGAGAAACAAGTTTTGATAGAGTTCAGCAAGAGAGTCCATTAATCACTCCTAACGAAACAGTACCTCGTCAAGAAAGAAACTCTCTAACTCCTAACCAAATAGCAGTGATTGAATACATGAGAAAAGGTAGCAGTTACGGTTGGAGCAATTCTCAAATTACTAACAGGTTGAAGGTGCAAGGTTGGAGCGACGAGGATATCGAGTCAGCCCAACGCATTATTAGTAATAGTGCGGGTTAGATTTATGCAGCCAATAATGTTAAATCGCTGGTGGATTTATCAGCGAGAACGCTTTCCAATTGTGGCACATGGCGTGCTAATTGCGGTATTCAGTGGCTCTGCGTTTGGCTACTCTGTCCTGCTGCGCGGTGGGACAAAAATGCAGAATTTTAGTTCAATAATAGTTGCCTTTGTCAGCGTTTTTATATTTTTTTTACATCTGCGAATTGCAGATGAATTCAAAGATTTTGAAGACGATTTGCGATACCGTCCTTACCGTCCGGTTCCTAGAGGTTTGGTGAGTTTACGCGAGTTAGGTTGGCTGGGTGTTTCTACTGGGATAATTCAGCTAGGTTTCGCTCTTTGGTTAGCACCAACTTTGGCTTTGTTGCTGGTTTTGGTGTGGCTTTACTTTGGGTTGATGTGCAAGGAATTCTTTGTGCATGATTGGCTAAAGGCTCACCCTTTGGCTTATATGTGGAGCCATATAGTAATTGTACCGCTGATTAATTTGTATGCAACAGCCTGCGATTGGCTAGTGGCGCAGGCGTCCCCACCTGGGGGTCTTTTCTGGTTTTTGGTGGCTAGCTTTTTTAATGGGATGATAATTGAAATTGGGCGGAAGATTCGATCGCCTAAAGATGAAGAGTTTGGCGTTGAGACTTACAGCGCTGTCTGGGGGCGTCGAAATGCTGTTTTGGCTTGGTTGGGTGTGGTGGGATTGACTGCGATCGCATCTTTTATATCTGCCTACCAAATTAACTTTACCACTTTTGTTGGTTGGCTGCTGGGGATATTAGTAATGGCTGCGGTTGCTGTAGCATGGCTTTTCCTGCGTCAACCCATGACTAAATGGGCTAAACTTATAGAAAAAATGTCTAGTCTCTGGACACTGCTAGTATATCTTTGTCTGGGTATTATACCACTTATACTGCCTTAATGAGCCGTTTAAAATGCCGGAAATAAAATTTAAAATCTAAAATTGTATGACTTATATTATTCGCTTTGAGGATAAAGAAAAAGAGTCTTTAATGGGGGGCAAGGCAAGAGCGATCGCGCAATTGCAACAACAAGCTGGTTTCCTCATCCCAAACGGCTTTGTCCTCTCGCCAGCAGCTTTTGAAGCCAGTCTTACTCTTGAGTTGCGTGAAGCTATTGTAGAGACGTTTCATGAAATGCCTCTACAACAAGATGAGGATGAAATACAGAGATTGCTGGCAAACCTCCAACTAAACGAAACAGTCAAATTAGAAATGCTCTACACCCTGCATCGACTTTGCCCGAATGGGGAATTGGTGGCGGTGCGATCGTCTGCAATTGATGAAGATAATGTGCAGCATTCTTTCGCAGGACAACTCGATAGTTTTTTGAACGTACCGCTGGAAGAAGTAGCAGAAAAAGTAGCAGCAGTTTGGCGATCGAATTTTAGCGATCGCGTCTTGAATTACCGTCGAGAACTTGGCTTGTCCCCAATACCGCATCCACCCGCTGTGCTAATTCAACGGATGGTTAATCCAACAGTAGCGGGAGTTGCTTTTGCAGCAGATCCGGTGACGGGGAGACGAGGCGTAGCAGTAATCAGTGCGGTTTCCGGTTTGGGTACTTCTTTAGTGTCTGGAGAAACCGATGCCGATACTTATCATGTCGATCTAAAAGAACGCATAATTCAACGTCAAATTATTGCCGAAAAACCTATTCTTGATGATGAGCAAATTCAAGCAGTAGCCAAACTGGTGCGTCAGGTAAGCAAATACTTCGATCGCCCTCAAGATATTGAGTGGGCAATTGAAGATGGACAAGTTTACCTGCTGCAATCTCGCCCCATTACTACACTAGCACAAATGCCAGATCCAGATGGCATTTTCAACTTGTGGGATAACAGCAACATCGCTGAAAGTTATAGCGGCGTTACTACACCTCTAACCTTTTCTTTTGCGCGTCGAGCTTATGAGCAAGTTTATCGCCAATTCTGCCGTTTAATGGGAGTACCGCTAGCTACAATTAATCGACACGATGACACATTTAGTCGCATGATTGGGCTGATTCAAGGAAGAGTTTATTACAATTTGCTGAGTTGGTATCGAGTTTTAGCTTTGTTACCCGGTTTTAGAGTAAATCGGCGCTTCATGGAACAAATGATGGGAGTGCGGGAATCTCTGCCAGAAAGTATTGTAGCTGAGTTGCAAACTGCCACTTGGCAAGATCGTCTGCAAGATAGTTGGCGATTGGTTAAGACTGTTGTTGGTTTAATCACAAATTATTTCTTGTTGCCGCGACGGATTCGGCAATTTTATCAGCGATTAGACAAAGCTTTGCAGTTGTCGCAATTCAATTTAGAAGATTTACGTCCTGATGAGTTAGCTGCCTTCTATCGCCAGATTGAAAGTCAATTGCTGACTCGTTGGGATGCGCCTTTAATTAACGATTTCTTCGCCATGATTTTCTACGGTGTTCTGCGAAGCTTAACGGAGAAATGGTGTAATGATAAATCGAGAACGCTACAAAATGATTTGATTGGTGGCGAAGGCAATATTATAAGTGCAGAACCGGCAAAAAGAATCCGGGAAATGGCTGGATTGATTGCTGGAAATCGTGAAGTTATCGAACTGCTGTGTCACGGTTCTTTAGATGCAATTTTGCCAGCGATCGCGCAGTTGACTGAGTTGAAATTGCAGTATCAAGAATATTTGGAAAAATTTGGCGATCGCTGTTTGGAAGAACTCAAACTAGAAAGCCCAACTCTTCACGATAATCCGCTACCTCTATTGCGTGCGGTGGGACAATTAGCAGGCATAGAGAGAGTAGGAGAGAATTCTCTAACCGAAATCCCAAATCCTAAATCCCAAATCCAAATTCGATTCAGAAAAACAGCAGAATTGCGTCTTCGTAGAGCGTTTAGGGGTCATCCGCTGCGGCGATTGGTGTTTAATTGGGTGCTGAAAAATGCCCGGAAACGGGTGCGCGATCGCGAAAATTTGCGGTTTGAACGTACCCGCGTTTTTGGTCTAGCACGGCGGGTTTTTCTAGAATTTGGAAGACGTTTTTATGCCCTAGATTTGCTGCAATCTCACCGCGACATTTTCTATTTAGAAGTGAATGAAATTATGGGATTTATAGAAGGTACAGCTACCTGCACCGATCTGAAAGGATTGGTAGCTGTGCGTCAGGGAGAGTTTGCCAAATATCGGGAAATGCCATCTCCTAGCGATCGCTTTGAAACACGCGGAATCGTTTATCAGGGATTGGAACCCCCCCCGTCCACGGGGGGGACGAAAGGGGGAGTTTCCCAGTCACCAATCACCAGTTCTTATTTGCAAGGTATTGGTTGCTCTCCGGGAGTGGTGCGGGGTGCTGTGCGGGTGATTACAGATCCAAGGCAAGTTGTAGGAACCGATCAAAGCGTACCCCTACAACCTGGTACAATTATTGTTGCCGATCGCACCGATCCGGGTTGGATTTTGCTGTTTCCTGCTGCTGCTGGTTTGCTAGTAGAAAGAGGAAGTTTGCTATCTCATGCTGCTATTGTTGCACGCGAATTGGGAATTCCTGCGATCGTCTCTCTTCCTGGCGTTACCCAGTGGTTAAAAGATGGTGATTGGGTAGAATTGGATGGCAGCACAGGAAAAGTTTCTAAGATTAGCTGATTGGCAATTGATAATCGCTAACTTTATCAGTGATTTGATTGTATAAGTGCAACACAGGGTATTCTAAATGTGCTACTCAGGTTTACCAATTACCAATGCCTACTGAAATTGCCCTTGCTGCCAAATTTTCCGAAATTCGTTACGCCCAGTGTTGGGAAGATGCGGATATTCTACTAGAAGCACTGGATATCAAGCCAGATAGCGTTTGTTTGTCGATCGCATCTGGTGGGGACAATACCCTGGCAATGCTGAGTCGCAGTCCAAAACGAGTGATTGCGGTAGACTTGAGTCCAGCACAGATTGCCTGTTTGGAATTACGAGTAGCAGCTTATCGAGAATTAACACATCCAGAACTTTTAGTATTGATCGGATCTAGGAATGAATTAGAGGAACCAGAAGAGAAAACTTTTTTTTCTGCAACCCGTAATCCAGAAATCTCCAAACTGAGAACTCATCTGTACCAGCGCTGTCGATCGCACTTATCGCCAACCGTGCGCGAGTTTTGGGACGATCGTCCGAATGCGATCGCCTCTGGTATTGGTGCAGCCGGAAAATTCGAGCGTTATTTGGCACTGTTCAGTCGCTACATTTTGCCCCTAATTCACAATCGAGATGATATCGTCGCCTTTCTTGAACTAGATACCCCAGAACAACGGCATATTTTCTACCAAAAACGTTGGAACAATTGGCGATGGCAGCTTTTATTTCGAGCCTTTTTCTCCCAGTTTCTCCTGGGGCGATTGGGAACAGACCCTAGTTTTTTGAGGTATGCCAATACTAACTTAGCAGAGCATCTTTTGGAACGCACACGCTATGCTTTGACAACTCTAAATCCGGCTAAAAATCCCTATCTACATTGGATATTAATGGGTCATCATTTACACATCCTCCCCTATGCTTTGCGGGATGAAAATTTCGAGGCTATCCGTTCTAAACTTGACCGTTTGGAATGGCACTGCATCGCTATTGAGGATATTTTAGATACTTTGGATGAAGATTATGTCGATGGCTTTAACTTGAGTAATATTTTTGAGTTTATGTCTTTAGAGAGCTATTATCGTCTGCTGAAAAAAATAATATTAGTTGGACGCCGCCAGGGAAGATTGGTATATTGGAATCGGTTGGTAGAGCGTCGTCGCCCCGAATCGATGGCTGACTGTTTGCAACCTTTGTCCAGTTTTGCTCACCAGTTATATCAAGAAGATAAAGTTTTCTTTTACAGAGAGTTTATCGTAGAAAAAATTATTTAGAGGTAAGAGTGAATAATTTTAAATTAGGTAAAAAATACAAATGACCGACGAGAAATTACTAATTACCAATCACCAATCACCAACGCCGCCTGATGCTCATTGGGTTTTAATTAGAGATGAAAGCAATTTAGTAGGACGTTGCTCTTTGTGGTGGCAAAATACTCCATCTTTACCTAATCATCGCTTAGGATTGATCGGTCATTATGATGTTCAAGATGCCGCAGCAGCAGCGCGAATTCTTCAGCACGCCTGCGAACAATTAGCCGCTTTTGGCTGCACTTTAGCAGTTGCTCCCGTCGATCGCAATACTTGGCAACGCTATCGACTGCTGACAGAACGAGGCGAAGAACCTGCTTTCTTTTTAGAACCGGATAATCCCGATGATTGGCGATGTGATTTTTTAGACCAAGGCTTTACACCGCTGGCTGAGTACAGTTCTGCTTTGAATACAAACTTAAGCTACAGCGACCCACGTCTAAAACGAGTTGGTGTGCGTCTTGAGAATGCAGGTGTGCAAGTTCGCTCGGTGAATTTAGAGCGTATTGAAGAGGAATTGCACCGAATTTATACGGTATCGTCCGCCAGTTTTCGCAGTAATTTTCTTTACACGCCCATCAGCGAAGCTGAATTCATTGCCCAGTATCGTCCCCTATTGCCTTATCTAAAATCAGAGTTCGTGCAGATAGCAGAACACAACCATAATCCTGTTGGTTTTCTATTTGCCATACCCGACTGGCTGCAAGCACAACGGGGAGAAACTATCAACACTGTTATTATCAAAACTGTTGCAGTTTTACCTAAACGCATCTACGCTGGATTGGGTAATTTGCTAGTTGCACAATGTCATGCTGTAGCGCACCATTTAGGTTACAATCGAGCCATTCACGCATTAATGCACGATGCCAATCCTTCGCGCAATTTAAGCCGTCGCTACGCTCAAACTATACGTCGTTACACCCTGTTTGCCAAACAGCTATAGGGAATTGGTAAAAAAGGAAAAGTTGGAGGAAATTAATGACAAATGGCAAAAAAAGAAAATCGTCACGCCGCTACTGATCTCGAACAGTGCAAGAGAATGGCTAAGCGCAATCGATGGAAATTAATTCGAGTTGAGCCGACAGGGCTTCCTATACTAAAGGTAGATTGCATTTTTGAAGGTGAGCAGACAAGTTTTATGGAGGACGATCGCAATGAGTGAGACTTGGATTATATTTCACGCCGAACCCGATCAACCTGGATGGGAAAACCGCAAGCTTCCGATGGGAGGGCTAACGGGCATTCTCGATGAACAGTGGGATTACACTGGTAGCGGTCAAATACCGCAAGTGGGAGAACGGTTCAGGCAATTTTTGCAAATCGAAGCATTCTCCGATCCGCAATTCCCAAAAAGTTCAACTCACAGCAGAGAAGGTGACTGGGTAGTGACCGGAGTTGAGCGCTATAGTGCCACTTCTCCCGATTGCTCTAAGCTGGAAATCGTGCTGTGTTACTGCAAATTCGATCCTGTAGTGTCCGATCTCAAACCAATTGGTAGAGGACAGCCACAGGAAGATTTGCAGGTCGGGCATAAAGCTTATTCCTAATGAACATTGCCACTATCCTGCACGATCGCACTGCCACTCACCCGCAATTACCGGCAATAATTGATACAGATTGCCATCACAGCCGCATCATCACCTTTGCCGATCTGGAACTAGCTGCCAGTCGTGTTTGCACTTTGCTGCGTCGCTGCGGTTTACAGCCTGGAGATGCCGTGCTGGTGTTTTATCCGATGTCAGCGGAGCTTTACACTGCACTGCTTGCCCTGTTCCGCTTGGGGCTGGTGGCGATTTTCCTAGACCCAGGTGCTGGTAGAAAACACATTAATCAATGTTGTAAATTATACCCCCCAAAAGCTTTGATTGCCAGTCATAAAGCGCATTTGCTGCGCCTGGTATCTCCAGCTTTGCGTCGAATTCCGCTCAAATTTGCGATCGCGTTTCCGGTTCCGGGGGCAATTTCTTGGCACAGTGCGCGGCATTTACCGCCAGATCCTGAAATTGTGCGCTGTAGCCATGATACCCCTGCCTTGCTAACTTTTACCAGCGGTAGCACTGGGCAACCAAAAGCAGCTTTACGCACACACGGTTTTCTTCTATCTCAGAATCGAGTTTTGGCACAATGTTTACAACCGAAACCGGGAGAAGTAGAGTTAGTTACTCTGCCTATTTTTGTTCTGGCAAATTTGGCTGCGGGTATGACTAGCGTAATTCCTAAAGGAGATTTGCGGTTTCCAGGTGCGATCGCTCCATCTCCAATAATTGCACAAATTCAAACTCACAAACCGAGTCGCATATTGGCATCTCCCGCATTTTTAGAACGCTTGGCTGAATATTGTCTCAAACGTCGTTTAACTCTGCCCAGTATTGAGAAAATCTTTAGTGGAGGTGCTACCGTGATGCCTCTCGCGATCGCAAAATGGCAGCAGATTGCCCCCCAAGCAGAGTTCACCGTCGTCTACGGTTCCACCGAAGCCGAACCTATTGCCCGAATTTGCGATCGCGATATCAAATCCGAAGACATTACCGCCACACTCAACGGACGCGGTTTGTTAGTAGGAAAACCCGTATCTGCAATTCAATTGAAAATTATCCGCCAGCAATGGGGAAAACCTATTATTTCTTATACCGAGTCCGAATTTGCTAATGCTTGTTTACCCCCCGAAACAGTTGGGGAAATAGTTGTTAGCGGAAACCACGTTTTGCCCGGTTATTTATATGGATATGGTAATGAAGAAACAAAATTCAACGTAGAAGGTATTCCCTGGCATCGAACTGGCGATGGTGGTTATCTCGATTTGCAAGGTCGTTTGTGGTTATTGGGACGCTGTAGTGCTTATATTGAAGACGAATACGGTATTCTTTATCCGTTTGCAGTTGAAGCGGTAGTTCAACATTATCCTAATATCCGTCGATGCGCGATCGTTTCCTATCGGGGACGGCGAATTCTGGTAGTTGAATTAAATAATCCTAAATCAAAAATTAACTTGACATCTCTACATCAATCTTTAGCAAATACTCAGATTCACGCTATTAAAGTGTGCAAAAAGCTTCCCGTAGACAAGCGCCATAATAGTAAGATAGATTACCCAGCTTTGCTCAAACTTTTGCAGATTTCTCGATAGTTAGTAAAAATTTTGCATGCCAAATAACCTATCTGGCAATAATATTGGAGGCAGGGTGGTTTCATTCTCTCAAAAACCGACACTCTGAAGCGGCTATGCAGGCTTTGTTCGTGTAGCCCCAGGCTTGAGCCTGCGGGCATTTCTAGAGGGTTTTTTTGTATGGATGCGATCGCATGGAAATTGGGATGCAGCCGAGTTGTTAGATCTGGCAGTCTTATGGGAATACTAGGGAGGCAGAAAGCGCGATCGCTCTATGCCCCATCTGCAACCTGCCCAGGCAAAACTCTCTGCGTTATTACGCTTGCAGAATTCTCAGTTGGGTGGGAAAATTTACAAAAACAGGCTTTTAACGATACAAGAGGAACAATATGGGATTCATTGAAGATATTGCAAAGGTTTCCGAACAAGTTCGCAAGAAAGCTGACCAAGTTACTGGAGAAGAAGCAACTAAGCAGTCCCTCATCTTGCCGTTCTTCAGTGCGCTGGGCTATGACATCTGGGATACGGCAGAGGTTAATCCTGAATATATTTCAGACGCAGCGACAAAGAAACAAGGGCAGTTTGAAAAAGTTGACTACGCTATAGCTATCAATGGAACGATTGTTATGCTGGTAGAAGCAAAAGCGCGTAATGAGAAGCCTGAAGCCCACGACGGTCAATTACGCAAATACTTTACTTGGACAGTCCCAGCCAAAGTTGGTATTGTCACTAACGGCGTTGAATACCGCTTCTTCACCGACTTGGATAATAAAAACATTATGGACAAGGAGCCATTTTTCAGCTTCAACGTTCTTAAATATGACTTAAAAGCTCTTGAAGACTTAAAGCTATTTCATCGCGATAACTTCGATACAGCAGCTATTATTAAGTATGCGGAGGAGATGGTCTATGTAAAAGGCATGACTCAACTTGTAGGAGATATTTTGCGTTCTCCTTCCGAGAAATTTATTCGCTTTTTGTTGGAGGAATTTGGTGAAACATCGCCTCTGAAGACGGCTGAAGGCCAGATAAATAAGATTAATAGTAAAGTAGTTGAAAGGTTTAAACCAATCATTACAAAAGCGATTCAGGCTAGCTTAGTTGAGCTAATGACTCGCTCAATTAGTCAGGAGATATCCCAATATAATGTAGCTGGAACAGCCACAAAAACCGCAGATCCAGAAGATATTCCAGAAGACCCAGGAACTGGAGAATCAAAAATTGTAACAACTCCTGAAGAACTGGAAGCATTTGAAAAAATCAAAGCTGTTGTAGCTACTTCCAAATACAAATTCGATATTAACCACAAAGATACAGTCTCCTACTTCGGAGTAAATCTGGGTAAAACTACGTGGTGGTTCCTGCGGCTGTATTTGACTCCAAAGAAAAACAGTTTTGTAACTCGCCTACCTGTAAATGAAGTGAAATCTCTAGCATCAGGCTTTGAAGTACAAGAAGTCTCAGCTTCACTTGGAGATGCAGCATCACGAGTAATCATTTCCTCTGTCAGCGATTTAAGTAAGCTTACATCTCTGATTCTTAAGTGTTACGAGACAGAAGCAGCCAAGCACTAAATAAATCCGGTAGGGTGCGTTAGGCTTAAGCCGTAACGTACCATCACGTAAAATTTCTGGATTTGGTAGGTTGTTGCGCTGTCTTCGCTAAAGCGCAACAACCTACCTACTACTGACTACCAACTTGCATTACTCCAAAAGCCAGCTAAATAACTCTCCTACAGTCAACTGTAAATCATTAGCAAAAGAAGGTACGGGAAGTTGCTGTTCTGGTTCGTCAAATATTTCCGGTTGTTCCCTGGGAAGATAAACAAATACTGTTTTCTCATCTGGATCGATTAACCAACCCATCTGTGTCTCGTATTTCAGACAGTGGAGAATATTTTTAGTAACTTTCGTCTGGCTTTGTTCCGGCGATAAAATCTCGATCGTCCAATCGGGGGCTAACTGAAAAACGTTGGCAATTTCGCCATTCTCATCGCGAGGTATTCTATCCCAAACAAACACCGACACATCCGGTACGATCGATCTGCCGCCAAAGGTACACCGCAGTTCGGTAAAAGCCCGTGCAATTCGCCGAGGTTTTAAGGCAGCATTGATAACAGTAACTTGTTCCGTCTGAATCGTACTGTGTTTTCCTTGGGGCATTGGCTTTTGAATTATTTTTCCGTCAATATACTCGCTGGCGGGTTTTGTTTCTGGTAGTTTCAGAAACTCTTCTAATGTGACGGGTTTGGATGGTGTTTGTACCATTTGGGGCAATTTCCCAGAAAGCAAGTATCGGAGTTATGAGAACTATTTTATCACGGCTTATCCAATGACGCTCCCAGCAGTTCAGATATCCGACTTCTTAAAGAAGTCGGGTATGTCGCCTTCACAGCATTGAGGATTTTGTGTCAAATTACTCAGTTTCCCACACAAAATTGCTGTACCTTGGCCAGTAGTTCGCCCAAACCAAAACACTCTTGTGGAGAAAGTTACGATCGACAACTTGCAAGCTGACCTGACAAACATCCTCAAACAAATCTGCGAATCTACTGGGTGGAAGTATGCTGAAGTGTGGATTCCAGACAGCAAGCTGATGCGTCTCCATCCCGCATATTATATGGTATCGGAGGAACTGGCTGATTTCCGAAAAGAATCGGAAAGTTTTACCTTCGCAGCAGGCGCGGGTTTACCAGGTCGCGTGTGGATGATGCAAAAACCGGAATGGATCGAAAATGTAGAGTTAGAACCTGCTATCTATTATCGATCGCATCTTGCCAAACAAGCCGGACTAAAAGCAGCTTTGGGTGTACCCATTCTGGCATCAGGCGAAGTTGTTGCCATATTGGCATTTTACAACGATGTGGCTCTACCGCTAGACGAGAATATAATAGCTGAATTTCGCGATCGCATTCAAACCTTAATATTAGAATTTAAACTAACTGAGTAAAACAGGTTAATCATGTTATACAGCAAAGTGCTGAGTGCAAACACAGTCGCTTCCTTGCTTTGAAGTCATATTGTGTCCGGTCGCATCGTTAGTATATGAGTGATATCGTCAAATTGTCTGTTTTCATCCTTGGTTAAATTTTTACCGCAGATGTAGACAGATACACGCAGATGAACGCAGATAAGAATAATCACACGACTTTTTTAGGTAACAGATGCTACCGGACATGATATCATCTAGTTTTTCAATCTAAAATCTAAAATCTAAAATTGTCTTAGGGCATCCACTCCAAAGCAATTCCGAAGCGAGTATCTTTATCTTGCCTTGCATTCTGCTTCTGAATATCTGTCGATATGCGGAAATTGCGAGTAACCGCATAACCAGTAGAAAGCGTCGTCAAACCCACTTCCTCATTCGTACCGGGAGACACCCAACTCTGAGTTAAAGAAATATCTGCTGCACCGCCGCGAGATAAAACTAACAGCAACTTAGCACCGACATTCAGCCCAGATGTTGTATATCGATCAGTTTCCAAATGCCGATAACCCACGACAGGTGCTATATTAATATAGCCGCCTAATGGTAGCACATAATAACGCAAATCTCCACCATAAGTTTGGCGATCGCCATTAAACGTGGTCTGAAAATCCCCACTCACCGTCAACCCAGTTCTACCGACAAACAAATCCTCCACTCCAACCATTGCACCATCCGCATCATCGGTAGAAGGAAACTGAGTATAACCCAACCGCACCCGCGTCCGAAAGCTGGGGTCATTCTTAATCTCGTGCAAAACATCCGGCACTTTTCGCATCCACCGCTGCAACACTGGACTATTTTCAATAATTTCTGGACTTAAATCTAAATCCCTAGCACCGGGAGAAGGACTTGCTGGTGGCGGGGTTTGACAAATAGCAGATGGTGTTACCAATGTCAAGCAACTGCCGATAAATAAAAGCGAGTAAATTAACTTCATTTTGAGTATTAAGTTTATATTTTAAATGCAAAGGAACGCAAAGGTTTACGCAGAGATCCAAGACCTTGGCAATTAGCTTATCATTTCGATCGACTTCTCTGCGTTCCTTTGCGTTTACCTCTGCGTTCCTTTGCGTTAAAAAAAGGTTCTGCCAAGAGCAGAACCTAGTCGATCGAGTATCAACAATGAAAACTAGCGCACTGTTCCTTCCAAAGCCGTCATATCGATCGGCTTATTAAAGTACAGCCGCAGCAACTGCCAACCATTCGAGACATAGTAAGGCAGCTTCTGGAAGAATTGCACGAACTTCGGCGTCTTCGAGTTTGCGATCGCACTCAACCGAGCATTATTCTGCACGCAAGTATCAAGCCGCTGGTAGAAGTCTGGACGCGCCACATCCAAAATCACCGGGAACACCCGTCCAGCACTTTCATTCGTCTTCTCAATCACGTGAATATCATAATCACGCGCATTCAGACCGAGCGTCGCATAGAAATCAGCCCGCTGGATATCGTTAAGATACATCGTAGCAAACACCGACAGCAGGAAGAACCGGCACCACAGCTTCGCCTTCCAATCATTCAAAGTTTGCGGCTGAGCTTTCATCACAGCATCGAAGAAATCGCCGTGACGGTTTTCATCCTGACACCAGTTTTCAAAGAAGCGGAAAATTGGATAAACCCGATGTTCGGGATGGGCTTCCAAATGGCGATAAATTGTGATATAGCGCCAATAGCCAATTTTCTCAGACAGATAGGTCGCGTAGAAGATAAACTTGGGCTTGAAGTAGGTGTAGTTTTTACTCTTAGTCAAAAATCCCAAGTCTAGCGACAAGTTGAAATCGGACAACGCCTTATTCAGGAAGCCAGAATGACGGGCCTCATCTCGCGACATCAGGTTAAAGCACTCTGCTAGGACTGGGCTTTTGTCCTTCAAACGGCGTCCCATTTCCTTGTAAAGCAGGAAGCCAGAAAATTCTGCCGTGCAGGAACGTTCCAGGAATTCAACGAATAATCGGCGAGTTTCTCCGCTAATAGAATCCCAAGATTGTTCAAATTCCGCATCTCGCACAAAGTGATGGCGATTGTAGTCAGCACGGAACTCTTCTAGAATCGCTCTCAGCTCATCTTCGTTAGCCGAGATGTCCATCTTCCCCATTTCCTCAAAGTCCGTGGTGTAGAACCGAGGCGTCAGGATGGTTTCCTTGGCTGGAACTTTAATTCCGGGCCTTAACTCTTCAAAGCTGGGTTTCTTCAGTGAATCTACCATAAGTTTTTTTGCTCTCTTCTTATGAGTCGATACTTATTATCGGGCGCTTTATTGGCTGCGTTCCAGTCTACCAAGCTAAGGGGGAGTAGAAGCTAGGTATTTGATTAAGACTTGCAACAGAATGTTAAGAAGGGGCTAGGGGCTAGGGGCTAGGGGCTAGGGGAAGAAGGGGGGGCAAAGGGGACAAGAGGGACTCTTTTTCCCAACCCATTACTGATGACTGCAACCGATCGCTCTTCAGAATATCTATCATTGGAACTGAAAGGTATTAGCGCGCTCGATCCATGAATGACCTTGGCACTAGCTATCTGCTTTGGTTGGCCTGCTTACTTCAGCTACACGGCCTGCATCGCCTGTACAACCGCAAATTTGCCACGGGGCTTTTGTGGCTGTGTACCTTTGGCTTATTTGGAATTGGGCAGGTAATAGATTTGGTTCTAATTCCCGGCATGGTGGAGGAACACAACACCAAGGTCAGAGCCAAACTGGGTTATTCTCCCACAGGCGTGCCTATAAATCAAGCTGCGGTTTTAAGAGTAGTGCCACCTACTCGCGACCAACTGATGGTCAAACTTGTCAAAGCGGCAGCTGCTAGAGGTGGGAAAATCTCCGTAACCCAAGCTGTAATGGACACGGGGATAGGCTTTGCCGAAGTGGAAGCCGTTTTGAAGGAAATGGTCAAATCTGGCTATGTCGGCATTGACAACCACCCTGTCTCCGGCGTCGTCATGTATGATTTCCTAGAGATCTGAACTACTGACTTAAGACTTAAGACTTGAAAAAATCCCTAGTGCAAGTGATCAGTGGTCAGTTGTCAGTGGTCAGTTGTCAGTGGTCAGTTGTCAGTAGTTACTTGTCAGTTGTCAGTTGTCAGTGGTAAAAATCAAGATTTCCAGAGCAATCATTGGCAATTTTTAGTGGTGAGTTATTTCCGCCATCCTGCACTAGCCCTTTGATAAGTTAAAAGAAAGTAAATTCTCCCTCTTCCCTCTTCCCTAGCCCCTAGCCCCTAGCCCCTAGACCCTAATTTCTCACCAACCACTTTTGCGCGTTCAATCGCTGAACGACACCAAACACCAGCAAATCTAGCGTAATTTTGCGATCGTCAATCAAGAAAGGTTCCAGGGTACTTGGTTTACCACCATTTTCAGCAAAGGAAAAAGCTCGTTGTCCTTGAATATCGTCTTTGATGAAATAGACGCGAAACTGACGAAAACCCTTATCCCAGTTACCGATGATTTGCCAGCATTCAGGTTCTTGTGCATAGCCAATCACCGGAATCTTTTGCTTTTCCAAAGAAATCTGTAAATCTTTGACGCCTTGTTTGGTAAGTCCTGCGGTTAAAGCTGGCAAGTAGTCTTGTTGAATAAATTCAACAAAGGGCTTGTCTTCAACTGCGGGAGCTTTCTCTTTTTTTGCAGCAGGTTTTTTGTCACCAGCTTTTTCATCTGAATCAGCACCTTCTTCTGCTTCTGCTTTAGGAGGTTTTTTGGCACCAGCTTTTGGTTTAGCAGCTTTCTCTTCTGCTGCATTAGGATTTGTTTCAGGATTTACTGCTGTTGGATCGGGTGCATTTGCAGTGGGAAGATCTGTCGCCACTGGCTCCTCAGTGCTGGGAGCGTGTTCTTCGGAAACGCTGGGAGCCTGCTCGTCAACAGTGCTGGGAGCTATTTCTCCGGCTTCGTTACGATCGGTTTCTTCTGCCATAGCTCAATTCAATTTTGGATTTTGGATTTTGGATTTTGGATGAGAGGATTTAACCACCAGCAACTGCCGGAACGATACTCACTTCGTCTCCATCTTGGAGGGATGTTTGGGTTCCATCCAGAAAGCGGATATCTTCGCTGTTGACATAGAAGTTCAAAAATCGGCGCGGTTCACCCTTTTCATCGCAAAGACGTCCTTTGATGCCGGGACAGCTTTGCTCTAGTGAATCTAGCAGTTCGCCAATATTGTTGGCGTTACATTCCAGGGTAGCGCGATCGTTGGTGAACTTTTGCAGAGCAGTAGGAACTAAAACTTTGACGGACATAATAGTCAGTAGTTAGTTGTCAGTGGTCAGTGGTCAGTTGTCAGTGGTCAGTTGTTAGTTGTCAGTTGTCAGTTGTCAGTGGTCAGTGGTCAGTTGTCAGTTGTCAGTGGTCAGTGGTCAGTGGTCAGTGGTCAGTGGTCAGTTGTTAGTTGTCAGTTGTCAGTTGTCAGTGGTCAGTGGTCAGTTGTCAGTTGTCAGTGGTCAGTGGTCAGTGGTCAGTGGTCAGTGGTCAGTGGTCAGTTGTCAATTATCAGTTGTCAGTTGTCAATTATCAGTTGTCAATTATCAGGAGTAGATCTACTCAGCACTTAAAAGTTACTTGTCAGTTGTCAATTATTAGGAGTAGATCTACTCAGCACTCAGCACTCAGCACTCAGCACTTAAACCAGGACTTGTTGCCATTCCAAACGATCGAGTGTTTGGGCTCGTTCTAAGGCACGCTCGAAACTTTCCAACTTCGGTTCGATTGTGAGCGGTTCGCCGATATAGCCTTGGATAGCTTCTTGGGTTTTCAGTCCGTTGCCGGTAATGTAGACGACGGTTGTTTCGTCGGGGTCAATTTTACCAGCTTCCACCAGTTTTTTCAGCACGGCAACTGTTGTACCACCAGCGGTTTCGGTGAAGATGCCTTCGGTTTCTGCCAACAGCTTGATGGCTTCCACTATTTCCGCATCGGTGACAGATTCGATATTGCCGCCAGTTTTCCGGGCTACTTCCAATGCGTAAATGCCGTCTGCTGGGTTGCCGATCGCAAGTGATTTGGCGATCGTACTCGGCTTGACTGGCTTGACAAAATCCCGCCCTTCCCGGAATGCTTGCGCGATCGGAGAACATCCTTCTGCTTGGGCACCGCTGAAGCGAACATCTTTTTCAGGAACTAAACCAACTTCGATGAATTCTCGGAAGCCTTTGTAAATTTTGGTGAACAGGGAACCCGATGCTAAAGGCGCGACGATGTGATCTGGCAATTCCCAACCTAGTTGTTCGGCAACTTCGTAACCCAGGGTTTTCGAGCCTTCAGAATAGTAGGGGCGGAGATTAATATTGACAAATCCCCAACCGTGTGTATTGGCGACTTCACAGCAGAGTCGGTTCACTTGGTCGTAATTTCCCTGCACGGCCATCACGGTGGGGCCGTAAATTAATGTACCCAGAATTTTACCGGCTTCCAAGTCGGCGGGGATGAAGACGCAACATTCCAGTCCGGCATGAGCTGCGATCGCAGCTGTTGAATTAGCTAAATTTCCAGTACTGGCGCAAGATACTGTAGAAAAACCCAACTCTCTAGCTCTAGTTAGGGCAACTGATACGACCCTATCCTTGAAGCTGAGAGTCGGCATATTGACGGCATCGTTTTTAATATATAGCTTTTTTAATCCCAGGCGACGCGCTAAGCGATTGGCGCGTACTAGCGGCGTCATGCCGGTTCCTACATCAATAGGGTTATCTGTTTCGACGGGTAGAAAGGCGCGATAACGCCAGATGGAATTTGGCCCCGCCTGAATAGTTTCGCGGGTAACCGTGCGGCGGATGGTGTCGTAGTCGTAAGCCACTTCCAGCGGGCCAAAACATAACTCGCAGACGTGAGTTGCTTTGGGTTCGTACTCAGTACCACACTCTTTACACTTGAGCGATTTGAATGTGGCTGCTGTCTTGGTTTGGGTTGCGATCGCCTGGGTCATAATTTCTGCTCTCTGTCTTAACTGTCGATTGATACTAACACGACCTTTAATCACCGTCAAACATACCCGACTTATTTTGTCGGGTATCCTCACTGGTCTATTCCCTCGCCCCTCCTCACAAAGTTCGTCAACCCTGGTTATTTTGTACAAAGATAAAAATAAATAAGTTCTCTTATGTATATAAATATGCAGACTTGTCTAATTAATTTTACTTACTTAGCTACTGGCTATAAGAAAGTAAATCCTCATATAAGTACGTGGGCATAATTAAACCTAAAACTGCCGTGCCCTTAGAAACCGGGTTTCTGGGTGTTCAGTTTATTTACGCCCACTCAGCAACAACTTCAACTACCAAAACCTGGCAATCTATATCAATAAATTGTAATATTTTATACTTTAGTTTGCTTAAAGCTGTCGCTATCTATAGTAAGTATATATCAGAAAAGCAAAAGATAGCAATTTTCAAGCCTTTCTTTTGGCGATAAAATTCTGTTGTTTGGCAATAGTTTTGCCGAAGATAATTTATCTGCCAAGTAAGTTTTGAATATTTTTTACCGCAGATGAAGACAGATGTAGACGCGATAGCGGCTGACCGCAGGGTACGCTCCGTAACCCAGATGAAGATGTCGCGTTTGGATAAATAAACGGCTTCTGGAAAAGTCACTCATTCAAAAGTCAAAAGAAAGAAAATTCTCCCTCTTACCTCTTACCTCTTCCCTTTTCCCCTCTTCCCCTAGTGCAGGATGGCGGAAATAACTCACCACTAAAAATTGCCAATGATTGCGCTGGAAATCTTGATTTTTACCACTGACAACTGACCACTGACAACTGACCACTGACCACTTGCACTAGCTCCTAGCCCCTTCCCCTATCCTCCGCTGACGGGTGGAATCAGCACCACTTCATCGCCATTTTGGAGTACGGTATCTGGCTCGACAAACTGGAGATTAACGCCAAAGCGGGTGATGTCGCGCCATTGTGCCAGTTCGGGATGTTCAGCGATTAGCCTATCCAGCACTGTTGCAACTCTTGTGGAAGCTGGGAACTCCAATACTAGGTCTGGAACGCCTAATGCTTCCTGATAAGCGGCGAAGAGTTTGAGTGCGATCGTTATTGAAGGCTCAGACATGAGAATTGATGGAGAAGGGCTGGAATTAGATTAGCGCGAATATTGTCGAGATGAGTCAAACTAGCGTGAAAATATTTTTACCAAAACCATACACCTCAGAGGAATTGTTGAAAAACTTGCATTTAGCGATCGCTATGGAATAGACAAATTAAGGCACTATTGTTGCTCTGTGATTTTTATTGTACATCGCTCTTAATCTGGTAGAATAGCAATTCTGTTACTGGCAATTTAGCTTCGCAATTAGCATTTATAGAATTGCAGAACTGATAAGATACTAACATAGGTTGCGATTGTCGGGGAGATCGAATCCCCCACAATCACAGCCTTTCATCCCCGCTAACCCTTATGGGTATAGCGAGGGTCTGACCGGCAGTCAAGATAAATTACTCATTCTTGAAGCTGAGTATAAAAGATTCAAGGTAACGGATGCAAATAGAACTTCCGCCAAATCAGGTATGAATATCTCCCCTTCTCCGAAAAATTCAAAACTCATCCTCGTCATCGACGACGACAGATTAATGCGGATACAGCTTCGCCGAGCGATGGAACAAGAAGGCTACCAAGTGGCAGAAGCGATCGACGGAGAAGAGGGTTTAGCCGCTTATACTTGCTTAAAACCAGATATAGTGCTGGTGGATGGGATGATGCCAGTGATGGATGGCTTTACCTGCTGTACGCTAATCCGATCGCTCCCAGGAGGGAATAGCACACCTATATTGATGATCACGGCGCTAGAGGATGAAGAATCAGTAGATCGAGCTTTTAAGGCGGGTGCGATCGATTATATTACCAAGCCCATCCATTTGGCAGTACTGCGTCAGCGGGTGCGTCGTCTGCTAGAGGCGAGTCGAGCCTCAGAAGAATTACGACAGCAGAGCGAACGAGAGCGACTGATAAATAAGATAGCTCAGCGCATCCGTCAGTCTTTGAACATCCAAGAAATACTCAACACAACTGTAGCAGAAGTTCGAGAATTTCTAGGGGCCGATCGCGTCCTGATTTATCGTTACGACTCCGACTGGAGTGGAAGCGTATTGGTAGAATCCGTAGAAAACCTTTGGACGCCTATTCTGGGTCAAAAAATTGCCTATCCTTATTTGAGTAAAAATTATGTTCCCTCCTACAAACAGAACCGTATTGAAGCCAAAGCAGATATATACACGCTAGGACTGCCCCAATGTTTGATCGATCTGCTGGCTGGATTTCAGGTAAGAGCCCATTTAGTAGTACCGATTTTACAAGATAATTCCGATCTGTTAGTTTTCAATTCCGAGTTAGAAAATTCAACTCAAAACTCCCAATTGTGGGGGCTACTTATTGCCCATCAGTGTAGCAGCCCGCGACAATGGCAGAAATTAGAAATTGAATTGCTCCAGCAATTAGCAACGCAAGTAGCAATTGCCATTCAACAATCCGAACTATATCAACAGCTTGGCAAGCTCAATACTGACCTAGAGCGGCAGGTAAATGAACGTACATCTCAGTTGCAACAGGCTCTCAACTTTGAAGCTATGCTCAAACGCATTACTGACAAAGTTCGCGATACCCTCGATGAAAGCCATATTTTACAAACAGCGGTGCAAGAATTAGTTCTGGGACTTCAAGTTAATTACTGCGGTACGGGGTTGTACGACCTCGAACAAGCAATTTCCACTGTTTGCTACGAGTACGCAACCTCATCGGCTTTATACCGGGGTCGCCTCGTGCAAATGGCTGATTTTCCCGGTATTTATTCTCAGCTTCTGCAAGGTCAATATCTACAATTTTGCGAAATAAATTTCCAGGCTATCCAGCCTATTAACAGTCCCTGTGCAGTCCTGGCTTGTCCTATCTTGGATAATCAAGGGGTTCTGGGTGACCTGTGGTTATTAAAGCATGAAGAATATGTTTTTAATGAATTAGAAATTAGATTGGCGCAACAGGTAGCCAATCAATGCGCGATCGCAATTCGGCAAGCTCGACTTTACCAAGCAGCACAAGGTCAAGTGCAGGAACTCGAAAAACTCAACCACCTCAAAGACGACTTTCTGAATACGGTTTCTCATGAATTAAAAACGCCTGTATCCAACATGAAAATGGCAATACAAATGTTGGAAGTTACCATGAATCGGGAATGCGGCTTTCACAGCAAAATAGCCGAAATCAACCCAGGGGAAAGCTCCACTGCGCGTTATTTCCACCTTTTGAATGACGAATGCGAGCGAGAAATTAGCCTAATCAATGACTTACTGGAATTGCAGGAACTCAACGCCGGAACTCACCTTCCCGACCCAAAAATCATCCATTTAGAAGACTGGATTCCTGATGTCGTAGAGCCATTTAAAGATATAACCTGGAACCATCAACAAATTTTAGAAATTGACATCGACCCCAAACTGCCTCCCCTTACCTCCGATCCATTCAGTCTCAAGCGCGTCCTCACCGAGTTGCTCAATAATGCCTGTAAGTACACTCCAGCCAAAGGTAAAATTACAGTAGCTGTTTGCTCTGAGAACGAAAAAATTCAGTTTAGAGTCACTAATTCAGGCATCGAAATTCCGGCTAGCGAATTAGCCCGAATTTTTGACAAATTCTACCGCATTCCCAGCAACGATCCGTGGAAATATGGAGGAACTGGACTGGGACTGGCGCTAGTGGATAAACTGGTAACTTATTTAGGAGGTTCGATACAAGTTCAAAGTAGAGCAACGCATACTTGCTTCTTAGTTGAGTTACCCATTAGCCATGACTTTTGAAGAATAAAGCGAGAGACAAAAACAACAGCCTAATGAATTTATTTACCTATGGCAGCTTATGGTTTTTACTAATAAAAAGTTCGGCTTTATGGAAATACGCGGTGTCTGGATTCCTAATACAGATTGCTTAGTTCTTACTTCCAAGCAACGCATTGCAGAAGCAATGGATTTTCTTGCCGCAACAGGATTCAACGTTGTATTTCCTGTCGTTTGGAGTAAAGGATTTACGGTTTATCCTTCTCAAGTGATGGGAAAATTATTTGGAATTGAGATTGACCCGCGTTACAAAGGGCGCGATCCTTTAGCCGATATAACTGCTGAAGCTTGTCGTGTAGGAATTGCGGTTATCCCTTGGTTTGAATATGGATTCGCCAGTTCTTACAACCAGAATGGCGGACATTTGCTAGCTAAAAAGCCTGATTGGGCTGCACGCGATCGCAACAACAATTTAGTTAAAAAGAATAATTTTGAGTGGTTGAATGCTTTCGATCCCGAAGTGCAAGATTTTATGCTGAGTTTGATTCTGGAAGTAGTCAATAATTATGATATTGCTGGCATCCAAGGAGACGACAGATTGCCTGCATTTCCCTCAGAAGGTGGCTATGATTACTTAACAGTTTGTCGCTATCGAGAGGAGTTTAATTGCCATCCGCCGCACAATTGCAAAAATCGACTGTGGTTGCAGTGGCGTGCTGATTTGCTCACTGATTTTTTGGCTCAAATTTATTGTGAAGTCAAAGCTATTAATCCCAATTTATTGATATCGCTCGCACCCAGTATTTATGATTGGGGATTCCAAGAATATCTGCAAGATACTAAATCTTGGCTAGATAAAGGATTGGTCGATATTATTCACCCACAGTTGTATCGTCGCGATTTCAATAGTTATAAATGTCTTGTAGATAAACTCGTTATAGAGCAGTTTAGCAGCAAACAACTTCAGCGTTTGGCACCTGGTATTCTGATGAATATCGGCTCATCTTACTGCATCAGTCCTGAGTACTTGTTGCAGGCAATTAGCTACAATCGTTCTCGCGGTATTTCCGGTGAAGTTTTCTTCTTCTACGAAGGTTTGCGAGCTGATAATGATGCTCTAGCGAAAGTTTTGCGAAATGGCCCTTATGCCGAAATTTGTTCGCCTTATCCTTAACAGGACTGGCACCTTAAAAAAGGTACGTTGTTGCGCTTTAGCGCCAGATTTAGCGCTAAAGCGCAACAACGTACCTACTACCAGCGTCAATCTTATGATTATAATAAAGGTTCTTCAGCTATTTCATTCAATCCAATTTGCTTCAATAAACTTGCCCAATCTTTTGCTAAATCGGCATCATTAGGATTGTCGCGACGCAGTTTAGCTAAAGTTGCGATCGTATCGTACCAAATACCTGCTTGTGCGTAAATGTTGATGCGATCGCGCATTGTTTTCGCCTTTTTTAGTTTGGCAACCAAGTCTGCACTCGGTTGAATTATTTGGATATATCCTCCTATAGCTTTAACTTTAGATTCGTCTTGAGAACTGCATATCAGTGCCAAATTCCAACGATAATTCTTCCCAACTTCTAGCGCTGATGATGTCGAAAGATCGGGAATGCTGAAACTAATCACACCCGACTTGCTGGGAATTCTCAAAGTAGTTTTGTATATTTGCTCGTTCTTCTCATCGCGCAAAGTAAATTCTGCTTCCTTTGCAGAACTTTGAGGAATATAGAAAAACCAGGTCGGGGATTGTGCAGTAGTTAAACCGACTAAATTTTCTGGAATTAATGCCGCTAAAGGTTTCTTATCAAGCAAACACTCATCTCGCGGCCCAGCAGTTACCGTGCGAGTGGGTTTGTCATCGACTGGTGGAGTAGTTTCCGCGCCTCGCGTGCCATCTCCTGATCTGCGCGAGGGGGCACCTCGGCGTGGTGGATGAAATCGTGGCCCACCAGGTATAGTGCGATCGGGCCTGCTATTAACGGGTGGTACGGGGTCGTCTGCCAGCACGAGTATTGGTAAGCTAAATGCAAATAAGCTTAAAAATGATGCAAAACTTAATATAATGGGGCGCGACTGCATGGGTATTAACTCTCTTTTGATATACTTTCAAGCTTACAACTAATGACACGATAAACATCAACTGTTTGCTGTTTTCCCTTCAATTCCAACGGCCCCCAAAACTCTACTTCAAACTGTCCCTGGAGGTGAATTAGAGTTTGCTTGGCAATCAGTATACGACAATCATCTACTTGACGATCTTTTTCACAACTTTCTAACCGGGCAGCAGTGTTTGTACTATCTCCAATTACTCCATATTCCAGGTGTTCTGTTCCTCCTAAACTACCGACCATTACGGGGCCAGTAAAAATTCCAGCCCGAATTTGAATGACTGGCAAATTGCGCGATTCCCAATCCCGATTTAATTCTTTTAAGCGCTTTCCCATCGCTAAAGCACAGTTGACAGACCTGACTGCATCTGCTGCTATTTCTGCTTCGGTGCTGCGTTCGATCGGCACTCCAAACACCGCCATTATACCATCGCCCATATATTTATTGATTACTCCCTGATGTGCGATGATTTCGTGAGACATTGCTCTCAGGTATTCATTTAACCAACTCATTAGAAGATCTGGCGGTTTTTCTTCTGATATTGTGCTGAAACCTTTAATATCGCTAAATAAGATAGTTGCAGTTAGTTTTTGCCCAGCTAGAATGCCGGATTTGAGTAGGCGATCGCGCTCTTTCCAAAGCGCATTTGCTATTTCCGGTGACGTTTGCTGCCCTAACAGCTTCATCACCATTTGTTGCTGCTGTCTCGACTGTTGAATTTGGTAAACAATGGCAAATCCACCAGTCACCATTAAAGCTATTGCAGGAGCAGCCAGAGGTATCCATCCACCCTGCATAAATAGCACAAAACCGCAACCAAATAACACCCCCAAACTTGCGATCGCCAACAACCCGAACACCAGGGGATTGTGAACTCGCCAACCGATGATGCTGCCCACAATTGCCCATCCCGCAATCCACAGCATTTCTAACCATTCATCAGCATACCAAAACAGGGGTTTATTGTCAATAACCGCACCGAGAAATTGGCTCACCATTTGGGCGTGGAGTAGCACTCCGGGCGTTTGCGGATTTCCTCGTTCAGCCGCATTGTAGGGAGTCAAGAAAAAATCTTTAACGCTGGGTGCAGTAGCGCCAATTAAAATAATTTTGTCTTTAATTAAAGCCGGATCGATTTCCTTATTTAAAACTTGCGTCAGAGTCACTTGACGCGCCACATTAGGAGAGCGGTAATTGAGCAGAATTTGATAACCACCAGCATCGATATTTTGATATCCACCAGAATTTGCTTTAAGTTTGACAAAGACACTTTTACCTAACTGGTAATCTTTGCTGTCAGTAATTTGCGGCTTGATACCTTTATCGGCCAAGTAAGCCAAAGCCAATCGAAGAGAAAGCGAGTGAAAAGAAGTTTTACCATCAGTAGTAAACATCAAATTGCGACGAGTCAAACCATCAACATCGTTGATAACATCGCTGAAACCGACACGCTCTTTTGGTATAATTAAGGGTGGAGGAATAGTTTCATCGTCTGTATTGCCGATAAAGGTAATCGCGATGATATTTGTTTTTTTTAATTGAGTTACCAGTTGATTGTGTCCTGGTTCGTAGGTGATATCGCGCACCAAATCTAAACCTATAGCTTTCGGATTGTGTCGTTGCAATTCTGCTAAAACTTGCGCCAAAACAGCGTCAGAAGGAGGCCATCTTTTCAGCGTTTGCCGAATATCTTTTTCTGTAATTCCCACTACTAATAATCGCGAATCTGGGCCGGGGTCGGAACGCAGCCGCACCATTTCATCGTAAACTGCCAATTCCCAAGATTGCAAACCTCCCAAATGCCGCACACCCAGCAATATCGCCGTGACTGCAATGCTGGTGACGAGAATAGCTGACACTTCGCTGTCAGCCAATCGCTGTACTATTTTAGACCATAATTTAATCTTTCCTGACATCTTTTTTGATTAACCGCAGACGAACAGAGACGAACTACTTCGACTAGCACTATTTTACCTGGGCTAACGGCGTAAATCGGATATAGCCGCTGCTAGTTTCAGCCCGCCACGGAATCAATTCCGTGGCTAATAGCGAAAGTCGGTTTAAACCGACTGAATTTCTCTTTTCTTCAGTCCGTTTTAACGGACTTTCGCTATTAGCCTGGGGTTTGAACCCCAGGCGGGCTTTCGCTATCAGCCCGCCATTTGAACCCCAGCGCACCAAAACCATCAACGAATTAAACGAACTTCCACCCAAATATCCCATTATTCCGCCTCCCCAATAATTGTAAACGCCGCCCAATGTTGCGGTGCAGGTTTAGACTTCATCACCGACAACATCGCATCGCGCAACGCCTTCGCCTTATCGGGATTTTGTTGCAAATTGCGATAAAATTCAGTCATCAACAACTTAGTAGAATCATCCCACACCGACCATAATGACACCACCACACTAGATGCACCCGCCGATATCAAAGCGCGAGATAACCCCATTACCCCATCCCCCGTTATCTCTCCCCTTCCCGTATCGCAAGCGCTGAGGACAATTAAATCCGCATTTAGTTTTAAATCGAATATTTCGTCAGCAGTCAGCAAACCATTATCTTTACCAGATGGGGCGAGGGCTATCGAACTTTGCAATGCTTGTTTGTCATTCAATAAGCCGTGAGTTGCTAGATGAATGATTCGCGCTGTTTGCATTTGTTGAATGACGGCTGCTTTTGTAGCTTGGTCACCTGTGATAAATTTGCTATTTAATAGTGTGGCAATTTCTTTGGCTTCTTCTAACGCAAAGGGTAAATCTCTATATCTTTGCGTGGGATTATCTTGACTGAATGGCATAGTCGGATTTCCGACAATTAGAACCTCTCCTCTTTCCCGCCTCCCACTAGCAGAGGAGATACTTTCCCCCCTCCCCGTCCCACGGGGAGGGGCTGGGGGTGGGGTTTTCTGCTTGTGCGTTAACTCCAAAATCTGAATTGAAGGTGCAGTAAGAATAGTATGTTTCTCTATCAAATATTTGCCATTTTCGTCAACTAGCGCGGGGAATGGCACTCGGAATAATGAGGCTTGAGGAATGAAAATTACTCGCGCATCGGGGTCGGTTGGTAATTCATTGGCAATTGGTTTTATTAATAAATCATAAACTTGTTTTAAGCTTCTGTTGGAGACTGGGTAGTAGGTGATTGGTTTGGTTTGACTGTCGGCTGCTTGTTGGTTGAATTGGATGTCTCTTGTGGCAATCATGCCGCCACGGTTGCGGTTATTGACGGCGGTGATGGGTTTATCTGGGGTGGTTTCTCTGCCTGTGGCGGCGAAGACGCGGGCGCGTTCGGCGACGCTTTCGAGGGTGGTGTCTAGGGATTTTAGGTCAACTTGTTTAAAGGCGATTTTTCCTGTAGGTTTGATTACCCAAATGTAGAGTATTTCATCCCACATCGTTGAATATTGAACGAGGGTGGCATTTTGTTCTTTGGCGATTTGTTGAATTTGTTGGATTGCTGGGGATGGTGCTTTTTGTTGGTTGTTGGTATTTTCTGATAAGCGGGAATATAATAAATCTACAAAGGCTCTGGCTCTACTGCGTTCGGCAATTTCTAAGGCGGGATTGATTTTGTTTTGGACTATTAGGGTATATTGCAGCCAACGGTAAGCGCCAGCTTGGGTTTCAAAGATAGAGATTTTTTGGTCGTCGGTTAATTTGGTGTCTCGCAGGGATTCCAAAACTTCTATGGTGGCGAATAGGGTTTTTTCGGCATCGGGATATTGATTCAGATTGTAATAAGTTGCTCCCATGTTGCCGAGAATAGTACCTTCCCCCGCCCGGTCGCCCACTTCTTTGTAAATGGCTAATGCTTGGTTTAAGTATTCCAAGGCTTTGGGGTACTGTCCGAGATTGCTGTAAACTGACCCAATACCAGTGAGAGTAGTACCTTCCCCCGCCCGGTTGCCCACTTCTTTGCTAATGGCTAATGCTTGTTGATAGAATTCCAAGGCTTTGGGGTACTGTCCGAGATGGTTGTAAACTAACCCAATATTATTGAGAGTAATACCTTCCCCCGCCCGGTCGCCCACTTCTTTGCGAATGGCTAAAGCTTTTTGATAGAATTCCAAGGCTTTGGGGTACTGTCCGAGATTGTCGTAAACTCCCCCAATATTATTGAGAGTAAGACCTTCCCCCGTCCGGTTGCCCACTTCTTTGTGAATGGCTAATGCTTGGTTTAAGTATTCCAAGGCTTTGGGGTACTGTCCGAGATTGTTGTAAACTCCCCCAATATTAATGAGAGTACCACCTTCCCCCGCCCGGTCGCCCACTTCTTTGCTAATGGCTAATGCTTGTTGATAGTATTCCAAGGCTTTGGGGTACTGTCCGAGTTTGTTGTAAACGAACCCAATATTATTGAGAGTAGTACCTTCCTCCGCCCGGTCGCCCACTTCTTTGCGAATGGCTAAAGCTTGTTGATAGTATTCCAAGGCTTTGGGGTACTGTCCGAGGTTGTCGTAAACTCCCCCAATATTATTGAGAGTACTACCTTCCCCCGCCCGGTCGCCCAGTTCTTTGTGAATGGCTAATGCTTGGTTTAAGTATTCCAAGGCTTTGGGGTACTGTCTGAGATTGTCGTAAACTGACCCAATATTATGGAGAGTAGTACCTTCCCCCGCTCGATCGCCCACTTCTTTGTAAATGGCTAAAGCTTGTTGATAGTATTCCAAGGCTTCTCGAAATCGACCTTGCCGATATTGCCGATTACCCTCTTGGAACAGCCGCAACGCCTCATCATTTCTATCTTGCGTCGTCTGCGCCTGCGCCGATACCATCGCACCTCCCAGGTTAATGCTTCCTGGCGACAAACGAAAACTCAGGGATATCAGCAGAGTTACACTGGCAAGGGTGAGGAACTGGAGACGGCGCTGCATAGATAGATGCCTCTTAAGAATTTGCTGATTTAGTCAGTTATAGCCTTTCGCATCATAATTTCTACTTAAATTTGTCTGAAAATAGTGCCAGCTTCCTGTGACGCACCTCAATGTTGAATAGCAATCTCCATCACCGCCGATATCCCCGACTTCTGGTTTTGTCAATTTAAATCTCACATTCCGCACCCTGTACTGTCACATTCGGTTTTTTCGGAATTTAGAGCGAGCAGTTTGTAATTTTTAGGACATTTAAATACGGAAATTCTTCTACCCAGTCACCAGTCACCAGCCCCCAAAAATTCGTGGTGTGACAGTTGAGGGTGCGGAATGTAGGTTGTAGGGGCGGGTTTTGTGGAGGATGGTGCTGTTTCGACAGTTTTTTCACTGCTAAACCCGCCCGTACTAAAAATTGCCAATGATTGCTCTGGAAATCTTGATTTTTACCACTGACAACTGACAACTGACAACTGACCACTTGCACTAGGGGCTCTCTTGCTAGGGTCAGAAGACTTTCATCGGTTGCTATATAAGAAGCGCGAGTAGTTGACCATACATCCTCATTGAATCCCAGTTGTCAAGCTTCACTAATGGCGCTAAATTAACAGACAGTATTGAAATTGGTTGAGTGGTGGAGTAAAAATTTTATGCCTACATACGATTATTTTTGTCCTAATAATAACCAAAAAATTGAAGTTCACCACAGTATTCACGAGAAAATCGCCACTTGGGGTGAGTTATGCAAGTTAGCTGAATGCGACGCAGGCAACACCCCTCCTGATGCCCCCGTGCAGCGGTTGATAACTGCGCCTTGCTTGTTAGTCCCTACATCCGATAGTGATTACAAAAGTGCGGGGTTAACAAAGCTGGTGAAGCGAGACTCTGGGGTTTACGAAAATGTCACTGCCAAGGATGGAGAGAGCCGTATTGTCACGCCCTAGTCCTGCTAGTATTTCTGGCTCTAGTGTAAGTGGTCAGTTGTCAGTTGTCAGTTGTCAGTAGCAACTGAAAAAAAATGGATAATCAAGTGCATGGAGATAGCCCCAGATCACGTTCATTTACTGGTTGAGTACGATCCTAATACACCTATTAATTCAATAGTTAAAGCTTTTAAAGGGCGCTCCTCTCGGTATCTTAGGCAAGAATTTCCACATTTGCTTAAACTTCCTACTCTTTGGACTCATGCCTATTTTTATGACACTACTGGTAAAGTAAGTTCAGCCATTATTGAAGCTTATATTAACGATCCACATCATTATAAGTAACGGCGAATAAATTCGCCGTGTCGCGTTTGGGCCCCGCAATAAATTGACGGGGCTACCACGCTTTCGCGATTTTTAGGTGTTTCCCGATAAAATATTTACAACGCATTTAGTCAAAGAGAAATTGTGAATTGAAGAATACACAGCTAAAAGGACGTGATAATCCATCGCGGGCGCGGGATCACTTGGCAAACGAGCGCACTTATCTGGCATGGATGCGTACTTCGATCGCGCTCATGGGTTTTGGCGTCGTCATCGTGCGGCTTCGCGCTTTCCACCCTCCCCTTGTCCCTCATCCGGGTAATGGCTGGAAGTTGGGTTTGCTGTTCTCCATGATTGGCCTAGTCACGGTTTTAATCTCAACACTGTATTATTTCGTCGTCCGTTATGCGATCGATGATGCCAACTACGAACCTTCAACCCGTCGGGTACTCTTCTTTAGCTTTGCCATTACGCTGTTGGGAGCCGGAGTTATTTATTTTCTTTTCGCAGCTCCCCTCAGCCCACTGAGTTCAGTTGTTCCTGAGTAATTGCAGCAAACAGCAATATTTGTTGCCGATTTCTCAGGAATATGCGTGAAGAGGAAAAGTTTTTGCCCGTTTGGGTTTGACATAAACTTGCTGTTGCGGTTCCAGTTGCAACTGCTTAAATAGCTCTCTGGTGAGATTTACCGTCACTAGCTGACCATCCCTGAGACTCAACTCAACAATAACTTCCCAACCTAAATGCACAATGCGATCGACCTTAGCTTGGGCAGCAGTTTCTTCATGGTGAGTCTGGATAACGATATCGTGAGGGCGCAGAAACACATGAGAATTTGTAGATTCCATGTTGTTAAGGCCAAAAATACCAGCGCTATTCGGTAGCACATTCACAGGGCCAAAGAAACTCATCACAAACGGGGTTGCTGGATGGTCATAAATATCTGGGGGAGTGCCTACCTGTTCGACCCGACCTTTGTTAAACACCACAATTTCATCGGAGAGTTCCATTGCCTCTTCTTGATCGTGGGTAACAAACACGGTGGTGACGTTAACTCGTTCGTGCAGGTGTCGCAGGGAAGCTCGCAGTTCTTTGCGAACTTTGGCATCCAAAGCCCCAAAAGGCTCATCCAATAGAAGTACCTGGGGATCTACCGCTAAGGTTCTCGCCAAGGCGACCCGTTGTCGCTGTCCGCCAGAAAGTTGAGATGGATAGCGCTCGGCCAAACCCCGCAACTGTACTAAGTCTAAAAGTTCTTCTACCCGTTCTCGAACATAATTTGCGCGTGCTTTGCGTAACTCCAGACCAAAAGCAACGTTCTGGCGGACAGTCATGTGCTTGAACAGGGCATAGTGCTGAAACACAAAGCCAATCCCCCGCGATTGCACGCTTGAGGCTGTCACTTCGCGATCGCCAATCCAGATTCTGCCACTATCTGGGGCTTCGAGGCCCGCAATTAGCCGCAGTAACGTGGATTTCCCCGACCCCGAAGGCCCCAACAATGCCACCAGCGTGCCACTTTTAATCTCCAAATTGACCGACTCAACTGCCTGAAACGAGCCAAATCTTTTCGATACGTTCTCTATCAGAATGCTCATAATTGCCCTTTACCCTGAATTTTCCTTTAGTGGGGGTTGACTTTGTGAAAAACCGCATTTGGTGGAACGGCTTTCTGTAATCTACGGTTACTCGCTCAATTTACAGTACTTTTTAGCATAGATCTAGATACACCACTGATTTTGGTGAGATTTCTTGACATTTGGTCAGGCTGAGTTTATTTGCGATCGCGCCCACTAATACTGATATTGCAAGCGCTCTAGACTTTGTGTTGTCAACTTTACCAAACTTAATCTACACTTACTCTATCGGAATTAGGGAGTTATTGGTAGAATGCCTTTAAGATGCAATTTTTCTAGGCTTGAGATTTCTGCCAAGTCCGAGCTAAGACCCTTCCACCCAACTGGAGTCTACAATGGCCAGACTGCAACTTGAAGACAGTACGATTTACACAAATCTCGGCGATATCGCAGAGGAACTTGCACCCCTGAATATCGAGATCAGGCGCTTGCCCTTAAAGAAGCCCCATACTACTGAGTTACTAGCGCAGGACATTCTGACCCTGAGTCAAAAGGAACAAATATTAGCTGCTGCTGACGACTACTTTGAGGAATTCAAGCATACTGCTGGCTATCAATGGCGCGAATTGACGGTGCTGCACCCTGGTTCGCCCTATCTCTACGCACTAATAAGCCAATTCGATCGCTGCCACACCCATCTAGACGACGAAGCCCTCTACATACTCGCCGGAGAGTGCATCTTCGGCTTCGTACTACCTGATGGCAGCCAAATGGAATTAATAGTCGAAGCCCAAGATTATATCAATGTGCCATCTGGCGTTGAACATTGGTTCCGTCCCACAGGGTCACTTCATCTCAAAGCAGTGCGCTACTTCACCACCGTAGGCGGCTGGATGCCTCAATACACCGACACTGAAATTTATTTCCGCAAAGCTATGGCTAGGAAATATCCCGGCAACTGTTCTTGACTTGAATCATTAGCTATAACATCGGTTCGCGAGTTATAAGTAGATGCCTTTAAGCCATTTTTCAGTCGCAATTTATAGTCCGTCTTCATTCTTTCAACCCAGGAATAATTAGCAATGACCCCCTTTACTCCCACAACAAATGGTGCTTATGTGATTACGCGACGTAAATTTGCACGAGGTTCGCTACTTGTTTTAAATCAAGATTACCTATGGCAAATTGAATCTGGGGTTGTTCGCACCATGACATGGCGGGAAGATGGAACCTGTATCACTTTTGGGTTGTGGGGGCCAGGAGATATTGTTGGTAGAGCTATATCAAAAGCCGATCCCTATCAAATTGAATGCTTAACCGATCTAGAGGCAACATTATTGCCTGCGAGTAGGTGGTATCAAGCTACTGATGCTATGCTCCTGCATATGCAGCGATTAGGAGAATTTTTGGAAATTGTACATAGTAAACCTATTGAAACCTCACTTCTACTGCTGATAAGTTGGCTGGGCAAAAGATTTGGGCGGGAGGTTGAGCAAGGACAAATCATCGATCTGCGCTTAACCCATCAGCAAATGGCTGAAATTGTGGGATCGAGTAGAGTTACTGTCACTCGAATGCTCAATAATTTTGAAAAGCAGGGAATTATTGAGCGCGTTCATCGCAAATTGGTTGTGGTGCAAGAACCGTCCCTCTGGCATTATGAAATTTAGGCTCTCGGCTCTTCCGTACTTACTATGCTATTTGAGTAGAGGGGGAGAGGAGAAAAGAAATAAAAATGTTCTTAAGTGAACAAAAGCATAGCAACTCCGAAAGAGCCAAACGACGTATTCGCGCTGCTTATGCCCGGTTGCTGCGTAAGTTTGATTAAAATAAGTGATATTAAGTAGGTGGGCATAAATAAACTGAACTCCCAGAAACCCGGTTTCTAAGGGCCTGACAGTTTTATGTTTAATGATGCCCACCTACTTACTATCTCTAATAAATTCTATGGCGTTAATACTCCCCTGGTATTCGATCGCTCTAGGTTTTGGCGGCTTGATTGCTGGATGTTTAGCAGGGCTTTTGGGCATTGGTGGCGGGATTTTGCTAGTCCCTCTGATGGTGGGTCTGGGTTTGACACCTGTCCAAGGCGTAGCCACGAGTAGCTTCGCCATGCTGTTCATATCCATCTCCGGTAGCTGGCAAAACTGGCGGATGGGCAACTTGAACTTCCAGAAGGTGGCAATTTTGGGGCTTCCTTCTTTGCTGACTGCACAACTCGGAGTTTATTTGATCAAACATATTCCAGGCTATTTACTAATGAGTGGTTTCGGTTGCTTATTAGTGGCGAATATTTTTGTGATTAAACTTCAGGGAAGCCTCAGCAAACGGGAGGACACGAGAACAGATCGAAAAGAAACTTGGCTATTAAATTTGGGGCGGATTTTTACTGGTAGCGCCGCCGGTTTATTGGCTGGTTTATTTGGCATTGGTGGCGGGATTATTATGGTTCCCCTGCAAATTGTGCTGTTAGGAGAACCGATGAATATTGCGGCACCAACGAGTTTGGGAGTGGTTGTTCTGTCGGCATCGTCAGCTTTCACAGGTCATGCTTTGAAAGGAAATGTTCTGTATCCAGTGGGAATTATGTTGGGAATTGCTGGTGCGATCGGTGTGCAAATAGGAACGCGGTTGCTGCCAAAAATACCAAATTTAGTTGCCAGATTGGCTTTTCACACTATTTTGACAATTTTACCAATTTACATTTTCTGGCAAACAAGGATTAGCAGCCTTAAACAACCGATCGCAGAAAAGCTAAAGGCCGATCGCAAAATTCCTCAACCTCTAGTAGTTATTTATACAATTACGCACCAAAAGCAGTTCGTTACTGTGTCATTGAAGCCAAACGGCTACCTACTTAGTTCAACTTTATACAAAGCCGCCTAATGCAGGTTGTGAAGCGCGATCGCACAAACAAGCCAAAATCTGAATCTGGAGAGGTGCGATCGTTGAATTTAAACTAGCCTTAACCTAAACTGATATTAATCTCCAGTAAGCCGAGCGAATTATCGTAGTTACCTAAGTTTTCTGTCGGTGCGTTGGTGGATTGAGGAATGTGTGTTCTAGTATTTCTGGGAGTGCAGGTAATGAGTTCGATCTTTTTCAGTCCCAGCGATTGGCAGAGTATAGGCGTCAGGCTGGGTACAGCACTACTGGTTGGCGGTGCGATCGGCTATAATCGCCAACAACCCGGTAGACCCGCTGGGTTAAGAACATTTATGATAGTCAGCTTAGGCGCTGCTGCATTTGTGATGATTCCCTTGCAGGTGGATGGTGAAAGTACCTTCTACTCCACAAATGCTCTGAGTAGAACCATCCAAGGAGTTGCGGCGGGAATCGGATTTCTGGGTGCGGGAATGATTTTGCAACAATCGGGTCAGAAATTTGGTAAGACAGAAGTCAAGGGATTAACGAGCGCCGCAACTATTTGGCTGGCGGCTGGATTGGGAGCAGCAGCAGGTTGTGGATTGTGGCGAATGTGTCTGATCGGAACGCTGATGGCGTTAGCAGTTCTGAGTGGAGTCAAGAAAATTAAGAAATCTCCATTGATTCGTCTTGATGGCTACAAGCTGAGGAAAATACGGGAAAAGGATGCTGTATCGACCAAAGATGTACAGCAATAATTCATTCATTCTGCATCATCTGGATCTGGTTAATTGCGATCGTCTTCTAGCTTCTCTTCTACAGAAACCCAATCTGCACGGTTGATGGTGTTTTCTGATGTTTCCATTACGGCTAAAGCTGGATTTCCCTCATCGCTAACAGGATAGCACGCAGGCAGGTAGATTCCCAATTCGCGGAAAAATGCGTCTACAAACTGATTTCTTGGTTCTGCACTGACATCGTATTCCTGGTCGGGGTCGTAATCTTCATCCTCGTCGGGATACCAATTAAAATAGATGTCCGGTTTTTCGCGCAATTTCGACTCGAAATAAAATTCCTCATAACCCGCAGCGGACTCAAATTTTTCCAGTAACTCGCCATTCTCCAATAGCTCATACACAATAGCACCAGATGTATCCTCTTCCATCAGCGTAATTGTTTTGGTTTGAAGCTTGGCAGAAAGGGCTTTGGCTTCTTTAGGAACATCGTACAGTTCATATTTTAGCCAGCACAGCGATCTCAAAATTACCGTCCATTCGCTGTCATACACTTGAAGAAACAGAATTCCCCACGCGACTTCTTCGCCTCCTTCATCATCATCGTATACTGCTTTACTTCTTCGGATGGGAATGTTTTGCTCACACTGAATCGTTCGACTCACTATTTTGCGTTCTTTCATCCCAAAGGTTTTGTAATCCCTTCTTTCCTTCGTTTGTTGCCCTTCGCGAAATTCGATAAACGCCTGTACTGTCTCGTCGATGGGTGCTTTGACTGCTATCAGGGAGTATTCCGGGTGTCCGTTGTAAATCATCTTTAAAAAATCGAGAACACCCAATTTTTTCTGTGGTGAAGTTTCATTCATAACTGACTGCCCGAAAATTTTGCAACTTACACTTCTAGGATTCCCTATTGTCGCACTTGTTTATCTGATTGTCGATAATACCCTCGCATCATATCAGACCGCAGGCTCCCGTTTCATTAATCCGAAACGTGCCCACCATATTTTGGGGATACTTTTGACGGGCTTTTTGATAAGCCTTAATTTCATCTTGGTCAATGAAATAATCACCGTTTTCAGGCTCAATCATCATAAACCAGTTGTAATGGTTTTCGATTAATTCGGGACAGACTTTTTGCCAAATGATTTTACACCGCTGTCCGAAGGTATCTATTTCGGCTTGGCGTTTGGCTAGCTGTTCGGGAGGAAGATTATATTCGGGAAAAACTCGTCCCCGACGGCGAGTAGGATGGGTTATGGGTTGAATCATTTTTTTTTGCTTTATTTCGGCACATAACTCTTAATTTACCTTTTAATCCATAATAGACCTAGAAAACCGATCCAGTAGTTGTCTCTGGACTTTACTAAACTCAACACCAGGACGTATTTTTTTGATCTGTGCTTCTGCTTGGAGAGGATTATCGGCTAATTTTTTGGCGATCGCAACAGCAGCTACCACAGTTGCCGATCGTCCGTGTCCTAAAGCACAATGAATATATACATTTCCCTGCCAAGTAACGAGGCGCTTGATGAGCGATCGAAATACCAACTCATCTGGGACAGATGCGTCCAAAGTGGGTACGCAGATATAAGTTTTGTGTGCGATCGCGCTTTCGACTTCTGCAAATTCAGCAGTTAAATCTACAATCAAGCTAATATTAGGTGGCAATTCCCTCGCAAAGGCTCGCCTACCTAGCCAAATACCTGGTATAATTTCATTACAGCATTCTTCCTGACTTACCAGTCGTTGAATATGCCAGATTAGCCAGGTTAATAATAGATATGGTAGGAGTAATACCAAAGCCGATCGAGCAATTTTTCCGTTTGGTAGTTTTCCAAATACTTTTGCTCCTAACCATCCATACGCCAAACCTACTGCAATAAAACTAACGCCAAACCAAAAGAGCAAACATCCAGCAATAGCAAATACAAAACTTACTTGGATTAGATAGATGCCAAATATTAAAAACAGAATAGCGTACTTCATTACCAGGATTTGTGAGATTCCTAATACTGCACTTTGTAGTGAAAATAATATTTATCAGTTGAATATTACATATCTTGGTGGTGCGTTACGCTAAAAGCTAACGCACCTACGAAAAAACTAAGTTATTTTAGTGCTATTGGTCTTTTAAGACAAAGCATTTTCCAAATCTTCTTTCAAATCCTTCATATTTTCAATCCCAACCGAAAGACGTACCAAATTATTTTTAATTCCCCGTTTCAGCCTTTCCTCTTCCGGGATAGAACCGTGCGTCATTTTCGCCGGATAGCAAACCAGCGATTCCACGCCTCCCAAACTTTCTGCTAGTAAAAATAACTTCAGCCGCGCCACAAATTCCTCAACAGCAGCAAATCCGTCTTTTAATTCCAAACTGATCATCCCGCCAAAACCGTACATTTGTTGTTTGGCAAGCTGATATTGTGCGTGACTTGGCAAACCAGGATAATAAATGCGATCGATCTTTGGATGCTTCTCCAAAAACTGGGCTAAAAACAAAGCATTTTTCTCGTGTTCTCGCATCCGCACCGCCAAAGTTTTAATTCCCCGCATCACTAACCAACTATCAAAGGGACTTGGTACAGCACCGATCGCATTCTGGTAAAATTTCAATTGTTGATATAGTTCTTCGTTAGAAGTAACAACACCACCGCCAATGATATCGCTGTGTCCACCCAAATACTTGGTCGTACTGTGGACAACAATATCCGCGCCTAATTCCAGCGGTCTTTGAAAATAGGGACTCGCAAAAGTATTATCCACAACTAAAATCAGGTTGTGCCGCCGTGCAACTTCTGATATAATTTTAATATCGACAATCTTTAACAGCGGATTTGTGGGTGTTTCAATCCAAATCAGCTTTGTATTTGGTTGAATTGCCTTTTCAAAATCGTTTAAATCGTCAACATCTGCGTAACTTGTGGTAATACCCCAATTTTTAATTACCCTCTCCAGAACTCTATAGGTTCCACCATATAAATCGTCTCCGACGATAATATTATCGCCGTTTTTCAGCAGACTCAATACGGTGGTTGTCGCTGCAACTCCCGAAGCAAAAGCCAAACCGTATTTCGCACCTTCAATGGAAGCCAAAGCTTGTTCTAACGCGGTTCGGGTCGGGTTTCCCGTGCGAGAATATTCATAACCCTTATGTTGACCGATCGCTTCCTGTTCATAGGTCGAAGTCATGTAAATTGGTACAATCGCCGCACCCGTCACCGGATCGGGTGCTTGACCCTCATGAATAGCCCTAGTTTCAAATTCCATCATTCCTCCGTTTGACCGATCCAATATTTGATTAAATCGGCTCTCGTAATTAATCCTACAGGAACTTCTTCCTGTTTGATTATGATACCAGTAGTTCCAGACAAAAGCACCCGATAAGCTTCTGAGATATCCACATCTTCGTCAAGAATGGGTAAACCTTTACCCATCACCGCCGAAACTTCCTGGTTAGCAAAGTTTATCCCCTCATGCAGGAGTTTCATCAAAGATGCTTCATTTAAACTTCCCACCACATCATTATTATCAATTACCGGCACTTGCGATATATTGTGTTTTCGCAGAAGTTTAATTGCTTGCATCAGCTTATCTCTTGGACTCACAGAAATGAGCGATGGAAAATCTTTCTTCTGGGTAAGTATCTCGCCGATTTTGATAGATTTTACCGTTTTACCTTCCCAGAACCCATTTTCCTGCATCCATGAATCGGAATAGATTTTATTGATGTAATTTCTGCCAGTATCCGGCAAAAGCACTACAATATGTTTGGGTTCCGACAATCTAGCCGCGTACTTTAAAGCTGCTGCTACCGCTGTTCCGCAAGAACCTCCCACCAGCAAACCTTCCTCTAACGCCAAACGTCTAGTCATATTAAAAGACTCTTTATCGCTGACTCTCACCATTTCATCTACGATTTGGCGGTTAAAAGTTTTGGGAATAAAATCTTCGCCTATTCCTTCTACTTTGTAAGACTTGGGGCTATCTCCTGAAAGGATGGAACCTTCAGGATCTGCGCCTACAATGACAACATTCGGGTTTTGCTCTTTCAGATATTTTGCTACGCCGGAAATAGTGCCGCCAGTACCCATACCAGCCACAAAAACGTCAACTTTACCGTTACTATCAGTCCAAATTTCTGGGCCTGTTGTTAAATAATGAGCTAAAGGATTATTAGGGTTTTCAAACTGATTTGGTCTGTAAGCTCCAGGGATTTCTTTAGCAAGTCTATCGGCTACACCATTGTAACTTTCTGGAGAGTCAGGGGCAACAGATGTAGGGGTAATGACAACTTCTGCACCATAAGCTTTGAGCAAGTTAATTTTGTCCAGACTCATTTTATCGGGCATTACAAATATGCAGCGATAGTTTTTGATAGCAGCAACCAGCGCTAAACCCACACCAGTATTACCTGCTGTCGCCTCAATAATTGTGCCACCGGGCTGCAATAACCCTTGTTTTTCTGCGGCTTCAATCATGGTAAGACCGATTCTATCTTTGGTGCTGCCGCCGGGATTGAGATATTCTACTTTAGCGTAGATTGTTGATTCAATGTCTTGGGTAACTCTGTTGAGTTTAATTAGGGGGGTTCTGCCGATCGCTTCCAGAATGTTATTGTAAGTTGCCATAAGCCACCTGCGGAAAATATCTCTATCATACCATGTTTCACTTCACCCGTCTTTTTGTTATGCCGCTGTCGCTAATCAGCCTCGATCGTCCTCAAGAACTCTTCGACTTTAACCACTCCTATGCCGCGAAATGGATGCAATACAAGTAAATCTTTATCTCCACTGATGATATACTGAGCTTCTCCGCTCAAGGCCAATTCTAGAACTTTATCATCTTTCGGATCGCGGCATTCTTGCACGTTCTCTACTATTTCAATTAGAACCGATCGCTCCACTATAGCTTCTAAAAACTCCTCTCGTTCTTCGCTTGTCACGTATCGATTGAATCTTTCGCGCCCTAGTACTTCATTCAATTCTTCCAACAAATTAAGCGATAGCAATACTTCTCCATTTGCTAAAGCGTATCTAAGGGCTTGAGCAGGCTTTCCATTCTCAAACAAGAGCGCACTAATAATGACGTTTGTATCAAAAACGTAGCGCATTTTACTGGTCATTGAGAATTGAGTCCAAAATTTCTGGGGTTAATCCTCGTACTCGAGCCTTTCGGCTAATTTCACTCATAACCTCTTCTAGCGTTTTTTTATTCCGAGTTGCTTCGCTAAGTTTGAGACTCAGCAGTACTTCAAGTTTACGGCGTTGTTCTTCAGATGCCGTTTCAAAAATACGGGCAACTTCAGCATTGACACGAATTGTAATAGTTTTAGTTTCCATCAGTCACCTCTTAAAAATACCTCTATCTTACCATACTTTACTTGTTTCAGCCGAATGACTTTAGGCGATCGCTTTCCTCGGTATCTTGTCTGAGTTCTGGCGAGCGAAATCCCAACACGATCCGATTCTTCGGTATCCCCGCGCTGATCAGTTCTGTCCCGACTCCTTCCTCAGTTCCATCCCGTTGAATCCAAATCTTACCATCAATAATATCCACATGAATCAGACACCCATGCACTCGTCTGGTTGCTGCGTAAGGACGATCGCACTTTCCTAAAAAAAGCGATCGCCCTCTCTCTATTTTAACTATCAGCGGTTTTATTTCCGGTTTTTTCATCGACTATCCGCTTGAATAATTCAAATTGTTCTTGTTCCTCCTCTTTTGTCTTTGGCGGGTGAAATATAATCGTTTCTGAGTCTGGTTTACGGCGACTGAAAAGCACGCGCAAAGCCTCAAGATCGTCATCGCCGCCGCGATGTGTAAGTGCATAAGCTTTCAGTTCTGCATTAGTCATTTCTTCAAAGTTCGGTTTCATAGAAAATACCAAAGTCCACTAGGGGGTACAATTATTTGCAATTCGTCGCCTGCGAAAATATAGACATCTCCTGTTTGGGGATCGAAACGGAATAGTTGGATATTTTTAAAGCCGTTGGACAACATCTGACAGACTCGCAGACAGGCTTGAGCTTGTTCGTCGGTTGGGTTGATGGCTGTTTCCTCAATTGTGACATACAAATTAGAATACTACAAAGTAAGGACGATCGCACTTTCCTAAAAAAAGCGATCGCCCTCTCTCTATTTTAATTATCAGCGGTTTTATTTCCGGTCTTTTCATCCACTATCCGCTTGAATAATTCAAACTGTTCTTGTTCTTCTTCTTTTGTCTTTGGCGGGTGGAACCAGATTGCTTCAGAGTCAGGACTGCGGCGACTATATAAAACGTTCAAAACTTCATCAATATCTTTATCGCCACGATGCGCGATCGCATACTCTCTCAATTCTTTTCCAGACATTTTTTCAAAATTCGGTCGCATTTAAAAACCTCCAGACTCCGTTAGGGGGTACGACAACTTGAAGTTCTTCACTGGCAAAAATGAATACAATTCCGGTTTGTGGATTAAAACGGAATAGTTCAATGTTCCGGTAGCCGTTGGATAACCACTGACAGACTCGTAGACAGGCTTGAGCTTTCGCACAACCATAAACCCGGAAAATATTATGTGCGATCGCACTCTTTTTTTCATCAATTATGATGATCTTTCTTCTTGTTATTTTCTGCCTCGACTCGCTGGCGGAGCGCTTCTTTTCCTATGCGAATATTCTCTTCTATTGGCAAACCTTCTTCAGTAAACATGGATGGGTAAATTGTTGCTTCTGAATCAGGGGGATTGCGGCGACTAAACAAAGCACGGATTGCCTCATCATCATCGCGATGTGCGAGAACATAAGCTTTTAGTTCTGCTTTAGTCATCTGTTCAAACTTGGGTTTCATCTAAAAACCTCCACACTCCATTTTGGGGTACGATAATTTCAATTTCATCATTTGCGCCTGCCAAAATATATACTTCTCCTGTTTCTACATTAAAGCGAAATAGGTGGATATCTCGGTGCAAGTCGGACAATGCTTGGCAAAGGATTAAGCACATCAGTGCTTGTCTGGTTGTTGGGTAGATGGTTGTTCCCTCAATTCTGACATATAAATTAGAATACTACAAACTAGGGCCGATCGCACTTTCCAAAAAAAAGCGATCGCCCTCTCTCTATTTTAACTATCAGCGGTTTTCTTTCTGGTCTTCTCATCCACTATCCGCTTGAATAATTCAAACTGTTCTTGTTCTTCTTCTTTTGTCTTTGGTGGGTGGAACATAATCGCTTTCGAGTCTGGACTGCGGCGATTTACCAAAGCATCCAAAGCTTCTAAATCATCCCGATGTGTCAGTACGTACTCTCTCAATTCTTTTCGAGTCATTTGTTCAAATTGTGGTTTCATTGATAAACTCCCAATTTCCATCGCGATATACCATTATTTCTAAGTTGTCAGATGTCAAAATGTAGACATATCCCTTTTGTTCGTTAAAACTAAATAGCTGGATATCCCGGTAGTAGTTGGACAACATCTGACAGACTCGTAGGCAAGTTTGGGCTTGTTTGTCGGTTGGGTAAATAGCGTTATCCTCCAATTGTGCCATAAGTTATGATAGGATGGATTCGGTGTTACTAGCTACCCCCTCGCCATCGTGGATGAAACTCGCGCCCAAGCTTACGCCAATCTGATTCAACAACTCCTAAGTTGCCCCAACGGTGAGGAACCGCAGATTTTACAGGCCAATTCAGAATTGATTGATGGTGAGTTTCTGCAAGTTTGCCAGATAATAGCAGAAAACTTGGCAGGGGAAGGCCAGGAAAATGCGGCGGATTTTCTACGAAGTATGGCCAGTCAGCTAGGGGAATTGTTGGGGATGAATGATGAGGAAGATAGCGATAACTCTGAAGGGGAAAATCCCCGCAAGTATTTAGAGTTTATTCAAGAATTATTGCAGGCAGAAGAGGAAAGCAATAGCGATATTGCGGTAGTTTATCCGATTATAGACAGAAGAAAGCATCTCCTCAATGCCCGGTTTGCAGAAATATTACAGCAAGTGGCTGCGAATTTTATAGCTGAACATCCAGAAGCAACTAGAGAGATTGTCGCCATTATTGAAAATTTGAGTATTGATATTAGTAACTTTCCGCGTGGGAAGAGAGCGAATAATATTGAAATTGAGATCGCTGGTTATCAAATAGTTTTAAGCCATCGGGAACCGGGAAGCGAAAAATGGGCGCAAACGCAAAATAATCTGGCTGCTGCCTACTATTCCAGAATCAGGGGAGAGAGGGCAGAGAATATCGAAAAAGCGATCGAATTTTACACCGCCGCACTCACTGTTCGCACCCCCGATGCCTTTCCCGAAAATTGGGCAATGACGCAAAATAATCTGGCTGCTGCCTACTATTCCAGAATCAGGGGAGAGAGGGCAGAGAATATCGAAAAAGCGATCGAATTTTACACCGCCGCACTCACTGTTCGCACCCCCGATGCCTTTCCCGAAAATTGGGCAATGACGCAAAATAATCTGGCTGCTGCCTACTATTCCAGAATCAGGGGAGAGAGGGCAGAGAATATCGAAAAAGCGATCGAATTTTACACCGCCGCACTCACTGTTCGCACCC
>NZ_JAIQZN010000010.1:113638-118218 GCF_023333585.1 Argonema antarcticum A004/B2
CAGAATCAGGGGAGAGAGGGCAGAGAATATCGAAAAAGCGATCGAATTTTACACCGCCGCACTCACTGTTCGCACCCGCGATGCCTTTCCCGAAAATTGGGCAAGGACGCAAAATAATCTGGCAAATGCCTACTCTGACAGAATCAGAGGAGAGAGGGCAGAGAATATCGAAAAAGCGATCCGTTGTTATAGAGAAGCCCTAGAAGTTCGCACTCCCTCAGCCTTCCCCCTAGATTGCCTTGACACAGGACGCAACCTCGGCAACCTCGCTTTTGAACTCCAAGACTGGAATAACGCCATCTACGGCTACGAAAACGCCATTTCAGCCGTCGAACAAAGTCGGGAGTGGGCAACCTCCCAACGCAGCAAGCGGGAAATCCTCCAAGATGCCCTCGATGTTTACGAAAAAATGGTGCAAGCCTGCATCAATGCGGAACGCTACGACACCGCCCTCCTCACCGTCGAACGCAGCAAATCTCGCACCCTCATCGAACTCCTCGACAGCGCCAACCTCTACCCCAAAAACGCCACCGCAGACCAAAAACAACGCCTCAGCCGCTTCCGCCGCCAAATCACCGACTTGCAGCAACAACTCGACACCACCCAACCCACCGACGCCACCGACGAACGCACAGATACCGAGACGCGAGGACAGGGAAACATCCCCACGCCACAACCAACTTCCCCAGCGACCGACAACCTCAAAACCGAATTGCAAAACCTGCAACAGCAACTCGACCAACTCCTCATCGAAATCGGCGACCCCGACTTCACCCTCACCCAAAAAGTCATTCCCCAACTCCCCGACTTCACCCAACTCCTCGACACCGAAACCGCCCTCATCGAGTGGTATCTTCCCCCCAACCCGGAAAATGGGTTTTATGTCTTTCTCGTCGCCATTCCCGCCGAAGATCCCCCTAAATCCCCCTTAGAAAGGGGGACTTTGATTGACGATTCCATTCCTCCCCTTTTTAAGGGGGGGCAAGGGGGGGATCGAATCCAAATTCAACACCTCGCCTTCTCTGGCGAAGACCGCCAACAACTCGACATCCACATCGCCACTTACCGCAGCGACTACAGCCAATTTACCTGGCAAGAAGCCCTCCGTCCGCGCCTAGAAGCGATTTCCCAATCTCTGCAACTCAACTCAATCCGCGCTAAACTGCCCGAAACCATCCAAAAACTGATCCTAGTTCCCCACCTCGACTTACATTTAATCCCCCTCCACGCTTTATCGGTGGAAGGCAAAATCCTGCAAGACTGCTACCCCAACGGCATTCAATACGCGCCTAGCTGCCAATTTCTAGAACGCCTCCACCAACGCCAGCGCCAGTCTCCCAATAAACCTCCCCTGTTCGCCATCCAAAACCCCACCGAAGACCTGAACTACACCGAAATTGAAGTTGAAACGATTTCTCGCCAATTCGACCCAGACACGCACATCCTCAAGCGCCGCCAAGCTACCAAAATCGCCCTTAATTCCCCAGAAACTCTCGCCAAATTAAGTCTCGCTTACTACGCCCATTTCTCCTGTCACGGCAGTTTTAACCCAAATTATCCCCTCAACTCCGCCCTAGTTTTAGCCACAGAAACCGCAATCGCAGACCCACAGCCAGCGGAAGAAACGGCGGACAGCGAAAAAGAAAAAAGATATGTTACCATCCGTGACGGTCGGCGCTTCGATACCACCACCCAAGGACTGACCCTCAGAGAAATCTTTGCCAATCTCGATTTACCCGTCTGTCGCCTCGTCACCCTTTCTGCGTGCGAAACTGGATTGGTAGATACCGCCCTCACCGATGAATATATCGGTTTAGCTAGCGGTTTCCTCTATGCTGGCGCTACCAATGTGGTCAGCAGTTTGTGGTCGGTCAGCGATTTGGCTACCGCTTTTCTGATGATTCGCTTTTATCTAGAATTGGCGAAAAAACCCAGCCTTAGCGTTGCTGTCGCCCTCAAAAAAGCTCAAAACTGGCTGCGTAATTTGTCCAGGGAAGACTTTCTCAAGGAACTGGATACCTTAAAATTGGATGAAGAACGCGGGAAAGGAATCGATCGATGGTTAATATCAAATGGTGATGAACCTTTCCCTTTTGAAAATCCGGCTTATTGGGCGGCTTTCTGTGCGATCGGACTTTAAGAACTTTCAGGGCAAATCAATTTATGGATTCTAACAAAACTCTTCTAGCTTTTCTAGAACTGCTGAAAAATAATTTTTCTCCTTTGCCTCAAGCCATGCAAGACTTACCTATCCTTAATGAAAGTCTAGCTAAATTGCCAGATGATAAAATTGAACAAGCCGTCGATCTTATTATTGGTTGGTGCGGCAAACGTCAACCGTTAGGAAAAATTCTTAACGATTCTTGCCGACAAATAAAACTCGAACATCTGATCGATCCACTTCCTGACAATTTAGACAATACTTTTCGAGAAGTTAGAAAAACCGTTCAGGAAAAAGTTGATGCCCTAAAAAAAGTACGGGATGAAAAAAATGGGTGAGCGAATTTCCGAACCGAATATTTACTTGTTTGCTTTTCATTTGACTGAGGGTTTCAACGCGACGGGAAAGGCAAACAATCTCGATTTGGTTAAGGATAGATTTCTGAAAATTCTAAAAGAATTTCAGGTAAAGCCGCTACCAGATTTACACGCACCAACAAATTATTCTATCCCGATCGAAGGCGAAGTTTATTTAGAAGAAAATCCCCACAATCCAGACATCGATCCATTAATTGTTAAAGGTTTTGTTCATCCTCTCGATCTTCGCGATAGTTACGCTTTTGGTTTAAACATCGGTTGTCCAGAACCAACCCCTAGTGACAAATATCAAGACATAGACATCACCCAGCTTGAAAAATTTCACCCCAACTGCTTCCTGCCAAATTTTGTCGAAAGTTCTCTAGGGCAAACTTTACTAATTACAGCAAAATTAACTATAGCACAGAAGCAAAAAGGCGATCGGTTTATCCGAGACTTAGCCGATAAGTGCGTTAAAAATTTCATCCCATCAGCATATCCTAACACTCTAAGGCTCGATCGCTACGGCGAACTCTTCGGTAGTCCGATTTTTGAATACGGTAATCCTAACCAACCAGATACTTACATTCATGTCATTGTTTGGTTATTTACTGACCCAGAAACCGAAACCAAATTTGGAGACTGTTATCAAGATTTTTTGATATTATTGTTTTATCGCAATAAAATTATTCAATCTTATAAAAATAGCCGAGATGTTAAAATTGCAATTGCTGATGATTACCAAAAAATCGAAGAACAAATTGATAAAATCAATGGGTTGTCATCAGAGAATTTGAGCGCAGAAGAACTAAGACAATTAAAAACCCAGTTGAAAGAACTGCCTAAAATTGCACTAGAATACGCTCAAATGCTGCGAGATTTAGAAGATTACCGCCACACGATCGCGTTGAACGATCGAAATTACTTAGATACTATTGACAGAGTGGTAGAAAAAATCACATTAAACTATCAAGATGCTTTAAATAACCAACCGATATTTTTAACACAATTCAGTCAAAAAAATAGCAGCTATTTTCAAGAACAAATCCAAGGAAAATTAGGCTATTTCGTGCATGGTTCTGGCTTATTAGATAAAGCGATCGCATCGATCAGAGGAATTGTAGAGATCGAACAAGCAGAGATCGATCGCAACCTGCAAACTACAATCGCCGTAGTAGGCGCAGGGATAGGCGTAGCCGGGGTAGTAGCAACTAGCGTCCCATACTGGATTGAGCAGAAACCGGGAGTAATAAACATTAATAAACCATTCGATTTTAGCGCCTTTGCTACCTTCATATTAATTATCGTTATCAGCTTAGGTTCTGGCTTACTTACCTGGAAAGTTGCTACTAATTTAATAAACCGAAAACCCACTAATAAAAAAATGAAGCCGCAAAGCGAATCAACCAAAAATTAAGTTAGCTTACTCCCTTCCCAAAGTCCAGAAGTAGCAATTCCTCAAGAAGATGAAGAAGCGCGATCACCATCCTAATTTCCCTTTTTAACCAATGGAAGAAATCTTAGAACTGAAACAGCTTTTACTCCAAGGCGATATTAAAGGCGCTTTAGTCATTGCCGAAGAAATTGCAGAAATGAGCAAAAAAGATATCATCAACAACATTTATAGTTTTGCAGTAGTTCTGCTATTGCATCTAATCAAACAAAAAGTAGAAAACCGGACAACTCGCTCTTGGGATACTTCAATTAGAAACTCTGTTAGGAACATAAAGCGGCTCAATAAACGTCTCAAATCTAACGGATCTTATCTGAATTTAGAAGAATTAGAAGAAACTCTCATTGAAGCATATTCTTCTGCTCTTGATGATGCTGCTTTAGAAACTCTTGAAGGCATTTATGAAGCGCGACAACTAAAAACAATGGTTAAAGAAGATGACATTATAGCTAGTGCCTTAGCTTTGATTACTTCTACCGAATCTACTGAAAAACCTCAATAAATTAGCTATGAAAAAGCCCCAGGACAAGGTGGTGATATGTCATCTCTTCCCCAGCAACCGGAAAAAGAGCGATCGCACATTTCTAAAAAAGGTACGTAGTTGCGCTTT
>NZ_JAIQZN010000011.1 GCF_023333585.1 Argonema antarcticum A004/B2
CCTTATTATCAGCGAGGTCGAAGAGCCGAAAAGCTTATTCAGTCTACGTTTGAGCTATAGTTGTCACCCCTTCAGGGTAAATCGGCAAACCGAACGAACTTACTTATTATACTGCAATCGCGCTTTAATTAAATCCTAATTTATCCAATACCACTTCTATTATATAATATTAAATATCATCAAAATATCCCACATACCTCATAATGACCCGCTTCATCCACGATCAATTTGCCAAAGATTACCTAGAGGAATTACTAACTCCCTACGGAGAAGTAAAACCCGATCGAAAAGTCTCATCAGAGACAAGGGAAATTGATGTCCTATTCATTCCCAACACTCCCCCCGAAACTCTATCACAAGATTTAGGATTATTAGGAAGATTGGGAGAAACAGCCGCAATCTTTGAACCCTTTCGCAATGCCATTGACCCCGAAGAGATTTGTAGCTGTCTCCTCAAAGCGCTAGAAGTCCGAGAAACCATTCAACGACAAGCAAAACGCAAAAATGCACCCAATGAACCCATCAGCTTACCCTACTTATGGATTCTCACCCCAACTGCCTCAGTCTCCATCTTAGAAGGATTCCGCGCTATACTAGAGGAAACTTGGGGCGCGGGAGTTTATTTCCTACCTCATTATTTGAGAACAGCCATTGTAGTGATTCATCAATTACCCAAAACCCCAGAAACTCTTTGGCTGAGAATATTAGGAAAGAAAAAAGTACAAGAACAAGCAATTGATGAATTGTCGGCATTACCAGCAGACAATGTATGGCGAGAAACAATCTTGTCATTGTTCTATCAATTACGAGAAAATTTAAACCTCAATCAAAGTTTAGAACCAGATGATCGGGAGTTAGTTATGAGATTGCAACCTTTGTTTCAGGAAAAGTTAGCACAAGTTGAACAACGAGGGATGGAACGAGGTATCCAACAAGGTATCGAGCAAGGTATCCAACAAGGTCTCCAACAAGGTCTCCAACAAGGCATCCAACAAGGTCTCCAACAAGGAGAGCGTTTGATTGTGGAAAATTTATTAAGATTGAGATTTGGAGAATTAGATGCCGAATTATCTGCTTTGATTGACTCGATCTTAACTTTTCCACCAGAAGAATTTACTCCCTTACTACTGCAATTGTCCCGTGAAGAATTGCTAAGCAGATTTGGAAAGTAACAAAAAATGCGATCGCAGCTTTTACCAACTAATACAACTGGTAGTCAAAAGTGCGATCGCATTCACCTCACCATACATAAATGATCGGATTTGTCAAGTGCGATCGCATTCACATCTCATTGACGAAACCGGGTTTCTGGGCCGACTGCTTAAGCGAGCCGTACTTTAACACAATCCCACACTACTTAACTCAGGATAGAGCTATCAATAATTCCAACTCTGTCTCAAGATGCAGGTTATGATTTTATGCCCGCTATAAGCTGTTAGGAGAGTAAAAGATTCGACAGTTTTCGAGAGAGAGCTAAAGATTTTTTCTGAGGCACTGAGAAGGGAGTACAATTCATGTTTTTTCACAAAAAAGAAACAATTCATACTGTAAATATCAATGAAGCAAATCCTCGTTTTGCCCAGCTGCTCCTAGAGCAGTTCGGTGGAGCCACAGGGGAACTCACCGCAGCGCTACAATATTGGGTACAATCTTTTCACTGCGAAAATGCCGGTATTCGCGATATGCTTCAAGATATTGCACTTGAGGAGTTTAGCCACTTAGAAATGGTGGGCAAACTAATCGAAGGGCACACCAAAAATGTTGACCAAACAGAAGCTTATAAGAGTACGCTGTTTGCCGTGCGCGGTATGGGGCCGCATTTCTTAGACAGTCAGGGGAGTGCCTGGACTGCTGCCTACATTAATGAAGGAGGCGATGTCGTGCGCGACTTGCGAGCAAATGTCGCTGCCGAAGCTGGTGCGCGTCAGACTTACGAAGCATTGATTAAACTGGCACAGGATGAGGGAACAAAAAATACTTTAGTGCATCTGTTAACCCGCGAAATTTCCCATACCAAGATGTTCATGAATGCGCTGGATTCGCTGGGTAAACTAACCGATCCCATGTTTGGCAATATCAAGCCTGATAGTACTGTCGATCTTTACTTCAACTTGTCTCAAAATGGTAAGGATGAGCGCGGGCCTTGGAATTCTGAACCGGATTTCAGATATATTGCCGATCCGATGAAGGAAAAAGTCTAAATGTCCGATCTTTAAACGAGAATAGGATAAAGAAGAGTCAGGGAAGAGTCTATACCCTGGCTCTTTCTGTTTTTGAAGAAATCATCAAGATCGAAACATTTTATACAAAATCTATTCTGAATAAACGCTATTATTTTAATTGAAACATTCAATTCTTGGCTTTTAGATATTCGCTTGCAATTGCAATCTGCCTATCTGCTAGTATCCCACGGTAGTCGCGACCCTCGTCCTCAAGTTGAGGTCGAAAGGTTGGCTGAGTCAATTTCCGAGAAGCTGGGATGTTTACAGTCTAATAGCAAAACCTCTTTGGCCCAGACTGGTTCCGACCAGATGCGCGATCGCAGTGGTTTGCAACCTCTGGTTGGCACGGCCTGCCTAGAATTGGCCCATTTGCCGTTACATAAGCAGATCGAGCAATTTGGCGAATATGCGATCGCATCTGGATTCAAAAACCTGCAAGTGATACCTCTGTTTCTGCTGCCGGGGGTTCATGTCATGGTGGATATACCAGCAGAGGTAGCAACTGCACAGCAGGCTTTTGGCTCAGATTTGGCTGTTGAGATTCGACCTCACTTGGGATCTCACTCTGGGATGGCGCGGTTGTTGGCAAACCAGATGATTTATTTTGATGCAGATATCTGGATTTTGTTATCTCACGGTAGTCGCCGCCAAGGTGCAAATCAGCCTGTGGAAACTCTGGCTACCCAATTGGGAGGGTTATCCGCTTACTGGTCTGTATCGCCAAAGCTGGAATTTCAGGTGAAAGCTTTAGCTATGGCGGGTTATCAGCAGATTGGAATTTTACCATATTTTTTATTTGCTGGTGGAATTACTGATGCTCTAGCTCAATCTGTAGAGCAAATTAAACAGGAGTTTCCTAAAGTCAGTTTTCATTTAGCTGACGCGATCGGATCGAGTGCTGAGTTAGTAGATTTGATTTTGGATTTGACCAAAAAATGAACCACGTTGGCACGAAGGAAGAGAGGAAGAGAGTTTTGGGTAAGGTATATTTGGTGGGTGCTGGGCCTGGAGATCCGGGCTTAATGACGCTGAAAGGAAAAGGGCTTTTAGAATGTGCGGATGTGGTAGTTTACGATGCGCTGGTGAGTCCTCAAATTTTGGCAATGATTAATCCCGCTGCTGACAAAATTGATGCCGGTAAACGCATGGGGCGTCACTCCTTATTGCAGGAAGAAACAACTCAGCTATTAATAGAAAAGGCGCAAACAGAGGCGATCGTTGTCAGGTTGAAAGGTGGCGATCCGTTTGTGTTTGGTCGCGGTGGTGAAGAAATGGAAGATTTGGTGGGTGCGGGAGTTTCGGTAGAAGTAGTGCCGGGGGTAACTTCTGGAATTGCAGCACCAGCTTATGCGGGAATTCCTCTCACTCACCGTTCTTATAGTTCGTCGGTTACGTTTGTCACTGGTCACGAATCAGCGGGGAAGTACCGACCTGCTGTAAATTGGAGTGCGATCGCACACGGTTCCGAAACAATTGTAATCTACATGGGCGTTCACAATTTGCCCTACATTGTGGAACAGCTACATTTAGCTGGGTTGAGTTTAGAAACTCCGGTAGCGTTAGTACGTTGGGGTACTCGTCCCGAACAGGAAGAACTAATAGGTACTTTAGCTACAATTGTAGATAAAATTGAGAAAGCGAAGTTTTTAGCGCCTGCGATCGCAGTGATTGGTAACGTCGTCAATTTGCACAGTATCCTCTCAGGTTGCCGCCCATAAAGGCAATACCATACCAAATCACTAAATTATCCTCGTGACCAGGTGAACCTGGTCACCAAATTACTAATGCTCTACCTCTTGTTAAATCTTATATACAGGACTTACGCACCCCGTCAGAGGTGTAGGGGCGGGTTTAGCCGATAAATTAAGGATTTCACAGATAACCCCAGTTCAAAACCCGCCCCTACAATCCTTGATTTTTCGTGATTTTGCGTAAGTTCTAATATAGCAACCGACGAAAGTCGGTTAGGGCAACTCCAACTCTTACCTCTGGTTCATAATCCCTTACGGAGTAACCTTTTCCCTTTTCCCTCTTCCCTCTTCCCTCTTCCCTAGCCCCTAGTCCCTAGCTGTATCATATATTTAAGTTAATCTAACTTGGGGAATAGATGACGCGACAACTTCACGACCAATTTGCTAAACAATATTTAGAGGAGTTATTAGCACCTTTGGGACAGGTGGAAACAAGTCGGGATGTATCGCCAGAAGTCCGTCAAGTGGATGTTTGGTTTGTACCAACGGCGTCGCCTTCGACAGAACCACAAGTTTTGGGTTTGTTGGGACAAATGGCCTTATCTGCTTGTTCGTTTGAGCCTTTTCGGAATCAACCTAGCCCAGTTGAGGTGCGTAACTGCTTGCTTAAATTGTATTCGCTGCATGGCGAACTTTTACGTAAGGCGCGACGAGAGAACGATTCTGTTTCGGAAGCAGAACTGCCAATTTTGTGGATTTTATCACCTACCTGTTCGGCAAATTTGCTGAATGGTTTTGGCGCAAAGTTGGATAGTTTGGGAAACTGGGTGGAAGGTGTTTACTTTTTGCCAGAATATCAGAAAACGGCACTGGTAGCGATTAATCAGTTACCAGTGACAGAAGCAACTTTGTGGTTGCGAATTATGGGACGGCGCGAGACTCAAAAACAAGCCGTACAGGAAATTAAAGCGTTACCCAGTAACCATCCTTTTTCCAAAAATATTCTGGAAATTGTTGGTAAGTGGTACTTTAAGTTGCAAACGAGTCAAAATTTAGATGAAGAGGATAGGGAGGTACTTATGAACTTATCACCAGCTTATCTGAAATGGCGGGAAGATGTGGTACAGGAAGGACGGCGGGAAGAACGGCGAGAGATGGTTGAAAACTTCCTGCAAATTCGATTTGGTGCGCTGGATGAGCAATTAGCTGGGGCGATACCTTCGATGTTGCAGCTACCATCAGAGGAGTTGACTCGGTTGTTGTTGACGCTTTCTCGCGAGGAGTTGTTGGAAAGGTTTGGAGGGGGGGGCTAACTGATGCAGTATCGGCATTGTCCAATTTAAAATCTGTAATTTTGGGTAAAAATACCTCTTAGGTGTGAATTTTTACTGGGGTTCTGGGAAAATTAAAGTAAAAGAACAACCAAGAATCTTAGCTAAATCATGCCTGAACCCCTGAGACTTGAAGAAGCGGTAGAATTTGCCGAGAACCCAGAACCTCGTTGTCCCTGTGTCTTACTACTAGACACTTCCGGTTCTATGTCCGGCGCACCAATAAATGCTTTAAATGAGGGTCTGCGAACATTTAAGGATGATCTGAATCAAGACGACCTTGCCAAGAAGCGGGTCGAAGTGGCAATCGTCACTTTTGACAGCGATGTGAAAGCAGTTCGAGACTTTGTGACGGCTGACCGCTTCGACCCGCCAACGCTCATAACTGGCGGCTTGACTCATACGGCTTCTGGGATTAATAAGGCGTTGGATATGATTCAAAGCCGCAAATCCCAGTATCGCGCTAATGGAGTTAGTTACTATCGCCCTTGGGTATTTTTAATTACCGATGGAGAACCACAGGGAGAGTCATCTGAGGTGGTGGAACGGGCAGCACAGCGTATTAAAAAGGAAGAATCTAAAAAAGGTGTTGCTTTTTTCGCTGTGGGTGTGGAAGGTGCGAATATAACGCGACTTAGCCAAATTGTAGTTCGGACACCTTTAAAGCTAAAAGGTCTGAGTTTCCGGGAACTATTTGTTTGGTTGTCTGCAAGTATGCAGAGTGTTTCTCACTCAAAACTAGATCAGCAAGTGCCATTGCTACCACCGTCAGGCTGGGCAGAAGTTTGATGAACAGGAATCATGCTGATTGTTGGCGGGTGGTAGCAGCATCGGTTGCTGGTACTAGCCATGAGAAAACAGGAAAGCCTTGTCAAGATGCCCATGCTTGGAAGCTTTTACCAGAGGGTGTTTTGGTGGCATCTGTGGCTGATGGTGCAGGTTCGGCGGCAATGGCAGAAGTGGGTGCTGATGTTGCTGTTGGTGCTGCTGTGGAAGCGATCGAAAATTCCTTATCTTCCCAGCTATTTCCTCAAAATGATACCGAATGGAAATTATTAATTACTAATGCTTTGATATCAGCACGAACAGCAGTTGAGATAGAAGCAACTATCCAAAAAGTAATGGTGCGAGATTTAGCTAGCACTTTGATTGTGATAGTTGCTACTCCCGAACTGGTTGCTGCTGTCCAAGTGGGAGATGGTGCAGCAGTGGTAGCGGATGAAGGAGAGATTATTGCTCTTACTTTCCCTTCTACAGGTGAATACATCAATGAAACTACTTTTCTAATCTCTCCTGATGCAGTAGAAAAAGCTCAAGTGACAGTATGGCATGGCAAAGCGGCTCAACTGGGTATTCTCACAGATGGGTTGCAAATGCTGGCGTTGAAAATGCCTGAAGGCACGCCGCACAAGCCTTTCTTTTCGCCTTTGTTTCGCTTTGTGGCAGAGGTAACGGATGAAACCGCAGCGAAACAAGAGTTAGTGGAGTTTCTCCATTCTCCCCGCGTGACACAGAGGGCAGATGACGATTTGACTATTTTATTAGCGACTTTGGTGGGGTGAACTGTAATGCAGGTACAACGGCAATCTAACGGACAAATGATTACCCTCAATACTGAGTTAGGCGGCGGCGGCGAGGGAAAAATTTACTCGATATCGGAAGAACCTTTACTGGTGGCGAAGGTTTATCACCAGTCAGCAAAGGTTTACACGGATAAGCTTTCCGTGATGTTTGCTAACCCACCAGATGATTCAGCATTAGCACAAGGGCGCGTTTCTATAGCTTGGCCTGTTGATTTGCTAAAGGATACCAGTAGTCAGCAAATTATTGGTTTCCTGATGCAGCGGGTAACAGAGGTGCGTCCTATCCATGATTTTTACATCCCTGCTACTCGCCGCGATCGGTCACCATATTTTAATTATCTATACTTGCACCGAACGGCACGCAACTTAGCTGCGGCTGTGAGTGCTTTACACGCTAAGGGTTATGTGATTGGTGATGTAAATGAGTCGAATATTTTGGTGACGGAGACGGCGCTGGTAACTTTGGTAGATACGGACTCGTTTCAGGTGTTCGATCTGCCGCATCACAAAGTATATCGCTGCCCTGTGGGTAAACCGGAATTTACGCCGCCTGAACTTCAAGGTAAGACTTTTCGGGATATCGATCGCACTCCAGAACATGATTTGTTTGGTTTGGCAGTGGTGATTTTCCAATTGCTGATGGAGGGAACGCACCCATTTGATGGTGTGTTTCAGGGAAGTGGCGACCCACCACCAAAGGAAAAGCGGATTTTAGAGGGTCATTTTCCTTACGGTAACAGGATTGTGCCTTATCGTTCTAAGCCTTTAGCACCACCGTTTGAGATTCTGCATCCAACGTTGCGGCAATTGTTTATCCGTTGTTTTGAGGATGGTCACAACGATCCGAAGGCAAGACCTGATGCTAAAACTTGGGTAAAGGCGCTGGTTGAGGCGGAAAATACTTTAGTTACTTGTTCGGTGAACGATCAACATCGGTATGGTGGTCATTTGAACGTTTGTCCTTGGTGTGAAAGGACTATGCAGCTAAGGGGACGCGATCCTTTTCCTTTTAATCCGTTGGTACAACAGCCATTGCCAAAACCGGGTCAATTACAACTTAGTATTGACCAAACATCGATCGAACAACAATGGCTTCAGTATATCCAAAGCCATTTATCAGACATATCAAAACTAAGCCAGCAACTTATACTGACCAAACAACAATCACTTCAGTACATCCAAAGCCATTTGTCACAAATACCAAAAGTGAGCCAACAGCAACTTATCCTGATCAAACAACAATGGCTTCAGTATATGCAAAACCATTTGTTACAGATACCAAAACCAAACCAACAGCAACTTATCTTTTCACTCAAAAAAACACTACCTCAGTACCCATTAACGAAGTTGATCTCCCAATTCAATACACTGTCTACAAAACAAATTTTGGGTGGTAGTGCAGTGCTGGCGTTGGGGTTAATAGGACTTGCAGCCAATCAAATTCATACTTTATTAATTGCTCCCAGTGATATTTCTGTTTCTCCATCCATTCCCACAGGTGATGAGAATGGGAAAAAAGATTTTGAATGGAAGTATTCTAGCTCGGAGCTAGAACAAGCACAAGGTTTAGCCAAACAACGTGAACTTCAAGATGCTATTCTAGAACAGGCAAAGGCTTTAGCTAGAGAAGGAAATATTCAAGATGGTATTCGAGTGGCTCAACAAATTCGTCCTGGTGAAGAGCTTTATGAAACAGCACAATCTGCTATTAACCGCTGGAATAGCGTCCTTTATTTAGAGCAAGCAGAAGCTTTGGTTAAACAAGGTAATTTTCAAGATGCGGTTCGAGTTGCTCAACAAATTCGTCCTGATCAAGGACTGTATGAAACAGCACAATCTGCTATTAACCGCTGGCAGTTTAAGAGTTATGATTTGGGTGTAACTCTAAAGATACTCTCAGTTCGTCGCCATTTGGATTCTTTGCTCCTCAATGTTAGCTTGAAGAATGAGAGTTTTCAATCAGTTAAATTCATTGATACTTTCTTATTTTCGGTCACTGATAACTGGGGTCGTCATCTCAGCGCTAGTGTAGAAGGCTTACCAGAAGAATTTCCCCCTAATGGTCAGGGAATTACAGGTGTGGTAAAAATACCGATTTCTGTATTAGGAAGTTCCGAACATCTGTCCCTGACTTGGGCTAATTACTCAGATCAACGAATCCGGCTACAAGTATCTGGTATTCCCGTTGTAAAGTAAACTGTCTAAGTAAAGCAGCCAAATGAATCACAAGAGTAAAGCTATATTTTGTCTTCTGTCTATATATGGTGGGATGGAGTTAATATGCCATAAATTCCTCACGCCATTTGTGCCATCTAGAAATAAGGCGATTTGGTAAAAACGAATCTCTCTTGAAAAACTTTCTTGCTTGATACACGCCTACAAAAGTCACTGTGGTTGCCCTTAACCTTGAGGAGTTGTTAATTTTTTCCATTTCTATGTTTACCAAAGTAATAAGTGTTCGACCAAATAAAAATGCTGGTAGGCAACCGACTGAGGCAGAATGCCAGCAAGTCCTTCAGCTTTTGAACAATGGTGACTATCATTTAAGGGCTTCTTTGAGCAAAGAGGATCGTAACCACATTCAGCTTAACTGGGATGAAGCTTGCCACTCTAGCGCACGTAAATTTGCAGAAGCAAATAGGGATAAAGGTTGGAAAAGGGTTTCAGGCTATCTCGTCCGTAAGGATATGCAAGAGTTCGACAAGATAAAAGTAAAGACTTTTGGGGATAGCGACATTTGTATGCCTTTACAACATCATTCAGTAGTTCAAGACAATTTAGGCAATTTATTGGAGGTTATGGGAGACTTATATCCTCTAGAAAAGTATGTTTTTATTTGTCACCCTTCAGGTTCTCTGGGCTGGCATTTGGGAGCAGTGTATAATCCAAGTATAAGATAATATTCCCTATTTTCTAGGGATTCAATCTCTTATTTTACAGAAATGCGATCGCTCTCTACATAGCCACCTATTTAAGCGATCGCACCTTATCCACCAATCCCTGAAAACAAATATTTCCCGTGAATTTCCACCTCTGTCATCAGAAAATCACTATATCGATCGTGACTTTTAACAAAAGCCGTTTCATTTGTCCCTTCACAATAAGAATAAGTCGGCGGATCGTCTCCTTGGGAAACTCTAAAAAAGCTGAATTGATACCCTTGGTGCATGAAGAACACAAACGCATCCTCTGGCAAAGATGCAGGAAAACTATTTTCCTCTAAAAGTGCGATCGCCCAATCTTTTAAAAATGGCAAATCTCTAAAAAAGCAATCCGAACCTCGCAGAAATTTACCTGCACTATTCCCCATCAATAAAAGAAATTCCTGATAAGCTTTTGGCAGCAAAATTCCTAATTTTGCCTCAAGTTTAATTACTTCATCCTGTGTACATCCCAGCAGTTCATCTGGCGATGCGAGTTTTAGTTCTATCAGTTGTTTTTTAACCTTATGTAGGTACATAACTACTAACTCCTTTAAGCGTCACCTGCATAGTTTACAGTTAGGATGATGTTGGGAAACCACCTGCGGAATTGTTCTATAACATTAGTACAAGAATCACAAGGCGATCGTTCCGTAAATAAATTGATTGTTCCTTCCACTTCTGGAGCCTGAGCATATCGAGATGCCAGTTCCTCCAGTAGTTTATATTCACTATCATAAGCCCGTGAATGTCCGGGTGGGATTTCAAAAGTTACAAATATAGGTTGTTGAGGTAAACCTACTGTTCCAGGGCGAGTGGATGTCCCACTAATGGCTATCATTTCCCCAATATCACCGCCAATCTCAAACTCAGCAATGGCTATGTTTTTGTAAAGCGACACGCCCATTTGCTGACGAATTTGGGAAATTTTTTCTCCGGTCATAATATTATTTTTTTTACACTATTCCCATTAAATTATTATCTGGGTGCGTTGTCTGGGCATTTAATCTCTTTTTTGCCAGACAAGATGCGATAGACATTGGGAGCATCTCGATTTTGTCGCCCTCATCCGCCAAACTCTTCATAGTCGCCAAAATGCTAATGCCTCTGCCACTAAGTCGAGATCGCCCTTACTCTAAATTTTTAATTTTAGTGCGATCGCGCTTTTGATGGGAAATGCGATCGCGCTCTCATTAAATACAAATTGTATGGCGATCGCACTTTATTATATAATATTAAATATCCCAAAGTATCTCCCATTCTCAACAATAACTCGCTTCATTCACGATCAATTTGCCAAAGACTGTCTAGAGGAATTACTAACACCCTACGGCCAAGTCAAACCCGATCGAAAAGTCTCATCAGAGACAAGGGAAATCGATGTACTATTCATTCCCAACACTCCTCCCGAAATCCTATCTCAAGATTTAGGATTATTAGGAAAATTGGGAGAAACAGCCGCCATCTTTGAACCATTTCGCAATCCCGTTGACCCAGATGAAATTTGTAGCTGTCTCCTGAAAGCGCTCGAAGTCCGAGAAAGCATTCAACGACAAGCAAAGCGCAAAAATGCACCCATCAGCTTACCTCACTTATGGATTCTCACCCCCACCGCCTCAACCTCCATCTTAGATGGATTTCACGCTATACTAGAAGGCAATTGGGGCGGGGGAGTTTATTTCCTGCCGTATTATTTTAGAACAGCCATTGTAGTAATTCATCAATTACCCAAAACCCCGGAAACCCTTTGGCTGAGAATATTAGGAAGGAAAACCGTACAAAAGCAAGCAATTGATGAATTGGAGGCACTACCACCAGATAGTGTATGGCGAGAAAAAATCTTGGAATTGTTCTATCAATTACAAGAAAATTTAAACCGCAATGAAAGTTTAGAAGCAGACGATCGGGAGTTAGTTATGAGATTACAACCTTTGTTTCAAGAAAAGTTAGCACAAAGTATCCAACAAGGTATCCAACAAGGTATCCAACAAGGTATCCAACAAGGTATCCAACAAGGTATCCAACAAGGTATCGAACAAGGCATCGAGCAAGGTATCCAACGAGGAGAGCGTTTAATAGTCGAAAATTTATTAAGATTGAGATTTGGAGAATTAGATGCAGAATTATCTGCTTTAATTGACTCAATCTTGACTTTCCCACCAGAAGAATTTACTCCCTTGTTAGTGCAACTGTCCCGTGAAGAATTGCTAAGCAGATTTGGACATTGACAAAAAATGCGATCGCACTCTTTAGCCACTAGGTGCAATAGGTAGTCTAAAGTGCGATCGCACCTCACTATATGAGATACTAGAGCTGGCAGGCTCTGCAAATTCCTATGAATCAACCCCAACCACCCACCGACACTAAACCCACTTATACAGAAAAAACCGATCGCATCAAAGCCTGGGGTCAATTTATCAAAACCCTAGCCCCTTTTATCTGGCTAATTGTTCTTTTAATTGTCATCATTCCCCTCATCGGTCAAATCTTTATCGCTAACGCATTTTCACCCAAAACAGTTACTAGCGATACAGAAAAAACAACCGTAGTTTTACCCGCATCGCCTGACTGGAACAAAGTTGATGCAGCAATAGCGCAAGCGCTTAAAAACGCCCGTGCAAGTTCTGAAAATTATGCCTCTCAAGAACTCGCCGCTTGGGTAGATGACTTAATGATTCGCGTTGATAATAGCTTTTTGGATTGGTACTTCGGCTATTTCAATCAGAAACAAATAGAATATAAAAGTCTGTTTGTGCAAATCTCCTCTGGCGTAGCGCATTTACTCAATTCAAATAATCCCAGTCCAGATCGAAAAGTTGCCGAAGTTATTACTGCGGATTTCCAAAAAGAATTTGCAAATCGGGTACTCAGACCCCAAATTGCTCAACTAAAACTAGAACGATTAACCCAACAAACAGTTAACCATTACCTTAAACAATTGAGCGGTAACATTAATAATATACCAATAAATTATCAAATCCCACAGGCAGACTGGGATCGTTACCTCAGCGAAATTGCCATCACTATTAATGATACCGAAGGAAAAATATCAAATCTTTCCCTAAAGGTGTTAGCGGCTGGTGGCGGTTATTTAGCTGTTAAGCCTTTAGTTGCACCTTTGGTATTAAAAGTTGGCAGCAAAGTTGTGGCTAAATTAGCTAGTAAAGCCGGTGCAAAAATTGCCACCAAAACTGGTGCAGCGCTAGTTGGTAAAGTAGCATCGGCAGTTTTAGATTCTACTGTCGGTGTAGGTATTATTCTTTGGGATATTTGGGATAATAACCATACAGCTAATATAGAAAAGCCAATTTTACGTGCTAATCTGGCAGCCTATTTGCAAGAAGTGAAAATTTCTCTGCTCAATAATCCTGAAAATGGAATTATGACAGCAATTGACCAAATACAAAGCAAGATTATAGAATCAATTTAAGTAAATTTTAAAATTAAAAAAATGATATTTCAAAATCGATTGTTTAAGCTGTTTGTTTCGCTGCTTCTTACTGTTGTACTAACTTTAGGCGGAATGCTTCCTATTATGGGTAAAATCTCTCCCGCCTACGCAGCATATCTGTATAAACCCAGGTTATTAGGATTTTTGGATAATTCATATAATAAACAAAATTACGACAATTTAGTTGCGGTTAATTCTTCAAGCGATTGGTATAAAATTGATAAAGATTTGATAGACGCCCTCAGAATAGCGCATGATAGCACTGAGGAATTTGCTGCTGCTGAGTTAAATGATTGGGTAGATGATTTAATGAAGAAAGTTGATGAAAAGTTTCTGAATTGGTACTTTAGTTACTGGAATCAGAAAGCGCAGGAATTTGGGAGTCCTTTTGCTTGGGCGGCATTTAAGGTTGATTCATATTTCAAAATTCTTATAAAAGAGGAGGAAAAAAGTTTAAATGCCAGTCAAATTTTACAAAAAAGAATGCTTGAAGATTTTCAAGGGAAATTTAACAAGCAAGTACTAGATGAAGAATCGAAAGCCGAACTGGTTAAATTGACAGAAAGAGTCGGCAGAAACTATGCCTCAGCACTGGGGATGAAATTGGCAAGTATCAAATATTCCTACAATTTAAGTGATGGAGAATGGGAAAGATATTTAAATGACCTGGCTGGTCTGATTTATGATACTGGAAATAGTAAAAATAGTTTAGAAATAGATAGTGCAGCTGCTAATTTGGGCAATAAATTATTAATAATAAGTACGGCAGTAGGAACTAAAGTAGCTGTTAATTTTGCCTTAAAAGCTGGTGCGAAGATAGCAGGTAAAGCCAGCGGCGCAATTGTAGCTAAAATTGGCGCTCAACTTATAGATCCGCTGCTGGCTGTAGGGATTTTAATTTGGGATGTGTGGGACTATGATAATATGGTGAAGAAATCTCGACCAGAATTGCGCCAAAATATTTTAGATTACTTAGAAGAAGTCAAATGGTCAATTCTTAATTCGCCTGAGAATAGTATTATGGCTGCTATTGAAGAGGTGGAAGGTAAAATTATTACCGGGTTGTCATCTCGACAGATTCCGAAGGCTAGTTGAAATAGACCTCTCCAAAAAACATTGTAGAGACGTTTCTATCAACGCTCTCTACAAGGGTTCAAGGGCTAGCACCTTTAATTTCTGGAGACGTCTAATGTTGCCAAATCTTCCCCAGTCTCTTGAATAACCTGGGCAGGTACATTCTCTACCGATATCTCCTCAACCGTATTCTGAATTACTCTTGTGTAAGTTTCCACGAAAAGCAGCGAATTATTAACAGAGGCAAATACGTTGGCAAAGTGCGATATTTGGTAGTTGATGGGAAATGCGATCGCGCCTCACCACCCTACTCAATCCCGCCTACTTTCTGCGTCACTGCTTGTCTATCTTTTAGCCTACCTTCCCACTTTTGGGAAAAAGCTTCTATCCGTTCACCCGCTTCTCTCATTTTTTGTTCAGCTTCTTTAGCAACTTCAAGAAGCTCAAGCAGCGTCTTTTCATCTGGTAATTGTTTCATGACAAATTTTCCAAACTAGAAATAATCCTTTCCACCCTTATTTTAGCTTCCAGCACCAATCCCAGGATTGTTGCCAACTCTTCTCCAGCTTCCTGAATTTCCGAGAAATCCACATTCATTGCTGAAAGTGTATCTCCAGTCACCTGAATTCTTCTTCTGTAAATTTCTACAGCAAATATAACATTATTGATAGTAGCAAAGAACTGCATTAGTATAGCATTATCTGGAAAAAGAAACAGTGCTGGTCTAACTAAGTTCAATCCCTCTATTGCTTGTTGTTCAGTCCGATCTAGTTCCTCGTTTAGTCGGTCTATCAAAGCTTGTATTTTTCTGGGAATAGCCATTGTTGATTTAATGTCAGGTGAAATTAGCATTTTGGATGAACTTAATCAGCATACCGCGATCGGCCCCACGCAAACAAAATAGGGGCAATTCGTGAATTGCCCCTACTTTACACAGCTAACTATTCAGATGTGCTATTTCAGATCTAGTAGCCTCTGGTGTTTGGCTTGGAAACGATAAAGCTGAGAACTTGGCACTGCTTCACGTTATCAAAACCTACCACACGGATATAGCCGTTAGAGTATTCCGAACGACAAGATTTCACCTCATTCATCACTTCTTGAGGAGTGGTAACATTGAACAAAGGCAACTTCCACAGAGTCCAGTAGTGCATTTCAGGTTCAGAAGTTTCGCTGAATTCCACGGCTGGGATATAGCCTTGGTCTAGAATGTACTGAATTTGCTTGTTGATTTGTACGTCGGTGAGAGGAGGCAGGTAGGAAAGGGTTTCGTAACGACGCTCTTTGGGTAAAGTTTTCATTGCTTGCTGGTTTTCCTTGTACTTGTATTTCGGATCGATCGGCTTTTAGCCGAAATTATCCAGATTCGGCTGGTGAATCTGTTTGCTCTTCTGGAAGTGGGCCGGGGTCAGACACGGTTAGTTGGGTAATCCGTTCCAAATGCTGACGCCGATGTTTCATATTTCCCTCCTGAATGCCAGTGCGAACCATCTCAGGCAAAAAGTCTGTCACTTCCTCCGCCAGATGCTGGCGCACAGTCATAATCCGAAGCGCCAGATCCTGTTTTTCCCGGAGTAATTCCTCAAGATAAGCTTCTCCATCTTGGAGCTTGCTTTTTGAGGAAAAGTTATTGAGCCAGTAAGCCAGAGGAGGATTCGTTTCGCTCAACTGATCCAGGACAATCCGCACGGCTTTATAGGTCAAGTAACTAATCAGCGTCTTGCAAGTGTCTTTGGCAACTTGTTTGAGATTCATTTTTGACCCCGCCCCCGCAATTTTAGATTTTAGATTTTGGATTTTAGATTTAAGATTAATCTAAAATCCAAAATCGGCAATCCAAAATGGATCAGACGGTATCCATTGCCTCGAACTCGAACTTGATTTCTTTCCACAGTTCGCAAGCAACAGCCAACTCAGGACTCCACTTGCAAGCTTCGCGGATGACATCGCCACCTTCGCGCATGAGGTTGCGACCTTCATTACGAGCTTGAACGCAGGCTTCCAAAGCCACGCGGTTAGCGGTAGCGCCAGGAGCATTACCCCAGGGGTGGCCCAGAGTGCCGCCGCCGAATTGCAGGCAGGAATCATCGCCGAAGATGTCAACCAACGCTGGCATATGCCATACGTGGATACCACCGGAAGCAACTGGCATTACGCCGGGCATGGAAGCCCAATCTTGGGTGAAGAAGATACCCCGTGAGCGATCTTGTTCGATGTGGTCTTCGCGCATCAAGTCAACGAAGCCCATCGTGATGCCGCGTTCGCCTTCCAGTTTACCGACGACGGTGCCGGAGTGGAGGTGGTCGCCACCAGACATCCGCAGGGTCTTAGCAAGGACGCGGAAGTGGATACCGTGATTCTTTTGACGATCGATCACGGCGTGCATAGCGCGGTGGATGTGGAGCAGAATACCGTTGTCGCGGCACCACTTAGACAGGGTGGTGTTGGCAGTGAAGCCAGCGGTGAGGTAGTCGTGCATGATGATGGGCATTTTGAGTTCTTTGGCGAACTCAGCCCGCTTCATCATTTCTTCGCAGGTGGGGGCGGTGACGTTCAGGTAGTGACCTTTGATTTCACCAGTTTCGGCTTGCGCTTTGTGGATGGCTTCTGCTACAAACAGGAAGCGATCGCGCCAGCGTTGGAATGGCTGAGAGTTGATATTCTCGTCGTCTTTGGTGAAGTCTAGACCGCCACGCAGACATTCATAAACTGCACGACCGTAGTTTTTCGCCGACAGACCCAATTTGGGCTTAATCGTACAACCCAGCAAAGGACGACCGTACTTGTTGAGTTTGTCGCGCTCAACTTGAATCCCGTGCGGTGGCCCTTGGAATGTCTTCAGGTAAGCAACAGGAATCCGCAGGTCTTCTAGACGCAGCGCACGCAAAGCTTTGAAACCAAATACGTTACCTACAATAGAGGTAAGCATATTGGTGACGGAGCCTTCTTCAAACAGATCCAAAGGATAGGCAATAAAGCAGATGTACTGGTTGTCTTCGCCTGGAACTGGTTCGATATCGTAGCAACGACCTTTGTAACGATCGAGGTCGGTCAGCAAGTCAGTCCAAACTGTTGTCCAAGTACCAGTGGAAGACTCAGCCGCCACAGCAGCACCAGCTTCTTCGGGAGGAACTCCGGGCTGAGGCGTAACGCGGAAAGCCGCCAGAATATCTGTATCTTTCGGCGTATAATCTGGCGTGTAATAAGTCAGCCTGTAATCTTTTACTCCGGCTTGATACCCAGTTTTTGTCTGAGTCTTGGTTTGGGCGTAAGACATAATGTCTGTTCCTGGAATTACTTGAATTTTTTTTGCCTATCTGGCAGTTGTTAAAACTATATCAAGAAATCAATTAGGTAAACTTCAAATTTTTTAGAGAATGTCATAATCTATGTTTATATGATGTAGGTATAAATATTTGTTGCGGCATAGATACGCAAAGCGACATCTTGTGATTTTTTTATTCCCCTTCCAGTACTTCTTCTCAGGGATTAAATTAAGTTAAAAATAATATTGACACGGTAGCGTATTTGTGAATGATTTGGTCAGGAGAATTTTATGCCATTGTTGAGCGAACATAACAGTATTTGCCTGAATGCCACCCTGCTGGGCTTCTTAGCAATCATGGTCGGAACCAGCACCAGCGCTGTCCTAGCCCAATCAGCGGTGAGAGATACTTCCATCTACCCGCCTCAAGCGCCACCGCCCGGTGTGGATTTGCAGAGGATACAGCGCCAAATGCAACAGCAAGCAGAGTATCGCGTTGGTGCTTTGCTACGCGACATTGCTGGAAACCTCTGGGTGGGTTCTTCCCAGGGTCTAGCGCGAATTGACCCCAACACTGGTAGAGTTTTGGCGCGGGTCAATTTACCCGATCTCAACATCGGTGCTTTAGCTGAAGATAAGGTGGGAAGAATTTGGGTGGGAACTTACGAGGGATTGCAGCGAGTAGATCCCCGCACCAACGAAATTACGGCACAGAATTTCTTTATGCCCTCCAACCGAGTTTTGTCGCTTTTGATTGACAAACGGGGCTATTTGTGGGTGGGAGGCGATCGCGGTTTGTCCTTAATCAGTCCCGATAAAGGATTGTTGATGACGACGCTGCGAAACTTGCCAGGGGTCAGCGCCAACGCCCTCAGTCTCGATCCCGAAGGTCAACTTTGGGTGGGAACCCTCGACGGTTTGGTACGAATTGATACGACAAGTGCCTATCCAATTAGTCGCGTTACCGATTTACCAGGCACTACCGTACAAGCTTTAGCCCTCGATCCCAAAGGTACTCTGTGGGTGGGAACGCCCAGCAGTCTGATCGAACTTGACCCGCTGACGGGTAAAGTGGTGCGAACTGTTACCGAACTGGCTGAACGCAATATCACTACATTGCGCGTTGACGAACTCGGTAGCCTTTGGGTTGGCACAGATGGAGCTGTGTTTCGCTACAATCCTTATACTGGTACTCTAGCCGGACAAGTTTCTGGTTTACCCCTAGCAAGAGTCTTTTCCCTTTCTCCCGATACCGGCAATAAGTTATGGGTGGGGACTCGCGAAGGTCTGGCTTGGGTAAACTTGAATACTGGTGCTGCTAGGGCGCATCGCGCCTTTACTCGCGTCAGTCCCCAGTATTGAAGAGGGGTGAAGAGCAATTAACCGTCACCAGTCATATCGTGTCTGTTCGAGCGCTCATAATTGTGGTGCGAGCATTTTGTTCCCTTTACAGTTACGAGTAATTCAGAACACTGAGCGGTTGAAAGCTCTCCACGAGAGTGCTAGACCCCTATAGGTGGGATAGGATTACAAGTAAGAGTGTAGGCTAAGAGAAGTGGCATAATTATAAAGTTTGACCTCTGCCTAAAACAATAATGTATGCGGACTCCAAACCTGCAACAGGCCAAGATACGTTTCTATAACAATATTTACAAACGCTGTGTAGCGCAAGCAAAGCTGGGAGGCGGTTTTGATAACTACGACAATGGAAAGAGGATCTTGCAAAATAAAACCGAACTTGTTGGGTACATTGCTCTCTATGGAGGACATCATTATCACAAGCTCCGTGCGGCGTTTGCAGCGAGAAAGTTTGGAAATATTCAAGGTAGAGAAGTAGAGATTATTGATTGGGGGTGCGGTCAAGCACTTGCTACCTGTGTTCTGATTGACTATCTGATTGAGCAAGAGATCGATCTAAAGTTTACTCAAATTACGCTCATTGAGCCATCTAAACTCGCACTAAAGCAAGGCTCTACTTATATTCAAGCAATGTTTCAGAATGACGCTAATGCTGGCTCTATTATCCGTTGCATAAACAAAGATTTGGATAGTCTGAAAGTAAGCGATATAATTTCTGACCCAAAAAGAATCAAGCTTCATCTCTTCTCGAATATACTAGATGTGAACAGCTTCGACCTGATTAAGCTGTATAAGTTAATTGTCGGTTGCTATAGAGGAAGCAATTGCTTCATCTGTACAAGTCCTTTTTACAATGGTGCTAGCAGGATAGACCAGTTCTATAATCTATTCGCACAGTCTCATGTAGTAATAGAGCAATCTATTGTCGATAAGAGCGAGCAACTAGAGGGCGAAATTTTTGACGTTATTCAAGGCAGATACAGGTTGTTCCCAATTCAGAGGCGAGAAAAGCAGTTTATAGTTAATCTATAAAGCAGGTTTTAAGGAGGGTAAAATGAAGAGACAGAGTTCTGATAGCAATGCAATACAATTGGATCTGTTTGCCCAATTAGAAACAGAAAAAAAAGTATTAGAAAGACTAGAAATGTCCGATGCAGAAGTGACTTTCTACCATGAGTTCTTCGAGCGCAATGAAAGCAGAGAAATGTTTACTAATCTGCTGAACGAAATCGAGTGGCGGCAGGATAAGATGAAGTTCTACGGGAAAGAAGTAGACTTACCAAGAAAAACTGCCTGGTACGGAGATAGTGACAAATCGTATACTTTTTCCGGTATAACGCTTAACCCCAAACCTTGGACGCCAACGCTTCTTGAAATAAAACAGAGAATTGAAGAAGTTGCAAAGGTAAACTTCAACAGTGTTTTGTTAAATCTTTACCGCAATGGCAGTGATGGAATCAGTTGGCACACCGACGCCGAACCAGAACTGGGTAAAAATCCAGTTATAGGTTCTGTCAGTTTCGGTGCATCCAGAAGATTTATATTTAGGCGTATAGACAACAAGGATTTGAAGACAGAAATCGAACTGACAGATGGGAGTTTTCTTCTAATGGGTGGTGCAACGCAGCACTATTGGCAACATCAAGTACCAAAGACATCGCAGAAGGTAGAACCCAGAATAAACCTTACTTTTAGAGTGATACTCTAGTAATAAGGAAGGAAAGATAGAGCCAACGAAAAATTACCTAAAATAAATGGCAATCACCACCCAACAATTAATTCAATGGAAACAGCAAGGGCGTCCGATTGTGACGCTAACAGCTTGGGATTATGCGATCGCCCTCGTGTTGGATGCTGCTGGTGTGGATGTTATCCTAGTGGGAGATTCTCTGGCAATGGTGGCGTTGGGCTATGAAACTACTCTGCCGGTGACTCTGGATGAGATGATACACCACGCCAAGGCGGTACGTCGAGCTGTGAAGCAGGCGTTAGTAGTTTGCGATTTGCCGTTTTTGAGTTATCAGGAAAGTCTTCAGCAAGCAATGCACTCGGCAGGGAGGGTGCTTAAGGAGTCGGGCGCTCAAGCGGTAAAATTGGAGGGAGGATATCCGATCATGGCACAAACCGTTTCCCATCTCGTCCAAGCGGGAATTCCAGTGCTGGGTCATGTGGGTTTGACGCCCCAGTCAGTGCATAAGTTGGGTTATCGTCAGCAGGGGAAGTCGCCGGAAGCGGGAGAGAGGATTTTACAAGAAGCGATCGCACTTGAAGAAGCTGGTGCCTTTGCGGTAGTCTTAGAGCATATTCCATCTGAATTGGCGTTGCAAATTACCCAAAAGCTGACAATTCCGACAATTGGAATTGGTGCAGGGCCACACTGTGATGGTCAGGTCTTGGTTACTGCCGATATGTTGGGGCTTTCTGAGAAACAGCCACCTTTTGCTAAATCTTATGTTAATTTGCGAGATGCGATCGCACAAGCCGTGCAAAATTATGGTAATGAGGTAAGAGAGCGAAAATTTCCCGCTTCCTAAAATCCAATTCCGTAAAAAATTCATGAACGAATCGATCGAATTCACGCCAGAAAAATACGTTTTAAATTTTTACAAAGATGGGAGTATTTCAGGCAAAGTTCAAAAAGTTAACGAAGATGTAGGGAACCAGATCTCGATTCGGATAACCGCCAAAGCCTTTAAGAGCATAAATCGATAAAATTAAGAAAAATTACCGGATACGCAGACACCATGATACCTACCGTTATTGAACAATCTGGGCGCGGGGAACGCGCCTTTGATATCTACTCCAGACTTCTGCGGGAGCGTATTATCTTCTTAGGCAGACAAATTGACTCGGATCTCGCCAACCTGATTGTTGCCCAGCTGCTCTTTTTAGACTCCGAAGACCCGGAAAAAGATGTCTACATATATATCAACTCGCCGGGTGGTTCTGTATCGGCAGGCATGGGCATTTATGATACGATCAGACAAATCCGTCCTAATGTCTGCACGATTTGTACGGGACTGGCAGCCAGTATGGGAGCATTTCTCCTCAGCGCCGGGACTAAAGGCAAGCGCATGAGTCTACCCCATTCTCGGATTATGATTCACCAGCCGCTGGGTGGGGCTCAGGGGCAGGCAACGGATATTGAGATCCAGGCGAAAGAGATATTATACCACAAACGACGCCTGAATGAGATGCTGGCAGAACACACAGGTCAGCCCATAGAGCGGATCGAGGAAGATACTGAGCGGGATTTCTTCATGTCAGCGAAGGAAGCGCAGGACTACGGGTTGATCGACCAAGTGATCGATCGCACCGCAGCTGGTAGCAAACCTTTAGCCGTAGCCTAGAAAAGGTTTGAGTTGTACGGGCGGGTGAGAGTTGTTGATTGTTCTGGTTGAATAACAAATTGAACAACTCTCACCCGCCTCTCCTCATATTTATGAGGAAGGGTTGGGAAGAGATTCAAGGTATTCAAGGAATTCTACCAACTCTTCGTCCGTCAGATCGTGCCGTGTTTTTTTGCCATACGTGCGTTGTAGATAATCGCTTCCCTGTTTATTATTCCAGCCGAGTCGTTTAATTGAAACTCCGATCCGAGCGATCAGTTCTGAATGATCGACCCGCCCACTCAAATTAGTCCGCTCGGCAATGCTAGTCTGGGTTTCAGAACTTACCAAGTCGGACTCAACAGCGCTCATTTCGCGATCGTGGCGACGCGACTCAATTGGCGTTACCTTACTACTAAAAGAAATTGTCGGTTCAGCCTCATTTACAGAAGAAGCTATTTCAGTATTGCGAACATAATCATCCCGCGTCCAATCTACATTGCCCGGAACAGCCGCACTCGTTACAGTGGAAATAGGGCTCATTCCAGACGGTGGTACGAAAGTTGTCTTCTCCAACAAAGATGGCTCAGTTGTCTCTCTTAGCCAACTCGTATCCGTAGAAATACTATCCATATTGCCAGATTCCAACCGTTCTGACTCAAAGACCTTGAGCTTAGGAAATTCAGCACCAGCAGATTGAGAATCCGCCGCCGCAGATAAACCAATTCCCATTACTTCCATCGCCCGAATTCTCGCCCGATCTTCTGCCGCCTCAATTGTATCGGCAACTGCCATACCAGTTGCCCGCGTAACGCCCTCAAAGAGAAGCAAGACCCGCACGACATATTTGCCGTGATAAATCGTCATTAATTCAGAGATTAGACTGCCTGTGGGATAACGAGCTTGAAATTGTGCAAACATAGCATTAATACCCTAGATGAATCTTCGAGCATCGCGGTTTTCGTGATGACCGCTCTAAACCTACAATAAGATCTGGATACAGCTGTCAGCAGACAAAAGTCAGGAGAAGAAGAGATAGGCAAACTTTTTTCTTCTTCATTAGTAACTTGTTACTGGGTTTGAAAGCCCAAGCGACGCTGACTTTTAAAATCTGACTTCTGTACGGGCCTTACCATTCGGACGACAATTTGTGGCAATCGCCAAAATTTTTCGCTTCCGGTTGCTTTGTCCCTACTCCTGACTGCTGTGACGCGATCGTTCATCCAGCATCGCCGGAAAGCCGCAACGCTTAACGCTCTTACCCCCTCCCCTTTGCCCCCTCCCCACTGCCGTAGAGCCAGTAGGTTCATTCAGCGGTTTCTCACCCTAAAAAAAACGAGCGTGTAAAGGCGTGAGAATGGCTGAAGGAAAGACAAAGACCGTTGTCAAAAGTCAGTTGTTCGCAGTCAGCAGTCATGACTGTGAAAATTTAACAGTCAATCATGACTAATGACTAATGACTGTATCTGTTAGGGGAATCTACATATCTTAACTGTTGAGAGCTTAGAGGTGGATGTGTTGGCTATCAGAGCGTAATGGTCTCCCTTTCGGGCACTGCTTATATTTGGCAAACGTTTCGCCAAATATAGAAACATACATCTGTAGCGGCAGAAGGGAAAAGCGAAAAGGTTAAAAGGAAAATGAAGAAAATTCCTTTTCCTTTTAACCTTTTCCCCTTCCCCCGACCTAGCAGTGCTTGAAGAGAAGCAGCAAAGTAGCTCTGGCAATGCAAGAGCAGGCTACCAACCTTGCCTGGGGAGATTTTTGCCCCCCTAACCCCCCAACGCAAGGGCGGAAATCTTGCTCCCCCTCTCCCAAAGTTGGGAGAGGGGGGAGGTGGATGAGGGCTTTCTGTCCCGGCTTAAGTTGTTATCCCAAGAGCAATCTGGGGTTTTGCCCAGATCTGGTTTTACCAGATCGCGGCTGTTAAAAGAACGCAATTGAGACGCTAAGGATTGAGTCGCTACATGGAATTTTCAATCGCTACACTGCTTTCTAATTTTCCAGATGAAAAATTGGTCGCTGCCAAAGCTTTGGAGAAAAAACTAGGTTGCCAGGAGGAAAATGGTCTACGCCAATTAGAAATAGCTTTAGATGCTCTGGAAAAGATTGGCATTTTGGTAAAAGAGCGGGGTAAGTATCGCCGGATATTTGAGCCCGGTGTGGTCGAAGCCAAACTCCGCTGTTCGAGTAAGGGGTTTTGTTTTGCTATTCAAAATGTAGAGGGCGCGGCTGATATTTACGTCCGGGAAAGCCATTTGAGTACGGCTTGGAATGGCGATCGCGTCTTGGTCAAAATCACCAAAGAAGGGAACCGGCGACGGAGCCCAGAAGGGGAGGTGCGGCTGGTGCTGGAGCGAGCCAATCCCAGTGTGCTGGCGCGAGTGAAGCAAAGCGTAGACCGGGTGGGACGCCAAGTGTATCGGGCTGTTCCCTTGGACGATCGCCTGCTGTTTGAACTCGACCTCCTCGCCAATGGAAAAAACCTGGGTCAAGCAATAGACCACCTGGTTCATGTAGAAATCCTCCGCTACCCTCTAGCGACTCAGCCCCCTGTGGGTCGCGTGGCGCAAATCCTGGGCAGCGATGCCGAAGCAGCAGCCGACATCGACATCGTTTGTTGCAAACACGATTTACCAAGGCGCTTTCCCAACGCTGTGTTGGCTCAAGCTGAAAAATTGCCAACTTCCATCAGTAAAACAGATTTAAAAAATAGACTCGATCTGCGTCATCTGGTGACGATCGCGATTACTCCCGACGGCTATAAAGAGTCGGATTCAGGTACTTTGCTAGTAGAACAGGCTTTTACCTTAGAAAAAATTGATGCCGAAAACTGGCGAGTAGGCATTCACATTGCTGATGTAGCCTCTTATGTCGAAACCGACTCCAGCATCGATCGGGAAGCTCAGCGACGCGGTAGATGCGTGCATCTGGGCGAAATGGTGTTGCCCCTACTGCCAGAAGCGGTTTTGGAGCGTTGTTCTCTGTTAATGGGAGAAGACAAGCTGGCTATATCGGTGCAGCTGACGCTTTCCAGCTCCGGTCAACTGGTGGAGTTTGAGATTCTACCCAGCGTCATTCAGGTAGACTATCAACTAACTCAGTCTCAAGCGCGAGCGATTCTTTTGCGCCACGAAACTCCGATCGGTCGAGCAGTTATGCACGACTTGGCACCAGTAATTCCGACGCTTGACCAACTTTTGGTGCTAAGTCAGCAGGTGAAAGAACACCGGCAACAGCGGGGTGGATTTGCTCTAGAAAAGCCGGAAACGACCGAGCAGTTCAGCAGCCAATTCAGCGATGAAGGCGCGAATAATGTGCTGGTGACCTTGCGCTCTCGACCAGACCGATCGCTCCTGGCAGAATGGATGATCTTGGTGAATCAAGTGGTAGCTAGCCATACGAATGCGCTAGGAGTACCGGGAATTTACCGGATTCAATCGGCACCCGATCCGGATGATGCACAAGAGTTGATCAAATTGGCAAGCAATCTGGGGATAGAATTGCAACTAGAACAGGAAGATGTAGTTCTACCTTCTGATTTCCAAAGATTTATCCAACAATTTGCCGCTTCTAAGTCACAGAAAGTCCTCGACTCTCTGCTGGAAGGCACCTTAAAGCCAGCTTTTTATAGCACTGCACCTGGTTCTCACTTTAGTCTGGCTTTGGATATCGGCTATACTCACTGCATCTCACCGGCACAGCGCTACTCAGATCTACTCGTGCAACGAATACTCCAAGCGGTATTTCAGCATGGACGCGATCGCCGTACCACCCGCGCCAAGGAACAAGTCAACCTGGGCCACAGTTCCGCCCACGGCAATATCAATTGGAATGTCCTACCACCCAGCATTCATCAAGAACTGGAAGCTCATCTGACAGCGGTGATTGTGCCGCTCAATGAGCGACAAAAAGAGGCGGAGGACGCTGAGGCAGACTTGGCGGGGCTCAAAAAAGCCGAGCTGATGAAGGAGCGCACTGGTGAGGTGTTCCCAGGGGTAATTACTGGTGTCCAATCCTACGGTTTCTTTGTGGAAATGCAAGTGCTACTGCCGGATGGAAAGTACTTTTACCCCGAAGGACTGGTTCACGTATCCTCCCTCAAAGATGACTGGTATGAGTATCGCTCTCGCCAAGAGGCGCTTGTGGGGCGCAAGAACCGCAAGCAGTACCGACTGGGCGATCGCGTAGAAGTCCAAGTCAAAAGCGTCGATTATTACCGTCAGCAAATAGACTTGGTGACTGTAGGCAGCGACCATCAAATTTCAGACGAGGATTTAGATGAAGACCCTTTTATCAATATTGATGATGAGTGAGGGGCTAGAAAAGTCACTCATTCAAAAGTCAAAAGTCAAAAAGGGTCTAGAAAAGTCAAAAGTAAAGAAGGGAGTGGGGGAGTGGGAGAGTGGGAGAGTGGGGGAGAGAATCACCAGTGCCCAATTCCCAATTCCCCAATCGCCAATTACTAATGACAACTGACAACTGACCACTGACCACTAACAACTGACAACTAACAACTGACCACTGACCACTGACCACTGACAACTAACAACTGACCACTGACAACTGACCACTAACAACTGACCACTAACAACTGACCACTAACAACTGACAACTAACAACTGACCACTAACAACTGACCACTGACAACTGACCACTAACAACTGACAACTGACAACTGACAACTGACAACTGACAACTGACAACTGACCACTAACAACTGACCACTAACAACTGACCACTGACCACTGACAACTGACCACTGACCACTGACCACTGACCAATGACTAATGATAAACCTTTGATATTAGGCATCTCAGGGGCATCTGGCCTGATCTATGCCGTTCGAGCATTAAAATTTCTGTTGTCAGCAGAGATGGCTATTGAGCTTGTTGCCTCTAAATCTACTTATATGGTTTGGCAAGCAGAACAAAATATAAGTATGCCTGCCAATCCTATCCAGCAGGAGCAATTCTGGCGCTTCCACTGCGGGGTAGAAACGAAGGGTAAACTGCGCTGTCACTCTTGGGGCGATGTGGGCGCTAACATTGCTAGTGGTTCTTTCCGCACTTTGGGGATGATTGTGATGCCTTGCAGTATGAGTACTGTAGCAAAGCTGGCCGCTGGTCTGAGTTCTGACCTTTTGGAGCGTGCAGCTGATGTCCAGATCAAGGAAGGACGCAAACTCGTAATTGTCCCCCGCGAGACGCCATTCAGCTTGATTCACTTGCGGAACTTAACGAGTTTGGCAGAAGCTGGTGCCAGAATTGTTCCGGCTATTCCAGCTTGGTATCACAATCCCCAGACAATTGAAGATTTGGTGGATTTTGTGGTAGCTCGTGCTTTAGATCAGCTGGATATTGACTGCATTCCTATCGCTCGTTGGTCAGGACACCTTTAGTAATTTTAGATTTTAGATTTTGGATTTTAGATTTAAAATTTGCAATCCAAAATCCAAAATCCAAAATCCAAAATCCAAAATCCAAAATTCTTTGATACCAATTATGTCTCGCCTGGTATTGCTGCTTATATTTCTCTTAGGGCTAACTCTATTTGCCTTATCCAATTTGTCGCCAGTCGTGCTGATGTTTTTGGGCGCGAAGTCGTTGCCGTTACCTCTAGGGGTATGGGTGATGGCAGCTCTAGCAACTGGTTTTTTCTTTTCGCTGCTGCTATCTCTGTTATTCCAACTCTCGAATTATTTATCTGAGCAACAATTGCAAGTCGCCCAAAGGACGCTCCGCTCAGCAGAATCCCGCATTCGTACTCTCGAAGCGGAAAGCTCCCGTTATAGATGGCAATCTCCGCAAAGTTCTTCAGATGGTGAAAGTCGCTCATATTCCACCACCCAAACTTCGGCGGAATATGATTATTTGGAAAAAGAGGATGATGAAGAAGGCCCGATCGACGACACTCAAGAGGGTCGGGATAATGTCCGAAACCGCACTACTTATGAAACCGAGCAAGCGCCGACAAGTAGCTCCAAAACTGGCTCTGTATATTCCTATAGCTATAAAGAACCTAAAAATTCGGGCGTGGGAAAAACTGAGTCTGTTTACGATGCAGAGTATCGAGTCATCACGCCGCCTTATCGGGGAGAGCCAAAAAAAAGTGAAAATGACTGGGAATATAATAAAAGCGGGAATGACGAGGATTGGGGATTTGAGGATGACGATGAATTTGATGATGAAGACGATCGGTCTCCTTTGCGATCGTAAAATCTAACGCGATCGAGCAAAATCAGCTTGCCATATAGGGAGTACACAAATTGCCACGGCCAAAATACTGATTTTTTACTAACTCGCGGGACTCTTGCGTCACCCTACCAGCCATTGCTTCTTGCTGCAAGGCCATGAAGGCATCTAGATCTTCGAGATCGTACCTTTTCTGCAACAACTGGCGTAGATCTTCTTCTGCGGCAACAGTCAGATAGCCAGTCGTTAGAGCCTGTTGGACAACTTCGCGGATTAAATACATCTTTACCACCTGCAAAAACTGCAATATCAAAAGGAGGAACCAGTAAATTCACTGAACTAAAGTCTCTGAAGGCTCAGTGGCACCCTGAGCAACCGCAGTGTCTACAGAACCGGGTAACACAGGTCTTAGCACGATTTTAATCAAAAATATTCATCGCCTACCTTTATTTTTAGCCATTCTTCATAGAAACTTTATAAAGATTCTATGAAGTTTATATGAAGATTATGTTAACTCATAAATGAGTTATACGTCATTACACGGATGTTATTAATTGCGTTAGTCTTTTATACTTTAGATGTTAAATAGCTAACATATATCAACATTAAGTTAAATATGCGTTAGTAAATTAGTGACATGGCATCTACATTATTAATAAAAGTGCAAGAAGAATTTACAGAAGCAGCTAATAGCTGGCACTTAGAGAAGTTATACATAGATCTTGCCTCTGCTAAAGGCAAAGGTCTTACACCCGTTGAAAAAAAGATTCTTAGAGGATTACTTTGCGGTTATAGTCCCGCAGAAATAGCCAATGCAATCTATCAAACTCGCACTAGCAGTTCTGTGAGGGTTTATCTATCTAATGCCTTGTATAAGTATATAGAATTAATGCGGATTTCCCAAACTAAGGAAACAATAAAAATTAATCATTGGAGTCGCGTTATCACTTTACTTCAAGAAGCTGGATATAAAAAAAATGCTTCTCAATACCAGGTTAATAATTACTTAGTTTCATCAAACAATAAGCGCTACGATTGGGGAGAAGCAATTGATGTTGATATCTTTTACGGACGCCAAAAAGAATTAGCTCAGCTAGAAGAATGGATCGTTACAGATCGCTGTCGCTTGGTGGCGCTGCTAGGTATGGGTGGGATTGGAAAAACAGCGTTATCAGTTCGCCTTGCACAACAAATTCACGATAAATTTGACTGTTCGATCTGGCGCTCGGTTCGTCATGCTCCACCCATCCAAGATTTTTTAGCTACCCTGATTCAATTTTTATCTAATGACAATCTAAATGCAACTACCTTATCAGAAACTTTAGCTGGTAGAATTTCACAACTGATTGACTGCTTAAGAGGTTCTCGCTGCTTGCTGATACTAGATAACGTTGAGTCTCTTCTCCAACCAAATACTTACACAGGCAATCTTCGAGAGGGATATGAAGCTTACGGGGAACTATTTAAACGACTTGCAGAAGTATTGCATCAAAGCTGCTTGGTACTTACCAGTCGCGAAAAAATCAAAGTAATAGCATCAATTGAAGGGTCTATACTACCAGCTCGCTCTTTAGCTATAAAAGGGTTGTCAGAAATTGAATGCCACGAGATTATTAAGTCTAAAGGCGTGTCTGGTTCCGAAGAAGATTGGAAATTACTAATTAGAGGTTATACAGGTAACCCTTTAGCATTAAAAATTATTTCAACAACTATCAAAGAATTATTTAATGGGAATGTATCTGATTTTCTACAGCAAAACGTCTTAGTATTTGGGGAAATCCGCGAATTATTAGAAGAGCAGTTAAATCGATTGTCAAATGTCGAGAAGCAAGTAATAGAATGGTTGGCGATTAATCAAGAGCTAGTTTTATTGCCAGAAATGGTAAAGGAGAAGACGCCCTCTATATCTAGACTGGAATTGATAGAAGTGTTGTCATCTTTGGCAAGGCGCTCGCTAATTTATAGAAATGCTACAAGTTTTAAGCTTCAACCTATATTTATGGAGTATTTTAACGAACAGCAAATTAAGCATACCTGCCAAGAAACACATTATCGAGCCATTGAGAAAGAACAACCCAAAACTTACCAAATTCTCGGTAAAATAAATACCAGTCCTGACGCAAACGGTACAGAGAGCTTAACAGGTGAACAATATTTTAAAGGGAATCAATCTCTACCTGATTGGGATGATGGGAGCTGGTAAGACGACCGTGGGAAGCTTATTGGCCCAGCAGCTAGGCTACCGTTTCTTTGACACCGATGCCGTTATCGAACAGGTAGCAGGGGGTAAATCCATTAACGAAATTTTTACAACTGCTGGTGAGAATGCCTTTCGGCAAATCGAAAGCCAGGTGTTAGCAGAGCTGTCGGCGTACACAAAACTAGCTGTAGCGACCGGCGGGGGCATAGTTCTGCGCCGAAAAAACTGGAGTTATCTGCACCAAGGTCTTGTCGTATGGCTCGACGTACCCGTAGAACTACTGATAGCCCGTTTGGCAGAGGACACGACGCGCCCCCTCTTAAAGGATGCCGACCCCCAAAAAAAGCTGCAAATGCTTTTAGAGCGAAGACTAGAGCTTTATGCCCAAGCCGACATTCGAGTCACCGCAGACGCTGGTGGGACACCCGAACAACTAGCAGCGCGAGTGATGGAAGAGATTCCCAAAGTTCTCAAACCAGAAATTACTCCTCCCTGAAAAGTCAAAAAGGACAAGGAGGACAAGGGAGACAAGGGAGACAAGGAGGAATTGTAGGTAGGACTTACGTATAGGCCCCCCTAACCCCCCAAATCTGGGGGGGACAAGACTTCTTCTCCCCCAGATTTGGGGGAGGGGGCAAGGGGGGCATGAGTGCGTAAGTCCTGGTAGGTTGGGTTTCGTTACCAAACCCTACTACAGAAAAAGATAAACTGTTGTCGTTGAGATAATTAAGAGTGGCAACCTCATCTAAACTGCATTTAAACGTTATTCCATCCCAAAAACTGCTCATGGTCAGCGAAAACGAATATATTCAGAATACTGATGCCACTCGCGTACAGGTACTCAGCGAAGCGCTTCCCTACATCCAACAATTGACCGGTCGGACTGTTGTCGTCAAGTATGGCGGTGCAGCCATGAAAGACAGCACGCTTAAAGACAAAGTTATCCGCGACATAGTTTTCTTATCCTGTGTGGGCTTGCGACCCATAGTCGTACACGGCGGTGGCCCAGAAATTAACTCCTGGTTGGATAAGCTGGGAATTGAGCCACAATTTAAAAATGGTCTGCGGGTTACTGACGCCGCCACAATGGATGTGGTGGAAATGGTTTTGGTAGGGCGGGTAAACAAAGAAATTGTTGCCTTGATCAACCAAGCTGGTGGTAGGGCGGTGGGACTTTGCGGCAAAGACGGCAACTTGATTAAAGCGCGTCCCGAAGGCCAAGAAGGCATCGGCTTTGTGGGGGAAGTAAGCGCTGTGGATATCAAGCTTTTGAATTCCCTCGTCAAGAGTGGATACATCCCGGTGGTGTCCAGCGTAGCGGCGGACGACATGGGACAAGCTTATAATATCAACGCCGATACTGTAGCTGGAGAACTGGCAGCGGCTTTAGGCGCAGAAAAGTTGATATTGCTCACGGATACGGCGGGTATCTTCAGGGATTACAAAGATCCGTCTACCTTGATTGCTAAGCTGGATATTCAAGAAGCTCGCGAGCTAATTGCATCCGGTGTTGTTAGCGGTGGGATGATTCCCAAGGTGAGTTGTTGCGTCCGCAGTCTCGCCCAAGGCGTCCGCGCTACTCACATTATCGACGGTCGGATTCCTCATGCGCTGCTGTTGGAGATTTTTACCGACGCCGGTATTGGCTCTATGATCGTAGGCTCGCAGTTTATGGCTTAGAAACCTCACCCCCCCAACCCCCCTCTCCGAGATCGGAGAGGGGGGAATACTACCTCGTAGGAGTAATGGTTCGACTGTCCCGCTTTAAACTGGTAGCCGTGGGAAGCATTACCATGATCGAATGGCGCTAAGTTTTCTACCATAATCCTCTACACATCTGTGTTTATCTGTGTTTATCTGTATTCATCTGTGGTAAAAAAAATCTTTAAAACTTACTTTTCGGTATTGCTTGTAAGTACTTAGCGTTAGCCTAGAAGAAGCAGGCAAGTTAAACCAGACAACCAACTTCTAAATCACCAGTGAGTGCAGAAACTTTAGAAATTGTCAAAACCGAGTACCAAGCTGGCAAATCTGCCTTTGAAGGCGGACACTATCGCCAGTCGGTTCAGCATCTGGAAAAGGCAAGTGCTTTGGTCGATCGCAATTCTCGTCTTGGTGGCGAGATCCAAATTTGGCTGGTGACTGCTTACGAAGCAGCGGGGCAAAGGAATGAGGCTCTCTCTCTTTGCAAGCAGCTCGATCGTCATCCCAGTATCGAAACCCGCAAACAAAGTCGCCGATTGCTCTATATTTTAGAAGCTCCTCAGCTTAACCGCCGTCCCGAATGGCTCACTGAAATTCCCGATCTGGGCGCGATCGGCGACAATGAAACTAAATCTCGTTTGGGCAATCCTGCCTCATCTGTAAAAAGTCCTCCTCCCCCACGCCCTCAAACCGAACCTGTCGATCTGGGCCAGGTGAATACCAAAGATAATCTCTTTATCTGGGTCGCGCTTATCGCTGCCGTTCTTACCCTCGGCGGTTTGCTTTGGTTGAGTTTTTGAACTCCCACCAGTCGCAAAGTCTTTATTGACCAAGGCACCGTAATGGGATTTTATTGGGATAGGCGCTGGGCTTCCCGTGCGGGCTGTCAATCTACGGGCAACGGATTTCGGGGCGGACTATCTCGTCCAGGCCCAGATATCGTCAACCTCTGTATTTCTGGGGGTAGCACGCCAGTTGCTGAATTGATTGCCGGTATGGAAGAAGGGTTGATAGTCGATCAAGTTTTAGGTGCTGGACAGTCTAACCAGCTGGCTGGGGAATTTTCCGTAAACTTGGATTTGGGCTACAAAGTAGAAAAAGGCCAAATTGTCGGTCGCGTCAAAAATACAATGGTAGCTGGTAGTATTTTTGAAGCGTTTCAGAATTTGGTGGATTTGAGCGATCGACCGGAGTGGGTGGGCGGCAGCGCTTATCTGCCCAGTATACTGTTCCAAAAATTGGGTGTGACCGCAAGGCAAAATTAATAAAATGAAAAAGGAAAAAATTAAACCTGAAGAATCGAAAAGGAAAAAGCATTTTCTCTTTCTTTTGCCTTTTACCTTTTGCCTTTTAGCTTTTCTTACTGGTTGTGTTCAGTACGATTTGGGAGTGAATTTTAATAATACCAATAAGGGTGAGATCGTACAGTCTATCAAGCTGGGAGAGAAGCTAAGTGCGTTTAGCAGCGAAACGGCTGAACAATGGCTAAACAGCATTGAGAATCGGGCTAGCCAGTTGCGAGGTACAACTAAGCGAATTTCCGATCGGGAATTGATTGTTACTATTCCCTTCAATAATGGTAGAGAATTAGAGGAAAAATTCAATGAATTTTTCAACCCGACTTACGAGCGAGAATCTCAGTCTAATACAAGCACGGATGGTGATTTTCCTGTGTTTAAATCCCAGATCGCCCTCAACCAGGGTAATTTGTGGGTAGCAGTGCGAAATCGGTTGAGCTACGATCTGGATTTGCGATCGCTTGAAGTTATTTCTCCTAAATCTAACATCGTAGTTAATCCAGGTTCCCTTTTGCAATTAGAGTTTCGCCTGAACACCCCTTGGGGTGCCACCAGCGTCACCAACGCCGAGAATGCGATTAGTCCAGAAACCTTACAAGACGGACATCAATTGGTTTGGATGCTTCAACCCGGTCAAGTCAACCATCTGGAAGCTGTATTCTGGCTTCCCAGTCCTTTGGGAATTGGTGCGATTATAATTGCTTTGTTTGTGGCTGTAGGGATTTATTTTAAATCTCGGATTTCACCCCCAGTTGCAATAGCAAAGCGCCCAAATGCTGCTAGTGCCAAAGTTGGTTAAAATTCCTAGTTGCTTATGGCTAATTGTTACTAACAGTTAGCCATAACAATACATTTTAAGACCTGTTCAATCAAAAATTTGAAAACGGTGGGACTCATCGTTTCTGCTTGTGGAGGCGATGGCGATACTCAGCCGATGAAGCAAGAAGCAAAGGAAATATTAACTGGTTTTCAGTTAACACTTTTCTTTTCAAGCCCCCGAAGCCAGCGTTTCGCTGGCTTCGGGGGAGAACGTCACTCATCGAAATTATAGCTAGGGACTAGGGGCTTTCTTGCTAGGGACTAGGGAAGAGGGAAGAGGAAAAAGCTTGACGAAGTAAGGGATTATGGACTAAAGGTAACAGTTGGAGTTGCCTTAATCGCCCTAAAGTTGCTATATACAAAGCTTTGGGGCATTGGCTGGGAGTTGACTGGGAGATTGGGCCAAATCAGCGACAAAAGTATTGATTGGTACAAAAAAGTGACGATTTGCAGTAATACTAAAACATGAACAGAAATCAAATATCTGCCTGTGGAAGACGGGCAGCTGCCTGGGTTCGGGCTTGACCCGATAAAAGTCGCAAGACTAGAGAGGGACAGTAAGACCATCACCGCATTTAGTTGCGGACACCACAAGTGGTGTGCCTAACGTGGCGTTTCCCAGTGAGACAGGAAGCCCCCACCATACCCCTGGGTATCGTGGTGGGTACTTCACAATACAAGATGATTTTGCGATAAATAAATAGAACTGAGCTGAGGAGTGAAGAAATTGAAAAAGGTTGAAGCGATTATTCGGCCCTTCAAACTCGACGAAGTAAAGATCGCGTTAGTCAATGCTGGCATTGTGGGGATGACGGTTTCTGAAGTCAGAGGCTTTGGACGCCAAAAAGGCCAGACAGAACGCTATCGGGGTTCTGAATACACGGTTGAGTTTCTGCAAAAACTCAAGATTGAGGTTGTAATTGAAGATGAGCAAGTCGATCTAGTTGTAGATAAAATTATCGCAGCAGCTCGGACTGGGGAAATCGGTGATGGCAAGATTTTCATCACGCCTGTCGATCAAGTCGTGCGGATTAGGACAGGGGAAAAGAACATGGAAGCCATTTAGAGGCTAAGGAGTAGGGCTAGGAGAAAAGATTTTAGATTTCTTTGTTGAAATAAAATCTAAAATCTCAAATCCCCCTAGCCCCTCTACTCGACATTCAGCAGATTCTTGAGTTGGGGGAGTAGGGCTTGGAAAGCTTGGCCCCGATGACTGAGCGATCGCTTTAACTCCGGTTTCATCTCGGCAAAGGTGAGCCGCATCTCTGGGACGTAAAAAATTGGGTCGTAGCCAAAGCCGCCTGTGCCGCGCGGAGCGCGGAGAATTTCGCCAAAGCAAATCCCTTCTGTTTGCAGAGCAATTGAACCATCTGGACGAGCTAGAGCTACGGCACAGACAAACTGAGCTTCCCGATTCAATTCGTTACCCAATTCAAAGAGTAACCGTTCAATTCGCTCGGCGTCTGTTTTGCCATAACGAGCAGAATAGATACCCGGTGAGCCATTTAAGGCATCGACTGACAAACCGGAATCATCTGCTATAGCCCATTTTCCTGTTGCCATTGCCACCTGGGACGCCTTCAGACAAGCATTTGCCATAAAAGTGTCCCCCGTCTCCTCAATCTCTAGATCGTCTGGCTTGAGGGTCAATTCCCAGTCCAAACCAACCAAATATTCCTGCATTTCCTGCAGTTTACCTGGATTTCCTGTAGCTACTACTAACAAAGTCATTCGATTTTGGATTTTGGATTTTGGATTTTGGATTGTGTCCGCTCACATCGGGAGTAGATGAGTGAGATCGGAAAATTGTCTGTTGTTATCGTGGGTTAAGTTTTTACCGCAGATGTAGACAGATGAACGCAGATGAACGCAGATAAGAGAAGAAGGCGAATTTTTAAGCACCGGATGCTATTGAAGATGATATGCCCGGAAATTTGTCCGCCAACCAATATATCAGACGGAATTTGCCCAGTTTTTAGCCCAATCTAATCTTTGATGCACTTCCTCTAAATTGCTAGCTTCGCAGTAAAGTCGCAGGACAGGTTCTGTACCGCTGAAACGAATCATCAACCAACTGCGATCGGCTAAACGAAATTTATAACCATCAATGGTGTTGCAATCAACAACATTTTGTCCGGCAATTTCCGTTAAAGGCCGATTTTTAAGTCGATCGAGAAGGCGCGATCGCACGTCCATGCTCGCGAGAGGCAAATCGATGCGATCGTATACAGAGAAAAAGTTTGTTTGTGACTGCAACCGATGATAAATATCGCTCAAATCCATACCGGATTGAACAACAGCTTCCAATAAGTATAGCGCCGACAATAAAGCATCCCGCTCTGGTATGTGACTTCCATACCCAATTCCCCCAGACTCTTCACCACCTAAGAAAACTTTAGCTTCTAACATCCGATCGGCTATGTATTTGTAGCCAACAGCTGTTTCAAATACGGACAAATTATACAGCGATGCTACGAGGGGAATTAAGTCAGAACCGCTCACGGTTTTGACTACTTCGCCGCTAAAACCTCGTCGAGTTGCCAAGTGTTCGAGCAATATCGGTATTAATATTTGGGAACTAAGGAAGTTACCTTGTCCATCGACTGCGGCGATGCGATCGCTATCGCCATCAAATACAAACCCGATCGACAAACCACTCTTATCGTTGCGGCGATGAGTCCGCATCAAGCGAAACATCTGGGAAAGGTAACGCGCCAGGGGTTCTGGCGCACCGCCACCAAACAGAGGGTCGCGATCGCTGTTAATTTCTTGGATCGGCAAACCCAGCAATTGTCCCAGTCCACCAGCAGCAGCACCGTGCATCACGTCAGCAAAGACAGTTAGCTTATTTTGGGCTAGAGCATCCTTAATTCGATCGATATCCACTTTAGCTCTTAGCCCTTCACAGTAGCTAGGCCAAGGATTGAACATTTCTAGACTACCTGGCGTCGTCGCCGACGGCAATTCAGAAGTCAATAATGCTTCAATCTCCTGCGTCACTTCCGGGGGAACCGATCCACCAAAAGCACTCTTGACTTTTAAACCCAAATATGCGCCAGGATTATGACTGGCTGTGATCACCAATGCACCCAAGGCGTTAAGTTGTTTGGCGGCCCAACTAAAAGCCGGAGTGGGAGCGTAGCATTCCGATAGCAGCACATCAAAACCAGCCGCACAGACAGCTTCTGCCGCTTTACGGGCAAAGGTTTCTGCTAAAAAGCGGCGATCGTAACCGACGATAATCCTACGGTTTTCTGCCGTCTCGCCATAGACTTTCGCCAAGACTTGTGCAGCAAGAGGTGCTACTAAAGCCACGCGATCGAACGTAAAGTCTGCTGCAATGATGCCCCGCCAGCCATCTGTACCAAACTTAATGGGGTTAACAGCAATTGGCTCATAGGAAGGGTGAACCATAAATCAGCCTCGATAGGGACTCACACATCAACTTTTCGAGTGTATCCGATTGACACTCCGTGCGCTATAGCTAGTCCCTAGTCCCTAGCTATAGTAGCGATCGCACTCACCTTGGTGCGGACTGCCCCACCTTGGTGAGAAATCTTCGCTATAGCTTAAGCTTAGTGTGGCTAGTTCGCTCAAAGAATAGTACCAAGCAAAAGAAAAGAAGACTTTTATATGTCTCAAGAGCGTCTGTTAACAGGGATATCTGGTCTAGATGAGCTGCTTGATGGCGGTCTGATTCCAGGGAGAGCCTATTTAGTGCGGGGTGGCCCTGGCTCCGGCAAGACTACTTTGGGATTGCACTTTCTTGCCATTGGCGTTGCTAATGGCGAAAGAACGCTTTATATCACATTAGGAGAACCGGCAGAGCAAATCCGCAGCAATGCGGAAGCTCTCGGTTTTGACCAAAAAAGTATTAGTTTTCTCGATCTCAGCCCCACATCAGAATTTTTCACCGATATTCAGACCTACGACATTTTCTCACCAGCTGAGGTGGAACGAGAACCAACGACCCAAAAAATTATTGACGAGGTAAAGAGGCTCAAACCCCAGCGGATATTTCTGGACGCCATGACCCAGTTCCGCTACCTGTCTACAGATACTTTTCAATTCCGCAAACAAGTGCTTTCATTCATGCGCTTTTTAGTGGAACAGAAAATTACCGTACTCTTCACCTCCGAAGGCAGCGAGGCGGCTCCAGATGACGATCTGCAATTTATGAGCGATGGTATCATTAACCTAAACTACTTGCCTGACAAACGAACCATCCGCATCACTAAGTTTCGGGGATCTGGCTTTCAGGCTGGGTATCACTCAATCCGATTGACAAGTATGGGAATGGAGGTTTTCCCGCGTTTGCAACCGGGAACGTACAAGAAGGTGTTTGCGCCTGAATCTGTCTCCTCCGGCATCGCGGAACTAGATCAACTGCTTCACGGCGGACTGGAGAGGGGTACGGTCACCATTATGAGCGGCCCAAGTGGGGTGGGCAAAACGACGATCGGTCTTCAGTTTATGAAAGAAGCAGCGGGTAGAGGGGAGCGATCGGTAGTTTACTCTTTTGAAGAGGAATTAGAGATCATTGTCCGTCGCTGTCAGAACGTCAACATACCTGCCCAAAGTATGATCGAGCGGGGTACCCTCTCCTTGGTCAAAATCGAGCCTCTGCAATTTACGCCCGATGAATTTGCCCATTTGGTGCGTCAACAAGTTGAGCGGCAAGAAACAAGCATTGTTATGATTGACAGTGTTTCTGGCTATCGCCTTGCTGTCCGGGGTGAAGATTTAGTCAGCCATCTCCACTCCATGTGCAAGTATCTCGCAAACATGGGCATTACGGTTATTTTAGTCAATCAGACAGAAGCCTTTGGCGGGGAGTACCGCGGCAGCGAATATAGCATCAGCTATCTAGCAGATAATTTTATTTTCATGCGCTACTTGGAGCGAAACGTGGACTCCAAACTTGAGTTGCGTAAAGCAATTGGAGTACTGAAGAAACGGCTGACTGACTTTGAAAAAAGCCTGCGGGAAATTCAAATTACTCGCTACGGCATTAAAATCGGCGACCCGATATCGGGACTGAGGGGCATCTTTAGCGACCTTCCACAATTGGGCAAAGCTACAGACGGAAAATTATGAAGGATAAGCCATTTATTCTGGCAGTAGACCATAATCGAAGGAATCTTGAACTGCTCGGACAATTCCTCAATAAAGAAGGATACCAAACCATCTCTGCTGGTAGCCAGGAGGAGTTTCAGCAAGCTTTGAGTGGGGAAACTGAAATTGGGCTGGTTTTGGTAGATATATCTGGTTTCGATCGACAGATTTGGGATTTATGCGAGAAATTGCGGGATGACCAAATTCCTTTTCTGGTGATTTCGCCCAAACAAAGTGCGGCTATTCAGCAGGAAAGCATTGCTCATGGAGCCCGTAGTATGGTCGTAAAGCCACTTGCGATCAGAGAGTTTCTGGGCATGATTCGCGGCTTAATGGGTGAATAAACATGAGCCGTATCTTACTGCTTCTAGATCACAAGAATAACCGTCGCTTGCTGTGGGATTGGTTGAGCAGGTATCATGAGGTTTTCCTGCCCGATGAAAAAAATCCTGAATTGCTATTTTTGAGTTCTGATTCTGGTTCTTGTCCGATCGCTTCTTCAGCAGAAGAGAACAAAGATATTGATTTTGACTTATGTATTTTAGACGGTCTGGCTCTAGACCGGGTATGGCAATGGGTGCAAGCTAGAAGGCAGGTCGCGAGCCCAGTTTTTCTACCGTTTCTCCTGCTTACCTCCCGCCAGGAGGTAGGAATAGCTACAAGACACCTGTGGCAAAGCGTTGACGAATTGATTATCAGTCCGATTGAAAAGGTGGAATTGCAGGCCAGGGTAGAAATTTTGTTGCGATCGCGAAACCTATCCCTACAACTTCAGTCTGCCAATAAAGAACTGCAAAAACATAGCGAACTAAAAAGCCGCTTGGTTTCAATGGTTTCCCACGAAATTCGCAACCCGCTATCCCTCATTTTGGGGTTTGCCAAAATCATCGAAAGTCACTTTTCCGAGTTGTCTTTGGAGCGAATACTAGAATATTTAAAGCAAATTATATTAGCTGTTAATAGGATGGATCACCTGGCAGAAGGTTTATTGGTAATCGGTAGGTTAGACCTGGGAAAACAAGATTTTAATCCGATTCCAATATATTTAGAAAACTTCTGTATATCTGTGGCACAAGAGATAGAATTTACCAACAATAATCAACACAAAATTATTTTTCGTACCTTCTACGCAACTGATTCAGAACTGACTGCAACCCATGTGGACAATAAACTTACAAATGCTTGTATGGATGAAAACCTGTTACAGTACATTTTGTCCAACTTGCTCTCGAATGCAGTTAAATATTCACCAGTGGGAAGTTCTGTCCATTTTGACTTTATTTGTGATGGCGACAGAGCTATTTTCCAGATTGAGGATGAGGGTATTGGCATTCCTAAACAAGAGCAACCCCGATTATTTGAAGCATTCCATCGAGCTTCTAATGTTGGCAAGATAGGCGGTAACGGTTTGGGATTATGTATTGTTAAACAATGTGTAGACTTACACGGCGGAAAGATAGAATTTACCAGTGAAGTCGGAATGGGTACTAAGTTTACGGTGACGCTGCCATTAAAAGTCTTGGAATGAGGGGAGTGGGGGAGTGGGAGAGTGGGGGAGTGGGAGAGTGGAGATCTTCCCCGTCTTCCCTCTTCCCTCTTCCCCTAGTCCCTAGCCCCTAGCCCCTAGCCCCTTCTTCCCCTATTCCCCTTTAATGAGCATCCTGTAACTCGTAAAAATCTGGGGAGATGTAATCTTTCCGCAGGGGCCAGCCGACCCAATCTTCCGGCATTAAAATTCGCTTCAGGTTTGGGTGTCCTTCGTAGATAATGCCGTACATATCGTAGGATTCCCGTTCTTGCCAGTCTGCGGTTTTCCAAATCCAATACACGGAAGGCACTCTGGGGTTTTCCCTGGACAGAAATACCTTGACCCGGACTTCTTGGGGGCGATCGGCATAATCGCTCACTTTAATCAAATGGTAAAAGCTGACCAAATCCTGACCTGGCCCCGCATCGTAGCCACCTTGACACTGAAGGTAGTTAAAGCCGTAGGCGTAGAGAGCTGTGCAAAGTGGGACGAGGAAATCTTGCTCAACTTTGATAATTTCCACACCCTGATGATCTGCTTCCAAAACCTCATGGTCAAAACCGTTTTCTGTTAGCCAACGGGAAACAATACCGGCTTCCACGAGTTGAGATTCTTCAGCCACGTTCGACCTCCTGCTTCTGTGCTGTCATCAAAGCTGGTGGGACGGGTGTGCCGATCGCTTCCGTCAATTCCTTCGGTGGTGCTTGGCGAGTGGGCGACTGGATATACTTTCCGGTCAAGATAGCAGGCACAGCCTTCATCTTATGAGTTGTGCTGTAATAGCGATGAGTTTGGCGCAATTTGGCTCGGTCTTGAATAGAATCGTTGCCGATTTTCTTCCGCAGTTTGACGATCGCATCCATAATCGCTTCTGGACGAGGCGGACAGCCCGGTAAGTAGACATCCACCGGAATGAGTTTATCCACACCGCGAACGGCGGTTGGGGAATCGACGCTGAACATTCCGCCCGTAATTGTGCAGGCTCCCATAGCGATGACATACTTAGGCTCTGGCATTTGCTCGTAGAGACGAACCAGAGCCGGGGCCATTTTCATGGTGATTGTGCCAGCGGTGATGATTAAATCGGCTTGTCTGGGGCTAGAACGAGGCACCAGACCAAATCGGTCAAAATCAAACCGAGAGCCGATCATCGCCGCTACTTCAATAAAGCAACAGGCCGTACCGAACAGCAGAGGCCATAAGCTAGAGAGACGCGCCCAGTCGTAGAGGTCATCAACTGTAGTGAGGATGACGTTTTCCGAAAGGTCTTGAGTGACAGAAGTGCGCTGAATAGGATTGAGGATTATATCTTTGTAGTCATCCTCTGGAGTAAGAGTTTGAGAGTTTATGACCATTCCAGGGCTCCTTTGCGCCATGCGTAAACGAGTGCAACGACAAGAATCGCTATAAAGATCAGCGCTTCAACAAAGGCTAGAAGTCCCAGCCTGCTGAAGGCGACAGCCCAGGGATACAGGAAAACCGTCTCAACGTCAAAGATGACGAAGACCAGGGCGAACATATAGTAACGAATGTTGAACTGAATCCAAGCTCCCCCAATGGGTTCCATGCCCGATTCGTAGGTAGTGCGCCGCTCTGGGCCGCGACGACTGGGCCGGAGTAGCTTCGACGCGGTGAGAGCAAGGACAGGCACTAGGCTGCAAACAATGAGGAAGCCTAGCAAATACTCATAGCCACTGAGGACAAACACAATTAATAGCTACCGCTTTGGCGAAAGGACGTTTGTTACTTATTTTTACATTTTGACAGATAGAAGAAAAGAGGGAGTACTGAGTCTTGACGAGGCAAGAATATTCCCAATGCCCAATGTATGTCATAATTTGTAACAGAGTTTTTAAGCTTTGACCTCTAACTTTATTTTTTTGCGTGAGCTATGAGCAATCAAGCTGTTGATGCCAACGCCCTGGATCAGTATGAATGTAGAGCTTGCGGCTATGTTTACGAACCTGATAAGGGTGACAGTAAGCAGGATATTTCGCCGGGAATTTCCTTTGAAGAGTTAGCTGCTGATTGGCGCTGTCCTGTTTGTGGGGCGCGGAAGTCGCAGTTCCAAAATATTGGCCCTAAAGGATCTCCATCTGGATTCAAGTCAAATCTTGGTTATGGTCTGGGTGTGAACAGCTTAACGCCAACGCAGAAGAATTTACTGATTTTTGGCGCTTTAGGACTGGGGGTTTTATTCTTTCTTAGTCTCTACGGTTTGCAATGAGAGTTTGACTCTTATTGTTAAATACGAGGGTCAAACAAAGCTAAGATCTCACAATTTTGAGGATTGATTGCCTTACAATTGGATAAAGCCGAAAACTAAGGCGTTAAAAATCAGGCTTGAAATCCTCCGTTATCTTCAAACAGATAACTACAATCGAGTTTCCACTCTTCAGGTTTTACAGATATTTCAAAAACAATGCGATCGCTCTTAAAATCCTGGCAACGAGTAGGAGTACTGCTGGCGGTTGCCCTGCTGTGTCTGGCTTGCAGTAAAGTACCCTCGATAAGTCAAAACCCTTGGCAAGTCGTTTCTCTACCGACAAATGCCAATTTGATGGATATCGCTTTCACCGGCAACCCCATGCACGGATGGTTAGTCGGCAGTCAATCTACGCTGCTAGAAACAACGGACGGCGGCGAAACTTGGCAAAGCAGAGAACTGGATTTGGGCGGACAAAAGTACCGCTTTAATTCGGTAAGTTTTAACGGTCAAGAAGGGTGGATTGTAGGGGAACCTTCTCTACTGCTGTACACCAATGATGAAGGAAAAACTTGGTCTCGCATTCCGCTGTCGGAAAAGCTTCCGGGTAATCCCAATACTGTGCTGGCGCTGGCACCCCAGTCGGCGGAGATGACGACAGATGTGGGAGCAATCTATAGGACTACAGATGGTGGCCAAACGTGGAAAGCTTTGGTGCAGCAAGCTGTAGGGGTGGTTCGCAACATTTCTCGATCGATCGATGGCAAGTATGTGGCAGTTTCTGCTAACGGCAGCTTCTACTCTACTTGGCAACCAGGACAAGATGCCTGGGAACCCCATAATCGCAATAGCTCCCGGCGCGTGCAGAATATGGGTTTTATTAAAGATGGTGGGTTGTGGATGCTGGCTCGTGGGGGCCAGGTTCAATTTACCGACCCGGAAAAACCAGATGAGTGGCTGGATGCAGATTATCCAGAGTTTTCAGCTAGCTGGGGATTGCTGGATTTAGCTTTTCGGACGCCTGACGAAATTTGGGTGGCTGGTGGCGGCGGTAATTTGCTGTGCAGTTTCGATGGCGGAAAAACTTGGCAAAAAGACCGCGAGGTTGAGGATGTGCCTTCTAATTTCTACAAGATTCTGTTTTTGACGCCGGAAAAGGGCTTCATTATCGGTCAAAGAGGGACTTTGCTGAAATATCAGGGTACAGTTGAAGCTGCTTAAAGGCTGTACTAGCCCCCCTTTGCCCCTGCCCCCCAAATCTGGGGGAACCGGACTTTACTCCCCCCAGATTTGGGGGGCAAGGGAGGGCGAAACAAGAAATATGGCGTAAGTCCTGGAAAAGTTTTTATTTGCCTGGGCGGCTTGCTTGTTAGAGCTTGTAATGTTTCGTATCATATTCATTAAGCTTCGATCTTGTTGAAGGAGGAACCTGAATGGCTGGCACAACTGGAGAACGTCCGTTTACGGACATTGTTACGAGCATTCGTTATTGGGTGATTCACAGTATCACCATCCCAGCGTTGTTTATTGCTGGCTGGCTATTTGTACAGACGGGTCTGGCATACGATGCTTTTGGCACGCCTCGGCCTAATGAGTACTATACTCAAGAGCGTATAGAATTACCCATCTTGAGCGATCGCTACGAAGCGAAGCAGCAAATCGAGCAGTTTATCGAAAAGTAGTTTCAATCATTGGTTTTGAATTATGACAAGCAACACCCCCTCCAATCAGCCGGTTTCTTATCCGATTTTTACAGTGAGATGGCTGGCGGTTCATACTCTGGCTGTTCCTACGGTGTTCTTTGTAGGGGCGATCGCAGCAATGCAGTTTATTCACCGATAGGAGTAACAAATGCCAACTAGAACTCCCAATACCAATAATCAGCCTGTTGAGTTAAATCGGACTTCTCTCTTCTTAGGCTTACTTCTGATTTTTGTTCTCGGTATTCTGTTTTCCAGTTATTTCTTTAACTAATCGCTCTCGTCCCTCGCCATAATGCACTCATTTGGCGGCGGGATATAGGCCAAGAAAATGGATGTACGGAGTTTTGCAATCTTTCCAGAGGGGTACTTCACCTAGCTGGAATAGATTGTGTTTCGATAGAAAGAATTTAATGCTGTCATGAAGAGGTAAAAGCTGTGTCTGGAAGTGGAAGAATACCTTTGTGGATCGTGGCGACTGTCGCCGGAATTAGCGCTCTCACCGTTTTGGGACTTTTCTTTTACGGTTCTTATGCCGGTATAGGATCTGCTTTGTAAGTATTGCCCCAACTTGAAATGAGAAAAACCGCCGATCTAATTTGGAAAGGCGGTTTTTTAATTTTGGATTTTAAATTTTATAGCAACTGCCAAGGCGGTTAAGACAACTCCAGCTCTTACCTGCTGGTTCATAATCCCTTACGGAGTAACCTTTTCCCTCTTCCCTCTTCCCTAGCCCCTAGCCCCTAGCCCCTAGTCCCTAGCTATAGATTTTAGATTTGTGGGATTAAACATCTAAGTCATCTAAGGGAAAGGTCGGGAGATCGGGGGGAATGACGTTGCGATCGATTGTGGCTTTATGGCTTTCTCGCTGGGTGTGTATTTCGACACCGATCGCCTCAAAGCGAATTGCCAAACAACCCAAGGGAACTGTTACTTGAGTCATAGATTCGAGTTTTCCCCAAGGATCGGGGACAAAATCGCCGATCCAGCGTGGACTTTCCAGGATCGATCGCGTTTGGCGGTCTAAAACCCACAGTTTCACACCCAGTCGGGGCTGCCGCAGGGGCATTTTAATACGGATACGTACTGGCTGTCCGCCTATCAGTTCGCCTTTAGGCACTTCCAATTCGGGCATTGGGATACCCTCATCCTGAGAAATTGTCGCACTTTCTGATGAAAGCAGATCTGGATTACTGCTCAAATCTTGTGTCTGACTCTTAGTAGCTTTTTGTGGTAGGGGTTCTAGTGGCTCATCGTCTACGACAATTTCGTAGGCTGTCAAGTCAGCTTCTGTCCCAGTAGATCGATCGCTTAAAATTGCGGGTAATTCTGCTTGAGTGTTGTCTGTGTCTAAGATGTCATCGATATTCAACTCGGCGGACAATTCAGCGTCAGTCGCTAAAGAATTCAACCGCGACCAAAAACGATCTTCGAGTTTCAAGGATTGAAAAGCTATGTCCTCTGGGGACGGCTCAGCATCAGGCTGGGTTTCGGTTACTTCGGTTTGCGGTTCGGCTACTTCGGGTGCTGCTGTTGCCGCTTCTGGAGTAGAATCCTGTTCGGTTATGGATGGGGAGACTTCCTCAGTCTCAGACTCGGTAGATTGTACTTCCGATTCGGCGGCGGTCAAATTTGCCGACTCAGACTCAGCCTGAGTTTCGGTGTTGGCAGCTGGGGCAAATTTAGAAGTATTGCCAAATGTCGGCAGATCGAGCCGTTTAGAGGCCGATTTTGTCGGATCTGGTTTGTGAAGTAGGGGGGGCAAAGACTGACCGACTGATGGTTCTAAGGGTCGGAACAGGGGAGTTTTCGAGATTTCTTCGCGATCGTCTTCTGTTGTCCCTTTTCCAGACTCTGCTGATGCGGGGTCAAAAAAGTCTGTTTCGTTCTGTTGTACGCTTTCCGCAAAGGCACTCAGCAAGTCATCCAAATCGGCTGTAATGCTAAAGGATTTGCTTGCCAGAACTAGCGGTGGGTCGTCTGGTGTTTCTGTGGCGTTATAAAGAGTTATTTCTCCCAAAACCAAATGGGTTTTGCTGTTAGGCGGGATTTCGATATCGCAGGCAAAGGTAAAAGGGATCGCTTGTGCTGATAACAGTTGCTGGCGATCGGCTAAAATCTTGGCATTCTGGGGATCGCGCAGGCGAATTCGCAGTTCTCCACTAAAGATGGGTGGGGGGCTAGCAGTTCGATCTTCTGATGTTTCTGGAAGTGCAACTTGTCCCGATAGGTTTATGGGCTGTCCGTGACGGGCGATATAAGTTTGCTGCTTTAGGATTAGCAGAAGCGGGTGAGAGTTGGCGTTTGTTGGTTTTGGCGATAAAACTGGTGCCCAGGGATTTGATTCCTCCGGTGCGGCGGTTTTCGGTGGAATATCTGGGTTTGACTGGGCTTCTGGAATTGGAGACTCTGTTGGGAGGACTGGTGACTCGCTTATGTCCCCTAATTCGGCTAGGGAGACGCCTGCACTGCCATCTTCAGCGGCTGCTTGGGCGGGAGTATCTTCAAGCGTTGGCAGCACTTGCAGGCGAAGGGTGTGCTTCCAGGAATCGCCCATCAAATCGGTGATTAAGTCTGGACGACAGCGCAATTCCCAGATTCCGGGTTTGAGATGGGTAAAGGGAATTAGCACCATTAACCCTTCTGAGTTGGTGCGGCGCGATCGCTTTTGCATTCGACGCTTAGGCGGATCTTCGTCGGTGGACTGATGGATAATCCGAATGTCCACTTCGGTATCTGTACGGCCCGATCGAGCAAGGATGCGATATCGACCTTGCTGGAGTTCGACATCTGGCGATTCTAGGGGTTGCCAGGTGCGATCGCCTTCTTTTTGGATTAGAAATTCCCAATATTCCATCGGTCACTGGAAAGATAGCACCAACCAACCTTAATCGTAAACCAGGGAGAAGGATAGAGCAATTGGTTGAGATAGCTCTATGCTAATTGAGCCAGTTGAGTACCTGAAGATGGGGTATCCGCTGAAAGTGAGCTTGGTTGTTTGTTACTACTGCTACCTCTAGCACCAATGCGGAAGCTGCAATTAAAATATCTGCATCTCCGGTAGGCAATCCACGTTTTTTCAAATCTGCGTATATATCTGCTGCTTTTATTACAATCTCATCTGTTAGGGGTAAAACAATATTTTTGGCGCAAAATTCATTGAATAGGCTTATCTGTTTAGTTGCGCCTTTCGCTTTTAGTCCCCGCAGAATCTCATAGCGAGTGATAATTGAAAAGGTAAACTGACCTTGTTCGGCTAAATATTCTGTCGCTTTCAGTATGACGACTGGATTTTGTCGCATAATGGCGGAAAGAGTATCGGTATCTAAAATAACTTGTACCACAACTTTTATGGGTTATTTTCGGTAAAGAAATTACTGCGAGCGAGTGCAATTTGTTCGATTTCATTTATCTGTTCTTCAGATAAACCTTCGTAGACTTGAGCGGCTAATTTAAGCATTTCTTCCGGGTTTATTTTTGATGCTGTTTCAACTATTAATTTTACGGATTCTCCCTCAGCAATTTCGGGATTAGTTAAAGGGCGGAAAACGCCTTTTTCATAGATTGCGTCTAGAGTTTGTGTCATGCTGTTTGCTTTTTGATTGAATGTGATATAATAGACATAATTAATTATAATCAATTAATATGGATTTGATTTACCTTGACTACAATTGTTTTCAAAGGGGGTTTGACGATCCTTTACAGACAAGAATCCAGATGGAAGCTTTGGCCTGTCAGGATATTTTTATCAGGGCAGATGCAGGAGAAGTGGAACTGGTTTGGTCTTTTATGCACCAAGATGAAACGATTATATGTCCCTTTCCAGAACGAAAATATGCAGTTTTTGGTCTAGCCAGTCTTTGTAAAGTAAGGGTAGGGCCAGAAGAAAAAATATATCAACTTGGACAATCATTTCAGCAATCCAAAAACCTTTCGGCTAAAGATGCGTTACATTTTGCTTGTGCGGTTCATATTCAGGCAGATTTTTTCTTGACTTGTGATGATAATTTGAGGAAAAAAGCTCAACTATTGAATCAGCAGATAGCTATTATGAATCCAGTGGATTATATTAGACAGGAGGAAAGCTAATGAAGAGGGCAAAAATTATGGATGATACAGAAATCAGACTTAAGGGGATAGAGGCTTTACAAAAGTCGCTTGGTTCTGCTGCTGCTTTACGATTTCTCACACTTTTGCATCGGGAACCTACGAATTATGTGGAAGTTTCGCAGCGGCTTTATGAAGGGCAAACGATAGATGAGATATTTGAAAGGGCAAAGCAGAATTGGCAGGGGTAAATTAAGGTGGATTTGTTATATATAGCTTTTGCATTTCGATCATCACCCGCCTGCGATTCAAATCGCAGGCTAATAGCGAAAGTCCTCTGAAGAGGACTATTTATCAGATCATATTTTGGGTGGATAAACGGTACTTCTTGTTTTTTTCCTCAGTCGGATTTATCCGACTTTCGCTATTAGCCTGGGAATTGATTCCCAGGCGGGTGATATATGCAGCGTTAATTATCTGGTCGGAATAATCAGCATCCAAACACGATCGGGAATGCCAATTTCTAAACCAATTGCGCTTTCTTGAATTGCCTTACCCATTTGATAGGAACCCAACAAGATATTTAACAGATGTTGGCGAATAACTGGAAAAGGTGCAAAGGAAGTTACCAAACGAATATTTTCCAGTTCCCATTTATCTTTATCGTTCACCCAACCGCCTAAACTCGGTACGCTGTTGAAGCCACCCAAGGGTTTAATCATTGGCAAAAGATGATTTTTGGCACGCTTAAATTTTTTGGTGGGAATGTGCCATTTGATGTAGGAATCAAGTACATCGATTTGGCTGGGATTTGGGGTTGGTAATTGTGGCGGTGTTATTGTGATAGCGGTTAATTGTAAATGTTGGATTAAAACATTTAGTTCAGGGTTTTGGGATAAGATACTGAGGATAATATCTTTGATGGGTTCGAGATTGTGAGACATGATTTAAGTTTCCTCTTTTGGGTTGGTTAACTTAAATTTATTAAGACATGGCTTTTTATGACTGTCTATCGAGAAATGTAGAGTGCTGTAGATGTAGATTTTTGTAGATTGAAGTAGAGAAACGACAAATTGGTAATGACATTTGCCATAGCTGCGCTTTAATATAAAAGAAGTTAGTAGAGGATGAATTGGGGATGAATTTACCTAGATATGAAGATCACGAGGGAGATTTCCTCAATGCAATGGCAACCCGTTTTGGCTTCACGGGAAAGAATAGCCTGATATTTGAGAAACGTTTTCTCGAAGACAATAGAGAAGTAACTCACGAAAAATTAGTTGGTAATCCTAAGTTCGCAGAAAAGTTGATTCAAGGAACCAAAAACGGTGATGCTTCTCGCATTTTTCGTCAGCAGTTAAAAGCAATTTGTGAAAAACTGGAAACGGCGGGGTGTCCTCCTAGCACTGGTGATGGTCGTTGGGCGAATGCAAAACGCTGGCTACGCGAGGTAGTATTTCCACAATGGGCGAAAGAGCAAGGTTTGGTAGCAGATGCGCCTGTGACTCTCCACCCTTGGGAAAAATTGCTGAAACTGGCTACCCCCACAGACAAAATGGGGCCAAAACTGGCTGGCGTGCTGGATATGGTGGGTGATTACCAAGAATGCGTACCTTTGGGCAGTCACATTATTTTTGAGCTAAAGCTTGAGACTCCGGGATATTTACTGCTGCTGGAAAAAGGCACAACTGGCAGGTTTTGGTGCTTGTGTCCTTCAGTGTTTGCGCCTCAGCCTTACTTGGGTGAGGGTGTGGTTGTTTTGCCCCAGCCTGTTTCGGGGAAAAAATCGTTTAAAATCACTGGCCAAGTCGGTTTAGAGCAGATTGTAGCGATTATTGGGAAGGATAACCCTAGTTTAGATTGGTTGCCAGAGGGAAGCGGGAAACCTTTGCAAATGGAAGAAGGGCATTTGAATGAATTACTGGAATATTTGCAAAGTAGTGGAGATGGCAAAGTTTTCTACACGGAATATACCGTTACAGCATAATTTTGGTCGCTAATTTCAGAAGAGAGAGAGAATCAGGTGGACGAACAACGCATCGAAGCTTATTTCAATTTGATTCAGAAATTACTGAGTTGCGATAGTGAAGATCAACTAGGAATTTTGCAGACTAACCAGAATTTAATAGAGGAAAGATTAGTAGCAGCAATGGAATTAGTAGCAACCATAATGGTAGAGTCGGATAAACCTAATGCCGATTGGTTGCAAAGTTTGGCGGTAATCTTAGGAGAAGCAGTTGTACCTTGGAAACAGCTAAATGAACAGGCTTTATATCTCTACCGTCGCGGTGAATACTCTCACGGGATAATTGTTGCGGAGCAAGCTTTGCAATTAGCACAGCAGCTATTTGGAAAAGAGAACCTTTATGTTGCTGCTAGTTTAAATAATTTGGCTTTATTGTACAAATCTCAAGCTCAATTTAGCAAGGCGGAAGTCTTGCAATTGGAAGCTTTAGAATTGAATAGATTACTTTTGGGCAAAGAACATCCAAATGTTGCTACCAGTTTGGATAATTTGGCGGAAGTATACACTTCTCAAGGGCGGTTTAGAGAGGCAGAACTCTCATACACGGAAGCTTTAGATATGAGAAAACGCCTGCTGGGAGAAGTACATACTGATGTTGCTAATAGTTTAAATAATTTGGCCTTACTGTACTATTATCAGGGGCGCTTCAGCGAGGCAGAACCTTTACAATTAAAAGCTTTAGTCTTATGTAAGCACCTTTTGGGAAAAGAACATCCAAATGTTGCCACCAGTTTGAATAATTTGGCAGAAATGTATAAATCACAAGGGCGGTTTAGCGAAGCGGAACCCTTGTACATGGAAGCTTTGGGCATGAGAAAACGCCTGCTGGGAGAGGTACACCTGGATGTCGCTGGCTGTTTAAATAATTTGGCAGGACTGTACAAATTGCAAGGGCGGTTTAGTGAGGCAGAATGGTTACAATTGGAAGCTTTGGCATTGTGTAAAGATGTTTTGGGCAAAAAACATCCCAACATTGCTACCAGTTTGAATAATTTGGCAGGACTATTGGCAGCTACCAACCGCGCTACAGAAGCACTGACACTTATGTGTCAAGCTACTGAAATCGAAAACGGCATAATTCACCAAATGTTTGCCGCTAGTTCAGAAAGCGATCGCCTCGCCTATCTCGAAACGATCCGATCTAATTTTGATGTCTTTCTCTCTTTAGTTAATTCCCACCTTTCTAACTCTCCTGAAGCAAAACAAGCAGCTTATGATTTGGTACTCAAACGCAAAGCTTTAACTGCCGCCGCCTTTGCTGCTTTCAACTATGCTTTGTATAGCGATCGCTATTCTCACCTCGCACCGCAGTTTAAGGAATGGCAATCTTTAAGGGCTGAACAAATTCACTTAATCTATTCTCCACCCTCACCCGATTCAGAAATTACCGACGACGATTTTCATACGCGCCAAGCAGCATATCAAAAGCGCCTATCTGATTTAGAAACAGAATGCAAAAACTTAGAAAAACTACTAGCATCCCAAGTTCCCGAAATCCAACTGCAACAGGAACTTGAAACTGCTAACCGTCGCGCTGTTGCTTTGGAATTACCAGAAGGTTCCACTTTAGTAGAATTCGTGCGATTTGATGTTTTTGATTTCCAAGCAATCCCGGCGCGTGGGGAATCACAATGGAAACCTGCCCGCTACCTAGCTTTTATCTTACCAGCAAAACAGCCAGATAAAGTAGAGATGATTGATTTAGGAGAAGCGGAATATATCGATAAATTGTTGCGGGTATTTAGATCTTACTTCTCTGGCAAAGGTGACTTGCTGAATATGGCAGATGATGACGAGGAGATCCCTACTTTTAGGAAATACAATCCCGCCTTTGGCATGGAACTGCGGCAAGCGATTTTCGAGCCTATTTCTGCTGTGATAGGCGATAGTAAATCTTTGCTAGTTTCTCCCGATGGCGAATTAAATTTGTTGCCGTTTCAGTTATTGCCCGATGAGACAGGAACGCGATTTTTAATGGATGAGTATACTATCTCTTACCTCAGTGTCGGACGCGATATTTTGCGTTCCCATTTTCAACCAACTCGTCCCGCTACTGCACCTCTAATTATTGCCGATCCTGATTTTGATTTGGGTGGGGCATCTGAAACCCGGTTTCTTGGAGAAACCGGGTTTCTATCGGTGTTGGGCAATAGCTTGGAACGCGCACCAGGTACAAGGTTTCTGGGTGAAGCGGTTGCCAAAAAGCTGGAAGTATCGCCATATTTGGATGCTGAAGCACTGGAAACTCACATTACCAACAACCAATCTCCCAGTATCCTGCTGATTGCTACTCACGGCGTTTTCTTACCTGACTTGCCCCATCAACCACCCACTTTGGAGAATCGGATATTTGGGAGCCGATTTTCTGCTACAAAAGTAGAAAACCCGATGCTGCGTTCTGGACTTGCCTTAGCAGGTGCGAACATCTGGCTATCCGGCGGAACTCTCCCGGAAAAAGCTGGCAAAGGCTTTCTGTTTGCCCAAGATGTAGCCGCACTCGACCTTTGGGCGAACGAACTCACGGTATTATCGGCTTGCAATACTGCGATCGGCGATCTTAAAACAGGCGAAGGTGTCTTCGGTTTGCGTCGCGCTTTTGCTGTCGCCGGAACGAAAACTTTAGTAATGAGTTTGTGGCCTGTTCCAGATAAAGCAACGGCGCTGTTGATGGAGCGATTTTTTGATAATTTGGAACGCGGTTTTGGTCGTTCCAACGCATTACTAGAGAGCCAAAATTATATCCGCAATATCACCGTTAGAGAGTTGCGCCAATCCGAACTCGGTCGCGAAGTCTTAGAAGAATTATTATCACCAAATAATGTATCTTGTCAAGAGGAAGAAAGACCTTTAGAGCATCCTTTTTATTGGGGTGCTTGGGTATGTCAGGGAGAAACAACTGAATTGCCAGTTGCGATTAGTAGGTTGGGTTGAGGTAACGAAACCCAACCTACAATTCTCCGCTTTGTTGGGTTTCGCTATCGCTCAACCCAACCTACAATTCTCCTATCTTTCCAGCCCAGGCGGAGTAAACCTAATTTCAATGCGCCGCCGCGTTGGTTCATCCGCATTACTATTGCTAGGAGGAAAGTATTCTTTTGGCAAAACCAATTGTGCAGCGGAATAGGCACGAAAGTTTAACCCTTTTAAGCGACCTTTCCTTTGAATATCCTCAAGTACTTTCACAACTGCTAATGCTCGCATCAAACCCAAATCTGCATTAGACCCTACTTGAACTTGACTAATATTTCCAATTTCTAGTATATCATCTAAATTGCTATATCTACTACTATTTTTCTGCCCGTCTGTATGACCGATCACCTCTACAACATAGCCTTTATATTCCCTGCCATAACGTTCAATTTGATTGGCAAAATCTGTTTCTATTTTACTACGCAATCCGCTAGGCAAATCTGCTTTGCCTTTTTCAAATTTATATTCACCCGAATCTTTAATTACAATAATCGGCGGTGATTTCAGTCGTTCAACTTGTCCTTCTAGGTTGGTGACTTGATTTGTTTTTTCCTGCAATTTCTGCTGCAAAGAAGCTACGCGCTTTTCTAAGTTTTTCAGTTGTTCTTCACTTTGACTCAGCTTCGTAATTGTCTGTTCTGAAGTTGATTTTAATATGGATGCTTTAACGATAGATAGTAGGAAAAATAAACTCAAAATCATGAAGGCGTTAGACATTAAATCTGTGAAAGCTGGCCAGATGTTGAGTTCTTCTTCATTTGAATTAATATGCCGTGAACGACGACGCACGATCGGCCCCCAATTATTTTTATAGATCTTGCCTAAATTTTGTTTAATTTATCTACTATCTCATCTAATTTTGCTTCATCCACACTATCTCTATTTGACCTCTTTTCTAGTGCTTGTCTCAATCTATAAACTTCATGTTTTGTGTCATCCAAATGATTAATGCCTTCCTGAACATTATCTATGACAACTTGAAGTTGAGAGTTGTTAGTATTGGATTGGTTATTGATAGTTTCGGAAATGCGATCGCCCACCGCCTCAATACCCAGACTAACACCCTCCGTATAGTTCCTCAGCGTCTCCACCAAATTCGTCAGTTCCGCTTGTAATTTATCGAAATTATCGCCTCCAGATTGTAACTCCATAATTGACTGGAAACTCGGCAATGCTTGCTGGAGTTGTGTAAGAATCTCATCGAGAGATTTCTGATGGTTTTGATGCAAATCTAAAAATTGCCCTGATGTCTGATTAATACTGCTGACTTCTTCTTGCAAACTCAAGAACTGCTGACTGGAACGTCGCAGTTCGCTCACTGCTTTTTTTATAGATTGAACCGATTCAGCTAAAATGGAAGCAGAATGAGAAAATTCAGCTTGCGTGCTAGCCATATCTGCTGTCGCCTCGGATAACCTTTGCGGAAATTGGCTATGCTCAAATATTTGGCCCACTTGTTCAAAGCGATCGGCAGTTATCATCATCGCCGCCACAGCATTTGCCAAGTCATTAGCAGATGTTTTAAATTGATTAGCACCGCTAGCTATTGTACCAGAAGATTCCGCAAATCTGGTGTATACCTCTTCTGCTAGTTGAGTAGCTTTAATATTAGCATCGAAAATTTCTTGCAGTTTATCTTTCAGAGAACCTTCCACCGCTTCTCTTACAGTTACCCCAAATCTAGTTAAGAAATTTTCAAATGAATCTGCCATACCATGAACTATTTTATCCAGGCGAGTTTGACCCTGTAGTGTGGGATGATAAACATTATCAAGATAATCTTCTAGAGAATTAATAAGTTGATACTTGACAAGATTAGCATTGAATAGCAAGTTAACTACTGTTAACAAAGCACTAAAAAGTATTCCAGTTAAGCTAGTGGTGAAGGCAATTCCCATACCTTGCAGTGGTACTTGCAATTCGCGCACCAAATCGCTAACATTGCTGGCATTGGTTTGACCGATCGTTTGACTCAGTGCCGACAAATTGATGATAATACCTAGAAAAGTCCCCAGTAATCCAAACGATAGAAGTAAATTAGGGAGAATGCGGCAGTAATAATCAATTTGTTCGCAGGATATTCCCCAAACTGTCTCTTCGCTATAAACTTGATCTATTAATGCTCCAGTATTAACCTGCTCTAAATTACTACTGGCTTCTTTAAACCTTGACTTCAGGTTTTTAACGATGTTAGGTTCCGTTACACTGCTGTTACCAACGAGCAACATTTTAACTTTTACCACTTGCTCCGCCAGATGGCTATGGAGAGCAAAGCGTAATAAAATAGCAGCTATAGATGGCAAAATTACAAGTACGAAAGTGAGAAAAACTAAGTAAGGCGGTACTAGCGGCATGGCAAAAACCTTAAGATTCTGATGATAAACTGTTTCGTGTTCTAAGAGGCTCTTCCGAGCTACCCTCGACTAGGAGGCAGAGTCTGCTAGTTGACGTGACCAGGTTGAACCTGGTCACGCTAAAATTCAGTTATTATCCACAAAATTCTGTAGACTTTGCACTTGTTCAATTGTCAGTCCTGTCAGACTTGCCACTTCCTCTACAGGCATATTTCTTTGCAGCAAAGTACGAGCAAATTTCTCTGTCGCTTGCTGAATACCTTCTTGTCTGCCTTCCAGACGACCCCGCTGAAATCCAGTTCGCAAAATTTCTTGATAAATCACTGATTCCCTCATAACTTCCTCCCGTAGGATTGTTTTAATGACCTCTTCCTTCAATACTAACCCAGCTAAGATGGCGGCAGTACCAACTAAGTTAATTTGTACCCTTCTTTCTGGTATTTCTTCAATCAATTGTGCGGCTTGATTGAGGATTTGTTGGGGATTTTCCGTATTGCTTAACACGGCAAATGGTAATAATCCCACACAATTAGGATTGAGAAATTCACTTGGCTGTCTTTCCCATAAGCGAATCACATCGAATGAATGAGTTGTTCTTTCTAAAACAAAAGAAGTTTGCTGCACTAATTGGGAACCTGTCTTTCGCAAATAAATGACTATTTGACGCATTCTTTTTTGCGGAAAACGACGATAAACGCGCAGGCGATAGTCAGCCATCCGAAAAGGTATTGCGGGATCGGGATCGGTTTGAAACTCTAAATGGAGTACCAAATTATTATCAACATCCTGTAGAATTAGAGAATCTGCTCTAATTGGTTCTAAGGATAATTCGGAAAGACTCAGTAGAGTTAAGTTGACTGGTGAACCTAATAGCCAGGTGGCAATATCGGCTGTGAATTCTTCGGTTATAAATTTGCAAACATTGTCGTACATACACCCATCACAATCTGTGGTTTTTCTCGTGCCAAGGCTGAGCCTGGGAATGGGATATAAGAGGCTCAGCCTCAGTTTTATCAGTAAGGAGGCAGAGCCTCCCAATGAGGTGACCAGGCTGAGCCTGGTCACCTCATTGGGAGTATTTTTTCCTAATTTCTTCACATTTTATTGCGTATCCTTTTTGAGTAATCAAACCATCTCGCAACTCTTGTTGTAAACGATCGAGTTCGATCTGTTTGGGATCGGTAGAATCTACTGGCTCGAAAAATTCGGCTGAGATAACTTCTGGCTCCTGGGGAGGTTTTCTCCGCGGGGAATTTGGTGCTGAGATGGATTTAACTCGCGCTTCTATTTTTTTGCGGAAGCGATCGATGATTCCTTCTTTGGCTACCGTAGTGGTAGTTCCCGAAACTCCCACTACGGTAGCTTTGTAGGGATAATTGGGATCTTCTTCTGGTAGTTTATCGACGCGATCGACAAATTGCCTCAGTTTGGGTAAGTAGTAATCTTGCCAGCGATTTGGTTGTCTCTCTATCTGTGTTTCCGCACCCTCCAAAAGTTGCTTCAAAGCTCCAGTCATATCGCTTCTGTTAGCGAGTTCTTCTAAAGCTTGATTCCACACTGGACTGAGAGAAGCAGTATTATGAGTATCTCGCAAACCATCGTAATATTCAAATTCCAACTGCTGATTTTCTGTGTTCTGCTTGATTAACTCAAACGCCAAACAAGGATAGAAAACATCCTCCAAATCCTCGATCGTTCTAGCATCGGGAGGAATAATATCGGTAAATACAGTGCGATAATCATTATGGAGAAAACCACCCATATTATTTTCGCGAATGTAAGGATTTCGCATTGCTTCCAAACCGCTAATCAGTCGGAGAGGAAAACCGGCATATTCGGTCACGATTAAAATTTCGTCTTCAGCTTGAGTTGGTTTAAGGGCATTTTCCGAAATTCCCGAATCGCTGGTTAGAATGGTTTTAAACTGCTGAACTTCCGATTCGTCAGTATCTTTAAATCCCACTAAATCACTTCTTTTGGCTGGTGTTTGATGGAAGTAAGGAGCGCTCAAATTTAAACGCAGCAGCGGTTCCGCTTCATTTTTAACTTGTGCCAAACGAGTACGCCGTTCGGAAGCGTTGTAATTTTGAATAAAACGCTTAATAACTGACTTGACAATTTGATTGCTGCGAGATCCAAACAAGCTGTCTACTTTCAGGTCGATTTCTTTTTGCAGTTGTTCTTGATTGGTGCGATCGATCAAATAAGCGATCGACTCTTCAATCCCCGCTGCTTCTGTTATTTCCTTACTCAGTAGCACTAATTGGGCGCGAAAATCATTGCTGGGCAACAATGTTTTGTAACAATTTTCAATATCTTCATTGTCAAAAATTGCCTCGCCGCTCATTTCATCAAAATTCATCTGTCTGAGATCGCTTTCCTCTTTTTCGTAGTCGCTTTTCAAGTTATCAACTACCCGACTGAAACCAGCCAGTTGAGTCGATCGATCGCGCAAGTGCTTTTGCAATTCATTGACAATTTTGAGTGCTTCTTGAGTGACTGCGAAATCAAAATTGTGTTTGATTAAATCGCAAACTTCCCGCACTACCCTTTTGGCTTCTGTTTGGACTTCTCGATTCTTACCACCAACCAAAGGTAACTCGAATTTCTGCTCGATATCTTCAATTACCTGTTCCGCATCCCGCCATTTCTTCTCCAAATCTTCCAATTTGCGTACCCCGCCAAATATAGTGATTTCCTCCTCAAGCTGTCGCTGATACCTATCCAAATCTGTTTGCAAAGTATCTAACCAGTCGCGAGCGCTCTTAATCGAAAAATTGGCAGTTCCCGGTGTCATTAAATTAGCCAAAAATTGATCGATGTTTTCTTTGAGTTGTTTCAAAATTTCCGGGCTTACCTGTAGCAATCTGGTCAGCCAAATTCCTCTTGTACTTTCATTTTCACCCGGCTGTGTTTTTCTAAATTGCTCTCGTAACTCGCGAGGCAAAGTTTGTCTTAAACCGTTGCGATCGTCTTTATTTTTGCACTCGTTGATTGCTTTTTCTAACTTAGTATTTCTCCAACTGTTCAGCGTACCGACAAAAGTCTTATTCGATTCTTGAACCGCTTCTGCTAATCTGGTAGTAAAACCATCCCTTTGCGCCAAATCGCTATGCCAATTATATTGAACTATAAATTGTTCAAATAACCGTTGAGGATCTGGGCTTTGTCCCGAACCATTTAACCAGAATGCAACTAATTTCAAACTAATCCGAGTCAAAGCGATTTGCACTATGATATCGCGGGGAAAATAAATTGCCGCCAATCCAAATGTTAAATACCGCTGAACGTTGGGACGGGGATGCTCGTCCCACTGAATCATGTGTGAGGTGAAATTATCCCTCATTCCCTTAACGACTGGTGCTAATTCGCCCGAAAAATCTAGCGCAATTTTATGCGCGATGACGTTGCACAATTTCGCCTGTTTGAGAATTTTATAGTCGCTGCTGGTTTGATTGGAAACTAAATATGCGTAGTCAAAAGGCGGTCGTGTCTCTTGCACAATTTCTATGGTTTGCATATCATAACAAACTTCAAATTTTGTGCTGGGTGTGGTATAATGATTAAGTTCTTTGAGAGCAGCGTAAGTATTGGCGATCATATTAGGACTATTGCCGTACAACTCTGGACTGATTACCAAATAAGCAACAATTTTGGCTTCGCGATCGCCATAAGCACGCCTGAGACTATAAGCGACATCCAAAAACATCCCGCTACCCGTACCACCGCAGAGAGAACCTACCACAAAAATATTCAATCCCTCTTCAACTGTTAGTCCTAATTTCAGTAAGGTTGCTTCGTGTCCCCGCGTGCGATTTTCTGCTGTTTGAATGGCACTTTGAATTTTGCGATAGTTGTGAAAAAAGGCCAATCTTCCTACAGGTCGAATTCCTTTTGCGCCTTCTTCCACTGCTTTGATATTCCGCAATAATTGCGGCGGAAACCATCTGGCGATATGGTCATAAGGGCCTTGGCGATCGTAATTCGATCGGCGTTCCATTCCTTGCACGAAATTAGTAACTTCCGATGATGTCATGGTAGCGCCTATTTTCTCGGATTCCCGGAAACTGAGGTCAACACCGTGATAGGTACTTCCTGTCCGCAATCCAGATACTTGGGTAGCAGCTTTGTCTGTATCTATATGAACAAAACTTACAATTGGCAGTTTGGTTAAATCGCCATAGCGATCGACTATTAACCGCCGAATTCGCATCAACACATCTCTACCCGTACCGCCTAATCCGATACAAATAGTGCGGTTGATTCCCCGAAAATTCCGTTCATTTGATTGAGTCATTTTTTCGATCTCCTTTTTATTCATTGTTTGCAGAAACCCGGTTTCTCTAAGAAACCTTTCTCGCAGAAACCCGGTTTCTCAAAGAAACCGGGTTTCTTTCTCAAAGTAATTGCTGAAATTCCGAGATGGAATTAACACTAATCGCTTGTCGATGAAGTTGCTTCAATGCCGACAGATCATTGATTTTATTCAGATCCTCATTCACTCGCAAAGGTACTTCTTGAAACCGCATTTCCAAAATTTCAATTACATCCCCTCGGACAGCTTGCAAAACTCCCTGCTGAATTCCCTGCTGGATTCCCTGCTGGATTCCTTCTTCAATTGCTTCTTCTTCAATCCTACTTAAAAAACGCATTCTTCTTTCCTCCTGATTTTCAGAAACCCGGTTTCTTCGAGAAACCGGGTTTCTTTCTCAAAATAATTGCTGGAATTCCGAGATAGAATTAATGGTAAGCGCCTGTCGGTGAAGTTGCTTCAATACCGACACATCATTAATGTTGTTCAGCGCCTCAATCAGTTCCGGCGGTACTTCTTGAAACCGCATTTCCAAAACTTCAATTACATCCCCTCGGACAGCTTGCAAAATTCCCTGCTGAATTCCCTGCTGAATTCCCTGCTGAATTCCCTGCTGGATTCCTTCTTCTATAGCTTCTTCTTCAATTCTGCTTAAAAAACGCATTTTTATTTCCTCCTGATAGCGATTTACTTCTTGTTTAAATTGCTGTTGTAGTTCCCTCGTTAAAGCCATCATTCGGTCAATCAACCGGAATAGCTGTACGATATCGTTTCTAGTGTAACCTTTTTCAAAAAGTCCCCTCACCAAAGTCCATTTCCAAAGCTTCCGATTTTCTAGATTTCCAATCGTGGCTTTTGTCTTCAAATGTGCCATGATCATAATGGCAAAAGGATTAGCGCTTTGCTCTAAATCCTCCCACTGACTTTCGTAATCTAACACTTTGACTATGGGAAACTGCATTCGCAACTGAAAACCATCCAAACTATACTCATAAACAGATGGTCGCCAAGAATTTGTTTCATCCCCTAAAACTGCCAAACTAATCACTGGTCGATCGTACTTTTCAAAAGCTCGATAATTATATTGATACATCCGTTTGGCAAAGTCTAATTCCGTTTGGCTTTGGATTTCTATATGAATCAATACCCAAGTTTCCGATCCATCCAACAGCCAAACTTGAAACAGTTTATCTGCTACTCGTTTTCCCGATTCTCCTTCCCCTACTATCTGTTGCAATTCTTGTTCCAAAACTTGGAAACCGCGACGCCAATCTATTAACGGATAAATATCCGCAAAACACAGCAATACAAATTGCTCGAAATATTGCTCGATCGCGTGTTTCCAACTATTATCATAATCTGCCTGCGGTGTTGACATTGCATTTCCTTTAATGCTATTTTATTAGTTTAATAACTATCTCGTAATCGCGTTTTCTAGAATCTGGACAATTCAACCTTATCCGGTATCCAGTGATGAGAGTCCGCACGGTGATTTCTCGACCGTTGTAATAAATTGGTGCGTCACCCGTTGGCACTAAGTAAAGTTTATCACCTTTCCGCTCTAAATATGCTCTCACTTCTGGCCCTGGAGTGTCAATTGAATCATCACAAGTAGAATCATATTCACCAATAGCAATTCGTTTTTTGTGTCCTAAATAGCAAATTTGGTCTTCTTCTTTGGCTGTGGCGGTAAAATCTACTATTAGCTGCCACTTCTTTTGTAGGCGATAAAATTTTATTCCCGCCACCACTAAAGCAATGAATACTATGATGGAAATTGACGCTGGTAGCCACAGCTGCTTTATTAAATAAGGAGTAACCAAACAGGTTTCTCTACCGCCTGGTGCTGGGGTGCATAATTCCTGAACGGTAGGGTCAATATCAACAACAGTCAGGTTATATTCTTTATTATCGTTTGTTCGGATTCCCAATTTGCGATCGCGCATTGGCAAAGCCTGAATCCACTCCCGCCGCTGTTGACTTTCTTCGGAGCTTTCCACTCGAAAAGGACTGTCAGCAGGCGTTTCAATCCACTCTTGTCCAGATTTACTGAAGAGGGGAGCATCGGTAATCCAAACAACTGACTGAGGCTTGATTGGCTGATTTTCTTGCAGCCGATCGTGATTGACTTGAGCAAGATTTTGATATATAATTAATTCTGCACGCTGAATATCTGTATTGCGGAGGTTTGGATCGCGATCGAGCGGTACAACCTGTAAGATTCTATCAATATCTTCTCTTTTCCCGTTAAATTCAATCGCTGGCGGTAGGGGATTTACATTCGTAGCAAAAGGAACAACGTAAACAGAATCTCCGGGACGCAGGCTATCCTGCACAATCTGACGCAGACGATTGCGACCTTCATCATTGAGACCGACACTTTCTGTAAGATCGATCGCCAAGACCACATCGCGTCCCCCGTGCAGACGAGCGACCCATTCCAGACCTGATTTTTGCAAAGAGGTGAGCGGCTGACCTGGGGTAACTTTTGTTAATGCGGTCACGGTGAAAAAAGTTATACTAGAAGCGGATATCAGAATATTGTATCTATTTATGAGGAAATATGCGTTTTGAGGGGCTATTGCCTACCGCCGGGAAGGGAAGGCGGGAAAAAATGGCTCTTCCTCTGCTATTTGAGCAGAAAAGCAGGGGAGCAGAGGAATAAAAATGTTATTTTTTTGAAAAAAAGTATAACAACTCCGAAAGAGCCGAACATCCGATTTCACTGGGAGCGATTATTAACGGATGGCGTTGCGAAATTCGACGACAGCATCATATTGATCGGCAATATTAGCACAGCGAACTAATAACTCAATATCTAATTCCGGCAAAAAATTACTTTTTTCAATTAGTTCATAGTTCTCCCCTCGTAAATAGTACAAAGATAACTTACCATTCCTCCATATCCATACTTCTGGAATTTCTAAACCCTTGTAAACCTCCAGTAAAGCAATACTCCCACTGGTAACAATAACTTCTATGGCAAAGTCTGGAAATTCTTTGAATTCTCCAATAGAGTAACTTTCATCCGGTTCTAATCCTTTTTCTTTTGCCTTTTTACGATAGGTTGTAGAACCAGAGGCATAAAGCCTAATATTTTTATCTGTGCAGTACAGTTCAACCAAACGAGCAATGATTTTTTTGCTCCTTTCATGTTTATCACCAGGCATAAAAAACTCCAGAGTTCCTTCTATGTAAATCATTTTCAACCCGGCATAATCATCCAGGGTATCGCGGATAGTTTCGTATTGCTCCCAGGTAACTCCATATAAAGTTAGCCGTCGATCTTCTTCAACTACAAAGTTTTCTGTTTTTTCTAAAATTTGCGGATTCATGGTTCATTCTCCTTTGTCTTAAGGTTATCAATTTCGCGCCGCAGTTCATCTGCTTTTTCCAGTAAGTCAACTTGAGCTAGAGCCTGTTGTTCTTTTGTCGCCATCCACTTCAACTTAACGGTTTGACTTTCTGCTTCTTCATCGCCCAAAATCAAGCAACCAATTGCGCCACTTTTATCGGCGCGTGCAAACTGTTTCTTAAACGCACTTCCACTTAAATCTAATTCTAAGCTAAATCCAGCGCGACGCAACTTTTGAGTCAACAAAAGCGCTTGCGCCTCTGCCTTTTCTCCTCGCGAAACTACATAAAAATCCAGCACAAACTTTGGAGGAGATTGCAACTTTTGCAGCAGAATAATTAATCTTTCCAAACCGATCGCCCAACCTACAGATGGAGTATCTGGCCCACCCAATTCTGCCAGCAATCCGTCGTAGCGACCACCACCGCAAACAGTTGCTTGGGAACCCAACTCGCCATCATCAGAAATAACTTCAAAAGCAGTGTGAGTATAGTAATCCAAACCGCGTACCAAACGAGGATTGACCTGATAGGAAATCCCCAAATCGCTCAAGAATTGCTGTACCTTTTCAAAGTGCCGCTTTGAATCTGGGCCGAGATATTGCAAAATATTGGGGCCATTCTGGGCAATTTCCTGGGTACGCTTATCTTTGCTATCCAAAATTCGCAGCGGATTGCGACTGAGACGATCTTGAGAATCGGGGTCTAATTCGGCTTTATACGGAGTCAAATAATCTACCAGTGCTTGCCGATAAGTTAAGCGATCGTTTCGATTACCCAAAGAATTGATATCTAGGTGCAGGTTTTTGAGTCCCAGCGTTTGCAGGATATCGGTTGCGATCGCAATTACCTCCGCATCTGCACGTGGTTCTGGACTGCCCAACACCTCCACCCCAATTTGGTGAAATTGCCGCTGTCTGCCCGCACCCGGACGTTCGTAGCGAAACATCGGCCCCGTATACCAAAGCCGCTGCACCCCACCTTGAGCGTAAATGCCGTGTTCGATCGCAGCTCGAACCACCCCTGCTGTTCCTTCTGGGCGCAAGGTAATAGAACGCTCTCCCTTGTCAAGGAAAGTGTACATTTCTTTACCTACAACATCAGTAGCTTCACCGATGCCGCGCTCAAACAGCCCCGTTTCCTCAAAAATAGGAGTGCGAATTTCCTGATAAGCCGCTCTACCGAGAATATCCCGCGCCACAGATTCTACCCGCTGCCAATACACAACTTCTTCTGGCAGAATATCCCGCGTTCCTCGTAAAGCTTGAATCGTACCCATAGTTTGGTGATTGGTGATTGGTAATTGGTAATTGGTGCTTACTGGTTATATCATGTCCGGTAGCATCGGTTGTCTAAAAAAATCTCCCTCTACATCTGTGTTTATCTGTGTTCATCTGTCTTCATCTGTGGTTAAATTTAACCAATAATACCCACAGACAATGCTGATGTAACGGACATAATATTACTGAGTAATGCGTTCTAATGACCACTGACTATTGACCACTGACCACTGACCATTGACCACTGACCACTAACCACTGACCACTGACCATTACGTTGTGGCGTATCGCTCCCGATAATACTGCAAAATCCGGCCTACCCGTTGGCGAGCTGCGTCGTCTGCTGCTTCGGAATACTCGATCCACAGACTTTCCACTTGAGAGCGATCGTAATCGAATTCCTGGGAATGCTGAGGTATAAGGCCCGTTTGCACACCCTCCACCTGACGCAGATGAGTTGCTAACTCGCGATAAACAGCTAAAGGCAGTCCAGGTAATTGAACTTGATATTTGTGGTTTTCTCCAAGCATCTCGATCGTTTTGTTTATCTTTACATTTTGGATTGACAGACCCCCACCGCTTCTGAGAGGGCAGCCATAAACTGCGACCCCTTCCCTGGTAGGGAAGGGGGTTGGGGGGTTAGGTTTCCAGCTAGAATTCTCAGTCGATGAGTACTTAGACAGTCGCTGCGGGAGTACCCGGTTGTCCTGGAGTAGCCGGTTGCGATCCCGGTTGTGTGGGCGCGATCGGTTTTTCTCCAACTACTTTGGAAACTTCAACGCCGTTTTGTTCCAGAATGACGATCGGCTCAGACCCTTCGCTCATATCAATTCGTTTAACCAGCACCTGCCCGTTTGACAACCGCTGCCCAGCCCTGACGTACCGAGTTGTCGCTTCATTCGGTGCTTTAACGATCGCCTGAGCCTCATTGTTGACTACAATCACACCCGAAACTTCAACCCCTTTTGCCAGAGTAGGGTCTGGCGGCGGCGGTAACACCGGAATTTGGGGAGGTTGAGGCGGCGCAATTAGAGCAGGGCTGGTAGGTGTCGCATTTGGAGTCGCTGTTGCGGGAACTGCTGCCACTGTGTTGGCTGGCCTTTGGGTTCGTTGCGGTGTTCTGGCGACTCTAGTGGGAGTGGATGGCGTCCGTTGCGGTTGCCTTGCTACTGTAGTCGCTGGCCTTTGGGTTTGTTGCGGTGTTCTGGCGACTCTAGTGGGAGTGGATGGAGTCCGTTGCGGTTGCCTTGCTACTGTAGTCGCTGGCCTTTGGGTTTGTTGTGGTGTTCTGGCGACTCTAGTGGGAGTGGATGGAGTCCGTTGCGGTTGCCTTGCCACTGTAGTCGCTGGCCTTTGGGTGCGTTGTGGCGTTCTGGCGACTCTAGTCGGAGTGGATGGCGTCCGTTGCGGTTGCCTTGCCACTGTAATTGCTGGCCTTTGGGTGCGTTGTGGCGTTCTGGCGACTCTAGTCGGAGTGGATGGCGTCCGTTGCGGTTGCCTTGCTACTGTGCTAGTGCTAACTAGCTGTTGGCTGCGTTGTGGCGCTCTGGCGACTCTGGTGGGAGTGGATGGCGTCCGTTGCGATCGGCTTGCTACTGTGTTGACCGTGGATGCAGGAGGTTTTGGCAGTTTGCCCAGTCCGCCCGTGAACTCTGGCGTGCGGCGTTGCGGTTGCACAGGGGTTCTTCTTGGCACTCCTACTCCTGAGACTCCAGGTAGTTGAAGAACACTTTTATTGTTATCTCTAACATTCAACGTTGGTGGTTGAGCTACTGCCAATCCAGGTAATTGAGGCACAGATATGCTGTTATTAGTAGAACCGGCATTTAGCCTGGGCGGTTGAGCTACTGCCAATACAGGTAATTGAGGCACAGATATGCTGTTATTAGTAGAAACAACATTTAGCCTGGGCGGTTGTGCTACTTGCAGTTCAGGTACTTGAGGAACAACTCTTTGAGATGTTGTGGGCGGAGGGGGAGCGTTAGTAGAACCAGGATCGGGCGGTGGTGGATTTTGTGGAATGGGAATCACGCCAAATGGGTCTTTTGCCGCTTTTTGCTTTTCTTTTTGCACCTCTGCCCTCCGCTTGTCGGGGTCAGTAGGTGGAATCAATTCTGAAGCTGTGGCTGCCGCAACTGTGGGTTTTTGTTGTACCGGCGCAGGACTTGGTTTCTGTTGTTGCTCAACCGTTGGGTTTGGAAAATCAGGATTGGGTGACTGGGCTACTGGTGAGGTAGTAGGCGTGGGAGAACTACTACTTTCACTCCCTCCACCACCAAAAGGATTGCATCCACCCATCAAAAGAGCCAGCGTCGTTAAAAAGGTAAGGAATGAAATTTGACGCATTGCCAGTCTCCCAAAAGCTTTACAACCATTTACCACAAAAGCCCAGTCTTTCGACATCCGAACACAAAGAGCGTGCCTGGTACATTTATATCACGAACTACCCGCTGCTAATTTGTTGAGGAACGGGTTTTTGACACTCTCTTCAAGGTTTTGCCCCCCTTGCCCCCCAAATCTGGGGGGAGAAGACTTCTGTTCCCCCCAGATTTGGAGGGGAGGGGGAAAGCATAATTCCTCTAAAATTTCATCGCCCCCAGAAAAAGAGCGAGTATTTTCCGAGGGTAGGCCAGCAGCCTTACGTGAATATACGTACTGACTGCAAATTACACTCCAGGAATATGTTTCTGGGACGATGAGCGCGATCGCTTTATTTAATGTTAAGGCGTGATTTAATCGTTGTTTCCTGCCATCAACTGCTTGAGCGAGTCTAGTCCCTTTTTGACACGACGAGATACAGTGACCACGCTGATATCCAAGCGTTCGGCAACCTCTTTTTGCGTTAAATCCTGTAGAAAAACAAATTCTAATATTTCGCGAGTGCGGTTTTCTAGCTGCACGAGAGCTTGTTGGAGGCGAATCTGGTCTTCTTGCGCTAACTGAAAACTGCGATACCGGGGGTCGGGTACGAGTTCTCCGAGGGAAGTAGAACCTTCTTCTTCATCTCCCATCGGTGTATCTAGGCTTAGAGGCGCACGATTTTGACAAGCCAACTTAATTTCCTGCCATTCTGTTTGGGAAATTTGTAGTGCAGCCGCCACTTCTGCATCCGTTGGCTGTCGATTGAGCTGTCCGTGGAGCGATCGCGTTACCGTTACAGCCTGCCGTTGTAGTGTCAGCCAGCGTCGCGGAATCCTGACAGAAGAGCCTCTATCTCGTAAATAGTGTTGAATCTCACCTCGAATATACGGAAGGGCAAAAGAGCTAAAGGCATGACCTTTGCAGATTTCAAACCGCTCAATAGCGCGAATTAAACCCAAGCAGCCCACCTGAACCAAGTCCTCGTAGTTTTCTGAGCATTGATTGCTCCAGTAATGCGCTTCTTTTCTAATCAATCCTAAATTGAGTTTAACCAACTGATTGCGGATAGTAGCCGATCGCGATCTCTGGTACTCTCGCAACAGCTGCAAGCTATCATTCTTCAATGTATGAGATAGAGTCGTAGACATGGCGGAGTTTAGGGGGTAGATACAGGAAACCAAGATACGCCCAGATCAGTCTTATCAAGTTGGCACTAAAAAAGCTGTGATCTGTGACCGGGTAAGGGGCGATCGCACTTTTTGGGTGGCGCAGATCGAGCTACAGGAGGCTCTAAAATCAAGCTTAACCCAAACTTTAGTGCCAACCCACTCTCCTTTTGGAGCGGCAATGGCTCTCAAGAAGGCTACCTGCTCTGCCGCAATACTTCAAGTCACTCTTTAAGAATAGTTATATCCAACCTAGACATACAACCTCATTTATACTGAATTTTCTCCCACGGCGCTCGCCAAAGTGAGCTAAGTAGAGTCTAAGAACCTAGCACGAAAAAAGGGCGCATTGCGCCCTTTTTTGAGTGGCAATATCATCCAGCCCTGGGAAAATATACTTTGCGCGGCCTGCTCTTGGACATTTTTCACTTATGAGAGTTGATTGTTCGTTGCTTTTGAACAATTAACCATCAGCGATCGATCTACCCGGACGCGAAAATGTGGCTACAAGTAACAGAGGGCAGTATAACTAGAGCTTGATGTGGTGATTTATGCCTCTCCCGGTTCCAAACGAGCGTAAAACAGACCGCGAATCTTCACTTCCTTAGCGTCGGCAGCTCCCAGATCCGTATCCGAGGGCTGTTCGCTCACAAAAGTTCCCGCAATTTCACCCGTGCTGCTATCTACCTTCGCTACTTGCAGAGAAATCCTACCCTTCTTGACTTCAGCCCGCTTGACGTTGGCCCGATTCAAACCCTCAGCATCGGCTGAAGATGGGAAAGCCACTGCGTTGTCATACCCAGTAGCTTCACCGCGACCTTTCGGATCGAGGAAGCCAGCACTCCGATAGGAGGGAACATTAAATTCGCCTTCAAAATCCGTGGAGGTGTTAATACTGTCCGCTCCAGGCTGGCTTGTGGCTACTAATTGTTTGATGGTAAATAGGAAAGGTACTCGTTCGCCACCAGGCAGTTGCACCGTAATGGCTTGGAAGTCTAACCCATCTTTTTCAGAGAACGTCAGGCTACCATCGTCGTTCACTTTCAGGGGCCCCTGCACTTGGTCAATGCTAGAGGTGTACCGCGTCAACAACTTGCCTGGAACAAATTCTGCCTCTTGCCGTTTGTTGGCGGGCTCTTCCTTGACGAAGAAAGAGGTCGGTTGCAAACACAAACCCTTGATGATATAAGACTCACCGGCTTTAAGCGGAATAAAACCGCGAGTTGTTTCCTCCAACTGCGGACAGTTATTAGCGAGCCCTGTATTCCGGATCTGGTCGTAAGTTAATTGCTCGGTGCTGGTTGCAGTTGCCGAACCTTCACTACAAGCAGTTAGCACACTCAAGCACAATGCCAAGAATGCAACGATTAAACCGCGATACCTCATGGTTAACCTCAATACTAACCTCAGTTTCTACTTAATCTCGAATGTCAAAATCACTGCCTGTGCCAGAAAGAATCGGCGACTTGACTCAGGAAGAGAAAGCTATGGCTTCAATACCTTGAGCAGGGAGAGCGACGATTCACAATGATCGACCCGTTGAACCGCTGCCTAGTTTAGGCTGAATTCTTAGATCTTTGTATTGGCTCGGCTAAATCCCATACAGCATTTTACAGAAAAATGCGCTACATCCCACGGATTACGGACTTAGGTCAATTAATTACGTTATATTAAAAATAGTTGAGTTTTGTTAAAAATCTGCTTTGTGAGTCTTATCCTTAGCTTATCGCTGTAAAAAAGGTTTTGATCCTTGATAATGGTAGGGAAAAACCATTAGCTAATATTTGAGAGATCGGCAAATTAGTAAGTAGCCTGTTAAAAACCTTTAATGCAGGCACAAAATTGGAGAGTGTTTACCCATGCTTGGCTTAATTCAAAAAGTAGGAATCATAACATTAACTGTTTCTTCTTTGGGTATCGCCAGTAACATTATTAATCCGCTCCCATCCCTGGGGCAAGTGGTGACATTTGCAGATGGCACCTATTGTCAAGGGTCGTTTCAACCTGGCTCTCTAACCCTTAACGGTAGAGGCGTATGCGTATACGGAGGGAGTGGAAGTGAGAATGAGAGGGTCACCTACAGAGGGGACTTCCGCAATGGGGTGCCGAATGGGACAGGCGTATTCGTCTTTGGAAATCGAGACCGCTACCAGGGACAGTTCCTCAACGGTAAGCCTAATGGCAGAGGGGAATTTATATATGTCAACGATGGCCGCTACCAGGGACAGTTCCGCAATGGGATGCCTAATGGCACAGGGACATTCATATTCGCAGATGGCACTCGCTACCAAGGACAGTTCCGTGATGGACAGTTCCACGCTAGAGGGGTATTAACATATACGAATGGCGATCGCTTCCAAGGACAGTTCATTTTAGGCCAGCCAAATGGACTGGGAGTTTACACAGCCAAAGATGGTACGCGCTGTCAAGGAGAGTACTTCAATGGCGCTTTTGATGCTAGAGGAAGTTGCACAGACGCCAAGGGTAACCGCTACCAGGGAGAAATTCGTGCGGCTAAACCTCACGGCAGAGGAAGCATTGTCTATGCCAATGGCGAGCGTTTTTCAGGACAGTTCAGTCAAGGTGAGCCCCTCCGATAGGAAGTCAAAAGTCAAAAGTCAAAAGTCAAGAGTCAAGAATCAAGAGGAACAAGGGGACATCGTAGCCATCAACTACCTCATGCTAACTCAGGAAGCGATCGCTTTCTGGGTTTTTGTTTAGAGGCAATGAGTAATGAACAATGAGGCATTAACAATGACCAAGATTAGTCTGTTTTTGGCAGGACAATCTGGACTCCTCCTTGGGGTGTAATAATTACTTTGCCACCCAGCGCTTCAATGCGACTGATGGCTATTTTGCGGACGCGATCGTCTACTTTATTCCCTAACACCATAGACCAAGCACCGACCTGAGCTGACTTGCTATTGGGGTTTTTAGATAGAAATCCAGCCGTTCTCTCAGAGATGGCGGCAATACTTTGACTTTCTGGGTCGTTCCGACGACTAGCCCACTGGGCCGCCATTTCAAACGATTGCTGGGCTGCTTTTGCCTTACCTAAAAATAATAATTCATCAATTCCTTTATAGCGCCAAACGTAATAATATTTGCCTGGCATTTCGGGAGAGAGCGACTTTAATCCTTTTTCCATTAAAGCAATAGAATTTTCTGGCTTCCCTGCGTAGAGAGTAGTGCTTGTAGACAGAAAAATATATGCCTCAAAAAATCTTGGATCGCGCTCTATTACAATGTCAAAGTATTCTGGACTAAGTTCGTATCCCGTGCGATCGCGTGCTAGTCCATCCCCAAAATACTGAAAAAAATTAAGGATTACCGAATCTGCAATTAAATTATTAAAACCCAGAGATGGAATATTTTTAAGCAGATTAAGACGTACTTTTTCAGCCTCTATCTCTTTTTTCAATTCTTCGAGTGAGGCGTTTTTTGATTTATTCAATAGTTGATTCAGCCGAGGCTCTTGCAGACCTATAATTGCTAACACACATACCAGCATTACTGCGGAAGAAACTAGCGATGAATTCAGTTTTCGCCAAAAAGGTAAAAACATTTATATCACCTTTCCACTTTATACACTACCTTTATAATATTGTATGGTTTAAGAGTCAATATGCCATGACAACCCGCCCAAATATAGTACTTATGTACTATCCTAGCTTAAAAATGATTTACTCCCTTCCCGCCAAAAGATTATGTAGGGGCTCCGCATTGCCACTATACATAGTCTTCTACAACCGTTGGGAGTAATTAGAGATGAGCAGCACCCTGTAGAAATTGGGTATCTTAGATATTGTACCCTTCCTGATGTCCACCACCTAAGCAGTTTTGCTCAGAGAGACACCTCCTAGCTAGTAGTATAGGGTGCGCTCCCCGGCAACCAGCAGCTATAATTGGTGCTTATATCCTGAGCTAGTTTTGCTCACAGAGACGCCCCTGACGAGTTCAATTTTAAAATCAGCCATGCAATGCAAAATTTGTGAATCAGAATCAACTTATTTGGCAAATGCTAAAATCCTAAATAAATATGACATCGATTACTTCCAATGTGAAAATTGTGGCTTTGTTCAAACTGAAGAACCCTACTGGCTGTCAGAGGCATATTCTGATGTTATAGCCAGTAGTGATGTAGGATTAGTATTCAGAAATATAATGTTTTCCAAAATAACGAGTAATATAATATTGACCATTTTTAATCACTACAATAAATTTGTAGATTATGGTGGTGGTTATGGTTTATTTGTTCGACTTATGAGAGATTCAGGATTTGATTTTCACTGGCATGATAAATATTGTAATAATATTTTTTGTAAAGGTTTTGAAGCGCAGGACGTAGAAACTAGACCTTATGAATTAGTGACAGCTTTTGAGGTATTTGAGCATTTTGTCAACCCTCTTGCCGAAATTGAGAATCTACTAAATTTTTCTAAAAACATATTATTTAGCACGGAATTGCTTCCAGAAAGCAATCCCAAACCAGATGAATGGTGGTATTATTCGCTTCAAGAAGGTCAACACATTTCAATATATACAAGTAAAGCTTTATCTATAATTGCCGATCGGCTTGGCTTAAACTTCTACTCAAATGGACTAAATTTGCACTTGATAACAGAAAAAGTTATCCCACCAGTTTTGTTTGAAAGTTTGTCTTATTCTGAACCACCAGAAGCTAAAAAGCCATCTCTTATAGAAAAAGATTATTTAAAAGCAATAGGAAAGTTAGAAGAGAATAAAAATGAAGAATTACCAACATTTACACAATCTATATCAGTCAAAAAAGGGATAAAAGTAGTTGTTGATGGTGTATTTTTTCAGCTATATAAAACAGGCATCGCACGAGTTTGGAAATCATTGCTTGAAGAGTGGGCAAAGGATGGTTTTGCCGAACATATTATTGTGCTTGACAGGGCTGGAACTGTACCAAAAATTCCGGGTATAAAATATCGCGTTGTAGAACCTTACAATTATAGTAGAACATTGCGCGATCGCGAGTTGTTACAGCAAATATGCGACGAAGAGGATGCTGACTTATTTGTTTCCACATACTATACAACACCTGTATCAACGCCATCGGTTTTCATTGGTTATGACATGATTCCCGAAGTTTTGGAAGGTAATCTTAATGAACCCATGTGGCAAGAAAAGCATTTTGCTATTCGCCACGCTTCTTCCTACATAACGATTTCAGAAAATACAGCACGGGATCTCGTGAGGTTTTTTCCCGATATTTCCGCAGAGTCTGTTACTGTTGCTCATTGCGGTGTTAATAGCACTTTATCACCAGGAAGTCAGGACGAGGTTGAGAAGTTCAAAACAAAGTACGGTATATCAAAGCCATACTTTATTCTAGTAGGTTCCAGAAGCGGTTATAAAAATGGGGCATTGTTTTTTCAGGCATTTGACAAACTCTATAATAAACATAGCTTTGATATTGTCTGCACAGGGTTCGATCTAGAATTTGAGGATGAGTTTAGAGCTTATACTTCAGGCTGTACCGTATATATGCTACCACTCAGCGATGTTGAATTGAGAGCAGCTTATTCGGGTGCTGTAGCATTAGTTTTTCCCTCCCTGTATGAAGGGTTTGGGTTACCTGTGCTGGAGGCGATCGCTTGTGGTTGTCCGGTGATTACTTGCCCCAACGCCTCTATTCCTGAAGTGGCAGGAGAAGCAGCATTATATGTCAAATCCGATGATATTGATGGAATGGCAAATGCCCTCTGCGATATTCAAAAAGCTACTGTTCGTAACTTCTTAATTGCTGCTGGTTTGTCACAGGCGAAAAAGTTTTCTTGGTCAAAAATGGGGAGTAAAGTGCGATCGGCTTTGATTGGGGCTACTCTGCTGGCTTTAAACTTAAGAGAGGTTAATGTAATCATTTTTCCAGATTGGTTGCAGTCAGAAGAATCTCTTTATTTAGAATTGGAAGAAGTAATTAGGGTTGTGGGCACCCATCCAGATAGAAGCCAAATGACTCTACTCATTGACACTAGCAATATTTCTGAAGAGTCAGAAATAGATGCGAACCTGGCTTTATCTAGTGTTGTGATGAATCTTCTTATGCAAGAAGATATAGATGTCACTGATGGACTGGAAATTTCACCTGTTGGCAAGCTAGATTCACTGCAATGGGAAATTTTGTTAGATCGCATTCACTCTAGGATTATCTTGAAAAATGAAAACGAACAGGCGATCGCACAAGCAAGAGTAGAGAGTGTGCCGTTATTTCAGCTAGATAGCCTTGCCAATACCCGATTCTTTCGGGAAGGTTAAAAAATAACTCTCTTATCTGTGTTCATCTGTGTTCATCTGTCTTCATCTGTGGTTAAAATTTAACCCTCGATGACAACAGACAATTTCTCGCATCACGCTTACGCTACCGATGCAACCGGACATACAGCGGTTTCCGCTGTAATGAGGTACACTAAATATTCTGTAGCGGTTTGTAATAAATTGGTTTACTAATTGCTACTGTACCTCATAAGAGCGGGAACCGCTGTAATATAATTTGTATTGACACGCCCCTGGATACTTCAGAACGAGCGCAGGCCCGATCGCCCGCATGGCAAAAATGTCTCATCCTCAGCCAGGAAGTTGATTGTTCTAATTCTGAATATACTTCGCCCACATTTGCTCGTAAGCCTTTTCCATATTGCGAGTAAACTGTTTACCATTCCATAAGGGAGAAGTTTGCCTTGACTGCCGCAATTTCCAAGCAATTTGTTGCCGCAAAGTTGCGTCTTTACCCAAGCGGATACCCCACTCTACATATTCTTCATCTGTCCAGGCAATTCCTTCAGTTACTCCTACATTCATCATCATGGTATAGCTGTTGCGGCTGGCAAATTGCTCCCCCACCCGCGTCACCAAAGGAATACCCATCCAAAGCGTTTCTAGAGTGGTGGTGGCTCCATTATAAGGATAAGTATCTAATACCACATCGGCAATGCCCAGATTAGCTCGGTGAATTTCCTCAAAAGCTACATCAGGTAAAAACCGCAGGCGATCGCAACTTACACCCTCTGATTCTGCTATCTCAGTAAAAAAGCTTTCAATTGATTCTCGATCGGCAGTACCTTTGATTAAAAAGTAGCTATTCGGCACTTCCTTAACAATCTTCATTTGCAGTCGAACTGTATCGGGATGCCGCTTGAATCCCATCTGAGAACTAAAGTATATAACAGCATCGCTGGGAATGTTCAATATTTCTCGGCGTAAAGTTGGTACACCTACCTCAAAACCATCTACGGCTAAATAGATTTGAGGCAGTCGCCAAATTGTTTCGCTATAGTAATCTTGAGCAGATTCTGGTAAAACATACGGATCGGCAATAAAGTAGTCAACCGCCGGTATCCCAGAACCATCCCAGCCCAACCAAGTAACTTGAACAGGTGCCGGTTTTAGCGATGTAATCTCACAAATAATATCTAGAGTTATACTGTCAAGATCGATTAAAATATCAATCTCGTCCTGCTCAATTTGCTCTACTATTTCCGCTGCTTCTAATCCAGATTTATATGCTTTATCAACCTGATTGACATACCATTCCTGTAACGGATCGTTTCTTTGTTGAGCGTTGATAAAATAGCCATGAAGCTGAAAGCGATCGCGATCGTGATATTTGAGCAGCCATCGCGCTATCCAGCCTACAGAATGTCTTTTAAAGCAATGGGATAGGTATCCCAGCTTTAAACGGTTAGGAGTAGAGCCGATTTTGCTTGTACTAAATTTTCTTTTACGGTATTGCGGTTCTCTATCACTGCCATATTTTTGAATATTTGACTGGCAAATTTGAGCGACTTTATTTTGCAATCGTCTGTTAGTTTTAATGTCGTCTCGAAAATAGGGTAAAAAGAAAGTTGAAGAAAACAAACGTACAACTGTAGTGGGGTCGAGGTTGGTTTGTTGTGATTCAAACAACGACTGCAAAAGCGATTCGTGTCGAGCGAATACCGAACTAGCTTCTGCCCAATATTCACCAGCCGCAACCATCAAACCCCTTAGAATCAGATGGTTGGCAAAAACTTTTTCAGGCAATTCTTGTAAAATAGAATAGCATAATTTAGCGGTCTCTATCCCTTGAGAATATTCCCCCGCATCTTGATAAAAATTAGTCAGTTGAATTAATACTTCTGGATTTTGAGGAGCCAAACTCAAACCTAGCTCCAAAAAACTTGCGGCCAATCTCGGTTGCCGGGACGAATACGCTATTTTAACCGAGGTCAAAATCAAAATATCAAGAAAAATATAAGGTTCGCCAATATATGGTATGCACGCTTGGGCAAATTCCAGAGAGGATGGGTGCAAAGGATCTGTATCTAAAACGAGGCGCAAAACTTGCATCAGTAGATCGGAATCTAATGCCAACAGTTGTTGCGACTGGAGAGTTTCGATCGCACCGAGAGAATTCAGTTCCTCTCCCGTAAACGAATTCAACTTGATGGCAAGTTGAATTAAGTGCAACAAATTATTAATATCTGTGGAATTAATTTCCCGAATATGCTGCCGGATTCCCCAAGCAACTGAATTATCTGCCAGGATTTCCTGCCGTTCTGCTTCCGTTTGCAGAACCTCGATCAGTTGTTTAGTCCAATTTTCAATTTGTTCTGGATCGCCCTCCTCCATTCCTAACATCCAAGTCATTTGAGCTTCTGCCTCTTGTCCTTGCAAAAGCAACATCAATCCCAAATGCCAATAGTGTGAGCGGATGTCCGGTTCAGATGCGATCGTCGCAGACGTGCCGTAGGCAATCGCCTGTTCGTAGAGACTGGCAGCGCGATCGTAGTTTCCTTGGAGCAAACATTGATTAGCTTCCTGCTGCCAATTAGTCGCGTCAGTAGAAGACATGAGCGTTTTGGCCTAGCTGAAAAACAAATTGGGTAGCGTACACTTTGCTACCCATTTTCTCAAAAAATTCACTTAATTTAGGCGAGAACAATTCCCGAGCGACTGTCTGTCTTACTTGAGGGGCTGAGCGTTACCAGGGCATTGCACTTCAGTTGCCGCTACTGTACCAGCCGCAGGTGCATCGCCAGCATTTTTAGTTTCACAAACTACTGCCTGCGAGGTTTTGTCAGCACCTGCTACTGGGGCGATCAAGCCTACAACTCCTGTGTAGTTTTTGAGAGCCTTAGATATTGTGGTAGCGTCCGCAAGGGCGTTTGCTCCGTCAGTACCAATTCCCGACAGCGTATATTTGTAGTTAGAGGTTTGAGTCTTGATACCAACTGCCAAGCTAGCCCAGTCATTAGGGTTAGAGGCAGTTATAAAGGTACCATTTTCTGTGTAGTATGCTTGCTGAGATTTATTGATTGAAGAAACATACTGCTTACCTTCTGCCTGCTTACCTTTGTTTGCTTGGTTAAGGAAGGAAGGTAAAGCAATAGCAGCCAGAATACCGATAATGATGATAACGACCAACAGTTCAATCAGGGTGAAACCTTGTTCTCCAGTTTCTTGTTTCTTTTGGTTGATGTGTAACAGGAACTTGGTTTTAAATGTAGTATTCATGAGAATCGATCCTTCAGATCTAGGTGGGTGTTTTCTGCCTTATATATAGAACTTACCCACATCAGATCGATTTCATATCACCTGCCGCCAAATTTTTTTGGGGATTAGGTTCAATCCTCTCCAGGTCTGCGTTCCAGAAGTACGAACCCTATCTCCTCCAGGGTAGTTAGCATCTGTTTGACAGTTTGGAAGGCCACTTCTGGCTCTGTTGGCTGTAGGGTGAGTGGATGCACGGGTCTGACTTGCAGCCACTGCTCTACCAGGGAGCTAATCCGCTGTGGCCTGTCCAAAAGGGGTATGATGCAGGCTGCGACCGCACTGTCCATTAGAAGAGCAGGGTCTTTGGCAAATGGCAAATACTGGCTGATGGCGAAAGACTGGATCTGGGTAGCGCAGGCAACCAACTCTTCTCTAACTTGTGTCGCTTTCATTTGAGGATGGATATGCACTAAGGCTCCCTGCCAGTCAAGAGCAGTCCACTCGGCAACTGGCACAACCGGCTTGGCAGCGTTAGAATGACCGCACCAAAAGTCAAGCAACCTGTGGATAGGATGTAAAAGTTCAAATAAGTGCAGCTGCTCTTCTAGTGAAAGACCTGGTAAGCTCATGCCTAGAAAAACCGGCAAATTGTCTGGCTCTATAAATAGATCCATCAATTCCCACTGGGGCCAATTCACCATGCTAACGAACTCTAAATCAGCCGCTCTCAGGGCTGAAAAAACTTCTGGGATAGTGTAGCCTTTATCTCCCTGAAGCAAATAATTGGCGATAAACCATTCTTCGTCGTTTTCTTGAGCAGGTATCCAAGTATTTACCTTGAGCAGGGCGTCATCTTTCAAAGTCTTCATAATTTCCCGAACTTGTTCGATTTCGGCTTCTTCTGGGTTGTCATCAAGTAAACCCAACATTTTAAAGACTTCCTGCGCCCTGTAATAGTTTTCTCGCTGTAGCGAACTGTGCAAATTGGTACGTATAATGCCATCGGGCTTTAGAACCGACTTCATTGCTTCCAATCCTGCGGCTGGGTTGGGCAAGAGATACAAAACTTCGTCGTTATTTATGTAATCAAATTCTCGATCGAGTTTCGGTAAATCTTCAATCGAGAGAGGATAGAATTCGGCTTCCTCAAAACCGTGATACTGCAAACGCTGGCGTGCCAGCTTAACCGACTCTTCTGACAAGTCAATTCCCACGATTTTCGCGCCGGGATTTGCTACTGCCAATGCTAGAGTTTTGTAGCCAGTTCCGCAGCCAGCATCCAAAATTACTTTGCCTTCTGTTTCTACGACTTTTTGGTTTCTCAGGTAATAAGGAGTTACCAAGTTATGGATATAGAGATACTGAATATTCCTGGGGTAAAAATCTAAGGGGGCTCTCGGATAAGGGGCGGCGTCAAATTGCTTGCGTACTTTTTCTAGTGAATCCAATGCTTGCTCATTCATTTTGAGGTTCTCCTATAGTTCATCGTTTATTGTTCATTGTTTAATTCTGGCTCGGATGAACCATCAAATAGGAAGCAAATGCCGTACTCAGAAATTTAATGTTTCCTTTCCAGGAGTACAAACCCTATCTGCTCCAGGTTAGTTAGCTGCTTTTTGACGTTATTAAAAGCAGCTTCTGAATCAGTTGGATTTAAAGTTATGGGATCGACTGGCTTCAATTTTTGCCAGCGCTCTACTAATGAAGTAACCGACTGGGGCCTCTCAAAAAGGGGTAGGAGACACGCTCCGGCTGTATTTTCTAAAAAAAGAACGGGGTCTTTAGCAAATGGCAGATATCGGCTGATTTCAAAAGACTGAATGTTCTTAATGCAGGCAACCATTTCTTCTTTAATTTCTGTTGTTTTTAGCTGAGGATGTATATGCACCAACGCTCCCTGCCAATCAGACGACGACCATTCGGCAACTGGCACAACCGCCTTTGCAGTGTTAGGATGACCGCACCAAAAGTCAAGCAGGCGGGATACAGAATGCAAAAGTTCAAATAAATGCAGCCGTTCTTCTAATGAAAAGTGTGGTAATTTCTTTGCGAGAGCATCTGGCAATTTTTCGCTTTTTTTGAACAAATCCAACAATTGCCACTGGTGCCAATTCACCATGCTGACCAACTCCAAGTCAGCAGATCTCAAAGCTGAAAACATTTGAGGTACGGTGTAGCCTTTATCGCCCTGAAGTAAAAGATTTACGAGAATTCGTTCGTCGTCATTTTCAAACTCAGGCTTCCAAGCAGTTGCTTTAAAACCTACATTATGTTTCAAAGCTTTAGCAGTTTCTCGAACTAATTGAACTTCCAACTCTCCTGGAGCTTCTTCCATTAATCCCAATATTGTAAAACTTTTCTGAGCTTTATAAAATTGAGACCGCTGGAGGGAACTATGGAGATTTGTACGGATGATTCCTTCTGGTTTTAAAACTGACTTCATTGCCTGCAATGCTGCGGCTGTATCGGGCATAAGATACAAAACTTCATCGGCGTTTATGTAATCAAATTCCAGGGCAAGGTTCGGTAAATCTTCAATCGATTTTGCATAAAATTCGGCATTCTCAATCCCGTGATATTGCAACCGCTGTCGCGCCAATTTTACCGACTCTTCCGATAGGTCGATTCCCACGATTTTCGCGCCGGGATTTGCTATGGCCAGTGCCAGTGCTTTGTAGCCGGTGCCACAGCCTGCGTCTAAAATCACCTTGCCTTCAGTTTCTATAAGTTTTTGGTTTCTTAAGTAATAAGCAGTTACTAGGCTATGTATATAGAGAAGTTTGATGTTATTTTTAGGAGAACTATCTAATGGTATTCTCGGATAAGGGGCAGCATCAAATTGCTGACGCATTTTCTCTATATAATCCGATGCTTGAGTATCCATTTTGAGAAGTCCTCTTACTTAAATTTAGGAATTAATTGTTGCCCAGATGTACGAACTCTTTACTTTGAAGTATTTTCATTCATAGTCTCAGAGTACAACAATCGGCGATCGCTTCGCTAGCTCCATCCGAAAAAAGAGGGGAAGCCGGGGAACAGGGGACAATCAGCTAGAGCCAAACAGAACTGAAATCTCGGCTGAGAGTGGTAGCCCGTTATGCTATGATTAAACGTAGTCGTTATGAGTTTATTTTAAGGTAATGGCAAACCCAACTGTGGAGAATTTGGTGATTATTGGCTCTGGCCCAGCAGGTTATACAGCCGCCATCTATGCGGGACGCGCCAACCTGAAACCGTTTGTGTTTGAGGGCTATCAAGCTGGAGGCTTGCCGGGTGGGCAGCTGATGACGACAACTGAAGTGGAGAATTTTCCCGGCTTTCCTGATGGAATTATGGGGCCGGAATTAATGGATCGGATGAAGGAGCAGGCGCAGAGGTGGGGGGCCCAGTTAGTCACCGAGGATGTAATATCCGTTGATTTAAGCCAGCGTCCTTTTACTGTTCGCTCCCAGGAACGGGAAGTTAGAGCCCATAGCATTATCATTACCACAGGTGCTACGGCGAAAAGGTTGGGTCTGCCCAGCGAAGATGAATTTTGGAGCCGAGGCATCTCAGCTTGTGCGATTTGCGATGGGGCTACCCCTATTTTCCACGATGCCGAACTAGCGGTGGTAGGGGCTGGTGACTCGGCGGCAGAAGAATCGATTTATCTGACCAAGTACGGCTCTCGCGTACATCTGCTGGTGCGAAGCGACAAAATGCGTGCTTCTAAAGCGATGCAGGATCGGGTGCTGAGTAACCCCAAAATTACGGTTCGCTGGAATAGCCAGCCAGTGGATGTCGTGGGTGAGGACAGTCGCATGAATGGGGTAAAAATCCGCAATACTGAGACTGGAGAGGAAAGCGTGGTGGCGGTGAAGGGGTTGTTTTATGCGATCGGCCACACTCCCAACACCTCTTTGTTTAAAGGGCAGCTGGAACTCGATGAGGTAGGTTACATTGTCACAAAACACGGTTCGGTAGAAACCAGCGTGGAGGGCGTTTTCGCGGCTGGAGATGTGCAAGATCGCGAGTTTCGTCAGGCGATAACTGCTGCGGGTACAGGCTGTATGGCGGCTATGCTGGCGGAAAGGTGGCTATCTGCTAATGGTCTTATCCAAGAATTTCATCAAACGCCCGCTTCTGAAAGACCGGATACTCAAGCAGCTGCTAAGAAAACTGAAGCGGAACAAGCCTCGGAGTTTAGTCTAGAGGGGACGCGCCATAAGGGTGGCTATGCGCTCAGGAAACTTTTCCACGAGAGCGATCGCCTGTTGGTAGTCAAGTACGTCTCACCCCACTGCGGCCCTTGTCACACCCTCAAGCCTATTCTAGATAAGGTGGTGGATGAATTCGACAGCAAAATTCACTTCGTAGAAATCGACATCCAGGAAGACCCAGATATTGCCAAAAACGCTGGCGTTACTGGAAGTCCGACGATTCAGTTCTTCAAAGACAAGGAATTGCTGACCGAACTTAAAGGCGTCAAGCCAAAGAGCCAATATCGGGAACTCATTGTGCAATATTTATAGCCTTACTCTGAAAACTAGCTCCTTGTTTAGTTTGTAAACTTCTCGCGCTCCGTAGCCGGAGAAGTTTATGATGAGTTAAGAGCTAAATAATTCAGAGGATGACAGAAACCAACATTAATCTTCAACCAAATTATTGGAATGAAGTTTGGCAAAAAGAAGGTAGCGATACCTGGCGTCGATATCCTGGGTGTTTCGGCAGGATTTGCTGGGCGGTGGGGCATTTCAATGAAGTGCTGGAACTCGGATGCGGTACGGGTGTCTTAGCTCGTCAGTTGTTGGATTTTGGTAATACGGTGACCGGATTGGATATTTCTGAAGCTGCGATCGCTCAATTGCCCCCCGAAATCAAAGGCGTTGTCTCTACTCTGCCTGATATTCCCCTCCCAGACAACAGCTTCGATGTCGTAGTCGCTACAGAGGTTTTAGAACACTTAGATGACGATCGAACCTGTGTCAAAGAGGCGGTTCGAGTTCTCCGTCCCGGTGGCAGAGCTTTTTTTGGCGTACCGAACGATTGCCTTGGGCCTGAAGAAGAACCCGAACACATTCGCAAATACACTGCCGAAACTTTATCAGACCTTCTCTCTCCTTACGGTTTTGTTTTTATAGAAGAATTTGTTGATGAATTCATTGCCGCTCCTGGGCACATTATTGCTCTGCCCACTCTTTTGGCAGCCGTCTACATTTCATCTTAAAGATTATGGTAATCAGTACGGCTCTTCCGTACTTACTATGCTATTTGAGCAGAGGAGTAGAGAAAAGAAATAAAAATGTTCTCAAGTGAACAAAAGCATAGCAACTCCGAAAGAACCTAAAAAGGTGAGGTATGTAGGATGGAAAAGTCTTTAAATTTGCTAAATAAACCAATTTTATCTTTGTGCATGATTGTTAAAAACGAAAAAGAGAATTTACCTCGGTGTCTCGCCAGCGCTAAACCCTATGTCGATGAAATGATTGTAGTAGATACTGGTTCGCAGGATGGAACACCTGAAATTGCTCTGAGCTATGGAGCAAAAGTTAGCTATTTCGAGTGGTGCGATGATTTTTCGGCTGCTCGTAATTATTCTATCTCTCTGGCATCTGGTGACTGGATTTTGCTATTGGATGCAGATGAAGAGTTAGTGGTCGAAACTGAAAATTTCAAACAACAACTAGCTGATAACAAGGAGCTTCTTGGCTACGCACTGGTTAGGGAAGACTTGAATGTCACAAATATTATTGGCGGTTTTCATGGGAGATTATTTCGGAATTTGCCAAATCTCAGATATGTAAATCGCTTTCATGAGCAGCTTAAGTATCAAGATAAAAACCTAGTTTACGGTAAATTAGAGGGTATAAAAATAATTCATTACGGCAATTTCGAGGAAGAAAAAGTCATAAAAAAAGCCGCAAATCGCGATATTCCCATACTGGAAGATATGCGAAAAAAAGAAGATCTTAGCCTATGGCTTTTAGATTGTCTCGCTCGAAAATATACGCGAATTGGGGATAGAGAGAAAGCTGAAGAATGCTATGTAGAAGTCTTAGATAAACTCTCACCGAATTTGATGGATGGAGATCCACCTGAAGATTTTTTCTGGGTTCCTACATTACTTCATATTTTAGGAGTGCAGCTTTTGGAGCAAAAAGATTATGAAACGGCGCGGTTAATTTGCCAACGAGGTCTAGAATGGTGTCCTAATTATCCACCAATAAATAATCTGGCTGGTGAGATAGTCAGGGCTTTAGGATTTCCGTTAGGAGCTATTGCTTATTTTGAAAAATGCTTGCAACTGGGTCAAGAGGGCAATTACTATATAGGAGAACCTTTTGAAGAAAGTTTTTTGACTACATACCCTGCATATAATATAGGTTGTACCTACATGGAAATGCAACGCCTCCAAGAAGCATTAGCTGCCTTTGAACTGGCGCTAACATTTGATGCTAATTTTACGGCGGCTCATCAAAAAACAGATGAAATTAAACAAATATTAGCATCTGCAAGATAGTGTTTGATAAACAGTTTATATAAAATAAATGACCCCCACCAAAACCAAGTCACCTCAATTTTTACGTTTTTTCGATCGGCCCAGTCTGTCAATGCAACTGATGGCTGTGGGATTAGTAATTACTTTGTTCTTTGTATTGGTAGCTATCTTAGCTCCCGCTTTTCAAGCCTGGGGATGGTTGCAAAATCCGACAGAATCCTTGAGTAATCCGATACACGAAGCGCCTTCGTGGAAACATTGGTTTGGCACCAGTCGCCAAGGCTACGATGTTTTCTCGCGGACGCTGTTTGGCAGCCAAGCGGCGCTGCAAGTGGTTATTTTGGCAACAACACTCAGTTTGGTAATTGGTGTGCCGCTGGGTTTAGTTAGCGGTTATTTGGGCGGCAGGCTCGATCGCGTGCTGCTGTTTGTAATGGATACAATTTATACTTTACCGGGGTTGTTACTGTCGGTGACGCTGGCTTTTGTGGTGGGGCGGGGAGTGTTGAATGCGGCGATCGCACTCAGCATCTCCTACATTCCTCAATACTACCGCGTGGTTCGCAACCACACCGTTAGCGTCAAAACAGAACTGTTTATCGAAGCAGCGCAGGCGATGGGTGCCGACACCTGGACTGTTTTATCTCGCTACCTATTTCTGAACGTAATTCAAAGCGTACCCGTGCTGTTTACCCTCAACAGCGCCGATGCCATTTTAACGTTGGGAGGCTTAGGCTTTTTGGGGTTGGGACTCCCCGATGAAGTGCCAGAATGGGGTCACGATTTAAAACTGGCTTTGGAAGCTTTGCCTGTCGGCATTTGGTGGACAACCTTGTTTCCGGGTTTAGCTCTTACTCTCATGGTGGTTGGGTTATCTTTGTTGGGAGAAGGATTAACCGAGTTTGTTAATCCCCGGTTGCGAAAAGGAATTAGGGGCTAGGGGCTAGGGGCATTTGCACTCAGCACTTTGTTATAAGCTGCTACGCATCTAAAATGACCGTCAGTTTTACATACGGTAGGGCATACCGAAATTAACGCTTGTGGAGAGACGATCCTCTACTTAAACCTGGCAGCAGCGTTTAAGCAAGATTGCTCATTGAAGCAAGAATCCCCGTCCCTTTAGGGCTGGGGAGTGTCAAAGATTAGCAAGAAATATCTGCAAAAATTTCAGCATGGGAACAGACTCCAATCTTTTAACTCAGCAACAATCAGGGCCTCAAGTATTGGGCATCGATTTAGGCGGAACAGCAATTAAACTCGGACGCTTCCTAGAAGATGGGACTTGCTTGCAGTCGTTGACTGTGCCAACGCCGCAACCGGCGACACCAGAAGCAGTTGTAGAGGCGATCGCAGACGCAGTAACTGCCTGCGGCAAAAGTGAAGTAAAAGCGATCGGTTTTGGCACACCAGGCCCTGTGGATGCCGCTGGACGCATTGTCAGAGTAGCGATTAACCTGGCGGGATGGAAGGATGTTCCCCTAGCTGACTTGTTAGAGGCAAAGACAGGTTTACCGACCATTATGGCCAACGATGCCAACTGCGCTGGGTTGGGAGAAGCTTGGTTAGGCGCGGGTCGCCGGTTTAGTAACATGATTTTGCTGACATTGGGAACGGGAGTGGGTGGTGCGATTATCCTTGATGGGAAGCTATTTACAGGTCATCAAGGTGCAGGTGGGGAGTTGGGGTTAATTACTTTGAACCCGGATGGCCCAGAATGTAATAGCGGCAATCGAGGTTCCTTCGAGCAATATGTCTCGGTACAGGCAATTCGACGCCGGACGGGTTTAGAACCGGAGGACTTGGGGCGACGGGCCAAAGCAGGCGATCGCGAAGCTTTAGAATTCTGGGAAAGTTACGGACGAGATCTGGGTGTTGGGTTGGCAAGTTTAATCTACGTTTTGACCCCGGAAGCAATTATCATTGGCGGGGGAGTAAGTGCCAGTGCGGAGTTTTTCTTCCCTACCGCTATGGCAGAAATAAATCGTCGGGTTTTGCCAAGTTCCCGCGCCCTTTTGCAACTATTGGTAGCAGAATTAGGCAATCAAGCGGGGATGGTTGGTGCGGCTAAATTGGCTTGGGAAAAATTTTTAAATTATAGCTAGGGACTAGGGGCTAGGGACTAGGGGCTAGGGAAGAGGGAAGAGGGAAGAGGGAAGAGGGAAGAGGGAAGAGGGAAGAGGGAAGAGGGAAAAGCTTACGACTATCGGGGATTATGAACCAGAGGTAAGAGTTGGCGTTGCCCTAACCGACTCTCGTCGGTTGCTATAATTTAGGATAAGATTTGGATCGTTACAGTAGCATAAGACCGATCTCGTCAACTTTTCTGTTGTTATCGTTGGTTAAATTTTTACCGCAGATGAAGACAGATGTTGACGCAGCCTTCCCGTAGGGTAGACAGATGAACGCAGATGAACGCAGATAAGATTAAGAACAGGAATTTTTTAGGTGACCGATTTTTAGGAAGATTCCAGATTCCAGAGGGTAGTGTCAAGGTAGGGTGTAACCTGTGATCTGTTTGATATAGCTAATTACTTTTTCATAAGCCTCCAAGTTATTTTGGGGGTGGATCACTATTGGCATGGCATTATCTGGCAACCAAAAAGTTATCCTGCCGTTCGGCTCGCAAGAAAAAGTACTGATAAACTTGAGATTGATGAGATAATCATTCCTCTCGTAGTAAATTTTTACCCAATAAGATTCAAAATCATGTCCCATCGCTGCTTGGATGTAGGACAGCACTTTTTGATGAGCTTCTGGGTGGCCCTGGGAGTTAATGACGATCGGAAAGGAACTATCTGGCAACCAAAAAGTGATCCTGCCGTTCGGCTCGTAAGAAAAAGTACAAACTCGGTCGAGATCGATTACATACTCTTTCCTCTCGTAATTAATTTTGATCCAATACGCCACAGGCTCTCCTCACAACCGCCGTTTGCCCTAGAACACCGATTCCGTAATGCCAGAAATCGGGTTTCTGTGGGTTAAAGCAACGAAATATCGACTTTGACAAACAAATAAACCCGGTTTCTCATCCCCGATCGCAAATACTGAATTGGCATTATCGATCGCATCCTTATCTACAAAATTCTACAATTTCGTAGAACATATCCGAATTTTTGCCGTTGCCGAGTATGAAGTGAATATACTGCACGATTGGTATTCGGGCATAGCTGTTTGAGGGGATCGACTGCCGAACATAGCTAGGATATTGCCGAAGCATTCAGGGATGGGATGGTTTGAGCGTCGGCGTGAACCTCCTCTTTTACAGAAGGGATATCCTGCTCTGGGACTTCGCCAACCGAAAGTAGGGCTAACGCGGCTTGGATAAATCCTTTAAACAAAGGATGGGGAGTGCTGGGCCTTGATTGAAACTCTGGGTGAAATTGTGTGGCAATGAAGAAGGGGTGGTTGGGGAGTTCGATAATTTCTACTAAGCGCCCGTCGGGAGAGGTGCCGCTAATTGCATACCCGCTTTCTAGAAAGAGGTTGCGATAGGCATTGTTAAATTCGTACCTATGCCGATGGCGTTCGTAAATCACTTCTTGCTGATAAAGACGGTAAGCTAGGGTATTGAGTGCCAAACGGCAAGGATAAAGACCCAGCCTCATGGTGCCGCCTAAATCGACGACATCTTGCTGTTCTGGCAACAAGTTGATGACTGGATTCGGTGTATCGGGGGCAAACTCAGCGCTGTTGGCATCTTCTAAACCAGCAAGGTTACGCGCCCACTCAACGACCGAACACTGCATCCCCAAGCATAAACCCAAGAAGGGAATATTGTTTTCGCGGGCATATTTCACTGCGGCAATCTTACCATCTACCCCCCGGTTACCAAAACCTCCCGGTACGACGATGCCATTTACGCCCTCTAAATACTTCTGGGCACCATTGACTTCGATCTCTTCTGAGTTGACCCACCTGACGTTCAGGTCGAGGGAGAATTCGATCGCAGCATGACGCAAAGCTTCTCCCATCGACAGGTAAGCATCGCTTAATCGGACGTATTTACCAACGATCGCAATCTCAATTCGCTTCGTGGGAGAATAAAGATGATCTACTAGGGTTTGCCACTGTTTTAAGTTGGGTTGACGCTGTTCTAGTTGGAGGATGTCTAGCGCTTGCTGTGCCAGTCCTTCCCGTTCTAGCATCAACGGCACTTCGTAGATGCTGTTAGCATCTTGAGCTGCGATCACGCATTCAAGCGGCACGTCGCAGAATTCTGATAGTTTGTCTTTGAGTCCTTGGGCTATGGGCCGATCGCACCGACAAACTAAAATATCCGGTTGAATCCCAATCGATCGCAATTCCTTCACCGAATGCTGCGTCGGCTTAGTTTTCATCTCTCCCGCCGAAGCAATCCAAGGCACCAGCGTTACGTGGACGTACAGCACGTTCTGCCGCCCCACATCCTTGCGTAACTGGCGAATAGCTTCCATGAAAGGTAACGATTCAATATCGCCAACCGTGCCGCCAATTTCCGTAATTACCACATCTGGATTGGTATTTTTAGCTACTCTCTGTATACGATCTTTAATCTCGTTCGTGATATGGGGAATTACCTGAACTGTGCCCCCCATATAGTCGCCCCGACGCTCCTTATTTATAACCGCCTGGTAAATCGAACCTGTCGTCACACTATTGAGGCGAGACATGGAGGTATCCGTGAAGCGCTCATAGTGTCCCAAGTCCAGGTCTGTTTCGGCACCATCTTCCGTGACAAATACTTCCCCGTGCTGGTAGGGACTCATCGTTCCCGGATCGACATTAATATAAGGGTCAAGTTTCAGAATCGAGACGGAATAATCCCGCGATTTCAACAACCGCCCCAGACTGGCGGCGACAATTCCCTTGCCGATACTGGAGACTACACCGCCTGTGACAAAGACAAACTTGGTCATAACACGATTAAAATTAAAGCGTTCTTGCAAACCACCCCGTCAATTGTGCCACACTCTTAGCTTTCTGCGCGAACAGTTTGCTATTAACCGAGCTACAGTCTAGAGGATAGAATAGCATTTCAAGCTGGTTACCAGCTTTTTTAACCATATTAGCTAGATTTTCGGTGATATCATCAAATTGTCTGTTGCGATCGTTGGTTAAATTTTACCGCAGATGAAGACAGATGTAGGCAAAGCCTTCCCGCAGGGTACGCAGATAAACGCAGATAAGAATAAGAACAGGATTTTTTTGTAACCGATGTTACCGGATATGATATGACCAATGAGGAGTTTTTTTTGCAATGGCTAAGTTCTACTCGGAGTTGAATGAAGACTTACGTAATTTTATTGAAGCACAAAAAATATTCTTCACGGCGACTGCACCAATAACGGGGAGAATTAATCTCTCGCCAAAAGGGGTAAATACAGTTCCAAAAACTTAGCCAATTCTGCTCAATCTTACTCATTTTTATAGCTAAATGCCAATAGTGAGTAAGCTTTTGCGATGAAGGTTTTCCAAAAACCCTTCTTTCCCTATAATCAAAACATGAAGCTAGTTGAACGTCATATCATCGCAAAAAACCATCCCCTCTGGTCAGAAATTGACCACTTGGCTTTTTTGTCAAAAAATTTGTTTAACCTAGCTAATTATCATTATCGTCAACACTTCTTTCAACACCACCAGAAATTAAACTTTAACCAACTTTACCACCTCCTATCCCAAGCCCAAGACTACAAAGCCTTACCAACAAAAGTTAGTAAGCAAATCATCCGTCGATTAGATTCAGCCTGGACAAGTTATTTTCAAGCTGTAAAAACCTGGCAGAAACATCCCGAAAAATTCTTAGTTAAACCAAAAATACCGGGATATAAACATAAAACAAAAGGGCGCAATATCCTCCCGTATTCTCACGAATCAATCTCGAAAAAAGCCTTGAAAAAAGGAATCTGTCACCTATCCATGAGTGAAATACAAATTCCCACATCAACAAAGGAAATAATCGAAGCGAGGATCGTGCCGAAAAGTAGTTGTTATATAATCGAAATAGTTTATGAAAAAGTAGAGGAGACAACCAATCATCAACAAATAGCCGGGATAGACTTAGGAGTTAATAACTTAATGGCTGTAACTACCAATCAAACAGGCGTCAGACCTTTTTTGATTAAAGGCAGACCACTAAAAGCAATTAACACCTTTTACAATAAACAACGTTCCTCTTTACAATCCCAGCTAAAACTCAAGCATAATCAAACCCAATCTCAAAGATTAAAAAACCTCACTCATAAACGTAACTGTAGAGTAGAGAATTATCTACATACAGCCAGCAGAAGAGTGATAAATTGGTGTAGACAGCATCACATAGGAATCCTAGTAATTGGGCATAATGCTAAGTGGAAACAATCAATTAACTTAGGGAAAAGGAACAATCAACAATTTGTGAACATTCCCCATTATAGGTTAATAGAAATGTTGAACTATAAAGCTCAATTGAAAGGAATAAAAGTAGTCATCACAGAAGAATCTTATACCTCTGTGGCCAGTGCTGTCGATGGGGATGATGTACCTAAATATGGGGAAAAAAAACCAGTGTTTCAGGGAAAAAGAGTAGCTAGAGGATTGTATAAAACAGCGAAGGGTAGGTTATTAAATGCCGATGTGAATGGGTCATTTAATATTACTCGAAAAGTAATTCCTGATGTCTTTGACCAAGGAATAAAGGGTTTGCCGTTTAACCCTGTGGTGCTTGACCCACTACGAATGACCGGCCTTTCAGCCTTTGAGTAGGTTTGAGTAGGTTTTGTTGAGCGGTGTGATACCTTTCGCTGCATTGATAATAAAACAGTGGCTTATCTCGATTTAACTGGAAGTGGGAACGAAACGGCAGCGCATTTAAATGAAAATGGACGGATGACAATTATGTTTTGCAGTTTTTCCGATCGGCCCTTGATTTTGCGTCTCTACGGACAAGGGCGCATAATTAGCTCCAGACATCAAGAATGGCACAAATTTTACTCTCTATTTGAGCCGACACCGGGAGAACGTCAAATTGTTGTGCTTGATGTTGAGTCGGTACAAACATCTTGCGGATATGGCGTACCCATTTACGAACTTAAGGAAGAAAGAAACACGCTGGTAGAATGGGCAAACAAAAAGGGAAAACAAGGGATTGTTGACTATTGGCAAGAAAAAAACCAAAAAAGCATAGATGGATTGCCAACAAAGATTTTTGATAATTAGTCAATAGTGAACACCCAGAAACCCGGTTGATTGGAGAAACCGGGTTTCTAAGGGCCTAAAAACAACTGAACACCCAGAAACCCGGTTGATTGGAGAAACCGGGTTTCTAAGGGCCTAAAAACAACTGACAACTTACAAAAGAATGAGAAAAATATTAGTATTAGTTACATTGGCAACTTTAATCGGATATTCAGCTTTGGCAAAACAATCTCTTTATGTGGCCTTTCCACCGGCCAACTACCAAACAACTTCTAACCAGATATTTTTTCTGGGAAGCGCACCAGCAGGTGGAAATGTGTTGGTGAATGGCAAAGCAATTGAGAGGAGTCCGGCGGGGCATTTTGCGCCTAGTTTTCCGCTGCGAGTGGGAGACAATCTCTTTACGTTACGGTATGGAAATCAGCAACGCGATCTCAAAGTGACGCGCTTGTCAACACGACCAAATCTGCCGGTGGGGTTGGCGTTTGGGAAAGATTCGCTCAAACCGGGGGTGGATATTGCTAAATTGCCGGGTGAAATGATTTGTTTTAGCGCGATCGCACCGCCCAACGCCACCGTCTCTGTTAAACTGGGAAATCAAACCATTCCCCTGATACCGCAGTCGCCAGTTGCAGATGTACCCTCAAATTCTGCGGCGTTAACAGGACAATACACAACCAATTCCCAGTCTTTTACGGGTCAATATCAAGGTTGCGCTACAGCTAACTCGCCAGGAAAGTTAGGGCGTCCCGAATTTCAGCTGACAATGAATGGTAAAACCACAACTCAGATGGCGCAAGGAAATGTGGAAATTTTATCGCCGACGCAGCTAGAGATTGCAGAAGTGATTGTCGATAGCGCGATCGCACGCACTGGCCCAAGTAGCGATTATTCTCGTCTGACACCTTTGCCCAAAGGGACGCAAGCAACGGTAATGGGACGCGAGGGAAAGTGGTTGCGACTGGATTACGGCGGTTGGATTGAGGATAAGGAAATTCGCATTACCCAAGCTGCTGTGCCGCCCCGTTCTATTATTCGCACTCTCCGCGTCCGTCAGGTTCCCGGTGCGACAGAAATCGTGTTTCCCTTACAAGTACCTGTGCCCGTAAGCGTGCAGCAAAGCTCTAGCACTCTCACTCTCACTCTCTACAACACTACCGCCCAAACGGATATCATTCGCCTTGATGACGATCCCATTATTTCTCGTCTAGACTGGCAACAGGTAGCACCCGGTCAAGTGCAATATACCTTTAACCTCAAATCCCAACAGCAATGGGGTTATCAAATGAAATACGATCGGACAAATCTGGTACTGTCTCTGCGACACTCGCCCACAAGAACCCCCTCTGTTTCCCCCCCGTCAACGGGGGGGACTAAAGAGAGAGAAGAAAAGTCTTTATCGGGGATTAAAATACTTCTCGATCCGGGACATGGCGGCAAAGAATCTGGCGCGGCTGGGCCAAACGGTTATCTGGAAAAAGATGTCAATCTTGTTATATCAAAGCTGCTGCGAGACAGACTGGTGGCGCTTGGCGCAAATGTGTCTATGACGCGGGAGGACGATCGCGAATTGTCCCTGCAAGACCGCGTGCAGGCGATCGATCGACTCCAACCTGCGATCTCTATCTCCATCCACCACAACTCCTTACCCGACGATGGAGACGCCCAGAATACCAAAGGATTTGCCGCCTTTTGGTATCATCCCCAAGCCCATAGTTTTGCCATCTTCATACATAATTATGTAGTGCAAAAATTGGGGCGTCCTTCCTACGGCGTATTTTGGGATAACCTGGCGCTAACCCGCCCATCCAGCACCCCGTCAGTATTGCTAGAACTGGGTTTTATGAGCAATCCGGTTGAATTTGAATCCGTGATGAATCCCGATGATAGACAGAAAATGGCAGATGCGATCGCAGATGGAATCGCAGAATGGTTCCGTATTAGTCAGTAGTCATTAGTCATTGGTATATACACAATGACGACCATTAAAAAATCATATAATTTCCTTACGAATTGGTTAACTAAAAAAATCCTGTTCTTATTCTTATCTGTGTTTATCTGTGTTTATCTGTCTTCATCTGTGGTAAAATTTAACCAACGATAACAACAGAAAATTTAACGACATCACTCATGTACTAAAGATGTAACCAAACACGAGATCAATCCAAAATCGAATTATCTATGAGCAAAAAATGGCAAATCCTCAAATCCAACCTCGTCTTTGACAACGAATGGGTAAAAATCAGACAAGATGAAATAGAATTGCCCAACGGCAAAATCATTGACGATTTTTTTGTCATTGTCAGACCGGATATAGCCTTAGTATTTCCTGTCACCCAAAACCAAGAACTTGTTTTTGTTCGTCAATATAGACACGCCATTGGTGAAATTTTGTTAGAACTTCCCGCTGGGGGGTTTGACCCCGCCATAGAGAGCGGCGAAGCAGCAGCACGTCGGGAACTAAAAGAAGAGACGGGTTATGTTGCAGACCAAATGATTAAACTCGCAACCATATACGATAATCCTATCAAAGATACCAATAAAATTCACCTGTTTATCGCCGAAAATGTTCATTTATCTGGCAAGCAGCAGCTGGATATCACAGAAGACATTGAAGTAGAATTAATTCCAGTTGCCAAAGTGATGGAAAAAATAGTAGCCGGAGAAATAAATGTCTCTGGAACCATTGCCGCAATTTTATTTGGGTTAAATTTTTTACGCAAATAAAGTCCTATGGAAAACTTAGCAAAAGATGGTGATGATCGAACATCAGAATTACAACATAACATACCAATTACTGAGCCTTTGCAATCCTCTTGGAACTTGCCAGAACCAGAGCGAAAACAGGCAGAAGCAGCACTGCAACAGGCGAAAGAACAATTAGAAATTAGAGTAGAGCATAGAACAGCCGAATTAAAGGTTGCTAATGCGTTGCTTCGAGAAGAAATTATCGATCGACGGCGGGTAGAAGCGCAGTTGCGGGAAAGCGAAGAAAGATTCCGCAGCATTTTCAATCAGGCGGCGGTCGGTATAGCACAGTTATTGTTATCCGGTCAGTATTTCGTAGTCAACCAAAAGTTTGCAGATATTGTAGGATATACAGAAGAGGAACTGCAACAAAAGACTTTCCAAGAAATTACCCACCCCGATGATATTTCAGAGAACCTAGTAAATTACCGGCAAATATGGGCTGGTGAAATAGAGACTTACTCAATGGAAAAGCGCTACATCCGTAAAAATGGTTTTCCTGTCTGGGTCAATCTGACGGTATCGCTTTTGCGTTGTGGAAATGCGGGTGAGCCGAAGTATTTTATTAATATTGTGGAAGATATCAGCGGACGCAAACGAGCCCAGCAAGAGTTGCGAGAAAATGAGGCGCGACTGCAAAAAATTATTGCCAACTTGTTTGAGAGCGAAGCTCGACTGCATACTATTGTTGCAAATCTGTTCGATGGTTTGTTAATTGTCGATCGCTTTAGCAAAGTCCGTTTTGCCAATCCAGCCGCTGGAAAGCTTTTCAACTGCCAGCCAGAAGACCTCATCGGTCAAGAATTTGGCTTGCCGATCGCAGTAAGTAACACAGTGGAATTGGGCATTATTAGATCTAGAGGGGAAATTTCTATTGGGGAAATGTCTGTAGTACCAGTCCAATGGGAGGGAGAATCAGTTTATGTTGTTTCTTTGCGAGATATTACTGAGCGCAAACGAGCTGAGGAAGCGCTGCGCGAAAGTGAAGAGCGATTTCGCCAGCTGGCAGAAAATGTGCAAGATGTCTTCTGGCTGCTGTCCCCAGAGGGCAAAGAGATCCTATACGTGAGTCCAGCTTACGAGCAAATCTGGGGACGCCCTTGCGAGCAACTGTATGCTGACCGGCAATCCTGGATAGATTCGATCGAGCCAGAAGATCGGGAAACCGTATTAGCCAAAATGTCCGCACTGGGGACAGAAAAGTCCACGAGTGTGGAATATCGGATCGTGCAGCCCGATGGTTCAATTCGCTGGATTTGGGACCGATCTTTTCCAATTAAAGATGAATTTGGCAAAGTTTACCGCACGGCGGGGATTGCGGAGGATATCACCGATCGCAAGTTAGCCGAAGCGCAAATAAAAGCCTCGCTGCAAGAGAAAGAAATACTTCTCAAAGAAGTTCACCATCGCGTCAAAAACAATATGCAGGTTATTTCCAGCCTACTCGAATTGCAATCCCAATCTCTCAATGACGCCCTGGCGATCGATCTATTTCGAGAAAGCCAAAACCGCATCTCTTCAATGGCGCTCATTCACGAGCAATTATATCAATCCGAGCATTTAGACCGGATTGATTTGGTCGAATACATTCAAAGCTTGGTCGCTAATTTATTACAGTCTTTCGGCTGCACCAATAATACTATTCACCTCAATCTTAACGTCGCCCCGATTTATTTGAATATAGAAACAGCCATACCCTGTGGTTTAATTATTAATGAAGTGCTTTCCAATTCACTGAAATATGCTTTTCCCCAAGGCAGTAAAGGTGAAGTTAGCATTCAATTTATTCAACTGGCCTCTAAGGAATTTAACTTAAGCATCAGTGATAATGGCATCGGATTACCACCTAATTTTAACTTAGAAACCACCGAAACACTAGGTTTGCGATTAGTCCGTATATTGACACGCCAGCTAAAGGGAGTTCTCGAAATTGATAGCCATCAAGGGACGACCTTTAAAATTACCTTTGCTGAATTAAATTACCGCCGGAGGTTTTAATGTAATGACGAATAAAAAGATCTTAATTGTAGAAGATGAAATTATCGTAGCCGAAGACGTGGCAGTCAGATTGAGAAAGTTGGGATATATAGTAACAGATATTGTCACAACCGGCGAAGAAGCAATTGAACGAGCAGAACAGAGCCAACCAGATTTAATACTGATGGATATTGTTTTGGAAGGAGATATAGACGGTATAATAGCTGCCGAAGAAATTCGTAATCGTTTTAATATCCCAATTGTGTTCTTGACAGCTTATGCCGATGAAAAAACCTTGCAGAGAGCCAAGCTTACAGACCCATTCGCCTATATTATTAAACCTTTCCACCAAAAAGATTTACAAGCAAATATTGAAATTGCCATTCACCGACACGAATTAGAAAATAAAATGCAGCAAGCTCTAGAAAATTCCGAACAACTACTGCAAATTGCACAAGAACAAGCGGGTCGCCAAAACAGATATGTGGCAATGGCAGCCCACGAATTACGCAACCCATTGACTGCGATCTTAACCTCTACAAAATTGCTCGAATTTAGCCGCAGTCGGTGGGATGACGAAAGCAAACTAAAATGTCTCCGTTTGATTCAATCAGCTACCCAGAATATGAACCAATTGATTGAGGATATGCTGATGATCGGTCGAGCGGAAGCCGAGCAACTACAGTTTAATCCGGCTCCGCTTAATTTATCCGAATTTTGCCAATTTCTCGTGGAAAAAATGCAATTAAACACTGAAAGTAAACACCAGTTAAGTTTTGTTTCATCAGGTGTTATCGTTGCAACACTGGATCAACGACTACTACAGCACATTCTCTCCAATTTGCTCTCCAATGCCATCAAATATTCCCCCAACGGAGGTACAATTACCTTGGAATTAGAGATTGAAAAGAGCAAAAAAGAATTTACCAGTCAAGAGTCCTCAGCAGTGATTTTCCGCATTCAAGATCGGGGTATCGGCATTCCCGAAGAAGATCTAGGGAAACTATTTGAACCGTTTCATAGATGTAACAATGTAGGTGGAATTGCCGGGAATGGTTTAGGACTGACAATTGTCAAAAAAGCAGTTGATTTACACGGTGGTGCGATCGCTGTAGAGAGCGAAGTTGGAGTTGGCACCACCTTTATCGTCACCTTGCCTTGCTAGAGTGCCAGTCCAGTATAATATAGCTAGGGACTAGGGGCTAGGGGCTAGGGGCTAGGGAAGAGGGAAGAGGGAAGAGGGAAGAGGTTACTCCGTAAGGGATTATGGACTAAAGGTAACAGTTGGAGTTGGCTTAATCGCCCTGGCGGTTGCTATAAATTGACAAAAAAACAATCCGATGTGTGAGTAGGGGCGAAGCATTCGGGGAGTAAGCGATATGCCTACGGCACGCTACGCGATCGCTTTTCTTCAACAATTTTTATGCCCGAATGCAACGCCTGCGCCTTGGTCTGTATAAGCGAAGTGAAAGTGGGAGAGCGATCGCATCTCACCAATCCGTGCTAATTTTTGACGTACTCAGCACTTCTGATGTACCTTATGGAAATGGGGAATGAAGAATTAGTTTTCTTTTTATTCCCCATTTCGCCCGATTAAAAGAAAAGAGGAACGGACAAATCATTCGATTTGCGTTTCTCTAGAAAACCGAATTTTAGGTAATGGTCAAACCCATTTTGGAATTTGCCTTGAGAAATTGCGGCAGCAACATCTTGGTTTTCTTTAAGATAGGAAAAGTTACTGAAAATCGTGCTTGGATCGCGACTTTCAAACCTGCCAAAATTAACGAAATGTTCCCAGGAATCGCGGAATTCGCCTCGATTCACCGCTTCAGCAACATCCTGGTTCCAGGCTAAATAGAAAGTGGGATCGAAAGTTTCTGAAATAGCATTAAACCGGGTAAAAGGATCGCGATTTTCAGCCATACCAAATCGCATCAGGTGTTCGATTCCACTTTTTAAATTGCCTTGGCTAACTGCTTGTGCGACATCCTGATTTGCGGATATATAAAACTCATCTAATGGCATAAATTCAGGCGCAGGCGATCGCCCTTCAGCCATGCCATACTTGATAAAGTGTTCAAAACCGCTGTGGAATGCGCCTTTAGCAACAGCCGCCGCCACATCGCTATTTTTGTTTAGATAGTCAGTGGCAAATATGGCACTGGGATTGCGACCTTCAGCGTAACCAAATTGACTGAAATGTGCTAAAGCATCGGCAAAAAGTTTATTAGCAATAGCATCTGCTACATCCGGGTTTTGTTGGAGATAAAAGTCGCTATCGAACAGGTGAGTAGAGTCGAACTTAGGTAAATGATTGATAATTGGAACAGCGGGAACGCCTGGAATACGGGCTGTTTGAATTTGGGTATTTAAAGCTGCACCAGTATTTTCAGCAATTAGCTCGTTGATTGATTTTGTGCCAGATGCCGCTGCTTTGAAGTCTAAAGTTATTTCACCTAGCGCTACTTTTTGCACGCGAGCAATTTGTTGTTGAATTGAGTCAGGCGCGGTAGTGGCGACAATCTTATCGATGCGTTGATTTACCTGTGCCATGACGTTAGCAGATGAGGCGATAAATTCGCTATTTACCACAGGATTAAACGTGGAAGACAACTGTTTTGCCTTATTGACAGACGCCTCAATAATTACCGCCAACTGTTCGGGATTAGTGAAATCTAAGATTACACCAGATTGAATTTGATTGACGATCGCACTCATAATCCCCTGCACGGTATCATTTTTAGCAGCGGCAACCCCTTGCGGTTGTCCGAAAGCCCCATCAATTATAGCTTTAGTCTCCGTGATGAAGTTTTGCACCTTCACCATTGCTGCCAAAACTTCCACGCCACCGGGTTCCTTATTATTGGTAGCAGCGATCGGATCTAAACTGGTAAGATTTACATCAGATGGCAGAGACAGGGCCGCTTTCACTTGGGACTCTGCTTCATCGGGGTTGATACCGCGATCGAGCAATTCTGTCACCATACTGGTTAATAAAGTTACCACACTGGCATAGGGTGGTGCAGTAAGAGGCGTTTCCAAAGGCAATCCGGTAGCGGTATCAGTACCGCCATTAGCGACAAAATTACCTTCTTCTGGGTCGAATTGACCATTATTATTGGTATCGAAATTTGGAGAAATGTCTAGCTGATAAGCACCCGAACTATCAGTTTTTGTGGATGGTTCGTCGCGATCGATTACACCATTTTTGTTGGCATCAAAGAAGATGGTAGAACCAGCAATGTAACCATCTATAACCCATCCGCTACCGCTTTTATTTATCCCAAAACTTTGGCTTGCACTGGCACCCCAAGGGTCTGTAGCAGTTAACCTCACGTAGGAGTATTGCCAATTGCTAGGAGGAGTAGAAGCCTGAGTGAAGGTGATGCTATTGTTGTTGGAGTCAAAGGAGAATCCCAACCAACTGGGTAAAGGTTCACCGTTGCTATTAGTTGCAGTGTAATTCAGAATATCGCCATCGGGATCGGTGTATACGCCAGAGTAAGTTACTGCTCCATTTGTAGGACTAAGGCGACGCGAATTTAAGTGAATTATCTCTTGCGGTGGACGGTTGAAAGGTTCGTTATCCGCAATGGTAACTGTGCCACTGTTAGCGTTACCTATTGTGTAACCACTATTAGCAGCTAAGGTAAGAATTGCTGTTTCATTACCTTCTCCCAAACTATCATCGATAACGTTAATAGGTAAGTTGATGCTAGTTTGACCTACTGGAATGACGATATTGCCGGGAAGATTGTTGTAATCAGTGCCTTTGGTAGCAGTTCCTCCAGTGGTGTAGTTAACTGTCAGTGAGTTAGCGGTGTTACCTGTACGAGTAATAGTGAATTGTCCGGGATTAGGTGTTTGTCCGTTAACTACTTCCGCAGCATTGGCATCTGTAGCAGTGATAGTGACGACGCTGGGTGGATCTGAAGTAATTAAAGTGTAGTTACCTGTCGCACCGCCAGAGAAACTGGTAACTCGCACCAGATAATTGATACCTGGTTGCACAGTGAGAGAAAGTTGGGAGTTGCGACCTTCGCCAGCGTCATCGTCAAAGGTAATCACTTCACCCGTATTTGCATTGATTACTTGCAGGTAAGTATCAAATGAAGAAGCATTAAGGTTGATTTGAATCGTCTGTCCTGGAGTCACCCCAACCAAACGATAATCATCTTTATAGCTGCCAGAACGGTTGGTGTTATTGGGGTCAGCGGTACTCAATGTCGCATTTAGGGTTTGACTTCCACTGATTGTAGGGATATTAATTGCGGGTTCATTGTCAGCAATAGTAACAGTGGCACTCTTGGCATTACCGAGATTGTAAGTACTATTGCCAATTAAGGTAAGAGAAACTACTTCATCACCTTCTGCTTGGTTATCGTCGATAACATTAATAGGCAAGTTAGCGCTGCTAGCACCTGCTGGGATGATAATGCTGCTGGCGATATTGTTGTAATCTTGACTATTGGTGGCAGTTCCCCCAGTAGTGTAGTTAACTGTCAGCGAGTTAGCGGTGCTACCAGTACGAGAAATGGTAAATTGTCCTGGGTTAGGTGTTTGTCCGCTAATTACTTCCGCAGCATTGGCATCTGCGGCAGTGATAGTAACGGTGGGTGGTGGCACAATAGCAGTAATTAAACTGTAATTACCTGTCGCACCGCCAGCATAACTCGTTACTCGCACTAGGTAATTGATACCCGACTCCACTGCGAAATTGAGTTGGGAGTTGAGAGTTCCGTTGGAGTCATCGTTAGAGGCAATTACCTGACCAGTGTCTGCATTCACCAATTGTAAGTAAGCATCGAATGGGGCGTTAAGATTGAGTTGCACCTGTTGTCCCGGCGTTACTCCCGTCAGGCGATAATCATCTCGGAATTTGCCAGAACGAGTGGGATTATTCGGGTCGGTAGAACTCAAGATGCTGTTGATAGTTTGGGGAACGGTAATGATGTCGGCAATGAAGACGGTAGCTTTGTTATTGGTATCAACGGTGTAGGCATTATCTGGGGTAATCGTAACTGTCGCCGTTTCGCTGCCTTCTACCAAATTGTCATTGATGACATTAATCGGCAGAGTAAATGTAGATTGATTTGCACCGAAAGTGATGCTACCAGGGAGATTGTTGTAATCAGTGCTATTAGTAGCAGTACCGGAAGTGGTGTATTTAACTGTTAGTGGCGTGGATAAATTGCCAGTACGAGTTAAACTGAATTGTCCGGGATTGGCGGTTTGTCCGTTAGCTGCTTCAGCTGCCTCGGCATCTGTGGTAGTAATGCTAACTGTGGATGGGGTTGGGTTGGCAACAGTAAAACTTCCTTCTGTGGCAAAAGGTGAACCCGCCCAAGCAGTATCAATTGCTTGTACATTCCAGTAATAAGTTTGTCCCGGAGTTAAATTGTTCAGCTGCCAACTGGTTTTCATGTTGGTATTGCCCAGTTGGGGTACTTGCCGATAACCCGTGTTCAGAGACATCGGGGCAAAAACATCGTTACCGCCAGGAGTAGTGCCGACTCGCAGGTTATAGGCTAAACCAGTGGTGGGAGTTTGAGCATCCGTCGCTGGATTCCAGTTTAAGGTGACTGCTGTTTCAGAAATTGTGGATGATAGCCCTGTGGGTGTAGTGGGTGGAGTATTGGCAGTCGAAGTGTTGTTGCGGTACACTTTGGCGATACCGCTGCCTGAACTACTGTAGCCCGTCAGTAGGATATCCAATTTACGATCATTGTCATAATCTCCCCAGGCTGCGGAACTGTGGTAAACATCAGTCAACCCGGCATTAATATCGGTAAAGCCACTGCCCGTGTTGCGGTACACTTTGGCGATACTGCTTGAACCACCGTAGCCCGTGAGTAGGATATCCAATTTGCCATCATTGTCGTAATCTCCCCACGCTGCGGAACTGAACCCAACACCAGGTAGTCCGGCATTGATGTCGGTAAAGCCACTGCCCGTATTGCGGTACACTTTGGCGATACTTGAGCTGTATGAACCAATCCAGCCCGTGAGTAGGATATCCAATTTGCCATCATTGTCGTAATCTCCCCAGACAGCGGAACTGCCCCAAACACCAGGTAGTCCGGCATTGATGTCGGTAAAGCCACTGCCCGTATTGCGGTACACTTTGGCGATGACGCCTGAACTACTGTCGCCTGTGAGTAGGATATCTAATCTGCCATCATTGTCGTAATCTCCCCAGGCGACGGAACCCCAGCCAACACCAGTCAATCCAGCATTGATATCGCTAAAGCCACTGCCCGTGTTGCGGTACACTTTGGTGATGTGGCCTGAATCAGTGCGGCCCGTGAGTAGGATATCCAATTTGCCATCATTGTCGTAATCTCCCCAGGCAGCGGAACTGTGGTAAACACCAGTCAACCCGGCATTGATGTCGGTAAAGCCACTGCCCGTGTTACGGTACACTTTGGCGATGCCGACTGAACCAGCGGCGTAGCCCGTGAGTAGGATATCTAATCTGCCATCATTGTCGTAATCTCCCCAGGCAACGGAACTGCGGTAAGCATCAGGCAACCCGGCATTGATATCGCTAAAGCCACTGCCCGTGTTGCGGTACACTTTGGTGATGTAGCCTGAACCTGATCTGTCTCCCGTGAGTAGAATATCCAATTTTCCATCATTGTCGTAATCTCCCCAGGCAACGGAACTGGAATAAACACCAGGCAACCCGGCATTGATGTCGGTAAAGGGTGTGTTTGCATCATCATTACTAATCGTCAAAATCGCTGTATTTTGAGTACCAATTGTCGCCCCACCTGTAACACTGCCAGAAATTAACTCCAAATTCACCGTTTCATCCGGTTCAACCGTAGTATCGCCATTGATGGGAATAACTACCGTTTTGGCAGCAGTATCTCCATCGGCAAAATTAACAGTAATTGGAAAGATATTATTGTTGTAATCATTCGGGTTAGGACTACCTGGATTATTAGCAGTACCCGGATTATTCAGATTAACTCGCGCCTGCACGCTTACTGCACCACTGCTACCACCTGTACGATTAACGGTAACTGCTGTCGCATTTACAAAACCGCCGCTATTCCCTTCTGGTACGCTGAAATTAGCCGCACTGAATTGCAAAGTACCTGGTTGAGGCTGAGTATCGTCATTATTAACAGTAGTTGTCGCACTTACATTGGAAATAGTCGGAGTCTGCCCAGGTGCTACCGGATTCGATAAATTAACAATGACTGTTTCCTCTGGTTCAAATGCCGTATCACCAACAATATTCATGGTGATGGTTTTTTGAGTTTCACCTGCGGCAAAGGTAATCGTGCCAGTTGTAGAAGTTGCGCCAGAAGTTCCGCTAATATTGTTGTAATCGCTGTTATTAGTAGCAGTACCACCAATGGCAAAATCTACTTTACTCGCTGCATCAATACTACCACTGCGAATAACCGTGAAAGTAATGGGAGTTATGCCGCTATTACCTTCGGGAATATTGGCAACACCAGCACTAACAGCGTAATCAATAGCATCATTCGCCGCAATAGTTAGCGTTGTTTGTTTGGTTGTACCCGCAGCAGCAGCAGTAATTGTGCCAAAATCGAGAACTAGCTTTTCATCATTTTCAGGAATATTGTCAGGCTTAATAGTAACAGCAACATTCTGAGTTAATGCAGCACCAGTAGCACCCGCTGCGAAAGTAACAGAAGTAGTTGCAAGAGTGTAATCATTGCCAGCGCCTTCTGTAGCACTGCTGCCATTGTTAATTACAATTGGCACAGTTACATCAGTACCGGGAGTAGCGCTGAGAGTAACCGGAATATTAACTACCGTATCGCTGCTGTCTTCTGTAGCGCTATAACTAGCAGCACCAAAATTAACTAAAGGTGTAGTATTGATCAGAACTGAGACGTTATTCGTCCAATAGTTCGGCGTAGCCAAATCCGGTGCGCCGTCCTTATTCAAGTCGCTTATCGCCACCGTCCACGGCCCTGTCCCTGCCCCCGTGCTAAAGTTCGTGGGAGGGTCAAAACTGCCCGTACCTGTTCCCAACAAAACGGAAACATTGTTTGAATTAAGGTTGGCTGTAGCTAGATCGAGCTTACCATCTGCGTTAAGGTCTCCCGCTGCGACAAAACGCGGCCCAGACCCCACGCTAAAGTTGGTAGCCCCACCAAAGCTGCCCGTACCTGTACCCAACAAGACAGAAACGTTGCTAGAGCCTTCATTTGCTACAGCTAAGTCAGCCTTGCCGTCTGCGTTCAAGTCACTTACAGCTAGCGCATAGGGTCGAGTCCCTACACTAAAGTTGGTAGCAGTGCCAAAGCTGCCCGTACCTGTCCCCAACAAAATAGAAACATTGTTCGAGTTAAAGTTGGCTGTAGCTAGGTCAAGCTTGCTGTCTGCGTTGAAGTCACCTACTCCAACGAACTGAGGTCGTAGCCCCACGCTAAAGTTGGTAGCCGTGCTAAAACTACCCGTACCATCCCCTAAGAGGATGGAAACGTTGTTAGAATCAATGTTCGCTGTGGCTAGGTCAAGTTTGCCGTCGCTGTTGAAATCACCCGCTTCCACAGACCAGGGACTTGTTCCCACGCTAAAGTTGGTAGCCGCTTTAAAGCTACCCGTACCATCCCCTAACAGGATGGAAACGTTGCTAGTACCCCAATTCGCTGCGGCTATATCGGGAAAGCTGTCATTGTTAAAGTTTCCTACGGCAACATCAAAGGGGTATTGTCCTGCGTTAAAGTTAGTGGCTTTGCCAAAGTTACCAGTGCTATCTCCTAATAAGATAGAGACAGCGCCAGAAGCACGGGTGGGAAGGGCTAGGTCAAGATGTCCATCTCCGTTGAAGTCGTGTGCTGTGACAGACTGGGGTTGTACTCCCGTGCCAAACTGGGTAGCAGGACTAAAAGTAAGCAGAACTGAGTTATAGCTCGCCATTGTTTCTGCTTCCAGGGCTATGTTTGCTTCAATTTCCCCGGTTTTTACTTCAAATTCCCAGTCTCCGCCTAATGCTGCACTTCCTGTTAAGTCATCGGAAGCGGCGATATCTGCATCGGTTATCTGACTGAGAGATTGCACAAAGGCAGTTCCTTTCTCTCCTGCTGCTACATTGCAACCATATAGGAGAATGTCTGCATCAGGTGTTAGGGCGTTTTTCCACTGTTCCAAAGAGGCGCGATATCGATCGAGGTTTTCCAAACTTAGTTGCGCCGTCCCCAACTGCAAGCTAGCTTCCCCGCCGTGAGTGATGATGTGGGCGCTACTTACTTCTGTGCGATCGGCTAAGATTTGGGTAATTTGTTCTACTCCATCTCGCGTGGGGTCGAGGAGTACAATTTCAGTATTCGGAACTATTCCGGCAATCAGGCTTTGATAATCTTTAACTGTTGGATCGATAAAGGCAATATTCTGATAGCCTACTCCCATCTGATTAAATGGCTGATGATTTCCCTGAATGTCAATTAAGTCTGAATTTTGATTAAATGCCAATGGGTTATTAGCAGAAAACATCCCGGTGCTTTCAGATAGTTGCATAAGTTTTTTGATTTCCTTAATTAGATTGTTGATTGTCGGAATTTCAAGTGTAGAGACTTTGTATGCAACGTCTCTACATTTTTTGCGGAGATGCTTATTTATTTCGTTAATCAAATAGTACTCAGTTCAATCTAGAAAAGTCAATTACGGTAAGGTATGAGTTTGGTATGAGTTCAGTATGACTTTAGCCATTAAGGTGTTAAAATCTGTACAAGTGTCATGGTTGAGCTATGGTAAAGCGGATGGGCCGATCGCTCAAAGCCTCAGAGGGAGGGATTGAACAAGCACTGACAGCGCTTACTGGTAAAGGCTGGAGACGGGAGGATTTAAAGGAACAAGTAGGGGTAAGTCGCTCGACAGTGATGAATTTTTTCAGCGGTAAACCGATTGATTCCTCAAATTTTGTAAACATTTGTCAAGTATTAGGATTAGATTGGCAAGAGATTGCGCGATCGCCAGAGCAGCCGCCGAACAACAGCGCCGATCCTGATAATATCGATCGGTTAGTGCAGAAAGTCCGCCTTTCTCGCCGCGATCAAATACAATATCAGTGCGGCACTTTGCGACTGTTGGATATTTCTAGGCCGATCGCACTAACTGATATATTCACTGAAGTTAATGTTTTAGAGCAAATAAATAGTCAACAATGGCAAGATATTTCTGAATTGGTAAAAGGTTTTAACCCAGAGTTAAATAATTTTGACCGACTTGGACTTGGTAGGGTACGTCAGGCACGAGTTTCTGGCTTAGATGCCGTATCGCGATATGGTAAATTAATGGTACTTGGTAAGCCAGGATCGGGTAAAACTACGTTTTTACAATATGTAGCAATTCAGTGTAATGAAGGAGAGTTTGAGCCAAATCGAGTACCGATATTTATTAAACTGAAAGAATTTAGTGAAGATGCTAGCGAAGAAGACAAATTTAATCTATTAAGTTATATCATTAAACAATTTAATAGTTGTGAAATTGAGCCAGAAATTACTAATAATTTACTGTTTGAAGGTAAAACGCTGATTTTGCTTGATGGCTTAGATGAAGTAGCAGAAGAGGATAGTGATAAAGTTGTTAGGGAAATTCGCAAGCTTGCTCAGGATTATCATAAAAATTACTTTGTGATTACTTGTAGGATTGCCGCATCTAATTATCAATTTCAGAAATTCACAGATGTTGAGGTAGCAGATTTTAACTCTGAGCAAGTTGAAAGTTTTGCCGAAAAATGGTTTGTAGCAGTTGCGAGGAATAACCACTCTGAAGGGAAAGCTTTAGCCCATCAGTTTATTGATAAACTTCTGCGTCCTGAAAATCAGTCAATCCGAGAACTGGCTGTCACGCCTATTTTGCTAAATCTGACTTGCTTAGTGTTTCAAGTAAAAGCTGATTTTCCTTTCAATCGAGCTAGATTGTACGAACAAGGATTGAACATTTTACTGAGAAGATGGGATGAGGCTAGAGGCATTTGCCGAGATGAGGTATATCATTCTTTGACATTGGCACGTAAAAAACAACTGCTTTCTCAGTTGGCAGCTATTACATTTGAACAAGGCGATTACTTCTTTGAACAATCCAAAATTCAGCGACTGATTGCTGATTATCTTCACACTTTACCAAATGCCAAAACTGACCCTAATGAAATGCAGTTAGATAGTGAAGCAGTGCTGAAATCAATTCAAGCGCAACATGGGTTATTAGTAGAACGAGCATGGGGAATTTACTCTTTCTCTCATCTGACATTTCAAGAGTATTTTACTGCTAAACAAATTGTTGATAGCTCGGAATCACAGGCTTGGGAAAAACTGAGTAGCCATATCAGTAAGAAACAGTGGCAAGAAATTTTTTTACTAACATCGGGGATGTTACCAAATGCAGATTATCTATTGCAGTTAATGAAACAAAGCATTGATCAAATGCTAGCTAAGGATGAGAAGTTGCAGCGGTTCCTGATGTGGGTAAATGAGAAATCTATTTCCGTTGATGTTCCTTACAAACCAATGGCAGTGAGAGCTTTTTACTTTGCCCTTGACTTTGCTCTTTACCGCTTACTTTACCGTACCCTTGACTCTGTTCTCGATCCTGACCTTTACCGTGCCTTTGAGCTGACGTTTAACTGTGCCCTCGATCCTGCCTTCGACCCTGCTCTTAACCCTGCTCTTGACTATAGTCTTGTACGTGTTCTCGATCCTATCCTGATTCATGCCAGTAAAAGTGAGCTTACCACTGGCCGTGGTCTTAACCTTAACCGTGCCCTCGATCGCGCCCTTAACCTTAGCTTTCAGCCTGAACTAAGGGGTGCGCTACAACAACTTAAAGAGCAACTACCCGATCCGGGCATCAAAGACGAAGAATTCTATAGATGGTGGAAAGCCGATGGTCTGGTTTGGACTGAGCAATTAAAAATCGTGATGATTAAGCATCGCAATATCAGCCATAATTGGCAATTCAGTTATCAGCATAAAGAATTACTTCGGCAGTATTATGATGCCAATAATTTGCTGGTGGATTGCCTCGATCGTGCTTATAATGTATGCCCTTCTCTGCGAAAAGAGATTGAAGAGACCTTGTTTTTACCCATTGCTGAAATTAAAAAAAGAGCTATAGCTAAGGGCTAGGGGAAGAAGGGGAATCAAGGGCTTCGCCGTGAGCGCTCTGCCGAACGATTTGGTGGAATTAAGAACTTCCTAACTGCCTTGGCGGTTGCTATATTTGCCGAAATATCTAAAGCAAGTGATTACAAGCGATTATTGTGTCCGGTTGCATCGTTAGTACATGAGTGAGATCGTCAAATTTTCTGTTGTCATCGTTGGTTAAATTTTTACCGCAGATGTAGGCGCTTCGCCTTCCCGTAGGGTAGACAGATGTACGCAGATAAACGCAGATAAGAATAATCACATGAATTTTTTAGGTAACCCCTATTTGTTTAGGACTTACGCTTTTCTCCTGATTCCCCCCAGATTTGGGGGGCAAGGGGGGCAAAACCTTGGTTTTTGCGTAAGTCCTACTTGTTTAAACGGTGTGACTAGCGCGATAAGGACTGGTCAATTTATCCAATTGTTGGATTAACAAACTGAGGAATAAACCGACATCGGTGACGACGCCGACGGATTCGATCGAACCCCGATCGCTCAATTTCGTCACTACAGCTGGGTTAATATCGACACAAACCATCTTGACTCCAGCAGGTGTCATATTGCCCACACCGATCGAATGCAGCATGGAAGACAGCATCAAAATCATGTCTGCACCTTCCAACAACCGGGCATACTCTTCCTGCGCCTTAATCAAATCCATCTGAGTATCAGGCAAAGGGCCATCATCTCTGATCGAACCGGCAAGGGCGAATGGTATGTTGTTGCGAACGCACTCGTACATCACCCCGTTGTCAATCATGCCTAGTTCAACAGCTTTGGCAATACTACCGCAGCGACGGATGGCGTTAATTACCTTCAGGTGGTGTCGGTGTCCGCCGCGCACGGCGACGCCGCGTTTCATATCCACACCCAAAGATGTACCCATCGTGGATTGTTCGATGTCGTGGACTGCGATCGCATTTCCGCCCAACAACGCCTGCACGTAACCTTCCCGAATCAGATGCGACAGATGTTCGCCACCGCCAGTATGAATTACTACCGGCCCTGCCGTTACCACTACTTTGCCGCCTCGATCGCGAATTTGCCGCAGTTCCCAGGCGATTTGTTCAACAACCAATTCCACCCGGCGTTCGCTGGAAACACCCGATCCCATAAAGCTGAATTCTTGGGTATTCCGTTGTTCGCGGGATTCCGTTTTGCGAATCGTGCGGATACCTTCCACACCGACAATGACGTCTTCCCCCACTTCCAGATCTCGCAGCAACTTGCAGCGAGCTACGGGGCTATCAGAGTTGTAAGTAATTGCGATCGCGCCATCCATGCGCTGATTTTGCACCTTCACCCACTGAGAATTCACCCGCACTTCCGTCGGATAAATAGTCGTAACATAAAAATCATCGGGAGCAACACCATTTTGAATTACAGGTGCAATGTTGACATCGCAAACATCTTGCGGCGGAGGTAAAGCACCCAGGTCGATCAACTGGGTCATAATCTCTTCCATGATCTCATGAGAAGGAGCCGACACCTTCACATCTGCCGAAGAGGTACTTTGTCGTTGTTCTCCCAAATTGAAATTGAGAACTTGGAAACTACCGCCGTTTTCCACAACCAAGTCTAGCGCACGACTGATCAGACCGGAGTCCAGCAAATGACCTTCCATCCGAATCGTGCGACTTTCTACCGATACATTGGCGTGGGCTTCCGTCCGCACAGGCTCCGTCACCCTCAGCGTCAGGCACTTAGCAGCCCCACCAGCTTTGAGAAATTCCGTTAGCGACGTTTCTATTACCTGAAAGCCAGCGCCAGTCAAGCGCTGTTTCAAGCTGTCACTCGTCTTGTTCATAATCACAACGCTATCTACGTTGACAGCGTTACAAGCGAAATTGACAGCATCCGCTTCCTCAATAGCAATCCGCTTTTCTGGCGATACCCGCATTTCAATCATGCGATTTGAGTAAGAATCAAATGCTGGTGGATAGTAGAGCAAATAGCCGCCAGCCAGAGGACAGAAGCAGGTATCCAGGTGATAGAACCGCTCATCTGTCAGCCGCAGGGAAAGTACCTCTATATCGAGCCATTTTGCCAGGTAAGGGTGGGAGTCGAGTTCCGATCGGAAGCCGTATCCCGCCCACAACCAGCGCCCTTCCCGGTCAAGCAGGGCGTCACCAGCACCTTCAAAGGGCAGGTCTTTGGGCAGTTCGTACACAGTGTAGCCCTGTGAGGAAAACCACTCTTTGAAGTAGGGTTCTTCCCCTTGGCGTTCTTTGTGGTAAAAGCGGCTGAGGACTACGTTTTGACCCAAAACTAGACCGGCGTTAGCGGTAAACACCATATCCGGCCAACCCTTTTGGGGTTTGACCAAATCCACGATGGTATGGTCTTTGAGGATGTGGTGAAGATTTTGCCACTGTTCGACGGCGCGATCGCGGGATGATTTGTGAATATTCCCTTCCATCCAGGGATTAATCACATAATCTACGTCGTAGTGGTCGGGGGCGCACATGAGGAAGCGAATCGGAGAACTCATAAACTCGTCACAAGTGAAATAGACGCAAAAACTGCTACATAAGACTGATATAAAACGGTATATCACGATATTTCACGGATATCTCATTTTAGTGCTTACTTTCTGCTGCTTTGGGCGCATCCGAGCGGTTAACCCTCAGCAGACTTACACGGTTTAGCCAACCGCGTTTTGTGGATAAATTTCTAAATTTCGACTCGCGTTGAAATCTCGATCGGCATTATATCCACAATTGGCGCATTCAAACACCCTAACATCTAAACACATGGACTGTTTATGCTGACAGTTTGAACAAAGTTGTGTCGATGGTTTCCACCGCTCGGCAATAATTAATTCAGAAGCATATTGTTTACTTTTGACTTTTTAATGAGTGAATGAGTGACTTTTCCCGTCCCCAACCTCCCAGCAAAGGTTTAACCTGGAAACAAGTCTTGTTGAAGGCAAAAAGGTTACCATGTCTGAGAACCTGGTCACGATGGTGTTCACTGACCTAGTTAGCTCTACTGCCATTAAACTCAATTTACCTGGCAGCGATATCACAGAATCCAACCGCATTTACAGAGACACGATTCTTTTGCCGCACAGAGGGCGCGTTGAAGACACGATCGCTGCTTATGGCGGACGTAAGGTGGAAACTATCGGCGACGCTTTTTTTCTGGTCTTCGCCAGCCCTGTGCAAGCCCTACAGTGGGCGATCGCTATTCAATTGAACCACATTAACGATCCGATTCCTACCCCATTAGGGCCGCTGCAAGTCACAATTGGAATGCACACCGGCAGTCCGCTTCCCGACGGGGGTAACTTTATCGGTCACGAAGTGGACTATACCGCCCGTGTCGCCGCACTTGCCAGCGCTGGGCAAATTCTGCTCTCGGAAGTGACGGAAGTCTTGGTGCGCCTCTCCCACAGCAGTGGTTTTGGGATCTATCGGCATAGCGATCGCAATTTGAAAGGCATTGGCTCTGTACCCATCTTTGAAGTTCTCTACAATAACAAACAGCCCCAGCCACTCAAGGACAACTTAAAGCCAGAGGAACTCAAAAATATTCAACAAGCAGTCTCAATCGTTCAAACCGCTTTAGCAACTCAGACGCAAACAGAAAACCTGACCTACTCTCTATCTCCTGACATCCGAAAACAGTTAGAAACATTGCTTGCGGTTATTATTGGGCCGATCGCTAAAATCCTCATCGAACAAACTTTAGAACAAGCATCCACTCCTGAAGATTTAGTAGAACGATTGAGCGTCCACGTCCCTGAACCATCGCGTAAGCAGTTTCAAGAAAAAGCCAAAACTTTATTAAAAAAATAGTTTTTCTTTTTCTGGCTCTTCCGTACTTAGTGTGCCAAAACATTAGTTTAAGTAGCCAAGCAGGATCTGAATCTTATGCCTCAAGTTCTCCCCTCATTTTGGCATCTGCCAGCCGAACAGGTGTTACAGCAGCTCAAGAGTGGCCTTCAGGGCTTGAGTCGCCAGGAGGCGCAGCAACGCCTCAGCGAGTACGGTGCAAATAGCCTGAAGCAGAAACGAAAGTCAAACGCACTCATACTCTTGCTGAACCAGTTTAAGAGTCCGATTATTTTGATTTTAATGGCAGCGGCGCTGCTCTCCAGTTTCCTGGGCGATGCCATTGACACCATAATTATTCTGACGATCGTACTAATTAGCGGGCTATTAGGATTTTGGCAAGAGCGGGGAGCCACCGATGCTGTCGCGAAGCTACTAGCTTTAGTACAAGTAAAAGCCACAGTTTTGAGAGATGGTCAATCTCAAGAAATCCCCAATGAGAACGTGGTTCCAGGTGATATTGTGTTGCTTGCTGCTGGCAATAGTATTCCCGGTGACTGCCTGATTTTAGAGTCTAAGGATTTGTCGGTGAATGAAGCAGCACTGACGGGAGAAACCTATCCCGCTGATAAAATGAGTGGCGTATTGCCTGCCGAAGTCGGACTCAGCGATCGCACCAACACCCTTTATATGGGAACAAATGTTATTAGTGGTACTGCAAAAGCGATCGTGGTACAGACGGGAAAGCAGACTGAATTTGGCAAGGTATCAGAAAGCCTGAAACTTAGACCCCCCGAAACCGAATTTGAAACGGGACTCAGCAAGTTTGGCTACTTTCTGATGGAAGTGACGTTGATTTTGGTGGTGCTGATTTTTGCCGCCAACGTTTATTTGCAACGCCCCGTGCTGGAATCCTTTCTCTTCTCCCTCGCCTTAGCTGTGGGATTGACCCCCCAACTATTACCCGCGATCGTTAGCGTTAATTTGGCTCGTGGTGCCAAACAAATGGCGAAAAAGCAGGTGATTGTGAAACGACTGCCTGCGATCGAAAACTTTGGCAGCATGAATGTATTTTGTACAGATAAAACGGGCACGCTGACGGAAGGGGAGGTGAAAATTCACGCGGCGGTTGATGTGGACGGGGAAGAAAGCGATCGCGTTATGCTCTACGCCTATTTGAATGCTGCCTCTGAATCAGGTTATGTAAATGCGATCGACGAAGCGATTCGTCAGCACAAGCAATTCGACATCTCTGGCTATCAGAAGCTGGATGAAGTGCCCTACGATTTCAACCGTAAACGCCTTAGCATACTATTTGCTAAAGAAAATACCCATCTGATTGTCACTAAAGGTGCGCTTAAGCAGATTCTCGATGTTAGCTCAACGATCGAAACCGATGAGGGAAAGACAATTGACATTGCAGACCAGCAGGACAAGATTCAGCAACGGGCTGAGAAATTAGGCAGTGAAGGGTTTCGGGTTTTGGGAGTAGCTTATCGAAACTGCGATCGCGATTCTTTCAGCAAAGACGATGAAACAAACATGACGTTTTTGGGCTATCTTGCCCTTTTCGATCCACCCAAAGCAGGCATTGCTGATACACTCAAGGATTTGAGAGAGCTAGGCGTTACTGCCAAAATGATCACGGGCGATAGTAGAGCGGTTGCCATCAGCATTATTCAGCAAGTGGGACTACCGGAACCAAAGGTTTTGACTGGTGCCGAACTGCAAAAGCTCAGTGATGAAGCGCTCATACATCAAGTTGGGAAAATAAATGTCTTTGCTGAAGTTGAGCCAAATCAAAAAGAGCGGATCGTCATTGCCCTTAAAAAAGCGGGGAATGTGGTTGGTTATCTCGGCGATGGTATTAACGATGCTTCAGCACTTCATGCTGCCGATGTGGGTATTTCCGTTGAGAGTGCTGTTGATGTGGCCAAGGAAGCCGCCGACATTGTGTTGATGGAAAAAAACCTAAATGTTTTGGTCGAAGGCGTGAAGGAGGGAAGAATTACCTTTGCTAATACGCTCAAATATGTGTTTATGGCAACAAGTGCAAATTTCGGCAATATGTTTAGCATGGCAGGCATTTCTCTGTTTCTACCCTTCTTGCCCCTGCTACCTAGTCAAATTTTGATCGTGAACCTACTGACCGATTTCCCAGAAATGACGATCGCGACCGATCGCGTCGATAAAGAACTGGTCAACAAACCCCGCCGCATGAACATCGGGTTTATCCGTAACTTTATGTTGGTATTTGGGTTACTTAGTTCAATCTTTGATTACCTCACCTTTGGAGCTTTGCTGTTGCTGCTGCACGCCAACGCAGCACAATTCAGAACTGGTTGGTTTATGGAATCGGTGATTTCTGCATCCATGATTGTGCTGGTAATTCGGACGCGGCAATCTATTCTCAAAAGTAAGCCAGGGAAGTATTTACTAATGGCAACGATCGCGATCGTCATGGTCACCCTCTTCCTTCCCTATACTCCACTTGCAGGTTTATTAGGGTTTCAACCCTTGTCGATTGAATTCCTGTTGGTGCTAGCAGCAATTGTCGGACTCTATATATTCTGTGCAGAAAACGTTAAACGACTTTTCTATCAGCACGTACAGTCTTGATAATATCTTGCATTTTTTTAACTTTTGACTTTAGCCACGACGTTGATTCAGCATATTCATAGCCACAGACAGGCTAATTTTCATGCGCTTAAACGCAGCGGCAAGCGTACCGATTTCGTCGTTAGAATTCTGTTCAAATTCAGCATCCATATTGCCCGTGCTTACCTCATTGGCAACTTTAACCATCCGGTTGATGGGGCGAAGAACCGCTACTCTGAGTAGAATATTGGTAATCAAAATTGCCAACGCAAAAGCTGCAGCTACTATTGCCATGAATAGCAAAAAAGAGCGATGGGCGCTATTGATTACTTCAGTGGCTGGCACGTAAATTACCTGAGCGCCAATAATTTCATTTAACTTCCAACCAAAGCCATTTTCGCTGCCGTAAGTCGCTATCTGACTTTTGGGCGCTGCCGCTGGAGTGCTGTGACAGCGCAAGCAACTTTGCTCTGAGCTAATATAGCCGCTAAATGGAAACGGAACTATCGCCGTAGTTCAGCCTCAGAAGCTTGGTTTATTTTGACCAATT
>NZ_JAIQZN010000185.1 GCF_023333585.1 Argonema antarcticum A004/B2
CCTTGTCCCCCTTGTCCCCCTTGTCCCCCTTGTCCTCCTTGTCCCCTACATCACCAACGGGTTTTGACCACACCCGATTCCCCCCTTGATTAAGGGAGCGATCGACCTTCACACCACCGGCGATCGCTATTTGGGGTTTTGGCGTACCCTTGGGCATCGACAAATAATATCGGAAGCTAGTATCCTTCGACCAAGTGCGGGCGTTTAATGTTTGTTTGAGCATCTGACCCGCCAGAGCTGGATTAGAGTTGTAATTCATATAAAAATTGCCCTTAATCACCAAATTGCCAGTAACGCGCTTGATACCCATACGGCCCAGCGCGTTGCCAACTGCGATCGCTTCTTCCCAAACGAATAACGGATCGCCACTGGCGGTGACCACCAAATCACCCTGCAACACACCATTTTTTATCAGCCCTGTGGCGCTAAAAACCGTCTCAAACTGGTGTGAAGGAGTCCAGGTAGAGAGTGATGCTAAAGATGTGGCAATCTTCGTCAAAGAGGCAGCTGGCAGCGGCACAGTACCCTGGTTACTGGACAGCAGCGCTGGCCCCGACTGAATCCACACCCCCTGAACATTCGTTACCGAACCTTTTTGAGACAGTTCCTTCAGATATTGCCCCAACGTAGTTGCCGCTTCCGGTTCTGGAGCAGCTGGCAGCACAAATGCAGACGTACCAGGCGATGTGAGTGCCTCAAAGGCATCTTGCTCGGAGCGGCGCATTCCTGCCATATTCAGCCATACAGACATTAACCCAGTGCTAAATAATTCCAGCATTTTTTTCTCTGCTTTACATTCAATCGGGGACTGGAGGACTGGGGGACTGGGTAAAAGTACTATAGCAAAAGTCAAAAGTCAAAAGTCAAAAGTCAAAAGTGAAATGCTTGCTGTGAATTGGTTCTGGCGTTTTAGGATGCCCTAACCGCCCTAAAGTTGCTATATTTGTAAGACCCAACTTTTGACTTTTTTCCCAATCGCCGATCGCAATCCCAGTGAGTAATAATATCCATTCTTTGCGCCTCAAAACCCGGTTTATACTCAGCTCGGTCACAGACCGAGCTTTTTTTATCCCTGTAGGGGCGAAGCATTCCGTCCAAGATCTTTGGTTTCAACCAACAAATTATTCACGGAATGCTTCGCCCATTTATGGCCGTGCGAAGTATAGTCGATCGCTCACAGTACAAGATACGACTAACTCCGCTAGTAAAAGAGCTTTTCTCCCCCACTCCCCCACTCCCCCACTCTTCCCCTTTTTGACTTTTGAATGAGTGACTTTTGACTTTTGGGGCCCCTGGAGCCAATTGTGTAAATACCTAAGTCGCGTGATTATTGGATGGGAGGCATCTGGTAGAATTTTTGAGGTTTCTATCACATTGATCAATGGGATCGACTCGCGCACGGATTGCAATTGACGCGATGGGTGGGGATCACGCTCCCGCCGAAATCGTCGCTGGGGCACTCAGGGCAAGGGAAGAATTGGGCGTGGAAGTGTTGCTGGTGGGGGATAAGCCTCAAATCGAAGCTGTTCTGGGGCAACACACAAATTCTTTTCCTCTAGAAATTGTGCCTGCTGAAGGCACAATTGAAATGCACGAGGAGCCCTTAAGTGGTTTAAAACGCAAGCCTAAAGCTTCTATCAACGTCGCTATGGATTTGGTGAAGCAAAAACGGGCTGATGCAGTGGTTTCTGCCGGACACTCTGGAGCTGCAATGGCAGCTGCGCTGCTGCGGTTGGGGAGACTGCGGGGGATCGATCGCCCAGCAATTGGCGCGGTTTTTCCGACGATGCTCGCTGGCAAGTGGGTGCTGCTGCTGGATGTTGGCGCAAATGTGGACTGCCGTCCCAAGTTTTTGGAGCAGTTTGCCGTCATGGGGGCGATTTACAGCCAGTATGTGCTGGGAGTGCCGGAGCCGAAAGTGGGATTACTCAATATCGGCGAGGAACCTTCCAAAGGTAACGACTTGGCAATCCGCACTCACCAGATGCTGCAAGATAATGGGAAAGTTTCTTTTATAGGCAATGCAGAAGGCCGGGATGTTCTCTCCGGTCGCTATGATGTCATCGTTTGCGATGGCTTTGTGGGCAATGTCTTGTTGAAATTTGCCGAAGCGGTGGGTGAGATAGTGCTGCAAATCCTCAAGGAGGAGTTGCCTCAAGGATTGCAGGGACAGTTGGGCACGGCTTTGCTCAAACCAAACCTGAAGCGGATTAAGCAGCGTATAGACCACGCAGAACACGGAGGCGGTTTGCTTTTGGGCGTTGCTGGAGTTTGCATTATCAGCCACGGCAGTTCTCAAGCTCCTTCGATTTTTAATGCGATTCGCTTGGCTAAAGAAGCGATCGATAATCAGGTACTGGAACGCATTCAGTCTAGTTATCATAAAACCGCTGCACCGGCGGCTGAGGTCGAGTAATGTTGCAAGAATCAGGGTTAGGTATTGCCATTACTGGCAGCGGTGCGGCGACACCGACGGCTTACCTCGATAATCAGGGTCTCGCTCAACTGGTGGAAACATCGGATGAGTGGATCGCGACAAGAACTGGGATTCGTCAGCGGCATCTGGCGGGGGCATCCGACTCTCTGAGCGGATTTGCTACCGCCGCTGCTAAAGAAGCGATCGCAATGGCGGGAATTTCTGCTCTTGATTTGGATCTGATTATTCTCGCCACTTCTACCGCAGATGACCTTTTTGGCAGCGCCAGTCAAATTCAGGCCCAACTGGGAGCAAAGCAAGCAGTGGCATTTGACCTCACTGCTGCTTGCTCTGGTTTCGTCTTTGGGATGGTGACGGCGGCGCAGTTTATCCGCACTGGCGTCTACCGCAATGTTTTGCTGATCGGTGCTGATATTCTGTCTCGCTGGGTAGATTGGTCCGATCGCCGTACCTGCATACTATTTGGTGATGGCGCTGGGGCAATAGTGATGCAGGCTTCAAAATGCGATCGCTTTCTGGGATTTGAAATCAGGAGCGATGGCACCCAAAATAACTGCCTCAATTTGAACTATCAGGGTTCGCCCAAAGAACTGATAGAGGGAGTTACGATCGGCCAAGGCGGTTATCAGCCCATCACTATGAACGGCCAAGAAGTCTATCGCTTTGCCGTTAAAAAAGTCCCAGAAGTCATTCAAAAAGCTTTATTTCGGGCAAATATCACCGTTGACCAAGTAGACTGGCTCCTTTTACATCAAGCTAATCAACGCATTCTGGATGCTGTAGCCGATCGCCTCCATATTCCTGCGGAGAAAGTGATTAGCAATCTCGCTAATTATGGCAATACCTCTGCCGCTTCTATTCCTATCGCTCTAGATGAAGTCGTTCGTCAAGGCAAAATTAAACCCGGTGATACGATCGCCGCCGCCGGTTTTGGTGCTGGTTTAACTTGGGGTGCAGCTATCTTCCAGTGGGGCAGATAAGTTATTCGGGATAGGATAGCCTTATGTTCGGATATCCAAGGAGAATTGCGATGTCTTTAACTGTCCGGGATTTGGAAAAATTCCAAGCGCAACTTTCACCAGAATATGAAGACTATCAAATAGAGTTGCAAGAGGGAAACATTGTTATCATGGGGCCATCAGATATCGTATCTAGTGAGATTGGTATTCGTTTGAGCGCTTTTTTGTTTGCTTGGATTGAACCAAGAAAACTAGGCCGACTATTTGATTCCAGCGGTGGTTTTATCCTCTCAAATCAAGACTTACGCGCTCCAGATATCTCTTTCGTTTGTGCAGAAAGATTGCGGCAAAGTCCTCGTGCTTTTGGTGAGTTAGTTCCTGACTTGGTTGTAGAGATTAAATCCCGGACAGATAGAGTTAAAAAAATTACAGAAAAAATTCAAATGTTTCTCGAACTAGGCGCGAGGATAGGAATACTGATTGACCCAGATAAGCTGACAGTTACCGTCTATCGATCTGGTAGCGAACCAACAATATTTAATAATGAAGATATCCTCACTATTCCAGAATTATTTCCCGGTTGGGAATTGAGTATTTCTGAATTATGGCCTCCGGTATTTGATTAAATTGGAGAAATAAACAGAATGGGAACTTGTGGAACAGGTAATTTTCAGAATGATGATGCTATGGATTAGGTCTACGATTCGGATATCCAAGGAGAATGGCGATGTCTTTAACCATCCAGGATTTAGAAAAATTCCAAGCGCAACTTTCACCAGAATATGAAGACTATCAAATAGAGTTGCAAGAGGGACGCATTGTTATCATGGGGCCATCAGATATCGTATCAAGCGAAATTGGGATACGCTTTGGCTGGTTATTGATGAATTGGGTTGTCCCCCGCAATCTGGGGCGAGTATTTGATTCCAGCGGTGGTTTTATCCTCTCAAATCAAGACTTACGCGCTCCAGATATCTCTTTCGTTTGTGCAGAAAGATTGCGGCAAAGTCCTCGTGCTTTTGGTGAGCTAGTTCCCGACTTGGTTGTAGAGATTAAATCCCGGACAGATAGAGTTAAAAAAATTACAGAAAAAATTCAAATGTTTCTCGAACTAGGCGCGAGGATAGGAATACTGATTGACCCGGATAAACTGACAGTTACCGTCTATCGAGCGAGTGGCGAACCAACAGTATTTAATAATGAAGATATCCTCACTATTCCAGAATTATTTCCCGGTTGGGAATTAGCCATTTCTGAATTATGGCCTCCGGTATTTGATTAAATTGGAGAAATAAACAGAATGGTAATTTGTGGAACAGGTAATTTTCAGAATGATGCTATGGATTAGGTCTACGATTCGGATATCCAAGGAGAATGGCGATGTCTTTAACCATCCAGGATTTAGAAAAATTCCAAGCGCAACTTTCACCAGAATATGAAGACTATCAAATAGAGTTGCAAGAGGGAAACATTGTTATCATGGGGCCATCAGATATCGTATCAAGCGAGATTACCGCTCGGTTGATTTCCTTTTTGTTCGCCTGGATTGAACCAAGAAAATTAGGGCGAGTATTTGATTCCAGCGGTGGTTTTATCCTCTCAAATCAAGACTTACGCGCTCCAGATATCTCTTTCGTTTGTGCCGAAAGATTGCGGCAAAGTCCTCGTGCTTTTGGTGAGCTAGTTCCTGACTTGGTTGTAGAGATTAAATCCCGGACAGATAGAGTTAAAAAAATTACAGAAAAAATTCAAATGTTTCTCGAACTAGGCGCGAGGATAGGAATACTGATTGACCCAGATAAACTGACAGTTACTGTCTATAGATCGAGTGGAGAACCAACAGTATTTAATAATGAAGATATCCTCACTATTCCAGAATTATTTCCCGGTTGGGAATTAGCCATTTCTGAATTATGGCCTCCGGTATTTGATTAAATTGGAGAAATAAACAGAATGGTAATTTGTGGAACAGGTAATTTTCAGAATGATGCTATGGATTAGGTCTACGATTCGGATATCCAAGGAGAATGGCGATGTCTTTAACCATCCAGGATTTAGAAA
>NZ_JAIQZN010000012.1:0-95227 GCF_023333585.1 Argonema antarcticum A004/B2
CAAGGGGCAAGGGGCAAGGGGCAAGGGGCAAGGGGCAAGGGGCAAGGGGCAAGGGGCAAGGGGCAAGGGGCAAGGGGGCGAAAAGCGGAAGTTCTAAAGTATCTGCCTTCAGGCTATAATAATGAATAAGAACAAACCGCCGCCAAACATTTGTTTGGGGGTGGTTTTAGTTCTGAGTGCCCAAGTAAATCGAATAAAACTTAAGCATTCGATCGTTGCGTAAGTCTTATGGAAACCATTTGTGTGTATAATGGTATATTTGGGTGGTTAAAGAGCGATCGAAACTTGAAGTGGTGTCACAGAAAGTACCGTGATATTCCGCTTCGTGTCAATTTTATGTCGCAAAAGTCATAGATAGAAAGAAGAAAGGGGGGATTAAGGAGCAGTGGCAAAAAAAGGCGAAGCAGAGACTGAACAAACAACAGCTGGATTTAGCCTCGTAAACTTTTTACAGGGAACCAAAGAAGAGCTGGATAAAGTGGTCTGGCCCAGCCGACAGCAGTTAATCAGCGAATCGGCTGCCGTCATTTTAATGGTGATTCTTTCTGCACTTCTGATCTATTTAGTAGATAACTTTTTTAGTTGGGCATCAACAAAGGTGTTCGGATGACTTTTGCAGCAGACGAACAACGCGATTGGAATCAGCGGGAAACATCGCTCTTGACAGAAAACTCGCAAGAAGAAGGGCAAGAAGGCTCCCGTTGGTATGCCGTTCAGGTTGCTTCTGGCTGTGAAAAGCGAGTGAAGACCAACCTGGAGCAGCGGATTCAAACCCTGGATGTGGCCGATCGAATTTTACAGGTAGAAATTCCTCAGACACCAGCTGTCAAGATTCGCAAAGATGGCAGCAGACACCAAAGCGACGAAAAAGTTTTCCCTGGCTACGTCCTTGTCCAGATGATTATGGACGATGAAAGTTGGCAGGTTGTCAAAAACACGCCAAATGTGATTAATTTTGTAGGGGCTGAACAAAAACGTCGCTACGGAAGAGGCCGAGGCCACGTCAAACCAATGCCGTTGAGTAATGCAGAAGTAGAACGAATCTTTAAGCAAACTCGCGAGCAAGAGCCAGTCGTCAAAATCGATATGGCTGTGGGAGACAGAATCCTGGTACTTTTAGGACCCTTCAAAGACTTTGAAGGAGAGGTGATTGAAGTAAGTCCCGAACGTAGCAAACTCAAGGCGTTGCTTTCCATCTTTGGGCGCGATACACCCGTAGAATTGGAGTTCAATCAGGTTCAAAAACAAAACTAAAGAATAAATGGCCAAAAAAGTTGTTGCGATTATTAAGTTGGCCTTGCCAGCAGGGAAGGCCAACCCAGCTCCTCCTGTCGGCCCAGCATTGGGTCAGCATGGGGTGAATATTATGGCGTTTGTCAAAGAGTACAACGCCAGAACGGCTGACCAAGTGGGAATGGTGGTTCCTGTAGAAATCTCTGTCTACGAGGATCGCAGTTTCACGTTTATTCTGAAAACCCCTCCTGCTTCGGTTCTAATCACTAAAGCAGCTGGAGTTGAGAGAGGTTCAAACGAACCCAACCGCAAGAAAGCTGGTTCAATTTCGCGGGCGCAATTGAGAGAAATTGCCCAGACTAAAATGCCTGACCTCAATGCAAATGACATTGACGCAGCCATGAAGATTGTGGAAGGAACCGCCCGCAATATGGGTGTTGCAGTCACAGATTAGGGCATGAACAATTTTAGATTTTAGATTTTATTTAAATCTAGATCTGCAATTGAAAATTAGCCAAAAGGCAAGACTGTTGTTAACGCTATCGGGGGAGAAGCTAGGCTTCGCTAAGAACCCCAGGAGAGATAAAGAATGAAAAAAGAATCGCGCAGAATGCAAGATCTGCGTAAGAAAGTAGAAGTTCGGGCTTATCAGCCGTTAGACGCGCTAAATTTGTTAAAGGAAACCGCCACAGCTAAGTTTCCCGAATCGGCAGAAGCGCACATCCGGCTGGGAATTGACCCAAAGTACGCGGATCAACAGCTGCGGACGACGGTGGTACTGCCCAAGGGAACTGGTCAGACGGTGCGGGTGGCGGTAATCGCTCGCGGTGAAAAAGTAAACGAAGCTAGTAATGCAGGTGCAGATTTGGTTGGCTCGGAGGAGCTAATCGACGAAATTCTCAAAGGCAGGATGGATTTTGATAAGCTGATTGCTACGCCGGATGTGATGCCGATGGTGGCAAAGCTGGGTAAGCTGTTGGGGCCACGCGGTTTGATGCCCTCGCCGAAGGGCGGTACGGTAACTAGCGATGTGGCAGGGGCGATCGCAGAATTCAAAGCTGGTAAACTAGAGTTTCGGGCAGACCGTACCGGGATTGTTCACATTCTGTTTGGCAAGGCATCCTTCTCGACCCAGGATCTGTTGGTGAACCTGAAGGCATTGCAAGAAACGATCGATCGCAACCGTCCTTCTGGAGCCAAAGGCCGCTACTGGCGCACTGTATACGTATCGGCGACGATGGGGCCATCGATTGAGGTTGATGTCAGCGGGCTGCGGGACTTGAAACTCAGCGAAGTGGCGTAAAACTATGGGCTAGGGCTTGTTTTCAAACTAAATAGGCAAAGCCAAAGAAAGCAGGAGCTAATAGCTTAATTTCCTGCCGAGGTTGACACCAAAGATAGCATTTTGGCCTGCGACCCATTTATGTGGGATTGGCAGGAAATCAAAAATGCGATCGCGTCACCCCCGCTCAAAAGCTGGGGTTTTTAATTTGGTTTGGCCTGGAAAGAGGCGATGGCAAGAGGGGTCGAGAATTATAAATGCCCCTAGCCCCTGTTTTCTTTCGACTTTTCTAGCCCTTAGCCCCGATCCAAGTTTTCGATTCTGCACCCACTTTAAGGAGGTGAAACACTTATGGGTAGAACAAGAGAAGGCAAAAATGCGATTATCACAGAGCTTAAGCAAAGCTTAAGCGAGTCTCAAATGGCAGTGGTGATCGACTACAAAGGACTGTCCGTTGCGGACATCACCAATTTGCGGCGGCGGCTGCGTCCTACCGGCACCGTTTGCAAAGTGACCAAAAACACCCTGATGGGAATTGCCGTTGACGGTGACGCCAACTGGCAGGCAATGGAAGAATTTCTCAATGGTTCTTCAGCCTTCCTGCTAGTTAAGGAAGACATCAGCGGTGCTATCAAGGCTTACCAAGAGTTCCAAAAAGCTACCAAGAAGAGTGAACTTCGCGGTGCTGTAATGGAAGGTCGCGCCTTGTCTCAAAATGATGTAAAGGCCCTGGCAGACCTCCCATCCAAGGAACAGCTGATCGCTCAGATTGCTGGCGCTCTCAATGCTGTGACTGCCAAAATTGCGATCGCCATCAACGAAGTTCCTGCTTCTCTGGCTCGTGGCCTTCAGGCTGTGGCCGATAAGGACAAGGAAAACACTGCCGCTACCGAAAGCGAAGCCGCTTAGCTTGATTTTAGATTTTAGATTGCTCCTCAATTTAAAATCTCATTTCCCTCAATTAACTGTAAAAAATTCTCAGGAGTTTATCAATGACTGCTACTACCGATCAAATTGTCGAACAACTGAAATCTTTGACATTGCTGGAAGCCGCCGAGCTTGTTAAGCAAATTGAAGAAACCTTTGGCGTCAGTGCTGCTGCGCCTGCTGGTGGCATGATGATGATGCCTGCTGCTGCTGCTGCTGCTGCGGAACCAGTAGAAGAACAAACAGAATTTACCGCTATTCTGGAAGAAGTCCCTGCCGATAAGAAAATTGGCATTCTTAAGGTGGTACGGACTATCACTGGTCTGGGTCTCAAGGAAGCTAAAGATTTGGTGGAATCTACGCCTAAGCCGATTAAGGAAGGCGTTAAGAAGGAAGAAGCTGAGGACATCAAAAAGCAGATCGAAGAAGCAGGCGGTAAGGTTACTGTTAAGTAATCGCTGGAGTTATTACCTTGTTTTTAAGGAGTCCCGCTGGGACTCTTTTTTATTACTTGTCATTAGTCATTAGTCATTGATTTGGGGGTAATGGGTAATGGGTAATCAGAAATACAGCGGCTTGCGAATGGGTGAGGTACAGACAAATTGTAGGGCGGGCTTCGCCCCTACTCACGAAATGGTAACGTACCTCACTCGGCTGCAAGCCGCTGTAAATTATCTACTTACCAATAACTAATGACCGCTGACCAATGACTAATTTAGTGTAAATCTGCTTCCCAAATGCCTATGTAAATGCGATCGCGATTATTTCGCTCAATTACTCCTTTTAAAGAACCTGTCAGAAACGAGTATCTATTCGATTGCCTTTGATATACTCTTTCTAGCTGTAGTTTTATCTCCCGCGAAGCCGTACCGCCTAACATTTCATTGATAGTTTTGAAGATAGTTTCCGAGTCTATCGAAGGATCGAATGCTATTTCGGTTTGGCGCAAAAGTTGCGTATCTCGGTCAAATAAATAACCTAAGCTAACTTCACCCGGTACATAATCTTCATAAAGTACAGCGCGGGTATTTTTCCAGACGCCTTTAGTAATTTTGGTTGGATTTCCCAATGTATTTCTAACAGTGTCTTCTGGCGTACCAATAGGAAATGCTGGTACGGTTCCACGGGTTAAAATCCTGGCAGATGAGCTTTTCCCGATCGGTTCTTGAGTTGGTTCTCGCGAAGGGGTTGCTTCCGTGGGAGGGGGAGAAGAAGCGGCGGGTGTTAGCGGAGAAGAAGGAGATGATAAGGGAGTGCGAGAACTCAGAATAGGGGGCGAAGTATTTTTTTGTACTACGGGTTGTTGTGGGGTTGGTTGGCGGACTTTGGCGATCGCAATCCCAATGATAAACGCAGCGCCAACGATCCCGCCTGCAATTATCGCTGCTTTTTTCCACTCGCCGGAACGGATGGAGGAATTGGGAATTTGAACTGGTTGGGATGCGCCGCCTGGGGATACCGCTACTGTTGCTTGCTGGGAAAGTGGAACGCCAGCAACGGGAGAAAGGTTACTGTGTAAGGCGTCGAGCATTTGGCGGGCGGTAGAATAGCGATCGCGTGGATGAGACTGAATCGCCTTATCTAAAACCGCCCCTAAGTTGGAGTTAATATTCGGGACATTTTGACGCCAGATAAACTCACCTGTCTGCCGGTTTATGTCTAATTCTTGGGGCAATTTTCCGGTAAGCAAATAGATGGCCGTTAGCCCTAAGCTGTACAAATCGGTAGAGTAGATAGGTCTACCTGATGACTGTTCCGAAGGCATAAAACCAGGAGTGCCAATCACCATTGAATTAGTAGGATTGCCTTGGGCATTTACCACCGTAGTCATCGTTTCTTTGACTGCGCCGAAGTCAATTAAAACGGGTTTGCCATCTGCGATCGCTTGGACGAGTTGATAGCGATTGTTTAAGAGCTTTAGAGTCATGCCAACTATTTTAGATCGAGTAAACCGCTGTCTTTGAGTTTCGGATTAAAGCGAATATCCTCTAGGCAACCACGGGATTTTACCTCAGCTAAAATTTCCGCTTCGACTCGTCGAGCGACATTTTTTAGCACTTTTGCTTGCGCCACTTCATCCCACGATGTCTTCTCATAATTCGCCTTTTCCTCATCTGTCATCAGCGGTTTGACATCTATGGCTTCTGTCCATTTTTCCTTATCTTCGCCGTTCCCAGATGGGGTAGTACCATTTTCGGCAATCCAAGCATTTAGGGTATTTTCTAGGATTGTCCGGTTAGGCTTTTCAATTGTTTGGACTTTCAGCCAGTGACAATTTTTGGGCTGACGAGCAATGTGTTGTTTCAAGCTGAGATAAACGTCGCGAGAATAGCCGACAAATTGCAGTATTTTCTCTTCGTTAAAAATCGCGTATACCCCAATCTTTGCCTGCAACATATCAGGTAATTTGCCAGCTTCATCCAAATAGGGAATATCTTCTAAGCTAGCGAGAGAGGTAATATCTGTTTGAGTTGTCATTCGATTTTAGATTTTAGATTTGGGATTTTGGATTGACCCGATAAATCCGGGTCGCTCAAATAAGGAAAAAATTTTCTGTGCGCGACTTAAGCCGGTGGTTTGTATCCGTATTGGGAGTCGAGCATTGTTTGAATTCAGCGATTTTATTATCCGATTTTCCGATAAATTGCACAGAGTCGGCTGGGTTTGAAAATCTTGGCTTTGAACATGAAATTAGGTGGAACGTTGATGATAGCGTGTTCGGGAGATTCGTAATATGGCTCGAATTCCACTGGCATTCCTTTGGGGGTGGCGCTGCTGTAAGGTACGGGTTGAAATAGTAATTCTGTGAACTCAACCTGCTCGGATTTAACCTGTTCGGCGATTTGCTCTCGGAAGGCTTCAGCTTTTAGTAAATCAAATAAAGTTTCTTTAGCCTCTGGCTCAAGAGTGAAGTTGCCATCAAAATTTTCGATGATTTTGAGAGACATTTGACTGATACCTAGTTGTTGACAAAGTGCGCTTGATATGTATTCGGTTAAAAATACCCACTTTTGTTGGTGGGTAGAACTGAGTTATGGAAAAATTGCCACTTTTATCAGCCTATTGGATTGTGTGACCTGTGTCAGCTAGCGGAGGAAGAGGGGAAAATAAAGAATTGTGAAGGTGATGGGGCTATTGTCTGTAGGAACCTCTGTCACCTTTCGGTCTGCCAAAGACGACCATTGCATCAGGTGCTAGGCGAATGGTATTATTTCCTTGAACAGGATACCAAAGAAGATCTCCGGCGACAAAGACATCATCGTTGTTGGCAAACAAAATTTCGAGATTTTCTTTAATCACAACAATCCAGCGAAATTGTGGTTCTTCCGTACTTAGTGTGCTAAATTAGGAGGATAAGGCCAGAAAAGTAAAGCCCGTATTTCAAAGTTATGGAAATTATTAAAGCCAAAACCACATCGGTTTAATAATTTTAATTTGTTATTAATGCCTTCTACTATTCCATTGGTTGTTCGCTTTTCAAAGTAACCCACTACCTCGGGGAACCAACGCTTAATCGTTGTCCACTGTTACTTGTGCATTCTGACACATTTTTTGGACTAATGATTTATAATTACCAGTCATATCCATACTTACTTCTTCTATCTGTGATAGGACTTTCCCCCCCCATTGTCGCATCACTTTTTCTATTTGTGATTGGGTTCGAGATGGCACTAATCCTAGTAGCTTATGGGATTCTAAGTCTACTAAAACTACGATTATTTTTCCTTGTCCTTTGACCAAACTAATTTCATCTATCCCTAATATCTTTAAATTCTCTACATTAATGGGTATGACTTTTTTGGCTACCGATATTACCATTGACCAGACTTCTTCTTCGGTTAATCCATTATTTTTAGCTACATTGCTGACGTCACTATGAATAACTTGCTCGGTCACAGATTGGGCGTATCTATAAGTAAAACTTTTTTTATTCCCTACAAAGTCTAAAGTCTCGCTAAAAGGCTTTTGGCAATTTTCACACTTGAATCGTCGCCGATTTACTTTTAGAATAACTTCTCTACCCCCTATGGGTAAATCTCTTACCAAATGACCTTTATTTTGATGAAGACGATGGCTTATCCGACCACAGCGCGGGCAAGCCCCTGTTTTTTTCTCTACTCTTACAGATAATATTAATGTTTCGGCTGTTTCTTTGCTATCTTCTACTATCACCCCAGGTAAATTTAATATTTTGGTCATTACCCTTTTCATAATTGCTCTTAATTACTCTAAATTGCCACTTTATCTTAATATTTTAGCACATCAAGTACGGAAGAACCATACTTATATCTATAAACCTTTTCCGCGTGACGGTTCAGCGCCCCAGTTACTCCCCCCAGCGCCCGATACTGTTCTAAAGTTAGCCGATGCTTTTGTTTGTCGCGTTCCCAAAGTTCCGTCAGCGCAAACTGCAACAAAGGTAAACAGTCTTTCTCCTTCCCCACATCATCCAAAATCGCTCCCAGCAAACCAGTTTCCAGATCATAACCTTGAAGATTAGCAGGTTTTGCTATTGCTTCCTCTAATTCTGCCCCCAACAAAGGCGGCATATATACGGCTTGATTTTGAATCAACTCAGTCAGCGACTCATAACTCAAACAATATTCCAGAAAATCCGCCCGCATTGTCGTCACAATTGCCAACCGCGAGTCGGGAATTTCTGCTACTTTGGTCCTCAGCAAATAACCAAAGTTACTTATGTCAGAAGTAGAACGCCTACTCGTCAAAGATGAAGACGGTACGGAGTAAGAACTTTTCATCGCACCGTCAGACACAGATTATGATGTCCCCGATGCAGAATATGATGGCCCAGGAACCCGCGCTGGCATACCCACCGTTAACATCAAGGACGTTCACAAAAAGATTCGCAGCTATACCAAATTTGTGATAGGTGCGTTCAAAGATTTTAGCGATGCCGAAGTAGAAGAAGTCACAATCAAATTTGGCATTAAACTGGGTGGCAAAACTGGCATTCCTTTTCTGACAGAGGGTTCAGCAGAGAGCAACTTTGAAATTGAGGTAAAGTGTAAGTTCCCAGATCCTCACAAAAGCCAAAATACTCCTTAAGATAGATGTGCAGAAACTCTAAGTAAGATCTGAACTTAGCCAGGATCGTTAATTTCCTGACTGGTGGGAGATTGGTGCGAGATCTGGGTTTAATGGAGTCGATCGCCTTGCCAAGGGTGCTATCTTAAGTGTGGGATACAGAAACCTAATGAGTCAAACAAGACTCAACAGTACTCAGACTTTAAGCCGTTCCTTGTCCGAAATGGAAGCTATGAAGCCTATCGGTACTGAAGATACGCGATCGATCGGTTCCAAGGAGCGATCGGCAAATCTCGCCTCTAAGAGTAAAAAATTGTTACTTGCCATTCATCGCACTTATGAATCAATCAGAATTAATCATTGAGGCGGGTCGCACCGAAAAGCAATACTGGAAAGACCTGTGGCGATACCGAGAGTTACTCTACTTCCTAGCTTGGCGGGATATTGTGGTACGGTATAAGCAGACTGCGATCGGCATTGCCTGGGCCTTAATTAGACCTTTTCTAACAATGGTTGTTTTCACGGTTGTCTTTGGCAAGCTGGCAGTTTTAACATATAAGACTCCCACCGTAAACTACCCGATTCTGGTTTTTGCCGCCATGCTACCCTGGCAATTCTTTGCTAATTGCCTAAAAAAATGATGAGAATACGTTTGTTTTAAACAGGATGTAATTAATTATGGGTGAAAACGTTTTAGTTAAGCTATTAAAAGCTTATGCTGAAGAAGGCTACACAGTCCGGGTTGGTCTGAATCCTTGGCGGGAAAATCCGGGAGGCCCTTTTGCCTCTCTGATATTGTCTGATTCTTTGAACCAATTGGAAAAGTTGCCAGACAGTCATTATGCCGCAAAATCACTGCCTCTGCCTTATATAAGTGAATACGAAGGTAGAGAGTTTGCCTTCTTGTTTAAAGCTATAAAAGCTGTTTTAAAGAAAAATCATTTTCTTCTAGAATTGTATAAAATAATAGCAATTAGAGATAGTAAAAAATCTAAAGGAGGGAGGGAAGAAGAGGTGCAATACCTTAGTACTGGTGGTGGAATAGCTATTGATGAAATTTATTTTTTTGAGAATGTTTTAAAACAATTACAGCCCAAGAAAGGGTTTTTGATAGGTATAGCAGCTGGGTGGTCTACAATTGCATTGGGTTTAATTAATCCATCCATATCCTTATATGGAATTGATAATCTCACGGAAGGTGGACAGGCTAAAGAAGGGTTAGATTTAACCAGGAAAATTGCTAAAAAATTGAACATAGATCTAAAGATTCATATAGGTTCATCTCCCCAAGATGTACCGCAATTTTTAGGAGAGCTTGTTGAAAGAATAGATTTTTTATTCATAGATGGATTACACACCAACGAACAAGTTTTCCTGGATTTTGAAGTAAGCTTACCCTATTTATCTAAATCATGTGTAGTCGCTTTTCATGATGTTTTAGACTGGAATATGCTAGAGGGTTGGCAAAAGATAGCAGAGCTTGGAGCAAAAAATGATTTCAAACACAGACTACTCCGACGAACTTCAAGTGGTATGGGTGTACTTTATAGAAATGTAAATAAAGATGTTGAAGAAAGCATAGAAGCATTTTATCAAACTTGACCATTTTGTTAAGGATGCTATCTTAATTAAGGATGGGTGAACTTCGAGAGCCGATCGCAGCTCAATAACACACGGATTTAGTTGATTGGCCAGCCAACAGGGGATCGAGCCTGATGATGTTAGTGAATTTAGATGTTTTTCCTTATGCCCTCTGCTTCTGCCTTTATTTGTCAAAATAATTACCTAACTTGCCTGCATTTATGACTTATGAAGATAAAACTGAATTAATAATTGAGGCGGGTCGCACCGAAAAGCAATACTGGAAAGACCTGTGGCGCTACCGGGAGTTATTCTACTTCCTGGCTTGGCGGGATATTGTGGTACGCTACAAACAAACCGCGATCGGCATTGCCTGGGCCTTAATTAGACCTTTTCTAACAATGGTTGTTTTCACGGTGGTGTTTGGCAAGCTAGCCAAGTTACCCTCAGAAGGTGTCCCTTATCCAATCCTAGTTTTTGCAGCTATGCTACCCTGGCAATTCTTTGCCAATGCGCTTTCGGAATGCAGCAACAGTCTAATCGGCAACGCCAATTTAATTTCTAAAGTCTACTTTCCTCGCTTAATTGTGCCTGGTTCCGCAGTGATTGTCAGTTTTGTAGATTTCCTGGTTTCTGGCATAATCTTGTTGGCGCTAATGGCCTGGTACAATTTTGTCCCCGATTGGCGTATCATAACTCTACCGCTGTTTATTTTGATTGCTTTTGGAGCAGCAATGGGTGCTGGTTTATGGTTGGCAGCGCTAAATGTAAAATACAGAGATTTTCGTTACATTGTACCCTTTATCGTCCAGTTTGGTCTGTATATATCTCCAGTCGGTTTTAGCAGTAGCATTGTGCCAGAACAATGGCGTATGATTTATTCATTGAATCCAATGGTGGGGGTGATTGACGGCTTTCGCTGGGCTATATTGGGTGGAAAGGTCGAACTTGACTGGCCGAAATTCATCTTGTCATTAGCATTGGTAGCCTTGTTATTTGCCAGTGGTGTTTGGTATTTCCGCAAGACGGAACGCACTTTTGCTGATGTAATTTAGCGAGGAAAAGTGGAAAAATGATAGATCTAAAAATTGAATTAATACTGGTTGAACGGAAACAAAAAAATCTATTTATTTAAGATTAACAAAAGGAGAAGAATATCGTGAAAGTTTTATTTAGCAACCCACCTTGGTGGGAAAAAAAAGAAGGAAGGCTCTGGTTCTGGAAAAAATACTGGCGTGTTGGGGTAAGAGCAGGTTCGCGATGGCCTTTTACCTACGTGAGTAACTGTAGCCCAGATAATTTTAAGTTTGGCGAATACCTACCTTACCCATTTTTCATGGGATACGCCACAACTTATGCCAAAAAAGAGACGGGATATGATGTGCGTTTCCGTGACAGTATCGCTTTACGGGAATCGTACAACAGTTACTTTAGAAACTTAGAAGAGGAACGATACGATTACATATTCATTGAAATTACCACACCGAGTTGGGAACACGATCGCTTATTGATCGAGCAAATCCACAAACGTCTGCCAGAAACTAAAATTGTAGTAACAGGCCCGATTACAACTATTAAGTCTGAAGAAATCCTCACTAATTATCCCGTTCACGCCTGCATTAGAGGTGAATACGAAAAAGGCAGCGTGCGTGTCCTAAATGGAGAGTCTGGAATTATTGACTTTGACCTGCTAAGTTTAGCAGAAATGAACGCAGCGCCGTTTCCCTATTTTGATGAACTTCACGCCTACCGTTATTGGGACGGCAATCCAGTTGGGCAAGTAGCACCTCATGCCCAGATTTGGAGCAGTCGTGGGTGTCCATTCAAATGTATTTTTTGTGTATGGCCTGCCGCTATGACTGGTAACGACCCAGACGGTACCAAAACACGCACAGTACGCCACTACTCACCGGAGTACATGGAGGCTTTCATTCGAGAATTAATCGATCGCTTCCAATACAAGTGCATTTACTTCGATGACGACACATTCAACTTGGGCAACAGCCATGTGGTAAAAATGTGCGAAGTGATGTCTCGAATTGGCATTCCTTGGTCAGCCATGTGTCGAGCTGATACCATCCAAATGGGAACGTGGAAATTGATGAAAGAAAGCGGTTGTTTTGGTGTCAAGTTAGGGTTTGAAAGTGGCAATCAACGGGTGGTAGACAAGATCGTCAATAAGCACCTAGATCTGGAGTATGCCGCGCAGATAGTTCGCGAGTTAAAGCAAATCGGAATGACTGTTCACGGCACTTTCACTTATGGTTTACCGGGAGAAACGAAGGAGGAAATGCTGGACACAAAACGCTTCATAGCTTCCCTGCCCTTTGATAGCTTCCAAGAATCAGGAACTGCTGAAATTGAGGGAACCCCACTCTATACTCTCCGAAAACAGGGCAAACTCGAAAAGTATGAGGGAGCGGAGATAGATTCAAATTACAAACGAGAAGTAGACGGAAGCAAAAAAATGCAAGTTTTAGTGGAGGATCTCAGAAGAAATTAGTCTAAAGCAGGAGATAGTTTAGCCAAATGAAAGATAAAATGCCAAAAATTTCACTATACATTCCCAGCTTCAATGTAGAAAACTATATTGCGCGTTGTATTGAGGGAATATTAAATCAGACCTATCCGGTAGATGAAATTTTGGTGATCGATGATGGTAGCCAGGATGGGACTGTGGAAATTGCTGAGCAATACCCGGTACGAATCATCAAACATGAGGTTAATAAAGGACTTTCCGCTGCCCGCAATACAGGCTTTCGGAATGCAAGCAATGAATGGGTGGCATCTTTAGATGCCGATTGTGTAGCTGATTCTCATTGGCTTGAGAAGTTAGTCGCCTCGTTAGAAGAAGACGAAAAAATTGCCGTCGCAGGTGGTAGGTTGGTGGAGGCTATACAGGAGTCATGGGCCGATCGATGGCGCAAAGTACACATGACTCAAGATTGGGGAGATAATCGTTTGTATAACCCTCCGTTCATGTATGGCAACAACAGTCTTGTACGCAAATCTGTAGTTGAAGAAGTCGGATGGTTTAACGAGAAGTTAAGAACAAATGGAGAGGATGTAGATATGTCAAAGCGAATTTACGAGAAAGGTTACCACGCTGTATATGAACCAGGTGCAATTGTTAACCATCTTCGCCATGACAGTATTCCTTCTATTTTGGATACGTACTGGAGATACTTAAGATTTAGCTATCCCACCTATAAAGATATTACATTCAAATGGTTTTTGCACAATGCTTACTTTGTGCATTTAAAAGGAGTTTTAATATCTCTGCTATATCGAGATTTAAAACAAAATAAAAATTACCACTTTATCTGGTTGGATCTGTTAGTACCTTGGTATTTAACGTATCGCAATTTTAAGTTACTCCTAGAAACCAAAAATAAAGGAAGAGAAACTATGGAAGGATAAAAATATAGGGGTAAGACAAAAAGCAGCATAGTTAAAGCATTGCTTGGAAAGACTAAGCAAAAAGTTTAAAGTCTATCTAGACAAATTAGGTCGGCTAGTGTAATTTAGGTAGGAATTGAGGGCGTGTCTGATACAGTAATCCTTGTAGAGAATCTGGGTAAGAAATACGTTATTGGGCATCAGCAGCGCTTGCCTTACAACACTATGCGTGAGTCAATGGTAAGAGGAGCAAAGTCTTTTGGTCGAAATTTACTCAAACCTTTTGGCCAAAAAGTTCCCAACCCAGCTTATGAAGAATTTTGGGCTTTAAAGGATGTATCGTTTGAGATTAAGCAAGGCGATCGAGTTGGTATTATAGGTCGAAACGGTGCCGGAAAATCCACAGTCCTTAAAATTTTAAGCCGCATCACCGAACCTACTACCGGACGTATTTCTATCAAAGGACGAGTAGCAAGTCTCTTGGAGGTAGGAACCGGATTTCACCCAGAGTTAACAGGACGGGAGAATATTTATCTTAATGGTGCTATCTTGGGGATGAGCCGAACCGAAATTAAAAAGAAATTTGATGAAATTGTCGCCTTTGCCGAAGTGGAAAAGTTTTTAGATACGCCAGTAAAGCGATATTCATCAGGAATGTATGTTAGGCTGGCCTTTGCAGTAGCAGCCCATTTAGAACCAGAAATTCTATTGGTGGATGAAGTTTTGGCGGTGGGGGATGTAGGATTTCAAAAAAAATGTATAGGGAAAATGGAGGATGTTGGCAGAGACGGACGAACTGTTTTGTTTGTTAGTCATAGCATGAACACTATGACATCTTTGTGCAATCGGGGAATTTTGCTTGAGTCTGGAACTCTATGTTCAGACACTTCTGCGGAAGAAGCTAGTAGGATTTATCTAAACAAGGCTTTTAGCGTTGCACGAGGGACGCCGCTGTCTCAAAGGCGCGATCGCAGTGGTTCGGGAAAGGTAAGGGCGTATAGTTTTAGAATTTTGAACGAAGAAGGTAGAGAAGAAGTTTCTTTAGAATCAGGCAAAGATTATTACTTTGAAATAGGCTATCATAATCACACAGGAATTATTATTAAAGACGTTGTTGTCAGTCTGGATATTTATGATGAAAGAGATATAATAGTTTTTCTATTAAGAACTAACTTTACAAACAGTAATCTTGAGCTTAAGGCTGATCGGGGACAAATCGTCTGTAGAATCAAAAATCTTCCCCTAACGAATGGTTTATACCGATTTTCTATTTTTATATCCGATGCAGATAGAGAAATACTCGATTACATCGAAGATGCTGCTTCTGTAAGTATAGAAGCAGGAGATTTCTTTGGTACAGGCAGTCCCGGACTTCCAAGTCACTGCAAAATTTTAGCTAAGGCAGAGTGGTCTACTAGCTAACTGCACAAAGCATTTGAGAAAATATTAACAAAATTGGAGCGCGTTATGTCACTGACAAATAAATTAAAACCTGTTGCTTATAAAATTTTACCCGAAACTATTATAGACTTTATAAAATTAATTAAAGCTTATATTTACCAAAGAGAAAGAGAGAAAAGAATTTTGATAAGTAATATAAAAATCATAGACACTTTAATAAAAGGCAGTCAACCAATTAATATTGAACTGGGTGAATCGCAAAAGCGGCTAGAGGGATGGATCGCAGTTGATTTGAACGAAGCTAGCGACATTTGCTTAAACTTGTCATCCTTTCCCTTACCTTTTCCCGAAAATTGTATTAATTCAGATTAATTCCTCTCATGTATTAGAGCCGATGATTCTGCCCAATAGCTGTCTATAAAGACTATAGAATGATGTTTAACAGAGATTCGATCGAACAAACTGTACTTTTACAAGTAAAATCAAACCAGTCGATCGCATATAAACATTTCTGGAGTCCCTTTCGTTACACCGAGGAAGCTACTCATGGTGGCTAAACAATCATCAAATATTGCCCTAGTGACTGGTGCTACTGGCTTTATAGGGTCACACTTAACACATCAGCTGGTAGAGTTAGGCTGGCGGGTACATATAGTTATCCGTCCAAGCTCTACACTGGGACATCTACAGCGTCTTCGAGATAGCATCGCTATCCATACTCATGATGGCACGACAGAGGGATTGTTTGCCATTGTTGAAGCAGTCAGGCCCACGGTGGTATTTCATTTAGCATCGTTATGTCTGGCGCAACATACACCAGCCGATATTTTGCCTATGTTGGAGAGCAATATCAGCTTTGCCACTCATTTAGTTGAAGCAATGGTAGCGCATCAAATTTACTATTTGGTGAACACAGGTACGTCATGGCAGCATTACGAAAACAAGGAATACAGTCCGGTTTGCTTATATGCTGCGACCAAAGAAGCTTTTGAGGCAATACTTCAGTTTTATATAGAAACGACACCATTACAAGTAATCACTCTTAAACTATTTGACACCTACGGGCCTAACGATCCCAGAGAAAACCTATTTACTCTGCTCGAAAAAACGGCAAAATACTCAAAACAATTGGCCATGTCTCCCGGCGAACAGTTGATAGAGCTGGTGTATGTTGACGATGTAGTTGATGCTTATATAGTCGCCGCGTCCCGTTTGCAAAGTAAAGAAGTGCAGGGGCATGAAAAATATGAAGTATCGACAGGTTCGCCGTTAAAATTAAAAGAAATTGTGGAAGTCTATGAGCAAGAAACTGGGAGAAAAGTGGCGATTAAATGGGGCGGTAGACCGTATCGAAATCGAGAGGTGATGGTACCGTGGAACAAAGGAGCCCTATTACCGGGCTGGAAAGCTAAGGTAGGTATTAGGGAAGGGATTAGAAGAATACAAAATAGTAGGCAATAATTTGTGTTATTATATAGATTGGCGAACTGGGGTTCAGGGAAATGCACGAAAAATGTAATTTTGTGTAACAGAAAATATATAATAATGATATAAGCTATGTCTATATCCACACCTATTGCCTTTTTCATATTCAATCGTCCTGCTCTGACGGAGATAGTTTTTGAGGCGATCGCTAAAGCGAAACCTAAAAAGCTGTTAATCGTTGCAGATGGCCCACGCTTCCCCGAAGAAGACGAAAAGTGCCAGAAGGCTAGGGCAGCAGTTATCGATAAGATAGATTGGGAATGCGAGGTATTAACTAATTTTTCAGAGAAAAACCGGGGATGCAAATATCGAGTGTCTAGTGGGCTAGATTGGGTTTTTTCAGAAGTAGAAGAAGCGATTATATTAGAGGATGACTGTTTACCAGACCCATCGTTTTTTGGTTTTTGCGAAACTATGCTAAATCGCTACCGTAATGATGAGCGGGTTATGATGATTAGCGGCGATAATTTTCAGTTAGGTAATAGCAGGACTGAGTATAGTTATTATTTTTCAAAATATACCCACATTTGGGGCTGGGCTTCTTGGAGAAGAGCTTGGCAGCACTATGATGTTGAAATGAAATCGTGGCCTGAATACAAAAAGCTAGATTTTATTTATTCAGTCTGCGAAGATCCCGTCGAACAAAAATACTGGACAGACATATTTGACCTTGTATTTGATGGTGGTATAGATACCTGGGATTATCAATGGCTTTATACTTGTTGGTGTCAAAATGGTCTAACAATAATTCCTAACTGTAACCTGATTTCAAATATTGGCTTCGGCAATGACGGAACGCATACCTGTTATGATAGTCCTTGGGCGCAATTGCCAATAAATGATATCAGCGAAATAAAACACCCCCCATTTATATTTAGGCATAGAGAGGCTGACAGTTACACATTTGAATATCTATTTGGTGGAAAAAACATAAGAGAAAGCTACACTTTAATTAACCAGGTGCGGCGGCGATTGTCATCAATCAAAGGAAAATTAATATCATGTTTTTAAGGGATTTGAAGCATTTAGGTAAGTTGTTCCTGCGACCTGATTACAGAAAATATCAGTTGGCTGTACAAAAATTGATAAAGACACCGCGTTATACACACACTTCAAGTGATATACTGGGAAAAGAGATAGAATTAGTAGATAGTGCTTCGTTTATTTTTATGTATAAAGAGATATTTGAGCAGCAGATTTACAGGTTTAAAACTAAAAAGTCAGATCCCTTTATTTTAGATTGTGGAGCTAATATAGGTTTAAGTGTTTTATACTTTAAACAAGTTTATCCCAAAAGTAACATTGTCGCCTTTGAACCAGATATAAAAGTTTTTAATGTGTTAAAAAGTAATGTACATAGGTTTGGCTTATCTGAGGTTGAACTAATTAATAAAGCAGTTTGGAAGTCAGAAACTACCCTTGAATTTATGTCTGAGGGTGCAGATGCAGGAAGAGTAATTCAACTTGAGGAAGACAAAGAAAAATACAAAGTTTCAACAGTTCGCCTGGGTGAGTACTTGAGTAAACCTGTGGATTTTCTAAAGCTAGATATTGAAGGTGCGGAAACGGAGGTAATAAAAGATTGTGAAGATTTATTAGTCAATGTAGAGAATTTGTTTGTTGAATATCATTCATTTGCAAATGAACCTCAAACTCTGCACCTTATATTGAATATACTGACAAAAGCTGGTTTTAGGCTGCATATTCACCAGATGCGTCCCTCTCCTCAGCCTTGTTATCAACTTGACATTTACTCAGGTATGGATATGATATTGAATATTTTTGGTTTTCGTGAATAAGGAAAATATTTAATGCTTGGTACCATGAAAAATCCGTTTCAGCAAGTTGAATCAATTGATTTTGTAGATATAGGCTGTAGTGGGTCTCTAGAAGACAAGTGGGAGCAGCTATTTCCGCTGCTATCGTATACAGGATTTGACCCAAATGCGGAAGAATGCGATCGCTTGAGCAGTCTACCTCACCCCTATAAGACAGCGAAATACCTTCCCTACGCTATTGGGGGCGAAGAGGGAACAAAAACAATCTACTTGACCCAAAGAATTGGCTGTTCGTCGTTACTACGCCCAAATCACAACTGGTTAAACCGTTTCTCTTTTCACGATTTGTTCAAAGAAACGGGAACAGATTCTGTACTCTGTACGACTTTAAACGCATTATCCAGCGAACAAGGTTTGAAGGCTGACATCATAAAAATTGACACTCAAGGGTTAGAATTGCCTATTCTAAAGTCTGGAGATTTACTTTTGAAAAATGCTTTTTGTGTGGAAACTGAAACGGGATTTGTAGAAAATTACATAGGAGAAACCACTTATGCCCAAATAGATGAATTACTGCGATCGAAAGGATTTTTGATGTTTGACACAAAAATTTACAAAGTTTGCCGTAAGAATTCTCTAGCTGAATATGGAAAGCACCAGCCGCTTTGGTGTGAAGCTTTGTGGCTATTCGATTATATCGGTCAGGACAAAAAACCTAGTTTGGAGGAAGCTCTTAAGTCTTTGCTAATTTGCAAAGGAATGAAATGTTTTGATTATGGATTGGAACTAGCTGGCTATTTTAAAGATTTAGAAATTATAGATGGAGATATGTTTGCTTATCTAGAAATGCCAAAAACCTGGATAAATAAACCAAAAACACCTTCGTCAACAGTAGGTAAAATTTTGAGATGGCTTCCAGAAGATATTAATAAGAGATTGATGTTTGGATTGAAACAAATTTTTGAGGAATAAATAAGCAAAGAGATGAATGTCCTTCACATCAATCAGTCAGATACTGCTGGGGGAGCGGCGATCGCAGCCTACAGACTCCATCAAGGCTTGTTAGCTCAAGGGGTTGATTCGCGATTGCTAGTCGGAGAAGTCAAAACAAGCAGCGATCGCGTCGCTGTCGTAACCAGGAAGAAGCGTATTGAAGATCAAATTTATCGCTTTAGTTGGCGTCTTGGCTTTAACCATATCCACATGGTTAGCAGCTTCGATATTCCTAAACACGCCTTTTATCAAAAAACAGATATACTCAATTTTCACAATCTTCATACCGGCTATTTTAACTACCTGGCGATTCCCTCATTGACAGCCAAAAAACCAGCAGTTTTTACCCTTCACGATATGTGGAGCTTTACAGGTCATTGTGCCTATAGTTATGACTGCGATCGCTGGAAAATAGGCTGTGGAAAGTGTCCTTACCCCGATACTTATCCCGGCATTAATGTAGATAATACCAAAATAGAGTGGAAGCTAAAAGACTGGGTATACAGCCGCTCAAATCTAACAATTGTTACACCCAGTACCTGGCTGACCGCGCAAGTTAAGCAAAGTATGCTCAATCGCTTTCCTATTCATAATATTCCCTACGGTATCGACACAGAAATCTACCAACCGCTCGATCCACAACAATGTCGCTCTATGCTCGGCATACCGACGAGGAAAAAGGTGATCGTGTTTTGTGCTGGCAGTCTCAAAGATCCGCGCAAAGGCGACGACCTGCTCTTGAAAGCGCTGGAAAGCCTACCTGCATCGTTAAAAGCCGAAACCGTACTTTTGATTCTCGGTGATGGCGGTGAAGCAATGGCTGAAGCTGCTGAGTTGCCTACTGTGAATCTTGGCTTTGCCAGCGGCGATCGGCTCAAAGCAATTGCCTATTCTGCTGCTGATTTGTTCGTTTTTCCCACCCGTGCCGATAATCTACCCCTGGTGCTGCAAGAAAGCATGGCTTGCGGTACACCGATGGTTTCGTTTAAAATAGGTGGGGTGCCAGATCTGGTTCGTCCGGGTATCACGGGCTACTTAGCCCCACCGGAGGATACTGAAGACTTACGTAATGGGATTGTCCAACTGTTGTCAGATGAAAATCTACGCGATCGCATGAGTCAGCAGTGTAGAGCGATCGCTATTCAGGAATACAGTCTCGAACTACAGGCTCACCGATATATTGAATTGTATCGTCAATTATTGCAAAAATAGGTCAAATATGCCGATGATTATTAATAGTTTAACTTTAAAGGATCTACCTCCTCCACCCCCAGAAAAAACCGGATGGCCTTGGACTGAAGAAAATCAGCCATTATCAGAACGAATGCCTGATGGTTCTGAGTGGCCTCGCATTAGTGTCGTGACTCCTAGTTATAATTACGGTCGATTTATTGAAGAAACTATTCGATCCGTATTACTGCAAGGCTATCCAAATTTAGAGTATATCATTATTGATGGTGGCTCTAAAGATAACACTGTTGAAATTATCAAAAAGTATGAAAAGTATCTTGATTATTGGATCAGCGAACCAGATGCTGGGCAAACAGATGCGATCAATAAGGGCTTTCAGCACTGTACAGGCGATCTTTTTGTATGGCTGAATGCTGATGATTCCTATGCAAATACAACTTGCTTGCAAACTGTGAGCAAGCTGTATTTAAGTGGATATGAATTTATTGCTGGAAGTTGTCGTAACCTATTTCTTGATGGTCGGGAAGAAATTATTCATTCCCTTCCTGTTGATTTTTACCAGTACCTTAAGTTTTGGTTATTTTGGGGATTGCCGCAACCATCTGTGTTTGTGGCAAAAAAAATAGCTGATAAGTGTTTTCCTCTATATAAAGAACTTTATGGTTTGATGGACTATCAATTTTTTCTGAGAAGTATTTCTCAAAATCCAAAAACCATTTATATAAATCAAGTTTGGACGGAAGTAAAATATCACGGAAATAGCAAGACCGAACAAAATTATTCTGGTGCCTTGGCAGAATATTACAAAGTAGCATTATCTGAGTCAAAAAAACTTCCGTCTCTGGCCAGGCTTTGGTTTTTAAGAGAACTAGAAGATTATATGACACTCCAACCTGCGATCTATAGTCAAGCATTGCAAGATCCTATTAAGATAATTGCTTTGTTAGCTTCTAGACCTACCCTTGTGTGCTGGCCGATTTTTTGGAAACTAATTATTCAAGCTGTTGTCAGGAGGAAAATATAGTGTAGGCTAAAAAAAACAAAAAAATCATTTTTACTACTATTTAGGCAAGCAAATTAAATTTATGGTTAATATTGGCTATCGTGCAGCTAGAATGCAGGGACATCTTTTTCGTTCCCTTTATACTTCCTTCCTTCCCTGGATAGTAAAACTACCGATTCCACAAACTTACAAAGTTCAAATAACAGTCTATTCATTTTCATGCGATCGCGATTTACCCGAACAGGTAGCTAGCATTCGCTCTTTTATCCGCTATGTTGGTATTCCTGACGAGTTTATCGTAATTTCTGATGGCACTTATTCTCCAGCTAGTTGCCAGTTACTACGTCAAATTAGTCCTTGTGTAGACGTGGTAGATATGGAAAGTATTCTGAAAAAAGACTTACCTCAGTGCGTGTATGCTTATGCCGATAGCCATCCATTAGGTAAAAAACTGGCTGTTTTAATGTCAATCCCGATTAATCAGGCGACTATCTATGCCGATTCAGATATTTTATTTTTTCCTGGAGCTAAAGGCTTAATTACCCTAACTCAGTCAGTCGAACGGCAACCTAGATGTTTGCTGGACTGCGCTTTGGCATTAGATCGGCGTTTTATTCATAATGAATTTGAAAAAATAAGTCCCGTGAATAGCGGATTTATGTTATTACAAGAACCTTTAAATTGGGAAATACCAATTAAGCGTTTTGTCGAGTCTAAAGATGTTCCTAATTATTTCACCGAGCAGACTATGATACATTTGACCATGCACTACAACCAAGCGAAACCATTATGCGCTCGCCAATTTCTTGTACAACTTGACGATCAGTTTATTTATTCAGACAAGTATGCTGGCAACAAAATTGCTCTGAGGCATTATGTTAGCCCGGTTAGACACAAGTTTTGGTTAGCGGGGGTAATTTAAATCTTAGCAATTTTTAAATTTAATAATTTTAGATATTTTAGGATGTTTATGATCAAAACTTTAGCACAAAGATCGGTTAAATCAATTTGGCTCCAATACTTGAGACCCGGTTGGTTGGATGAAGCGAGAGTAATTATACAAACTCATACATTTAAAAACCTTGTTACAGATAAAGAGTTAAAGGGAAAATGCCTAAATGCAGGATGTGGCGAAGGTCTGTATTCTGAATTTTTGGAGTCATTTAAAGAGATAGCTGAAATAGTTAACTTGGATATAGATATGCCTTCTATTCCTCAACAAAGAGCAGATAAAAGACACAAAGCATATCAGGGTTCTCTAACTTCTGTTCCCTTTGAAGATGCAACTTTTGATTCTTGTCTTTGCACGGAGGTCATCGAACATATAGAAGAAGATGGTCAAGCCATCTTCGAGTTAGCGCGAGTTCTCAAGCCAGGAGGATTTTTATTGATAAGTGTACCAACTCCTCCGGCACCTAACGATCCAGCACACGTGCGTGAAGGTTATACTCTAGAAGAACTTTCCGAAATACTTATAAAGAGTAATTTTATAATCAAGCATTATGCTTATTGCTTCCATATTTTGATGAGAATTTTATCTTATCTGTGGCAATGGCAATTTTTTGTTATTGGTAGAGGCAAACGTAGTTTTATGCCACTATTTCTGGTTCGTGGATTTGGGTATGCCGATAAGCATTTCAAATGGGGAAAGCCTTGGGATTTAGTAATTATTGCTCAAAAAGTTACTTAGACTGGGCGATTGAAAAAATAGCAAGACATTTTTATTAAAACAGCCCTGAAATTATGAAAGATGAACAAAAATTAAAAATTCTCATGGTGCTGCATATGCCTTGGGATCGCAATTTGGGTGGGTCGCGAGTTCAGCTAGAATTGGCAGACGAATTTCAGAAAATGGGGCATGAAGTAGAGAAATTTGACTACTGCGATGCCTTTCCTCAAGCAGCCTCATCTCCTCTGCAAACATTAACTCGCCCCAGCTTTTCGACGAAGGCAAAAACTTTTGTGCAGGCAAATGCTCATCGCTTTGATATTATCGACGCGCATCAAGGCAATTTACCTTTTTCTAAGCAAGAACTGGGAATTAAAGGGTTACTCGTGGCCCGTTCCGTGGGATTGTATGCCTTTTATGAGGAATTTGCCAAGCTAGAAAAAACCAAATGGCCACCAAAAACAAAGAAAACTTTGCTTGGAAACTGGCTGCGTTCTTGGCTATCTAGGCGAGACACCCCTGACTGCTTCCGCAGTTTGCAAAAGAGCGACTTAATCAACGTACCTAACCACGACGAACAAGCCTACGTCCGCGATGTCCTGGGTATGGGCGACAAGTGTTTTGTCTTTCCTTTCGGATTGTCCCTGCTGCGACAACAAGCATTGGCTCAAGCGCTTGGGCCTGCTACAGTGCGCTTAGCAAACAAGCAGGTAGTTTTCATCGGTACTTGGGGCTCGCGCAAGGGGGCTAGAGATTGGGCAGAAATTATGATGCGTACAAAGGCTGAAGTTCCAGGAGTGCGCTTTTTATTTTTAGGTACAGCTTTTAGCCCGGAAGCAGTTTTGGCCGATCTCAATTTGCCAGCTTATGATTGGATTGAGATCGTGCCGCGTTTCGAGGGTGAGGAACTGCCAAAACTTTTGAGCAAAGCAACGGTGGGAGCTTTCCCCAGCTACATTGAAGGATTTGGTTTTGCGGTACTGGAAAAATTAGCCTGCGGTCTTCCGACTGTGGCGTATAATGTTCCAGGCCCACGAGAAATGTTGCGTCATTTTGATAATGACTTTATGATTGTTCCCGGTGATGTCGAACAGTTTAGTAACCAAATAGTCAAACTGCTGACTATGGACGAAGTGAGTTATTCCCAGATCTCTAAACGCTGCATTGAAGTGGCACAAATTTTCTCTTGGAGCAGAATTGCTAAAGAGACTTTGGATGTTTATGCAAAGTTTTTGGATGTTCAAAAATAAATTACAGAGGGTTTTATGAATTACAAACAAAAAGCAATTCAATTAATTTGGCAGTTATTAAAATTATCCTTGGGAAAGGCTACGGCTTTAAATTTTATTAAGTCCTGGCTGCGTTTCGTACCTCCTAAATACGCATTCCCTTTAACATGGATGACTCTTTCGGAATTTCCAGTAAATTCTCAATTAGAGTTTGAATATACCTACGGAATACCTCGGCAATTCCCGGATAAAAAGGTAAAGGTTAATCCAAATTGTTTGCACGCACGGTTCTTTGTAGTCAGTGGGTATTATGAGGAATATCTGACAAAAGAAATTTTGTCGCCAGGAAGGAAAGGTCTCTTTGTTGATATTGGTGCAAATTTTGGTTATTACCCGTTTTTGTGGTTACAAAAGGAAAACACAAGGGCGATCGCAGTTGAACCAGTACAAGAATATGTTGAGCTTTTACATGAGAATTTAAAAAGTTATGAGCCGAGATATGCAGTTTTTGATGGATGTATCGGCGATCGCGATGGTGTAGCATTCTTGGACACTTTGGGAGACCCCACTATGCTGAGCAAAGTAGTAACAGATCCGGCTAATAACCCTAATACTCGTAAAGTTCCAATGCTGACTTTAAGGTCTTTGTTGAATAAATATAATGAAGAAAAAATCGACGTACTGAAGATTGATGCTGAAGGGTATGATATTAATATTCTAGAGAGTTGTAAACCGCTGTTTGAAGCGAAAGCCATCAAAACTGTGTTTTGGGAGACGGCTAACTCTCCCGAAGAAAAAAATATTATTGACTTTTTGGAAAGATTAGGATACTCCAAAATATTGGATAAGGGAGCAACAGGCTACGAGTTAGTTTCTGGCTAGCAGTAATGAAGTTTATAATTCTGAAAGCGCTGTTTTGAGCCGTACCTGGACAACACTATCTTGTTCTTGGGCCAAAGCCGCCTGTAAAGTCGCGATCGCATCAAGTGTAGCAATTTCTTGCAGGGAAACCACAGCTGCATAACGCAGGGCCCAATCCTCAGTTTTCTGCAACGTCCAAGTTAATTTTGCGATCGCACCCTTCACAACTTCCGGGTCATTAGCTGTACTGCCAATGCGTCCCAAACCCCTCGCCGCCACTCGCCGGACGTTACCCTGGCAGTGATTTGCTACTTCCACCCCTACCACTTCCAGCAACAAATCCAGGGCTTTGGAGTCACCAATTTTAGCTAAAGCTTGAACAATGTAAGCTTGGAGTCCATGATCTACAGAAGCATGGTAGGCAGCGATTAATGGTTCTACAGAATCTAGCCCTAGTTGCACCAGTCCTTCCACCGCCGCCGCAGGTACAGAAGGATGATGATGGCTCAACATCTCAATCAAAACAGCAATAATTTCTTCGCCATCCCCTACTGTTGTTTTCTTAGTCGTTAAAGCCTGAATTAATTGCACCGCATCAACTGGAGTAGAAGCGCGGCGTAACTGCTGAATCAACCAAGCAGTATCTAAATCGTTATTAAATGCGTTCATCCTTAAACTGCTATTTAAACAAAATTAACTAAATTGTGATTTTATCAAAGCTGAATCAACAAATCATCAATTGCACTCAGCAATAAGCGAGTTGTTTTCTCGTTGTCTTGCTGATTAGAGCGATCGCTACCCAGCACCGCTTCTAAAATTCGCTTCAAATTCAACAGCTTCAAACTATTGCCAACTTTAGCATTAATTATCGCCTGTGCAGCTTCTAAATGTCCGATCGAGCCTAAATCAAATGCCGCCGACCAGCGCAAATACATATTTTCATGAGTCAGATTTTTAACAATTCGTTCAATGTACCGAGGCTCTTGACTGAAAAGATATAAATATCGAGCCGCCGCACATTGTACGCGCTCAGAACCATGCGCCAAAAAAACCTCGATTTGCTGATGAACTGACCAAACTTGCAAAGTTCCCAGCGCTTCAATCAGAGCTTCTAAAGGCTGCTCCTGCTGCGATTCTAAAAGTTCAAGCAAACCTTCAACCGCTCTTGAGTCGCCAATGGCTGCTAATGCTTGAATTGCAGCTTCCCGCAGACGCAAATCTTCTTTGCAGTTTAGCACTTGGAGCAATGCAGGCACAGCTTGAGTATTTTTGAGTTGACCGAGAGCCCTTGCCGCTTGACGCCGCAGAGGATATCCCCCTTGTTCCGTGCGATATAGCTCATCTTTTAGTGCCGAGCAAAGTACCTCGCAGGCTTCATGAACTTGATGCTTACCCAGCCACCAAGCAGCGTAATAGCGGAGTTGGTTATCGTCTCCCAGCAAGGCAGCTACAGCAGCTTTTGGGGAAAGGATCGACTCAGGAGGTGAAGTAGCAGTCATTCGATTTTGGATGATTGGATTTTGAATTATTAGGATCGATCCCACGGATTAATCCGGCAGGCTCCCAAACCAAATAATTTCAAAGGTAATAGAAAAGAATTTTCAACTGGATGTTGTTAGTAGTTAGTAATTAGTTGTTAGCGAGCAATCTCATTAACAACTAATTACTAACTACTAACAAAACAATAAATCAATTAAGCAAGCGGAAACGATCTCAGTTTCTAAGCTGGCTCAATTTTAACGATTTTACCGCCACGACGGTGAATTTCTTGGTATGTAGTTGAAAGTTGGTCATAAGACACGGTATAAACCCGCTTACTCTGACGCACTGCTACTTTAGTGCCAACTCCACCCACGATCGCTTCGATTTTGTAGACCCTCGTATCTCCCCGAATCGCAGCACTGGTTAACGTTCCTCCTAGCGACCCAGAAGACTTTCCTGCAACCGACAAGGGTGCTTTAATCGAGTTAGCCATATTCATCGACACTTGCTGCCGCAGTCGGGAATTTTTACCCCCAAACTGAGCGTTGTCGCTGTTGGCACTGCCCCGAAAAAGCTCAAATATCCGGTTGAATCCAACCGTCTTCATTCCCGGCAAGGACTGAAAGCCACGGTAAGAAGGAACCACATCATTACCAAAGGCATTGGTGTATTCTGTGCTGTAGATATAAGAATCAATCTCAGCTTCGTAACCTTTAGAAGCGTAGAGGTCTACGTGGTAGGAAATCTCCGACTGGTCGTATGGAGCGCGTCCCAGCAAATGCTTGTAGTTCAATTCGATAAAACGAACTTGAGAGTTATTGTAGAAAAAGCGCTCTTTGTAAAGTTCGGATTGAGCCAAAATCTGAATAAATTGCCGCACGTTGATGTTGCCATTACGCAGCAAAGCTTCGGCACTGCTAAACAATTCGCTGGCATATACGCCTTGGCGACCAAATACTTGATCGTAAGCCGCCCGGAACAACTGACGTAACTCATCCGGGCTCCAATTGCGGCGGAGTTCAACTTTTTTATCTGCAACTGAACTGTATCCCAGCCGCTCTTCGACGCCTAAACTACTCATTTTTTATCCTCTCTTCCAATTTTTCGCTTGACCATCTACCTTTTAATCAAATTTGGGTCTGAGATATAGGCGATTGTTCATCTTCATCAACAATTGCCTATATCTCAGACCCAAAAGCTTTGTTAGCTCAAAGCGTTGATGGCATAGTTGAGGTAGATGTTGGCTTCGCCAGCCGCGTCACCGCTCAGACCGTGATTGTCGCGGACGAATTCCAGAGCTGCAACATACCAGCTGGGAGACAGACCCAAAGCGCTGTTGAGTTCGCTCAAGCCAGCTACAACATATTCGTCGAGAGGGCCAGTACCACCGACTACGCAGCAGTAGCTGATAGTACGCAGGTAGTGGTCGATGTCCCGCACGCACTTATTTTTGCCTTCTTGGGTAGAAGCATATTGAGGCCCTTGCATTTGAGTGGTGTAAGGGAATTTTTGATAGACGTGATTGGCTGCTGCTTCAGACCATTTTTTGCCATTGGCTGTGAAGGCTTGAGCGGCTTGCAGACCTGCTTGAGCGCGGTTGAAACGACCAAAAATAGCTTGGATTTCGGTGTTGCTCAAGTACGCGCCACGAGAGTCAGCTGCTGCGATTGCTTCGGTGAGAGGCGTTTTCATGATGGTTTTAAACTCCTAAATTGAGAGAAAAGACTTTAAAAAAGCGGATGGTTTATGCTAGAGAAATTTTACGCAACAGCGGCGGCAGCGCGATCGAAGTAGCCAGCTAATTCAGACATCAAAGAGCTGCAATCGCCTTTGGTGATCCCGTTAGAATTATTTGCGATCGCGATCGCGGCATCTTTCATTTTTTGGATGCCGGAAGCAACCACATTACCAGGAGTGCCCAGCGCTTGGTAGGTTTCGCGCAAACCGTTCAAGCAGCGATCGTCCATCACGCTGGTATCGCCTGCTAGCACTGAATAGGTGACATAGCGCAGAATAAAGCCCAAGTCGCGAATACAAGCAGCTTGGTTGCGATTGTGGAAGCAAGCACCGCCAGCATTAAAAATTTGGGGATTTTCGGCAACTACAGCCCGATAAGCATTGGCAACGATGGTGGAAGAGTTGCCGGTGAGTCGGTTGACTGTATCTAAACGCTTGTTGCTGTCCGCAACCATCGCTGAAAGACCGTTGATCTCATCGCTAGAAAGGTAAGCACCTTTTTTGTCAGCTTGTTCAACAACTCTGGAAAAAGCGTCAAGCATTTTGTCAAGCTCTCCTAAGATTAATTAACTTTTATTCCTTTAGACAGTTAATTTACTGCCTTGATTTGAGACATTACAGCTTAAAAGTAAAAATAATGGGTAGGAAATCGAGTAGAAATCGAGAACTTTTGATAGTAAGTAATAATTACTAAGTATTTGTACTTGCAGATATACCTAATCATACTTAGGAGCAATTTGTCAACAGCATTAAAAAGATGGGAGAGGGATTTGGCTGATACCAAATCTGGCTCTCCCGTACTTACGTTAAATTTTACTCCTTTCCTGCTGGAAGAATTCCTATGGTGGAAGGGGCGAAGCATTCGGTGAGAAAGCTGATGTGTAAAGCGACAGATTATTGCCGGAATGCTTCGCCCCTACATAATCTTGTGGCGGGAAGGGAGTAATTTGTATATCAAATCCGTCTGCGTCGGAATTGTTTGTTTTTCCCCTCTGCCCCTCTGCCCCTCTGGAGCCCTGATGATTCAGACACAACCGGAAACGATATAATTACTCAGCCCTGCGTACCGCCAGCATAGTAATATCGTCAAACTGAGCTGTGTCGGCTATATGTTCGCGCAAGCTCATTTCAATGCTGCCCAGCAAGTCATTAGCACAAGAACAATGCTGCTCTACCAGATACAGCAATTTTGCCTCTGTGAAAAATTTGCCTTCAGGGTTACGAGCTTCAGGCACGCCGTCAGTATAAGTTATTAAAGTGTCACCGGGTTCAAGCTGAACCTGCTGAGTCTTGAACTTCATTTTAGGCATCATACCCACAGCCGGTCCCGTGGGTTGGAGACGCTTTTTGACTCCAGATAAGCCAATAATAATCGGAGGCTCATGGCCACCATTAACATAAGTCAACAACCCGGTGGCAGGATTGAGAACGCCAAAAAACATTGTGGCAAACATACCCATCTGCCAGTGAGTTTGGGCAATGTAATTATTAGTGAGTTCGACAGCTCTAAGGGCGTCGATTTCGGCTGAGTAGTTGGGGGAATGCAGTTTAACTACATATTCCGGTGCGCCAGACAGATATTCCGGCAAGTTGTCTGATTCCAGCAAACTGATTTGACCGGAAAAAAGTCGGATTAAGCTGCGGAAGAGAGCCATAAAAAGGGCGGCTCCCACCCCTTTGTCGCAGACATCAGCAATGACTAGCCCCACATAGCCGCCGGGAAGTTCAAAAGCATCGTAGAAATCGCCAGCCACTTCGCGAGCAGGATAGAAACAAGCTGCAATTTCCCACCCTGGTGGCTGTACTAGGCTATCGGGCAGAAATTCTCGCTGAATTTGCTTACCTTTTTCTAATTCATTTTGAAGTGCTTCTTTAGTCTTGGTTAAAGCGCTGTGAGATTCATCTAGTTTTGTGTAGAGTTCGGCATTTTCGAGTACTAGGGCTATCTGTTCGGCAGTAGCCTTCATCAGAAGGGCTTCTTTAGTGCCAAAATGCCCAGGTTGGGAGTGTAGCAGGGTGAGAATGCCCTGCAATACTTGGCCTCTGAGAATGGGAATAGTTAAGGCCGATCGCACCTCGTAAGGCTGATTGGGCAGTGTCAGCCAGCGATCGTCTTGTTCCGTGTCGGCGATCAAACCTACTTGGCGGTGGCGGCTAACCCACCCAGCCAGTCCTTTGTCAAGGACAATGCCGATTAGTTGAGAACTTTCTTCCGCCGTAGCATTCTTGCGCGTCAGGAGACTAGCAGCGATCGCACCATTGCTATCTAGTAAAAATAGACTGCCCCTTTCAGCTTCACTTAACCTAGTGGCAACATCCAAGGTATTTTTTAAGGTTGCTTTTAGCAGCTGCCCTTCTGCTGAACTTCGTGCCATAGTCACCAAGTTTTCCAGCAGCTCGCTTTGAACGTTGAAAGCTGCTTCGACGGTTCTTAGCTCTGCAACCTCTAGGCGCAGGGATTCCAATTCCTCTAGCAGCTGTTCTTTGGATTTATCGCGATCGTTCATACTTTTTATGCTAACTGTTTCAACTTGTGAATCGATTCACGATAAAAATGGTTCGATTCCGGTCTCCCGATCGCTCATAGAGGAACTTATCAACACCTTTAATAGCTAGATACACCCCCAAACCGCCTATTTGCCGCTTTTCTAGGGGCAGATCCAAATCATCGGGGTCTGCTTTTTGGGTCGCATCGAAAAAGGTAGCTGTATCCTCAACGGTAAACTTTAGGACTCGATCGTCAATCTCGGCCTGCAAGACCAAATTGCCATCTCGCCCCGCTTCCTCATAACCATGAATAATGACATTCGTGGCTATTTCATCTACCGCTAGACGGAGATTATAGGAAGCTTTTTTGTCTAAGCCAGCTGCGGCGGCGGCTGCCATCACATATTCTGCGATCGGTTTCAAAGAGTCTAGGGTTCCTGGTACAGTTAATGGTTCCATTGTTAAGATTTCTTGGTGCGTAAATTAAGGAAATTTTCATTAGTCATTAGTCATTAGCCATTAGTCAGTTATTTTTTACCTATCACCCATCAACCATCACCTATCACCTATCTACTAACTATCTTTTGCCCGCCTAACAGCTAACATCGTAATGTCGTCAAACTGATCTGCTACGCCAATATGCAGCTTTAAACTTGCCTGAAGCGTTTCCATCAAAGTAATTGCTGAAGCGATTGGCGAACCAGACTGCTGGCTAACCACCAAGTTAAAGCGCCAACTCCTAAAACCGCGAGCGTTGCCATACCGATGGCTATCCGCTCAAACTGTATTGCCTCCTGTAAAACATCTTTTTCTTGCTGCTGAACCACCACACCCCAGCCATTTTTCAGCCGAGTAATATAAGACATCCATTGTACGCCGTCTTGCTCAGTGAAGGAAAAATAACCGCTCGAACCCGGTTTTTTCTTTAAGGTAACTTCTACTGGTGCATAATTACTGAAATTCTTAAGCTCTGTGATAAATTCTCGGTTCGGATGAGATATCACCTGACCTTTGTTATCTACAAGCAAGGCATAACCCGTCTGACCCAAAGTAATTGAACCGACTGCGTTAGCAACTGTTGCCAGATCTTTACACAACACCATTACTCCAACGATTTGCGGTATTTTTTCAGCCCTAATTGGAGTAGATATACATAGGCGCGGTTTACGAGTCGTTTTACTAATTAGTGTCTGGCGAGTGAATAGCTGACCGCGTATTGCTCTTTTAAACCATTCGCGATCGCTGTAATTTTGAGTATCTTTGATTCTATCGCTAGTAGCTACAGCAATACCATTTTTTCCAGTTGTAGTAATAGTGATATCTTTATAGACGCTGGCTGCTTTAGTCAGAATCAGTTTCTGCTTTTGGGCATCCATGCTAATAATATCAGGTTGTATACTTAGGTTACGCAAAGCCATAGTATACAGATCGGCCCACTGGTTTACCAGGTTAGTCACAGCTTGACCCTTAGCTGCTAACAACTCCTTAGCATCTTGGCGCAAAATCTTTTCCGCACGGTAACTGGTAAATAATATTCCTATCAGCATAGGAGGAATTACTGAAGCCAAAATCAAGACTGTCAGGCGGAAACCTAGAGAGCTTATAAATATTTTTTTTATGTTCATTGGTGATAGCTAATTGTCATTAGTTATTAGTCAGTCGTTAGGGTTAGTTGTTAGTTCTTAGTTGTCCTTAGTGACCAAACGAACAATCAACAATCAATGATGACGATTGACTACAAAAGTATTGCGATTGCGAGCGCCGAATCTTTCGTAGAAGAACTTATCGACACCTTGAATAGCGAGATAAACTCCCAGTCCCCCCATAGGTTTTTCTGCCATTGGCAGATTTAGCTTTGATTCTTCTAAAGCTAATTTAGAGAAGGGGTCAAAGGCTCCTCCGCAATCCTCAATCGATATGGTAAGACTATCATCGTCGAGATCTGCTCGCAAGTTTAAATCGCCTTGGATATTGGCCTCTTCATAACCATGAATTATGATATTAGTGGCGATTTCGTCTACCGCCAGACGCAGCCTATAGGATGCCTTTTTGTCCAATCCTGCTGTGGCTGCGGCTGTCATTATGTATTGCGCGATCGAACTCAAAGAGTCTAAACTGCCCCGTAAAGTTAGAGGTTCCATAGATGACAGAATAAAATCAGTGGTCAATTGTCAGTTGTCAATTGTCAGTTGTCAGTTGTCAATTTTTCTTTAATACTGACTACTGACAACTGACTGGGTTTGCTATTAAAGCGGACTATACTCATCCTGGATAATTACACCCTGATTGAATCCAGTCTTATTAATGGTGTCCAGCACCATCTCCTGAGCGCCAACAACATAGATGTCAGCACTAGCCCCCATCTTTTGCTTAGTAAATATCAGCACCCGCAGACCGGCACTAGCCATATACTCCAAGTCTTGCATCATCAGTACGAGGCGTTTCGCACCTTGAGTAGCTGCTTTTTCCACTTCTGCCTTGAATTGAGGTGCCGTACTCGCATCCAGTTCTCCAGACAAAGTGATCGTAGCGGTGTCGTTGTTTGTTTCCAGTGTTGCGTTAAAAGCCATAGTTAGAAAAGTTTTGAGTTGAAGATTTAGTTTTGAGTCAATTGTCAGTGGTCAGTTGTCAATTTTTCTTTACTACTGACCTGGTTATTTGCCGACTAGGATAACCACAGAGCGATCGCCCACCAACATCCCATGCTGATTTTCCAGCACAGGTTCCTGACCCGGTGACCAGATATCGTTCGGTGCAGTAGCTCCCGTATTCGCAAAAACGTGCCACTTCATCCCGTCTCGCAAACCTGGGATTTCAAACCAGAGACCTTCCCAGTGCATATTCATTGCCACGTAGACATAATTATCCTCCACCGTTCCCGCCTTGGCGTGTTTGCCGCAGAGCATCATCGCGATCGTGCGACAAGACGCCGACCAGTCAGCATTCCATGCCTTAGTGCCGTGCCAGGTAATATCAGCATAACCGCTGCCCATGTAATCGCTATTACTGAAATGATATTTACTTCTCAGTACTGGGTGAGCGTTACGGAAAGCAATGCAGTTCTTGAAAAACCGGAACAGGTCGGCGTTTTGTTCTAAAAGCGTCCAATCCAGCCAGTTTAGCTCGTTGTCGTGGCAGTAAGTATTGTTATTGCCATACTGAGTGCGCCCCACTTCATCTCCCATGAGAATCATCGGCACGCCTGTGGAAACCATCAGAATAGCCACAGCATTTTTGATCTGCCGCCGCCGCAGAGCGTTGATCCCGGCATCGTCAGTTGGCCCTTCCCAACCGCAATTCCAACTATCGTTATCGTTGCTGCCGTCGTTATTGTTTTCGCCGTTGGCTTCGTTGTGCTTCCCGTTATAAGAAACCAAATCCAGTAGGGTAAAACCGTCGTGGGCGGTGATGAAATTAATGGATGTCGCTGGCCCCCGACCCTCCCAAGCATAGAGATCCGGCGAACCTTGGAGGCGCTGGGCTATATCGCCCACCGTGCCATCTCCTTTGATGAACTTGCGAATGCTATCCCGGTACTTGCCGTTCCACTCCGCCCAACGTCCGAAAGCTGGGAAGGAACCAACTTGGTAGAGTCCGCCAGCATCCCAAGCTTCGGCAATCAGTTTGCACTTAGCCAAGATGGGGTCAAAGGCGAGGGTTTCCAGCAATGGTGGATTAGCCAGGGGAGCGCCCGAAGGGTCGCGTCCCAAAATAGAGGCCAAGTCAAAGCGGAAGCCGTCGATGTGATATTCTGACGCCCAGTAGCGCAAACAATCCAGCACGATGTTACGCACGATCGGATTATTGCAGTTCAGGGTGTTGCCGCAGCCGCTGAAGTTAAAATAGTATCCTTCCGGCGTTAGCATATAGTACGTCTTGTTGTCAACACCCCGAAAAGAAATTGTCGGGCCGTACTCGTTGCCTTCTGCGGTGTGGTTGAACACGACATCGAGAATCACCTCAAGGCCGTTTTTGTGCAGTTCTTTGACCAGCGTTTTTAACTCGTCAACCTGCATCCCGATTTTTCCGGTAGCGGCGTAGCCAGCTTTGGGGGCAAAAAAGCCTACCGTACTGTAGCCCCAGTAATTTACCAGCAACTCATCTGGATTTTGGGGATTGGGGCGGGAATTTTCAAATTCATCGAATTCATAGACAGGCATCAATTCGATCGCATTGACACCCAACTCTTTAAGGTAGGGGATTTTGTCGCGGATGGCAGCAAACGTCCCCGGATGCTTCACCTGCGAGGAAGGATGACGGGTAAAGCTGCGGACGTGCATTTCGTAAACAACCATATCTTCTGGTGGAATTTCCAGAGGACGATCGTTTTCCCAATCGAAATCGTCTAAAACGATCCGAGCGCGATGGTGATAAATGTCATTCCAATCAGGAGTTACTCCCCAAACATCCCGACCGCCGATCACCTTGGCGTAGGGGTCCATCAGAATTTTACTGGAATCGAACCAATGGCCTTCTTTAGGGTTGAAAGGCCCTTCCATCCGGTAGCCGTATTCGATATTTTCGTAATCCAGGTCGAATACGATCGTGCAAAAAACGTTGCCAATCCTGAACTCGTCTGGGAACGGAATTTCCGCCATCGGTTCTTTAGCGTGCTTTTTAAACAGCACTAACGTACAGGATTTAGCATGAGAGGAAAAAATCGAGAAATTTACGCCTCCCGGCACCAGGGTGGCTCCGAAAGGAAATGGACGCCCACGACGCAGCTTGAAGTCTCCGTAAGTATGCGTGGGTTGAATATCTATTCGCGCAAATACCATTACCTACCCCTTGAGAAAGTCAAAAGTCAAAAGTCAAAAGTCAAAAGTAAGAGAAAGAAAAAGATGCTTTCTTTTACTTGATTGCCTTTTGCCTTTTGCCTTACTTGAGTGCTTCTAACCCTAAATCCAGCGTGTCGCATCTGGTAAAAAAGTCGATGAATCCGGTGATGGACATGGTGTCCTGAATTTGTTCAGAAACACCTACTAGCACCAACTTTCCATCGTTGCCAGTTACCTGCCGATACAGCGACAGCAAAAATCGCAAGCCAGCACTGGAAGTATACGGAACCTGGGTCATATCCAGGATAATTTTGCTCCCTGGTTGAGCCAGAGGTAAAACTTTTTCTTGCACTGCTGATGCTGTACTGGCATCAATGTCACCAGCCATTTCAACCACAGTTACTTCTTCTGGAAGCGTTTTTATATTGATGTCCATGTTGCTTTACTTTTTTCCCTGACCAGAACGATTGATTAGTCATTGGTCATTAGTCATCAGTCACCCAATGCCCAATGCCCAATGCCCAATGACTATGACTTATTTAGGAACGATTTGCACCTTAACCTTGACTTGTTCTTGGGTGTCTGGCAGCTTAACTGTCAGGGCGTCCGAATCAAAATCGGTATACTCTTCTTCGTTTACCCAGACTTTGCCAATGCCTATACTGCCGGGGGGCAGTATATCTGGCGATACTCGCAGGATATTGTCCTTAAAAGCCCCAGGCTGCGGCTTGAAGTACAAGTCCATCGGCTGCTTGGTAATTAACAGGTTAGTGTAAGTCGCCGCCAGGTAGCACAGTTCCGTTGAGTGATAACCGCTCATTGAGTGGCTGCCTTTTAAACGCTCGTTACCCATCAGGAAGGGCAGTCCGTTTGCCAGGACGTTGAAGTAGACGCCGCCGTCGTCATGATCCAGGAAGTGTGCGTTGTAGAAGGCTGCTCCCTCGCGAGCGTGACGCAAGTGTTCGGGTTGCTTGTTGATCCCGTGCAGGATCAGGTAGGCCAAAATCGCTTGTTCTTGCTGCCACCAAGCTTTGCGATCGTGCCAAACAAAGCGGTGTTGTTCTTCGCCTTCGCCCAGAACCCTTTCTACCACATCGTACCAACCACCGCGCTGCTGGTCGCTACCCGCAGCGGGTGTGACAGCGGCAATTTTTTCTGCCAGAGCCACATAGTTATCTTTGGGTTTCAGGCTGTTCATCCGCATCAAGTTCCAGGCAATTTTCAGGTTATGCCCGACGACGGCGCGATTTTGCTGCCAACCCCAGGTTTTGTCGTGGCTCCAGTCCTCATAGAATTTTTCTTGGACAAACGGGCTGTTTTCGTAGTCTGGGAAGTATTTTGCGATCGTGTCAAAAGTGTACTCCAGCATATCGGCGTATTTCTGTTCGCCGGTTGCCAGATACAGGTTGATCAGGTACGCTGGGGCGTGGTCGCCAACTGAGTTCCAGTTTTTGCGGCCTTGGTTGCGACCCAAAGACTCAGCACGCGGGTCGAGGGTGATGGGGTCGATGTGGGAGAAATAGCCTTCTTTCTCTTTATCCAAGTAGAATTTGTTAAACAAATCGATCGTCATCTCCGCATCTTTGATGATGCGCGGATCGCCAGTAATCCGGTAAGTTTGGATCGGGCCTGCTAGGGCATAGATTTGTTCGTAGGCTGGGATGCAGTCGTAGTCGTCGCTAAACTCGGAGACGAGCAGTTTTAGCTCCCGATTGCCTTGTACCTTAATGCCGTGATACCAGTAAATCAAATCTTCTTCGGTATCATAAAATCGCATATGATCCCGCAGGTATTCTGTACCTTTTTCAGCGGCTTCCAGGAAGCGGTCTTCCCCCGTCATCAGATAAGCTGAGGCAAAACCATAAACCAGTCGAGAAACGGTGTCAGTTTCTTGCAGATAATCGTCGCGCTTTTTACCGCCAGATAGGTTGAGGAAAGTGCGGTATTCCCGGTAATCGATCGGCTCACGAGGATAATCAAACTGCCACTTTAGGTAAGAGTCTGCGATCGATCGAATCTGGTTGAGCCACCAATCCGGTTCTTCATGGCGATATTTGTCAGGAGCTTCACCCGGAAATACAAATGACTTGACGTCAAACTTATGTCCGTCTGCCTGCGGGTAGAAAACACCATAGGCAAATACGTGCTGACCGGGGGTTAATAATTCGCCGAGCCGTTGGGTAGCATCAATGTAAGATTCTTCTAGATTTTGGGAAATCCGACCCCATGCAGTCGGGGTCAAGTACGCCGTGTATTCCCGTCCATCTGATGTTTTAATGCCGAAACATTTTTCTTGGCGATTAAAGTGGGTCACGTACCCACCGATCGTATCCGAAAATGAAAAACTCATGCGATCCATTGGGGTTGCCTCCTGGATGTTTTAACAAAGCAGTTAACGGCTAATCAACACATCAAAATTTATCAGTTACCTACGCTACTTACTACTTTTCAATTTCGGCTACAAAAGCATCCATGAATTCATCTACAACGCCGGGATGCTTGCCAGTAATTAGGTTGCCATCTATAACCAGATCGGCAGTTATGTCACCATCATAGACAACATCGGCACCCGCATTTTCAACATCGCAAATAATGTTGTGGGCGCAAGTAACTTGGCGACCTTTGAGTAAATCGGAATCGGCGCATAAAAGCCACAAGCTATGACAGATTGTGCCTATTTTCACATTTTCTGCACTCATAGCTTTTCTAATAAAAGCTACAGCCGGAGCTTGACTTTTCTCACCTTTTTTCACATTAACCTGATATCTCAACCGATCCATCGCATAGGCACCAATGCAAATAATGCCTTTATAATCAGCCGGGTCAATATCGTTAATTTCTGTGCTGACAGTCGCATGATATTCTACTTTGTCATTCTCTGGGTTGGAGCCAAAGGTTAATTCTTTATTGCCCCACAAATGAGAGATGTACTCGACTTCATATCCTTGTTGAGGAAAGTACTCATTGAAGCGGCGATATTCCGTGGGATCGAAGTGTTCTTCAATGATTACACCAATTTTTCCTTTGATCTCATCTGTCATGATATCCTAACTCCTTATATCAAGGGATTAAGTTACGCGCTTACCGAAAACCCTACAAATTTGGCATCGTAGGATTTCATATTAAAGCACTTAACTGGGAGGCTGTCACAATTGCACTCATTTTCTTAATCTGACTCGCCAGAAATTTGTTTCTCGATCGGTCTTTGCTGCGTCGCGACTCTTAGCTTTTTGTATTTATCGCTACACCCCTTTATGGGGCGAATACCGGCGTAATATCCATGTAGATATTCAGTTGCCGAATTAAGTCGCCTTCCATACGGATGACATCGGTGCAGGGAAGCGTAAACACTTTACCGTCATGACGGGTGTAGGTGACATCCATTTCACAAATCGCTGTGTCTCCCGTCTCCCAGATCGATTTGATGTTGTGAGATACGGCTTTCACTTTCTGGCGGAAAAGAACCGAAGAATCGCGAATGCCAGAACGTCCGATTGTAGGTTCAGTATTGCCAAACTGGTATACTGCGTCCTCAGTAAAAATAGATGCGAATTCATCCGCAGAGTTGCTTTCCTCCAGCCAACGCTTGATTATTTTTGCTATGTCTCCTGGAAGCTTTTTTGACATTTTTTGACCAATCAACGCCGCTTATAGGTTGCTAATAACTGAGTATTATCCTTGTTTCTTCCCTCTTGCCTCTTCCCCTAGTCTCTAGCCTCTAGTGCAGCGCGGCAGAAATAATCCACCAGTTCAGAAGTAGTTAAATGCCTTACACTCAAAGGATTTTTGACTTTTGACTTTTGACTTTTGACTTCCGCGTAGCGGCACTAGCCTCTAGTCCATCTTATACTAGCGCCCCTTATAGGCTGCTAATAATTGAGCGTTATCGAGGAATTCGCGATAGCTCAACAATACGCCATTTTTGACGGTGAGGATATGAACGTAGTCGGACTTAAAGTCTATGCTAGTAGCCTTCACCATACTGTGAACGTATCCCAGGACAATGATCGTATCCCCTTCGGCGATAAACTTGTGTTGTACGGAATTCTTAACTTCAAGTGTAGTAACCAGCGTTTGCAGGAAGTCTAGTATTTGCTTTTTGCCTTTACGCAAACCGCACAAGGGGATTTCTGTTGGGCCAATTAATTCCCAAGTACTCTCCTCTGTCATAGCGTCTAGCCAAGGCTGGATCTCGCCCCGTTTAAATGCCGCGTACAACCCTTTGATAAACTCCAAGTTGGACTGCGTATCAACTGGTTCTTCATCCTTGGCGAATAAAGGATTAAGGTCTAGGTAGGCTCGCAGTTCCCGAATTAAGTTGTTATCGTCGAATCGGATGGTATCGCAGCAGGGAAGCTTAAAAACTTTGTCGTCTTGGCGGGTGTAACTAAGCACCATTTCGCATACTACTGTATCGCCTCCCAACTCCCACATGGCTTTGATCTCGTGGGAAACTTTCTTGAACATTTGCATGACAGGACCTGCTAAGTCCTTAATACCTTGGTGTCCGTAGACAGGATCGTTGTTGGCGACTTTATAAAATGCGTCTTTACTGAAAAAGGAGACGGTTTTGTCTACGTCGTTGGTTTCGACGGCGACGAACATTTTTCTCACTATTTCTGACATTACGCCTGGAAATCTCTCTATTGACATAAATCCTCCGTAGGTTTGTATAGTTTGTTTGGGAATCGTGCAGAGGTAAACTGGTATGAGGAATGCGATCGCAACTAACTAGAGTAATTAGGCCGCGAAGACAGGAGAAATGTCCATATAAATCCGCAATTCCTGAATTTTGCCGCCCTTAATGAGGATGGTGTCGCAGCAGGGAAGCGTAAACACCTTGCCATCAAAGCGGATGTAGGTAACCTCCATTTCGCAAACCACCGTATCTTCTCCAATTTCCCACATATTTTTGATGTGGTGGATTACTTTCTCAACCGTTTTGATGAATTCACCTGAAGCTTCCCGGATGCCTTGGGGGCCATATACGATCGGAAAATTACTGAACTGGTACAACCCATCATTGGCGTAGAATTTGACGAAGTTGTCTATATTCATCGACTCGCCAGCTTTGAACAGCTGTCTGACCAGATTTGACATTTCACCCGAACTTCCTGCTGTCGTGGTTGCTGGCGGTCTTAATGCAGATGGAACGGGTGCTTGATTGTTGGTATTTTCACCCTCTAGGATACTTTTGAGCTGCATAACAGCGCCTTGGATCTTTTTTGGTTTGGCAGCTTCAATAAACCACTTAGCATCCGGGTGTTGTTCTGCTGTGTTGCTGCTAGGCTTGAGGTCAATGGTGTAAGTGACTATCGGCACAGGCCCTGATTTGTGAACTTCAGGGGAAGTTACTTTGTTAGCGATCGTGCCTGTAAAAATCGGGTGATCTACCAGATGGAATGTTACCGAACCTTCTTCTTTGTTCACATAGGTTCTTTCTTTCATGTGCATCTCCGAGGTTTTTATTTCTCGGAGAATGCCTCCATCCGGGTATTTTTCCCAGACCTTATAAAACTCAACTTCATATGGAATATACTTGTGGGGATTTTCCATTTTATCCAACAAATGATTCCATATTGTTTCTAGCGAGGCATTAACAGGAGCGCTCCATGTGGCGTAAAGCATAGGTTTTAAAAGACTTCAGTGTAAATGTTGGTAGCACTTTACCAACTAAAGTTACAGAGTGGATTTGAAAGTTGTTGAAAAGTTTAAGACATGAAGACAGGAGAGATGTCCATATAGATCCGCAATTCGCTAACCTTGTCTCCTTTAAAGCGGATGGTGTCGCAGCAGGGAAGCGTAAACACTTTGCCATCAAAACGAATGTATGTAACTTCCATTTCGCAGATTACCGTGTCTGCTCCAACTTCCCAAATATGCTTGATTTTGTGATATAAAGCCTCAACTGTCTGAATGAAAGCTGTTGAAGCATCTTTGATTCCTTTAGGGCCGTATACAATTGGGAAGTTACTAAATTGGTAGAGGGCGTCGTCGGTGTAGAACTTGACGAAATTGTCAACATTCATGGATTCGCCTGCTTTGAACATTTCCTTGACTATCTGTGTCAGCTGTCCGGGAAATCTTTCGCTTGTCATAGCTTTTTCCTGCGTTGCGATCGTAGGTTCTTTTATGGTATGAGATCCTAGCCAAGCGGAGGTGGGTTTTGTGATGGTATCTGAAGCCCAAGGGAAGCTTGTTCCGTGCGCTTCGTTATATTCCTTTTGCGCTCTGCGGAACATTTGATTGGCTTTGCGAGTTACTTGGTTAAATTCCAGCTGTTCGCCGTTTGGCCCTTTACAATAAAACAGCGACCAACCGTGAAAGTCGCCAAATTCTGCATCCGAGTATCCTTCGATAAAATATTCAGGCTCGTTCCAGAATTTGTTGGCGTAGTATTTGAGCGCTACTTTTCTTCTTTCTTCTTCCGAATTAACGTGAATAATTCGGTTACAAATGACGCCTGTCATCCCTCGGCTTTGACATTCTTCTTCCAAGATTTTGGCGAACATATTGAGATCCACATCATCTTTTACGTGGAAAGAGATGTGGGGTACGTTCGCGAAACCTACGCAGGAAGGAACTTTTTGGTAAACGTTAGGTGCATTTACATTCAATTTAGCATCTCTGAAATGTATCACCTCTATTACGGTGTTGCCAAAGGAAATGAACCTAACGTCCAAAGCTTCTTTCGTCCCATCTCTTAAGTCTGCTACGCCAAGTTCTCTGGGGTCGATACCTCGTTGAATTGCCTCAATATCTTCCTTCTGGAAGAGAGTATTGTGTACCACTGGGCCAATAAATCCATCGCCGCTAATGGCGATTTTTCCCCCTAACACTTCGGTGTAAAATTCTATGGCTTTTGCCATATTATCAACTGTGATACCGAAGTGTTGCACTCCTTGCAAGTAATGACCTAAGCTTTTCTTACTATTCTGGTTGCCGCTCATCATAGAAACTACGTCGTCCCTCAGTTGATTGGTTGCGCCTATGTTTAGGATCAGTTCTGCCACCCTGGAACTGCGTTGTCCCGCCAGAGTAATCTTGCTGTCGTAGACAAATGTGTGAGATGTTCGCTCTGGAAATGGAGAGATGTCTTTAACGTACTCTGCTTGGTCTTTTATGGCAGTAGCGTACTCTTTGGAGGCAAAAAACTTTTCCATTTCCAGGGGATTGGAGAAGGCAATTTCAAAGGCGGCTTGATATTGCTTCTGGGGCGGTTCGTGATGAACTACTCCCGCCGCTTCGGGACGCGAGTTGTCTACTTCATCAAATATATGCAGTCGGAATTTGAGAACTGATTCGTTTTGAACAACAGCTGGTGCAAAGCTGTTTTTCATGTAAGACTGAAATTCTTCGACGGTGGCGCGATCGGCTTTTCTGACTAAAACGTGGAATTTGAGAACGCCTACTTCTCCGTTGGGATCGCCTGTGGGGATGCCGTCAACGTAGGTTTTGGAGTTACCGGGACTGCTGTTGTAGCCGATCGCTTTGCTGAACAAGTTGTGTTCGTCGTCCATCAGTATGGCTGCTGCTTTAAACCATGTCTGACGGTCTTGTTCTGTTTCAAATGTTAGTTCGGCAATGCCATCGAATTGATCTTCTTCCGCAGTAATGTAATTTACGCTATTACTTTGCGGCCAAATACCACCTTGATTGTGTGCTAGGTGAAATTGCCAGTATTGGTGTTGTCCTGGTAGTCTGGCGCACACTGGGCCATGAACGTCTTTCCAATAGTTATCGAAAAGTTCTAAGGTGATGCCTTTTCGTTTCCACAAGAGGACGTAGAAGGCGACTTTTCCTTTTTCGTCGCGGCTGGCATAATCAACCTGCCTAACTGGAGTTTTACTTTGGGGAACGCTCGTTTCCTCAAAAAATTCTTTAACTAGACCGGAGGCAGCTCCGACCTTGTTAAATCCAGTGTAAGCGCTCAAGAAAAAAAGCAGTTCTTCGATTTCGGCGCGGGTGGCTCCTTGCTTGAGAGCCATGTCTATATGCGATCGCAAAGGATTGACAGTACCTTTTTGATTTTGGTTGACAATATCAACTGCGATCGTAATTAGAGCTTTGGCTTTTTGGCTAATGAATGGCTGCCCCCATGCTTCGCCTGCTACGCGAGTAACAAAGTCACCGAACTTCAGGTTGACACCTTTTAAACCCGCCTGAAGTTCTTGATCGTCGAGAACTGCATTTTGGTATTCTTTGTTCTCTGTCATCTCAACCTGTGGTGATCAACCTGATTAGTTCGTTAGGTGCAAAAACATCGCGGTAGAATGTTAGCTGCTCGGTTTTTAGGTGGCACCCGCCTCGGTGTCCGCGTCGAACCCAAGTTACATTTCCTTTGGCCAGTGTTTCGTTGGTAGCATCGTCTACGCACTTCCATTCAAAATACGTAACTTCACCGTGAAACATCACGATCGGCCAGCACATGGTTACTCCAGGCTGAGCAATCAACGCCCACCAATGTTTTTCGCGCTCTTTTTGTTGTTCCAATCCGAAATAAGGGCCATCCTGACAGAGATAAACGAGATCCTCGCGATATTCGCCAGTTAAAATATCACCGCGTCCCTGTCTCAATGCTTCGCAATGAGTAGGCCACCAATCTTTGTTTTCTTGCTCGATTTGTTGGAGCGTATAATAAGGGCCAAGTTCTGGCAATGTCCTTTCTTTCATTGCCACAAACCTTTCGGCATCTTCGATCAGTTTTTTAGCCACATAAGAACTAACAAGTCCAGGCCGAGAATAATCGGCTGACAAATCTTTGTAGAAATTAACTCGTTTGTTCAGTGGTTGTTTGCTGGTTTGATTTGCTTGCATAGTTTGTGTTGTGCTGCTAGTAGAACCGTTTGGTTGTGAAAGGATAAGTTTTTGGTCGAGCATCAGAGAAACTATGTCGTCTCTCAGTTGATTGGTTGCGCCTATACTTACGATTAAATCCGCAACAGTAGAACTGCGTTGACCGGCTAAAGTCATCTTGCTGTCGTAGACAAATGTGTAAGCTGTTCGCTCTGGAAATGGGAAGATATTTTTGACGTATTTTGTCTGGTCTTTTACGGCAGTAGCGTACTCTTTGGAGGCAAAGAATTTTTCCATTTCCAGGGGATTAGAGAAGGCAATTTCAAAGGCGGCTTGATATTGCTTCTGAGGCGGTTCGTAATGAACTACTCCCGCCGCGTCGGGACGCGAGTTGTCTACTTCATCAAATATATGGAGTCGGAATTTGAGGACTGACTCGTTTTGCACCACAGTTGGCGCAAAAGTGTCTTTCATGTAGGAGCGAAATTGTTCGACGCTGATGCCATCGGCTTTGGCGACTAGGACGTGGAACTTTAAGATCCCCAATACACCGTTGGGATCGCCTGTGGGGATGCCGTCAGCGTAGGTTTTGGAGTTACCGGGACTGCTGTTATAGCCGATCGCTTTGCTGAACAAGTTGTGTTCGTCGTCCATCAGTATAGCTGCTGCTTTAAACCATGTCTGACGGTCTTGTTCTGTTTCAAATGTTAGTTCGGCAATGCCATCAAATTGATCTTCTTCCGCAGTAATGTAATTTATGCCATTATTTTGCGGCCAAATACCACCTTGATTGTGTGCTAGGTGAAATTGCCAGTATTGGTACTGTCCTGGTAGTCTGGCGCAGACCGGGCCATGAACGTCTCTCCAGTAGTCATCGAAAAGTTGTAAGGTGATGCCTTTTCGTTTCCACAGGAGAACGTAGAAGGCGACTTTTCCTTTTTCATCGCGAACGGCGTAATCTGCCTTTCTCATTATCTTGTTTTCCTTTGTCCAATGCTAGTGCTTGTTAAATTCTCCTTTGTGCCAAATACTCGTTAAGCGATCCGAAGGCGGCTGCGACTTTGTTGAATCCAGTATAAACGCACAAAAACAAAAGCAGTTCTTCGATTTCTTCACGAGTTACTCCATTTTGAAAAGCGATATCTAAATGGAGTGAAAAAGGATTGTTTGGGCCGACATGATCTTGATTGGCAATATCAACTGCGAGGGCGATTAAAGCCTTGGTTTTAATGTCAATTAATGGTAGGCTCCAGGCTTCACCAACTACCCGAATACTGAAATCGCCCAATTGGGGGTTAACGCTTTTCAAATCTTTTTGCAGCGCTAGATTATCCAAAATCGGGTTGGCCGTTTTCACCATTGTTGCTGTCCTTGGTGGTGGATATTGTTGAAGATTTACGTTATCAAAAAACTCGTTGAGCGCACCGAAACAACTGGCGACTTTATTGAATCCAGTATAAACGCATAAGAACAAAAGCACGGCTTCGACTTCTTCGCGGGTGGCTCCTTGCTTGAGCGCCATATCTATATGGGCTCCAAAAGGATTGCCTGGGCCTTTTTGATCTTGATTGGCAACGTCAACTGCGATCGTTATTATAGCTTTGGTTTTTTGGTCAATCAAAGGTAGACCCCATACTTCGCCTGCTACGCGAGTAACAAAATCACCAAATTTGGGATTGAGGCTTTTTAAAGCGTTTTGCAGGTCTTTATCTTCTAAAACCGCGTTTTTGTAGTAGTATGCCATTTTCTATCCTACAGTTACATTCTAATGTCATCGTTTACTTAATGCCTTGGCTCCTTGTAGAGACGTTTCATGAAACGTCTCTACAAGATTTTTTGGAGATGTCCAATCAACAGCAGCCGCTTTTTTAGATTATGATGCCGAGAGTAACTTTATTAAATTACACCTTCTAGAAGACTTACAAAATCTTAACATTATTTAATTTCTCCTCCTTTAATTAAACATTTTTTAACAAAATCTAAAGACTAACTCGACCATATCTACCTTGGATCGATTAAAAAATTTCCATCAGTGCCTTGCTTACTTTTGTCTAAATTGATCTTTCCATAAATAGGCTATTTTGGCAAAGCCAAACAAACTCCTGGGTATGTTCGCTTGCTAAAAAGTCCACCTGTATTATGGCATTGCTTCAGATTGGGACGGCTCAGTAAAGAGTAACTTTTTTAAGTGGCAATTTACACAGTTTTACCTAATCAAACATGGCTGCTTTGGACACGATGAGGTTCCTTATGTAGAAAATTTTAGGGCCAGGATTTAGTGTAAAGTGTCAAAGCTGTTCGCAGCTTGACAAAGATAAACGCTCATGTTAATTCAGCTTGATATTCAATCCTCTGGGTTTTATTTAGCTCCAAGCACAAGATAACTTATTGTCTGACCTCTAAATCATTAAAAGATTGTAATTTTTTCTTTTTTACTCCTTACGGGAGATGACGGTATATAACTGAGTGTATTATATCGCCACAAAGAAATGAAGTGCCTCATTGGGAGAGATGTCTGGCAATGGTAGGGGCGACGATCGAGTATGGCGGGAGGCGATCGATCTATATCACCTCAATCAGTTCTAACCAACGTTCGATCGCAGCGTCAAGGGTATATTGTAGGTTTTGGAACGGATGGCAAGATTGTGTTAAAGTTAAGGTTTTACGTTTTGTCAAGATGCCATCTCAGCCAATTCCAACCAGCGTTCAGTCGCCGCATCAATAGCTAGAGTCAAAGCTTCCACCTGCTGGTATAGTTCGCGCACCTTAGTGACCTCTCCTGGAGGAGCATTGTAAAGCGCTTTTTGGGCCTCTGATTTTTGGGCCTCCATCTGGGCAATCTTAGTTTCAAGCGTCTCAAATTCGCGCTTTTCTTTAGAGGAAAGCTTGCGGGGCTTGTTATTATTAGATTGCTGTTCGCTAACTTTGGAACGAGTTTCTTTAGGTTTTGTTTCTAGCTTGGGCGATGCGTCTTCTTCTGCCTTTTTGAAATCCAGATAAACGGAGTAGTTACCGGGATATTTGCGAATATTCCCTCCCGACTCTAAAGCAAAGATAGTATCTACAGTGCGATCGAGAAAATAGCGATCGTGAGAAACTACAATTACGCAACCGTTGAAATCTTCCAAATATTCTTCCAACACCGCCAACGTCTGTACATCCAAGTCATTGGTAGGTTCATCCAGAATCAGCACATTAGGCGCACTCATCAAAACTCGTAATAGAAACAGACGCCGTTTTTCACCGCCAGAAAGCTTATTAATGGGTGCATATTGCTGATTGCCAGGAAACAGAAAACGCTCCAACATTTGCGAGGCGCTAATCTGAGTTCCATCGGCAATTTTGACAAATTCTCCTTCCTCTTTGATGTAGTCAATTACCCGCTGATTTTCGTTCATCGCCGCGAGCAATGCTTCAGAATGCTGGTCGAAATAGCCGATGAGAATTGTAGAACCAAGCTCAACACGACCTGAATCAGGTTGAACTAGACCTGTAATAATATCCATTAGAGTCGATTTCCCAGCACCGTTGCCACCAACAATACCGATGCGGTCTTCTGGATTAAAGTTGTAGGTGAAATTGTCGATCAAAGTGCGTCCGTCGTAGGCTTTAGAGATATTCACCATCTCGATAACTTTTTTGCCAATGCGACGTCCAGGGGTAGCTATATCAACTTTTCCTTGAACTTGTTTAAACTCAGTACCCTGCATATCGCGTATGCGTTCGATGCGGGCTTTTTGTTTCGTGCTGCGAGCTTTTGGCCCGCGCTTCAACCATTCCAATTCACGACGCAATACGCCTTGATGTTTGCGCTGACTGCTGACGGCAGATTCTTCAGAGAGGGCTTTCTTTTCCAGATAATAAGAATAGTTACCATCGTAGGTGTAGAGGTCGCCTCTGTCAATTTCGACGATGCGATTGGTGACGCGATCGAGAAAATAGCGATCGTGCGTAATTAGCAAAATCGCGCCCCGAAAACGATTCAGGTAACTTTGCAACCATTCGACAGATAGCGCATCCAAATGGTTTGTCGGCTCATCCATCAACAGCACATCTGGCTCAGAAAGTAAAGCAGCTGCTAGTGCAATCCGCTTGCGGTATCCTCCCGATAAACTGCCAATCCGAGCGTCGAAATCTTCGATCCCCAACTTGGTGAGGATAATTTTAGCATTAGTTTCTACTTCCCAAGCGCCAGTAGCATCCATGCGCTGCATGACCACAGATAGACGAGCCATGAGTTGGCTATCTTCTTGATGGTGCGCTAGTTTATCGGAAAGTTCCTCATACTCGCGGACTAAAGCCATTTGCTCGCCGCTATCAGTAAAAATCTGCTCTAAAACCGTGCGATTTTCATCTAACTCCGGTTGCTGAGGCAAATAGACAATGCGAGTGCCAGAATTTACTAAAATTTGACCGCTGTCAATCGATTCTAGACCGGCAATCATCTTTAGGAGAGTGGATTTGCCAGAACCATTGGTGCCAATCAGTCCGACTTTATCAGTGGGATTGAGACTAAAGTAGGCGTCTTTGAGGATTTCCTTGATACCAAAGTCTTTTTTGACCGATTGCAGTGTAAAGATACTCATAATTCGATCGACAGTAGGGAAAGAGGGGCTAGGGGAGGGGGCAAAGGGGCTAGGGGAAGAGGGGAAGAGGGGAAGAGAGAGAATTCTTACTCAGGACTCAGGACTCATCACTCATCACTCATCACTCAGGACTCCTCACTCAGCACTCCAGAAGCACTCATCACTCAGCACTTTGCTATAAATCTTCTCGCACGACGCCCTCGATTTCTAGGATAAAGTCGGCTCCATAAACCTTTGATGGGGTCTGGAAACCCACATCCACCTGGAAAGCCAGGACATTTTGCGCGATCGCCAAAGCAGTCATAGCTGTTAGAGTATAACCTTCCGGGCCTTGTAGTCGAGAAACTAACTTTTTACCAGCATTGTCTTCCACCTCTCCCCACAGCAGGCTTCTACCCTGTGTCCGTTGAGAGTCGTTTGGCCCAGGCGGTTGTTTCTGAATCAGGCGCTTCTGGAATTCTTGCACGGGGGGTAAGGCTAGCAACCAACCAATATAGCGGCTCAGAACCATCGCCTTGCGCGTGGAAGCGGAAAATGCGGCATAGACCTCGATGTCGGGAATCCCGGTGCTGTAGTAAGCTGTGGACACATCGCCCCAAGGAATTGTCGTGGCTTCGATTGGGCCTTCTCCAAAGTCTATGATGCGAGTTTTCCAAGCTGTGGGAACGGGGGTGAGAACGCCGCCACGCCTCACCAAACCTCCTTTATTCTGAGCTTCTACCATTGTGGTGGCAGTTCCCCGCGAAACACCTCCCTGTGTTTGAAAAGCGAGGGAAAGGCGCTTGGCATCTGGGAGGCGTCTTTTGAGGTGTGCGGCTAGGCAATCTGAGGGTACGACATCGAAACCAACACCAGGGAGTAGCATTACTCCGGCGGTTTTGGCTTCGGGATCGCGAGATGCGATCGCCTCAAATACGCCGATTTCTCCAGTAATATCCAGATAGTGGGTTTTTGTCCGCAGACATCCATCCACCATTGGCTTAGAAGTCCGTGAAAATGGCCCAGCACAGTGGAGTACTGCTGGCACATCCGCCAAAGCTTCGTCTACAGCGGCTTCATCATCCAGAGAGAAGGCGCGATATTCCAAACTGAGTTCTGTTGCAAGCGGCGCAATCTTATCGGGATTTCGTGCCGCTAGGATGGGTCGAAGTCCGCGCTGTACTGCTAGTCTGGCAATCAGGGCACCAGTATAGCCGTTGGCACCGTATAACAAAAAGTTTGATGACATCAGAATTACTGTAACTGCCTAACTTCTATCTTAGTGGAGCAATTCATCTCCCGTTAAACTTCGTTGTAACGGGAGATGAATTGCGACCTACTAATAAATTGAGCGTAGCGAATCCGATGCGGATTGACCTTGATTTTTCACATACAGTAAGCATATAATAGCATTAATTGAGCCTTGATTGACTGATGTTCAACGTTTTAAAGGTAAGACTTTATCCTAACAAAGAACAGCAAGTAGCCTTAGCCAAAAACTTTGGTTGTTGCCGCTTTGTTTGGAATTACTACCTAAATAAAACTACCACTCAGTATCAGGAGACGGGGAAAAGGTTGAGTTACTGCGACATGGCGAAAAACTTAACCCAACTTAAGAAGCTTGATGAATACTCATGGCTACAAGAAGCTACCGCTGGCACATTACAGCAATCACTAAGAAATCTGGAGACGGCATTCAAGAACTTTTTTGACCATCGGGCTAGATTTCCTAAATTCAAAAGCAAACATAACAAGCAATCAATTCGTTACCCTGAAAGTTGTTCAATTAAAGGTAATGGTGTAAAGCTACCCAAATTAGGAATTGTTAAAGCTAAGTTAACCAAAACTATAAGTTGCCAAATCAAATCTGTAACTGTTTCAAAAACAAGTACAGATAAATATTTTGCCGCTATTTTGTTTGAGACTGAGGAGTTTAACAATGCCAAAACAGGTAAAATTTCAGGGATTGACCTGGGATTAACCAGTTTTGTGACTGTGTTTGATGGAGAAAAGTACTACAAAGTCGATCCAATCAAACCGACAAGAAAATATGCCAAACGGTTAAGACGAAGGCAACAATCTTTGTCTAGAAAAAATCTGGGCTCTAACAACCGTAAGAAACAAGTTAAGAGGGTGGCTAGAGTCCATGAAAAAATCACTAATACTAGACTTGACTTCCTGCACAAACTCTCACGAAAGTTCGTTGACGAAAACCAAGTCATTGTGGCTGAAAACCTTTGTATAAAAGGTTTAGCACGTACCAAATTAGCTAAGTCAATATTGGACGCTGGTTTCGGGATGTTGCTAAATTTATTGAGCTACAAACTGGAAAGAGAGGGAGGGAAGTTAGTTGAGGTTGACAGATTCTTCCCTAGTACAAAGCTTTGTAATTGCTGCAAGTTTAAAAACGATTCACTAAACTTAAGTGTTCGCGAATGGGTTTGTCCGAATTGCCAAAACCACCATGATAGAGATGAGAACGCAGCAAAGAATATCAGGGAAGAAGGTTTGAGGATACTGTCAACAAATACCGATGGACAATCGGTATTTCAAGCTTGTGGAGAGGGTGTAAGACTCGGTGGCGCAAGCGTCAAAAAGCAATCCTCTGTGAAGCAAGAATCTCCCGTCACAGCGTAGCTGTGACGGGAGAGTGTCAAGATGCTGTTTCGACTGGGCTTTGATTTCAACTATCTACCACAATTATCGATTATATCGAGGAATTAACAAATATGAACATCACTTTAAAACCAGAACAAGCAGAGTTAATCCAACAAAAACTCAACAGCGGTAAATATAACAATGCTGATGAAGTAATTAGTGCGGCTTTAGAATTATTAGAGCGACGAGATCGAGAGGATAGAACTTGGGTAGAAGAAACACGGGAAAAAGTGGATGTAGCCATTGAGGAACTCAGACGAGGGGAAGGAATTGATGGGGAGGTAGTGGTAACTCAGTTGCAAGAAAAATTACGCCAAGCGCGTCAGTTAACACTTTAGAAATTCTCCGGGTAGTGCATGATTCGCGCAATCTAAAAGAATTGTTTGACTCAGAAGAGGAAGATATTTAAACAAGGAATATGGGGTTGACAACACCCGTGCGATCGCTCCCTCACAACCCTTTCTTTCTCCCTTTTGAAGGGCGTATGATTGGATCGCAACATTGAGTCATAAACTGAGTCACTCCACAACTCCATCGATGGGAGCAACCAACAAGCGTGTGCGATCGCACTTTCCCTTTGCCCAAACGATCGCACATTTTTAGGAACGGTAATATAAAAGTAGGTTCAAATTAAATCTAGTGTCAATTCCGCTCAAGCTCAAACAATTTATCAAAGCTATCACTCCTGGCAAATCATCCTCTAGGGGGAAGCGCTCCAGTTCCGTGCATCCCCTCAAGCGGCTAATTGATTACGGGCAAGACTATCAAAAGCAAATTTGGCTGGCAACTGGCTGTTCCATCCTCAATAAAATCTTCGACTTGGCACCACCCGCCTTAATTGGCATTGCCGTGGATGTCGTGGTGAACCAAAAGGATTCCATCATTGCTGGTTGGGGTGTCAAAGATACCTTTGGGCAATTCTTAATTCTGTCCATCCTCACGGCCATCATTTGGATACTGGAATCGGTATTTGAGTACGCTTACGCTCGATTATGGCGGAATCTGGCTCAGAAAATACAGCACGAATTGCGCCTAGATGCCTATAACCATATCCAAGAACTGGAAATCGCCTATTTTGAAGAGCGCAGTACGGGCGGGTTGATGTCTATCCTCAGCGATGATATCAACCAACTAGAACGTTTTTTGGATGTGGGAGCCAATGACCTAATCCAAGTTTCCGCAACGGTGATAATTATTGGCGGCGCTTACTTTATCCTGGCACCCAGCGTGGCGTGGATGGCAATGCTGCCCATGCCGTTGATAGTTTGGGGATCGGTATATTATCAGGGACTACTTGCCCCCCGCTATGCGGATGTACGCGAAAAGGTGGGTCTCCTCAACAGTCGGTTGGCGAATAATCTGTCGGGAATGATGACGATTAAAAGCTATACGGCAGAGGAATACGAAGCAAGGCGTCTTGGGATGGAAAGCGACGGTTATCGGCAAAGCAATCGCCGTGCGATCGCGCTTTCTGCTGCCTTTGTCCCCTTAATTCGGATGATCATTCTGGCAGGATTCACGGCATTGCTGCTTTATGGCGGTATGGAAGCGGTTAACGGCAAAATGTCTGTGGGTACTTACAGCGTATTAGTTTTCCTAATTCAGCGCTTGCTCTGGCCTTTGACAAGATTGGGAGATACATTTGACCAGTATCAACGGGCAATGGCATCTACCAATAGGGTGATGAATCTTTTGGACACACCAATTGCTATTGATACTGGAGATAGACCCTTGCCAATCGCTCAGGTGCGGGGCGAGTTGATGCTGCGGGATGTGACTTTTGCCTACAATGGGCGCAAGCCAGTCATGGAGCATCTTTCCCTCCACATCCCCGCCGGGAAAACGATCGCGATCGTCGGTTCCACTGGATCTGGCAAGAGTACATTGGTAAAATTACTGTTGCGGCTCTACGAGGTTCAAGCGGGAACAATTACCCTGGATGGCATCGAATTGCGAGAGCTAAAGCTAAAAGATTTGCGATCGTGTATCGGATTAGTCAGCCAGGATGTATTCTTATTTCATGGCACTGTGGCAGAAAATATTGCTTATGGTAGTTTTGATGCTACTTTTGAAGAAATAAGAGCGGCAGCTAAAATTGCCGAAGCTCACGACTTTATCATGCAACTGCCACAAGGTTATGACACCATTGTGGGTGAACGGGGGCAGAAGTTATCGGGCGGGCAAAGGCAGCGGGTTGCGATCGCACGGGCTGTTTTGAAAAATCCACCAATTCTGATACTCGATGAGGCTACGTCGGCAGTGGATAATGAGACAGAAGCGGCTATTCAGCGATCTCTGGAACGAATTACCCAAAATCGGACTACGATCGCGATCGCCCATCGGCTCTCCACCGTCCGCAACGCCGATAGTATCTATGTGATGGAACATGGCAAATTAGTAGAATCGGGACGACATGAAGAACTGCTCCAGCAACAGGGGATTTATGCTAGCTTGTGGCGAGTGCAGTCGGGTTTGAAATGATATTGGCAACGACGGAAAGCAGACAATGGTAATGTTTAGTACTACCCAGTCAGATCGGGGTGAAAATAGCTGGCGAAGCCAGTTAAACGAATTCGTCAAAGCAAATCAGCAAGAATTGGCTGCTTTAGCTTGGGGATTATTTGTGCAACGAGGAGAGAGCGACAATAATACTCTGGGGATCGATCTCGAACCAAAGCCGCATTTTATCTATTGTGCCAGACCAGCTATTGAAGCACTCAATCACAAAGTTGATAACCAGCTTCAGGAGATCTTGGGAATTTTGGATGCTCATAATCCCAAACAAGAAGTTCTCCTTATCGGCATAGGAAACGCTCAAATCAAGCTAGTTCAGTTTGAACCGGAACCCCCACCACCAGTTTGCTTTGAGCAAGCTGCCACGGATGTGAATACATTGTTAGAACGGTTAGAGCAGCGGATGTGCGAACAGCTCAAGTGTTGAACATTTAGGTGATTAATAATACTCATTTGCAAAGTCGAATATGAAACGGCGCTTAGCTCTAGGACATTGATGACAAGGGTTTAATAGAATACTGGAGCAGCAGAAATGCTATTTACAAAAGTCAAGCGGCGTTACGTATTCGTCTTGTGGAATTGGGCTTTGTTTCTGTTCATCATATTACTTCTGTACCCGATCGGCTATGGCATTTTTCGATTAGCAATTGTCATACTTGGTTTTTTCCTTTGGCTAGGAGCTATATTTTTATTCTGGAATCGAAAAGTTATTAGATTATGCTGCATTTGCCTAGCTTCGATCGTTAGCGGCATAACTATCTTGCCCGGTTACGAGGTCAAGGGAAGCACTCTGCGCGAAGCCTACGTACAAGAACTCAATTACTACGAAGGAACTAAATATGTTTGGGGTGGCGAGAACAAATTCGGAATCGATTGTTCTGGTTTAGTTCGCAGGGGTTTAATTAATGCTTCTTACTAGCAACTTACTTAAAATCCCAATCGCGACACATTTCTTCAGGAGGGCCGAATGGATATAAGGCACAGTTTATCCCGTCCTTACCATAGTAATAGTGACAAACGTGACAAGGCTTAGTTTGGTCTAACTTTTGCAGCAAAATAGCCCAGTCCTTTTCAAGATTAGCCCGGTATTTAGTCGCATCCGAGTGATTTGCATTAATCTGCAATGCTTGCTCAAAAGCAGCAAGAGCATCTTCGTAAAACATGGTAATTTGTAAACCGTATTTTGTCCAGGCATCGGCACGGCATTCGTATAGTTTAATCAAATTTAGGTTTAAAACACCGTATTCAGTCCAGGCATCCGCAGAGGCGCTGTCAGCCCAATTTTTAGCGCCCAGTAACACTCGTTTTACCGTGCCAATTAGTTCTCTCGGCTGCCAAGGTTTGCCAATGTATGCTTCTGCAAGTTTTATACCTCCGTAAAGAGCCAACTGTTGCACCTTTACTGTTAAAAATACTACAGGTATATTTCTGGTTTGGGGGTTGGCTTTGAGCAGACGGCAAACATTGTAGCCATCTATCCGGGGCATCACGACATCTAGTAAAACTAGATCGGGACTGTTTTTCTGAATTTTCTTCAGTGCTTCGACACCATCAGACGCCTGGATAACGTCGAGTCCACTCCACGCTAGTTGGTGCGAGATGCACTCCCGCTGGCTGCGAGAGTCTTCCACAACTAGAACTGTACTCATAATTCGCTACCTGGGTACTGGGGTGAAATTTTGAGGATTTTGGGTAATATACGCAGATTCGACTTCCGGTTATTACATCAAAGTTACCCACTTTTCCTCAATTTCTTATCGTTTCCTCAGTAATTTCCCTGAAATGCCTGGTTACCTATCTGAAGTCTAAAATGTGCTGGGCGGTGATTTGGGGCTTTTCCAGGTGAGGGACGTGCCCGCAATCTTCGATCCAGATTAATTTACTATTTGCGATCGCCTTCTCAAACTTCCCCGCATCAGCAGTACCCAAAATGCGATCGCGTTCCCCCCACAAAATCAGGGTTGGCGGCACAATTTGTGCCAGTTTATCGCCAAAATATCCGTAACCGCCACTTCTAGTAAAAGCAATCAAAGCTTCACTCCACAGGGGCATTTCTAAATGTAATGCCGCACACAGTTGAGCATCTAAAGAAGCCAATTTTTCATCATGGTAAGCGTTTATACTAATTTTTTGACGGACTTTGGGGTTACGCAAAAAGGAGGTAGCCAGATAACCGAGAGGCGGTAACAGAAACTTCCCAATAGCAGGCGGCTTAGCAAAGCCAGCACTATCAATTAGTATCAACTTTTTGACTACTTGTGGGTAAGTAAGGGCGAAATCAATTGCAGCTGCGCCTCCCATCGAAGTCCCAACTAAAATAATCGGCTGCTCAATCAGCGTTTTCCAGAAATAGTATAGATGAGTCGCGATCGCACTTGGGCTAAACGGCAATCCAGCAACCCTTTCCGTAAACCCAAAACCCAGGAGATCGATCGCCCAAGTTTCGTTATTGGCGGCTAGAAGCGGCAGCAGGCGGCGAAACTCGAATATCGAACTATCGAAGCCGTGGAGTAACACGATCGGCCCTTCGCCGTCACCCTGACGAACGTAGGTGGTTGCGATCGATTCTTCGCTCAAAGGAGTTGCTACTGCCTGACGCTGGATGTTCTGAGCAAGAGCAATTGATGCGGGTTCTGTCAGTTGCTCGACTAAATACGGGAGAAAATTGGCAAACATGATTTTCAGTTTACCATAAAAGCGATCGCATCTCTCTTACAAAACAGCACTTCTTCAGTGCTGAGTCAGAATCTTCACTCAGCACTCAGCACTCAGCACTCAAAAAGCACTGTTTCACTGCTTTGCCGATATACATCACTGAAGTATCATCATTAATTTTTACTTTTACTACTCCTGTGCTTTTGAATTCTTTATAGCTAGCCCAATTAAGCTTTAAAGCTTCACCAAACATATCAAAACCTTTGATATCTATATCCGTAAAACCCCGTTCCTTCATTAAATCGGTAAGTTCCTCTGGTTTAATGAACTTTCTCCAATCGTGAACGCCTTGTTTAATTTCACGCAAGATATTTTCCATCAGCCAAATCATCACAAATTTTGATTTAAAATTTCTGTTTATTGTATCGAAGAAAAACAAACCATTGGGCTTCAAAATCCTGTGAATTTCCGAAATAACTTTGTTTAGGTCGGCAATATGCTCCAAAACATCAACACATACCACTACATCAAATGTGTTGTTTTCATAAGGCATCTCTTCTGCCAATCCATACTTGTAGTCAATTTTGATTCCCCGCTTAACCGCGTGTTCTTGTGCTTTTTCTATACATTTAGCCGAGCGATCGATCCCTGATACTTCTACACCCCTATCTGCCATAAATTCGCAGGAAAAACCCCCGCCACACCCGACATCTAACGCTTTCAAACCCTGCCAATTTGGCACATGGCGATCGAAAAAATCAAACCGTGGTTTATTCAGATGATAAAGAGCATAAATTTTTGAGTCTTCTTCCCACCAATTATTCGCATTCAAGTCATAAAATTCCAAGTCGTTTTTCTTCATTTTTCTCACTATTTTCTAGAAATCTAATTTGGGATTGCAGATTATCTTCCTAATATTCTACACTCTTTGTAATGACGAACTAACAGAACAGGAAGCAAGATCCCCCAATCTGGGAGATCTTGCTTCCTGTTCCCTCCAGATTTGGGGGGCTAGTGGGGCGAAACAAATAAAAAATATCCAACAACTTCTTGTGGGATGGGCGTCTCGCCCGTCCTACCCAGTTACCGGCGAGGCACCTTTGCCCCCTGACCCACTCTCGACAAGAACGAATAGGGATAAGTTGATTTTTTGTCAATCCCTTAGTAGCAGTTGGCGAACAAATATGATGGAATCTAACTACCATGAAACCTAGACCGCAAATTTGTTACGTGGGAACAACTTATCAAGAACTATGTATGGTTAAAAAAAGAGCGAAAATAGGCAGCTTAATTTGCTTAGTTTTGTTATTAATTTTATTCGTTATTTTCTCCGTGAATAGCGAGCTAAAACCTTTGCAAATCCTAATTTTTGGTTTTTTCTTACTTTCTCCGTGGTTGGGAGTATTTATATTTCAAATGCAGCGATGGGATTGCATTGAAATCAACGAAGCTGGGATTCGATATCAAGGAGTTTGGAAACCCCTGAAAGTATTTACTTGGAGAGAAGTGCTAAGTGTTGAGTTGGGATGGGAACCCAATCGCATAGGATTACCCTCAGAGATTAGAGAAATTTGTATCTGGGTGTATTCCTCAGAATCTACAAAACAACAAAGGATAATATTTACAAGCAGACATCGTAACCATAGGCAGGGCGTGCAGTTGCTGCTGGAAAAGATGAAACAGTATGACATTAGAGTCAAGGCTAACCCCGATCTGCTAGTGTGGCAGCAATGGGCTGAAGTTACTTAAACTTATTGGTTATTCGATGGTTTTATCTCTAGCGACTGTTTTAAGGTAGACTAAAACATCACACTACACTACGTAGACCGCGCCCACTTGAAGTTTGCGACCGTCATGGCTTTATCCACCAACCTTTCGGCAAGTCAAAAGTTAAAAAGCAAAGCTCAAAAGTTCTTTCTTTTGCCTTTTGCCTTTTTACTTGTTCCTGCTTCGACAGTGGCGCAAATTATACCAGATAGCAGCCTCCCAGTCAACTCCATCGTGAGTCCCGAAGGCAATACCAACGTCATCACGGGTGGAACTAGCGCCGGTGGCAATTTGTTCCACAGCTTTAGGGAGTTTTCCATACCCACCAACGGTACGGCCTTTTTCAACAACGGGTTGGATATCCAAAATATCATCACCAGGGTGACGGGTGGTTCAATTTCCAGAATAGATGGTTTGCTGCGAGCTAATGGCATCGCCAATTTCTTTTTGCTCAATCCGAATGGGATTATTTTTGGCCCTAATGCGCGTCTGGATATTAATGGCTCGTTTCTGGCGAGTACGGCGCGTAGCCTGAAGTTTGCCGACGGCAGCGAACTAGGCACTAGCGCTACACAAACACCACCGCTGCTGACGGTGAGCGTGCCTGTGGGCTTGCAATTCGGTCAGACGACGGGGAGTATTGTCGTAGAAGGGAAAGGTCAGTCGGGAGTGGGCCTGGTAAAAGCATTTGAAAGCGAGTTGAATCCCTTGGAAGTGAAACCGGGGAATACCTTGACGCTTGTGGGGGGAGAGGTAAGGTTGGATGGTGGGATTTTGCAGGCACCGGGGGGTAGAGTTGAGTTGGGTGCGATCGCGCAAGGAACAGTCGAAATAAATTCCGATCGCAGTTTGACTTTCCCCTCCGAAACGGACCGCGGCGATGTCTTCTTCACCAATGGAGCCGCAATTAACGTTATCGGCTCAGGTGGCGGTAATATTACCATCAACGCTAGAAATTTGGATATTTCGGGAAATACCCTCCTTACCAATGGGATAGAGTCAAGTTTAGGCAATCTGGCGACCGAAGCGGGAGATATTACGCTGAATGCGACAGGATCGATCGCAATAGAGTCCAGCCGAATTGAAAATAACGTTAATTTTGATACCGCTGCTGATGGCGGCAACATTAATATAATTGCTCGTTCCCTTTCCCTTGACAATTTGGCACAAGTAGACGCTGGCAACTTTGGACAGGGGAACGCCGGAAACATATTTGTACAGATTGATGACTTTATTTCCCTCGCCAATGGCAGCTCGATCGAGAGTAATGCTTACAACGACAAGCAAAAATCTGGGGGAATTGCCGGATTCGTTTCTATAAAAGCCGGTAACTCGATCGCCATTGATAATAATAGCTCGATCGCCGCCCAGAACTTTGGCGGCATGGATACCTCTGGTAATACAGGTGCTATTGACATAAATGCCCCATCAATCTTGTTATCAAATGAGGCTAAACTGAGTACCAGTACTTTTGGCCCTGGTGCTGGTGGTGACATTAACATTCAGGGAAATTACCTTTCAGTAACAGGCGGCTCTACAGTAGAAGCCAATACGTTTGGAGACGGAAACGCAGGAAATATCGCTGTGAATGCGATCGATAGCATGAACATTGATGGCGCTAGCATAGAAAGCAGTAGCCTTGGTACGGGGAATGCTGGTTACGTATTTATTGAAGCTGGCGATACGATCGCTATTGCAAATAACAGTACCATCTCCAGCGATGCCTATAGGTTCAACAACGACACCGATACCGAGCCCAAAAACAATGGTTCTGTTTTTGGCGGCACAGCAGGATATATTTTTGTATCAGCTAAAAACATCGCGATCGACAAAAGCAAGCTCACAGCAGATACTTTTTCTGGGTTTGGTACTTCTGAAACTGCGAGAAATCAACCTGGTGCTATTTTTATGTTGGCCGATTACATCTCCCTATCAGATGAATCCCAACTGAGTACGAATACTTTTGGGATTGGCGTTGGTGGTGACATTATTATCAATTCGCGCTCTCTTTCGGTTACAGGTGGCTCTCGACTGGAAGCCACAACTTCTGGAGCCGGAAACGCAGGAAATATGATCGTGAATGCTACCGATAGCGTCACAATTTCTGGAACCAGTCCATTCCAAATAATTGAAGAAATCTTTGAAGATCTTACCGTTAAAAATCTTCAAGGCGGAAAATCTAGCGGATTGTTTACCGATACAAACAACGCAGACAGCGGTGAAGGCGGTTATATTGAAATCCAAACTGGCAACTTAACAATATCAGATGGAGGAGTTTTGAGTGCCCGTTCTAAAAGTAGTGCCAACGGAGGTGATATTAGAGTCGTTGCAGATCGCTCGGTGGCAATAACGGGTGGTGGACAAATCCTCACAACAACCTACAGCACTGGTAAAGCAGGTAGCATCTCCATCAGTGCCAACGACAGCGTTACCATTTCTGGCATAGACCCAAATTACGACGATCGATTGAGCCAACTGAAAGATCTATTGCAGCAAGTGCAAAATGTATTGCCGGATGAAGAAGCTGCCAGCAGATTTGATACCAATGGCCCCAGCAGCAGCTTATCAGCAAGCACCAAAGGAGCCGGAACAGCTGGAAACGTCATAATTGAAGCAGGTAACACAGTCGCGCTCGCAGACAAAGCCTCCATCTCCAGCGCCACCTCTGAACAAGGAGAAGCTGGAAGCGTATTTGTAACAGCTGGTGACACGCTGTCGATCGCAAATAGCTCTATTTACACAGGCTCCGAACCAGAACTCGTAACAAAAGGAAACGGCAGCGGTAATGGCGGCGAAATTAACATCGAAGCCCGATCGGTTATATTAAGCGATAACACTCGGCTCGTAAGCAGCACCTTTGGAGATGGAAACGCTGGAAATGTAGAGATTAAAGCTGAATCTTTTGCCTTGACCGATGGTTCTAGATTAGATGTTGGCACCTTTGGCACAGGCGATGCAGGCAACATAAATATTGATGTTGATGGTTCTGTAGAAATAGCAGGCAATTCAACCACAATCTTGAGCGACACACAACAAGCTGATGGTAATGGCGGCATCATTAACATCAACGCTCGGTTATTCTCTTTAACTGACAGTGCGGCGCTGGAAACTAGCACCTCTGGATCGGGAAAAGCTGGTAACGCGATCATTAAAGTCCCCAGCGGTGATGTTTTTCTCAGTAATAAAGGCTCGATCGAAAGCAATAGCTCTGGAACAGGCGCAGCAGGCGACATCCAAGTTACTGCTCGCAACCTCCAGTTTAATAACCAAGGATCGATCGCAGCCGAAACCGAACTATCCGGTAAAGGCGGTAATATTAACCTACAGGTACAAGACTTATTGCTTCTGCGTCGAGACAGCAACATTACCACATCCGCAGCCACCGCAGCAGGCCCTGGAGATGGCGGCAATATTACAATTAACGCAAGCAATCTCGTCGGCTTAGCAAATGGCGACATCTTTGCCAACGCCAACAACGGCAGAGGCGGTTACATCCAAATCAATGCCACGGGAGTTTTTGGGATAGCGCGGCGGGAAATACGAAACGACACAACTAGCGACATCACTGCCACATCCGAATTAGACCCATCCCTGAATGGGGAAGTAACAATCAATACCCCTGATGTCGATCCCAGCCAAGGATTGGTAGAGCTGTCAGTCCAAACTGTCGATACCGAAAATCAAGTTGCCAAAAGCTGTGCCCGCCGCAACAGCAACCAATTTACCGTCACAGGACGCTCCGGGCTGCCGCCAAGTCCCAATAATTACCTCAACAGTGAGGGAGTTTGGGTAGATTTGCGAACATCTCAGCCAACCCAAGAGAATTCCCCATCGCCAAGTCGGAATTCGCAGTTTAGTAGGCCCGATCGCATTGTCGAAGCCCAAGGATGGGTGAGAACTGCGGATGGCAAAATAGTACTAACCGCCCAAACGTCATCCGTCACGCCCAGCAGTCCGGCATTGACGCCACCGGGCTGTAACTAATTTTAACTTTGAGGTTTCAATAAACAATATTTAAATTAAAATTAAAACCTCAATAATTTAAACTCTACCCCAAAAATTATAAAATTATGTTTATAATTCGCCGCTCCTACTTCCTCTCGCTCGCTTTATTTATCTTGGCTTTGTCTGCAACCATTAGCCTACCAGCTATCTCCACCGAAAATAATACCATTTTTAACGATCGAGCCAAACAATCTCAGATTTTGGTTAAACCCGTCACCGAATTCAACACTCAGCATTCAGCACTCAGCACTTCCCACTCCCCACTCAGCACTCAGCACTCAGCACTCAGCACTCAGCACTTCCCACTCAGCACTCCCCACTCAGCACTCAGCACTTCGCACTCCCCACTCCCCACTCAGCACTCAGCACTCAGCACTCAGCACTTCCCACTCAGCACTCCCCACTCAGCACTCAGCACTGCCCACTCCCCACTCCCCACTCAGCACTCAGCACTCAGCACTCAAGAAGATTTGCTGCAACAAGGAAAAACATTTTACGAAGCAGGACAATTTAGTAAGGCGGCAAAAGTTTGGCAGGAAGCGGCATCAAAGTTTGCAGATAAAAAAGAGACACTCAACCAGGCAAGAGCATCTACAATGCTGTCGTTAGCTCTTCAGCAACTCGGACAGTGGAACGAAGCAAGAGAAGCAATATCAAAAAGTTTAAATATCTTAAATTCCCAAGACTCAAACTCCGATCGCACAACGATTTTGGCTCAAGCATTAAACGCCAAAGGTAATTTGGAATTGGCGCAGGGAAATGCCGAAGAAGCTTTATCTATTTGGCAACAAGCTGCTGCCGCTTATGGCTCTTCAGGCGATCGGGCCGGAGTTATTGGTAGCCAGATTAACCAAGCCCAAGCAATGCAAGTCTTGGGGCTTTATCGTCGCGCCTCCACCACATTGGAGCAAATAGAACAAACCCTTCAAAAAGAACAAGACTCCCTCATTAAAGCAATCGGATTACGCAGCCTCGGTAACACTCTCAGACAAGTTGGTAAATTAGATCGTTCCCGTCAAGTATTGCAGCAAAGTTTGGAGATAGGAAAACGATCGCAATCCACCTCAGATCTAGGAGAAACCCTGCTGAGTTTAGGCAACACATCCCGCAACCTACAGGATGCAGCTGCCGCCATAAAATATTATCAAGAAGCCGAAGAAGTATCCAATAACGACCTGACGCGAATCCAATCTCAACTAAATCAACTCAGCCTTTTACTAGAACAAAAACATCTGGCTTTATCCAAAACCTTGCTCGCTCGAATCAAGCCCCAAATTACTAACTTACCGCCCAGTCGTGCCGGTATATATGCCAAGATTAACTTAGCTCAAAGCCTGAAAAAAATATCGGAAATAAGCGATAATTTATCAATTGCCGATCGAGAACAACTGAGACAGGACATGGCACAGTTATTAGCAACAGCAGCGCAACAGGGAGAAAGCCTCCAAGACCCACGCGCCAAAAGCTATGCTCTGGGCAATCTGGGTAACTTATATCAAGAAAACCAACAACTGTCCCACGGCCAAAAATTGACCGAGCAAGCCTTACTGCTCGCCCAAGCAATTAACGCCGGGGACATCGCCTACCAGTGGCAATGGCAGTTGGGAAGACTCTACAAAAAGCAGGGAAAGATCGAAAATGCGATCGCCGCCTACACCGAAGCAGTCAACACCTTACAATCATTGCGTAGCGATTTAGTTGCGATCGATCGAGACCTGCAATTCTCCTTTCGCGATAGCGTCGAACCCGTCTACCGAGAATTAGTCGGACTCCTCCTACAAGCTTCACCAGAAGAGGAAACCGAAGAAACAAGATCCCCAAATACCAACTCTCCCTTACCAATCCAAAATCCAAAATCCTCTGGTGCTTCGGTGGGCATCGTGACGGGAACCGCCAAGACGCCCACTTCGCGCCAAATCCAAAATCGAATCGCTCAAGCCCGTAACGTCTTAGAATCTCTACAACTGGCCGAATTAGACAACTTCTTTCAAGAATCTTGTTTAGACGCCAAACCAGTCCAGATCGATCGAGTTGACCCCACAGCAGCAGTCATCTATCCAATCATCCTGCCAGACAGATTAGAAGTAATTCTCAGCATACCCAACCAGCCCCTCCGCCACTACGCCACCCCCATATCCGGCGATCGAGTCGAAGTTAGCATAGACCAATTGCGTCAATCCCTCAGCCCCGTCGGCTCCACCCAGAAGCGTTTGAGCCTTTCCCAACAATTCTACGATTGGCTGATTCGTCCGGCCCAGGCAGACCTAGCCAGAAACGGAATACAAACCCTCGTATTTGTGCCAGATGGTTTAATGCGGAATCTGCCAATGGCTATCCTCAACGATGGTACTCAATTCTTACTAGAAAAGTACCGGATTGCGGTGACTCCTGGGTTGCAACTTCTAGAGCCCAAAGTTTTGACACAAAAGTCTTTCAGGGTATTAACTGGCGGACTCACCGAAGCTCGTCAAAACTTTTCGGCATTGCCTGCTGTAAAAACCGAATTGAGCCAAATCAGCGCCGAAGTAAGGAGTACTTTACTTCTAGATGGACAGTTCACTAGCGCTGGCCTCAAAAAAGAGATTAAGGATGCTGCTTTCCCGGTGGTTCACCTGGCAACTCACGGCCAGTTTAGTTCCAATGCGGAGGATACGTTTATTCTCACCTGGGATAACAAAATCAACGTCAAACAGTTCGATGAATTACTGGAAGTCAGAGTTCAAGGCCAACGGAAGCCGATCGAATTGCTCGTTCTCAGCGCCTGTCAGACTGCCACAGGAGACAAGCGAGCTGCCCTGGGACTGGCAGGAATGGCAGTGCGGTCTGGTGCAAGGAGTACGATCGCTTCCCTGTGGTCTGTCAACGACGAGGCCACTTCCGAGTTGATGACTTTATTTTACCGAGAGCTAGCTCAACCTGGAGTCAGTAAAGCGGAATCCCTCCGCCGCGCCCAGCTGAATCTACTCAACAATCCCACCTACAAGCATCCGTATTACTGGGCGGCATTTGTGCTGGTAGGAAATTGGCTGTAAACTACCCGCCACCAAGCCCAGGACAGCTATGGTGGAGCTTTCAATAGCCCTAAGACGATCTTGCAATAAAAGTTTTGAAATCTAAAATCTAAAATCTAAAATTCCCTACTTCCGTGAGGTTTTATGACTTGGATGAATTTACCTCTATCCGCTGCCATCCTTACAGTAACCTTGAGTTTAGAAACCGCGATCGTTCCTAGCTTGCCAGCACAGTCCGATCGGCCCACCATAACTGAAACATCCCCCCGTGCCTGGCAAGTAAGTCAGACATACATACCTCCCAATCGAGAGGCACCCCGTACAACTGCGGGCGGCGCAACGCGGGGGGGATGCTTGGAAAACTCAGGACTTTTAAGATCTTTGATGCCTGCAAATAACTTGGGGCTGACGATCGCAGAATATCCCACATTATATTGGGATATCCCTTCATCTAAGGCAGAGGCATTGGAATTCGAGCTGCGGGATGCCAACGAAAATAGGCTAGTCAAAAAAACTTTGCCCATTCCCAGTACCCCCGGTGTGATTAGGTTGACCCTCCCCAAGCGCGAATTACCGCCTCTAGCAGTGGGCAAAATGTATCACTGGTACTTGACAATGGTTTGCCCATCTGAAGATTCTGGAGACAAAAGTGGGAATATTATTGTAGATGGATGGATCGAGCGAACCCAAGCTAGCCCAACTCTAGTCAAGGAACTTGAGAAGGCAGAACCCAGCGATCGCTGGGCCCTATATGCAGCAGCGGGCCTATGGCAGGACTCTCTGACAACCTTAGCCGAGCTGCGCCGCGCCAATCCTGATGACTCGACCCTAGCAGACCAGTGGGAAAAGCTCCTGAAGTCAGCCGATTTAGATCCAATAGTTGAAAAGCCCCTGGTTGACTGCTGCACGGCCAACAGGTAATTAATTAACTTTTTCCGAATTACCTGCAAGTTTTATGTGGTCAAAGCTAAGACAGCAAATTTGGGAATGGCGCGGGGTATTAATTACAGCTCCTACTGTAGCTGGATTAACGATCGCTTTGCGCTTGGCAGGATTGTTCCAGCTATCGGAATGGTCAGCTTACGACCAGTTTTTTCGCCTACGTCCCCAGGAAAGGGCCGACGAGCGCATTGTTATTGTCGGAATTAGCGAGACAGACCTGCAAACATTAAAGCAGTGGCCGATTCACGATGATGTCTTGGCTAACTTACTAAATAAAATCAAAAAACAGCAGCCTGTAGCAATTGGTTTGGATATCTATCGCGATTTGCCTGTAGAACCCGGACATAAGCAATTGGTAAATCTGTATAAGACTACGCCTAACTTGATTGCCATCAAGAAAATGGTTGGAGGTGCGGGAGGCCCTGCGGTACAGCCACCACCAGAACTAGAAGCCCTATTTCAAGTAAGCGCTAACGATCTGCCATTGGATACAGATAGCAAGATCCGTCGGCATTTTCTGTATATCTCACAAGGCGATCGAACAATAGAAAGTTTGGGACTGAGACTGGCTAATATTTATCTACAAAAAAAAGGAATTACACCTAAAGCTGCTGCTGTCAATCAAGATTATTTGCAATTGGGTAAAGCCGTGTTTGTTCCTTTTGAGGCAAATGATGGCGGCTATGTACGCACTGATGCCAGAGGCTACCAGTTGTTGTTGAACTTTCGCGGGCCAGCCGCAAGCTTTAAGATCGTGTCGATCATGGATGTATTGGAGAATCGCATACCGTCAGACTTGATGCGCGATCGGATCGTCTTGATCGGTTCAACGGCAGAAAGTCTCAACGATTTGTTATACACTCCTTACAGTAGCAGTCTGCTTGGCATACCCAAACGTACTTCTGGCGTAGAAGTCCATGCCAATTTAACCAGTATGATCTTGAGTACAGCACTAGATAATCGACCCTTAATCAAAACTTGGCCTGAGTGGTTGGAGTGGTTGTGGATTTTGAGCGGTTCCACTGTCGGCGCTATTTTGAGTTGGCAAGGGCGGTACAAAAAAGGTGTTGCCAAGTTCTCTCCCCGGAGAACGGCTAGTATGTTTTTAGTTGTGGGAGGTATCTTTGTAGTCGGCTACCTCGCATTTCTAAAAGGTTGGTGGATTCCTGTGGTTCCACCAGTATTGGCAATGGCAGGATCTGCGATCGTCATCACCAGTTACATAGCCCGTACAGCAGGAGAAATTCGTCAAACCTTTAGTCGCTACCTCACCGATGAAGTAGTAGCCAGTCTCCTGGAATCACCGTCAGGATTGAGGTTGGGCGGAGAGAGGCGTAAGATAACTATCCTGATGTCCGATTTAAGAGGCTTTTCAGCCGTATCAGAACGATTGCCACCAGAAACAGTAGTTTCCATGTTAAATATCTATCTGGGGGCAATGGCCGATGAAATCGTCAAATACCAGGGAACCATTGACGAATTTATCGGCGATGCGATTTTAGTTCTCTTTGGAGCCCCAACTCAAAGAGAAAATGATGCCGAAAGGGCAGTAGCTTGTGCCATAGCAATGCAACTGGCTATGGACGAAGTTAACCAAAAAAACGAACGCTTGGGCTTACCAAAAATAGAAATGGGTATTGGGATCAACACAGGTGAAGTAGTAGTAGGAAATATAGGCTCGGACAAACGCGCCAAATATGGTGTAGTTGGCAGTCATGTCAACCTAACTGCCCGCATCGAGACATATACTTTAGGCGGCGAAATTATGATTTCCGAAGCTACCCTCAAAGATGTAGGCGACATCCTACAAATAGACGGGGATTTCCCGGCAAAACCAAAAGGCTTTAACGAGCCTATCACCATCCACGAAGTCGGGGGAATCGGTGGCAAGTACAACCTCAAATTGCCCAAAAAAGAAGATTTACTTGTTAAACTAAAAGAGGAATTACCCGTAGAATACGGCATTCTGAAAGAGAAGCATATTGATGGCAATACCTACAAAGGAACCTTAGTCAAGTTGTCAATCAAAGGGGCTGAACTACGTTCGGATAATATACTCAAGCCACGGGAAGATAATATCAAAATAAACTTATTAATAGGAACCGATGAAACAACCGTCAGCGGAGATATATATGGCAAAGTTTTGAGAAAAATCAAAGAAGGGGATGGAAATTATTACATCGTCTTTACCAACATTGCACCGGAAGTGGCTGGATTACTTAACCAGATTTATCATAAAAATGTCTCACATTACTAAAAAAACAATTAAAGTTTTGAGCCTCAATCATTATATAATGGGGCACGTTACATATCAAAACATATTAGAGAAAACTTTTCGGGATTATATTCCAGAAGTTGAATTTAATTCGTTACATCTAACTGATTACTTTAAGACCGACTTACCGGGTAGAATCTTATACTGGCTGCTCAGCAAACAGTTACCAGGATCTGATAAAATTGATTATGACTTTCACAGATTTCGTACCGAATTAGCTACTTCCTTCTTTGCCCGTCGCTGTTTAGAACGCGCTTTAAAGAATTATCAGCCTGATGTTCTTCATATTCATACCCAAGCAATTGCCTACCTTGCCGCCCCCCTATTTAAACAGATCCCCTCAGTAGTTTCACTTGACTATACCGCAGCTTTACTGACAACTGAGCATCCATTCCCATCGGCTATTACTTATAAACCGCTCGTAGAAGTAGAGCGTAAATGTTTTGCAGCAGCAGCCCATATTATCACCTGGTCAGACCGATCGCGACGCTCTGTAATTGATGATTACGGTATTTCACCGACAAAGGTTACTAATATTCACCCTGGTGTGCCTTTAGAGCTTTTCGCTGGCATAACCCCAAGAGATCCCCAGAGTAAGCCTCGCCTGCTATTTGTCGGCAATGACTTTATACGTAAAGGAGGGGAAGATCTGCTAGCCGTCTTTTTGGAGAATCTCAGCAATATTTGCGAGCTTGACATTGTTACTAATGCTGCTGTAAACTTACCTGTAATACATAATGTAAAAATCCATCGAGGTGTGAGTGCATTTTCTCCAGAAATTATCAAACTCTATGCAGCAGCAGATATATTTGTAATGCCTACTCACGAGGAAGTTTATGGAATAGTTTTCACAGAAGCGATGGCAGCGGGTTTGCCCTGTATTGGCACTACAGTTATGACTGTTCCAGAATTAGTGCAGAATGGGGTGAATGGGTTTACGGTGAAAGCGGGCGATCGGGCAGCTTTGCGAGCAGCGCTCCTCAAGTTGATTAACGATCCCGATCTAAGATTATCAATGGGTAAGGCTGGCAGAGAAATTGCCAAAAAACAATTTGATGCTGTCTTAAACTGTAAAGAAATTACTAAAATATTTACTTACCTATCATCCGAAAAGAACAAGGTTTATTTTAAGGGTTAAAACTACAATGGGCAATCCTATATGTATTTGCGGTTCGGAAAAGTTTGACATAGTTATTGAGGGCGATTATTCCTATTTTACCCCCAATGGAAAAGCCGTACCATTTCAAGCCCTAAAATGCTTGAAATGTGGAATTGTTATAACAAATCCACCGCCTATGGCAGTTGGCTCTAACAATGAAATGGCTAATGAAGTGGAAATACATGAGGATGGATATAGCGTTTCTATTGAAGAGCTTTTTTATAGAATTCGCCGAATAAAGCCCTATTTAAATGCCTCTACAAAGATACTAGAAATAGGTTGTTACACTGGTAAGCTAGTTGAGATGGCTGCACAGATTGGAGTCAAAGAGTCTATGGGAGTAGAAATATTAAGTAATGCCGCAGCTTATGGAAGTAGCGTAGGTAGAGATATCAGAAATATGTATCTGGACGAATGCAATTTTCCATCTAACTACTTTGATGTAATACAAGCTCATCACGTACTTGAACATATCCCCAAATTGCCAGAGACACTAGATGAAATTTGGAGAGTGCTTAAGCCAAATGGCATATTTTATGTAACAGTACCCCGATACAACTCGGTTTTTGTCAGGTCTGCCAACTGGGCTGGATGGTATCCTCAAGAACATTTTTGGCATTTTACAGAAAAGACTTTAATTGAGTTACTCGGTCAGCACGGATTTAAAATATCTAAGTTTTGCTGTCCGGTACATTATGATACTAGAAAAGATTATCTTTACCCAGTAAAAAAACTTCTAAAATGGGGGGTGAAAAAGTTAAATATGGGTGATACAGTAGAAGCTGTGTTTAGCAAAAAAATAGTAGATTAAATAAGTAACATTACCATTTAATGGGGGGGAAAATTGGGTGAAATTAGCTTAAGTATAGCTTTGGTGACGCGAAATCGACCAGAGAGTTTGGAGCGTTGTTTAAAAAGTTTGCGATCGCAAAGCATTCAACCTTTTGAAGTAGTCGTGTCCGATGATTCCGATCCAGAACTAGCACCCAAAACAGAAGCATTGGCAAAGTATTGGGACTGCCGCTATATAAAAGGCCCCCAGCGCGGCCTATACGCCAATCGCAATTACACTGCCCTAGCTTGCAAAGGAACCCATATTCGCACGATGGATGACGATCATCTCCTTCCCGAAGGACATATGGAGCAGTGTATGGAAGCTGTTTGGTTTGATCCCAAATCCATCTGGACAACTGGAGAAATGGGCTTTATCAATGGTGAGTATTGTGGAACTTCCCAAACAGCAACCCAATTATATCCATCGGGAGTGGCTGGTTCAGTCACAGATGTTGATGATAACTGGGCGATCGCTGATGGCGCTACAATTTATCCCAAGGAAGTTTTTGACCGAGGGCACAGAATGGTGGAATGGTTTCCGTTTGGATCTAGCTATTTAGAGTTTGGAGCCTACCTTTACTACCACGGGTTTCGCAGTCGTTGTATACCAGGTGCATTAATTAAACACTATGCCGATCAAACTATTTTGACAAGACGAAATAACATCAGTGTAATAGAAAGCCAGCTTTATGCCAGCCTTTGTTTCAATTTTTTCTTTAAGCCTAATCCAGGGCTGGCAGCAAAGTATATTTTATCGTGTATACGATACTCTAATTTCAATCAAAATTTGGTGTGGAATTTACCTAAACTTATAACTCAAGCAAAAAGACGCTGGCATAAAAATTAAAAGCCAACTTTTGAATTAAAAAAAAGATTGAAAATACTCAAATCTGGGGGAAGAATGAAAGCAATTGAAAAAATAAACCACCTTAAAAATCTTATATTACGCTCCAGGTTTCACTACTTTAGAATGGCGATGGTGCATCCGCCTTATTGGATTGCAGCCAATGGTAAAACTTCTCAGATACTTGCTGGCGACGATCTTGGTTCGTTAACTTGTTATGGAGAGGTTATTGTTGACGACTGCTATGATATTTTTAACTATTCAAAACACTTTAAGCCATCAGTAATCGTGGATATTGGTGCAAATGTTGGCCTATTTAGCAAGCTTTGCAGCTTACTGTTTCCCGATGCTGATATATATGCCTACGAACCCAATCCAAAGGCATTAAATTGGCTTGAACAAAATGCCGATTTGACTCGGATAAAAGTATATCCTTTTGCTGTTGCTGACCAGGCGGGGTTGGTAATGCTGGATAGCGAAACTGACTCTACAAATGGACGCATCAGTAACGAAGGTAATTTAACTGTCAACTGTGTCAGTCCATCTGAAGTGGCTGAAGGAGTTCAAATCGATCTGTTGAAGATGGATTGTGAGGGTTCAGAGTGGTCTATTTTACAAGATACGGAACTGCTTAAGCGTACTCACAACTTTTGCATGGAGTATCATCTGTTTGATAAACAGACCATTCAAGATCTACAAGAGCTAATTGAAAAGGCAGGTCATCGTATTGTTCGTGTATCTCCGCAAATAGATTGGGAGAGTACGGTTGGTATTCTTTGGTCAAGACGTATGTCAACTTAAAAGGTTACTTATGCGTATAAATAAAATTTTGTAAACAAGTATGTCAGCCAAAAGAATCGTAGTGGAGGCAATAGTCTGGTTGGTAAGCCGGATGCTTAGCAAGCATAATAATGTACCAGAAAAAGTACAATCAATTTTTATTTTACGGAACAACGACCTTGGCGATCTTTTAATAGTCACTCCCCTTTTCGAGGCGTTAAGGCGGCGCTTTCCTGATGCTTATATTGTAGCTGGCGTCGGTCAATGGAACGTAGAAACTATTAAGCTAAATCCTTATCTTTCAGAAATACTGTCTGTTAACGCGCCTTGGAACAACAAATTTATTTCAAATCAAAATTGGTGGGATGCACTCAATTATATTGCTTTTTCACCTGAGACTCAGGAGTTGGAAAAACGTCATTTTGATGTAGGTATTGATGTTTTAGGAAGCTATTTTGGTTCATTGTTGATGGTGCGTGCAGGTATTCCCTATCGCTTGGGGGTGCGGGGATATGCAGGTGGACATTCCGCAGTGCAGCAGTACGTTGAGTTTAATGAGTGGCAGCACGTTGGTCGTGCTGCTCTGGGTTTTGCGGAGCTTTTAGGGGCGACTGAACTGCCAAAATGCAGACCGCAGATATTCTTAAGTCAGAGCGAACGACAGGCAGGTGAGCGTCGCTGGTCGCGAAGGGTTGAGGGAGCAGACCGACGACCGAAGCGCATCGTTATTGGCCCAGGGGGAGGCTTTGCGGAAAAGTGCTGGCCTTTGGAAAATTACGCAGCTTTGGTAAAAATACTGACTGCGATCGACCACTTAGAAGTTATTATTGTGGGAGGCAAGCAAGATCGCGAGGCCGGAAGAGAATTAGCGGCAATTTCCAGCTTAGTGCAAAATTTGGCGGGAGATTTGACAATAAGAGAAACTTTCGCGCTGGTAGCTGCTGCTGATTTGGCAATCTGTAACTCTAGTATGTTAATGCACGCCGCTGCTGCCTTCTCTATACCTACGGTTGTTTTGCTTGGAGATTGTTTTACTTCAGCTAAACTACATACTGCTCAGTGGGGTTATGATGGAACTTGTCATATATTTGGTAAGGAGGGAGAGCGACAGGAAATTTATACGCCGACCGAGGTGATGTCAATTGTTTGTAAGTTGTTAGAAATTTAATCTGCACACAGGTACACCGGAGATTATGAGCATTATTATTGTGACAGGTTCTGCTGGACTAATAGGTTCCGAATCAGTACGTTTCTTTTGCGAGAAAGGTTATAGAGTTGTGGGCATAGACAACAATATGAGAGAGACTTTTTTCGGCAAAGGTGCTTCCACAGAATGGAACCGCGATCGCTTATTACAAGATTATGGAAAAAACTATATCCATCATGCAATTGACATTCGAGATCGAGAAGCTATAGCTCAAGTATTTAACACCTATGATAAAGATATTAGCCTGATTATTCATACTGCTGCTCAACCTTCCCACGACTGGGCTGCTAGCGATCCTCACACTGACTTTACAGTCAACGCCAATGGCACTCTAGTATTACTAGAAAATACTCGCCTAATTTGCCCGGAGGCTGTATTTATTTTTTGTTCAACCAACAAAGTTTATGGAGATACCCCAAATTATTTACCATTGACTGAACAAGAATTGCGCTGGGAGATTGACGAAACCCACCCTTACAGGAAGGGTATTGACGAAAATATGAGCATCGACCAATGCAAACATTCTTTGTTTGGGGTTTCTAAAGTTGCCGCCGATATATTGGTTCAGGAATATGGCCGTTATTTTGGTATGAAAACAGCTACTTTTCGCGGCGGTTGTTTGACTGGGCCTAGTCACTCTGGTGCTGAGTTACATGGCTTTCTTTCTTATTTAATGAAATGTACTATGACTGGAAAAACTTACAAAATTTACGGTTATAAAGGCAAACAAGTTCGCGATAATATTCATAGCTACGATTTAGTCAATGCGTTTTATCATTTCTACAAAAATCCCCGTGTGGCTGAGGTGTACAATATCGGAGGAGGTCGTTTTAGTAATTGTTCGATGTTAGAAGCAATTCAATATTGCGAGACGATTGCTCATAAAAAGCTTAACTGGATGTATGAAGAGTCAAACCGAATAGGAGACCATATTTGGTGGATTAGCGATATTGATAAATTCAAAAATCACTATCCTGAATGGAATCTCACTTATGGTATTCAAGAAATTTTAAAAGAGATTTTTACCCTAAATTTAAGTAGATGGCTCTAGCATTAATACAGGGATTAACTTAAGTTTGTAAACTTCTCTTTCTGGAACTTTACAGTCATGTTATCAAAACTATTTCGGGGGCGAATATTTAAGTTCATTGTAGGAGGTGGCGTAGCAGCAGCCTTCAATTTGTTACTCATATTTTGCTTGATCGATATCCTGGGATTTGACACTCCTGTTTTACGAAATGTAGCTAATATAGTGTCAATTGAACTATCATTGCTGTTAAGTTTTTTCATCTACCGAATTTTTGTTTGGCCGGGGGGTGATTGGACAGTTCAAAAAGTTTTATTGCGGCAATTACCCCTTTACCATATATCAGCTGGATCGGCAATCATAGCTCGCATTTTTATTATATTCCCTGTCCTGGATTGGTTGGGTGTAAATTATGCAATTAATACCATTATGGGGGTACTGGTAAGCGCTACCCTCAACTATTTGATTAGCGACAAACTGGTGTTTAACACGCAGGTTAAAAACAAAAAATCCCAGAGTAATGCAGAAATATCGCCTGGACTTTATTACCCAGAGGGATTAGGGCCTGGTTTGGAAAACACTTCTGGTTTGCCAAGACAATATGCGGGAGAGATAGGACGCTCGCAATTAACAAATGATAGAAAATTAGATATTCTCTCTGTAGTAATTCCCGCACACAACGAAGAAGGTTGTATCGTACAGACCCTTGAGTCTATTTGTCAGTCGCTAGCAGAAAAAAGTATTCCTTACGAAATTCTGGTTGTTAATGATAATAGTAGCGATCGCACCGAAGAAATCTTACAAGAAATAAATTATGAAAACAGTAAAGTGCGTTATATTAATAACTATTATCCCAATGGTTTTGGCTTTGCGGTGCGTTGCGGCTTAGAAAATTTTCAAGGAGATGTCGTGGCAATTGTCATGGCAGATAGTTCTGACGATCCAGAAGATATAGTGGATTACTATTACAAGCTGCAAGAAGGCTATGATTGCGTGTTTGGTTCCCGGTTTATTAAAGGTGGAAAAGTGATTGACTACCCAATTCATAAGTTAGTAGTGAATCGCCTAGCAAACCTATTTATTCAGGTATTATTTGGTTTAAAATATAACGATACAACCAATGCTTTTAAAATATACCGTCGAGAAGTGATAGAGGGTGTGAATCCTATTTTATCTCATCACTTCAATTTAACGGTTGAAATCCCTTTAAAAGCAATAATTAGGGGTTATTCTTATACAACAGTTCCAATTATATGGCGCAATCGAAAAACGGGAATTTCTAAGTTGAAGATTAAAGAAATGGGGAGCCGTTACTTGTTCATCGTCCTTTATATCTTTTTGGAAAAAATGCTTTCTAGAGGAGACTATGTACGCAAGCATTATCAGCACAACTTAGGAGTCAAATGCGATGAGTAAAAAAGTTTTAATTACAGGAGGAGCGGGTTTTGTAGGAAGCTCTTTGGGACTGGGGTTAGCCGAACGCTATCCTGATTGGAAAATTACTGCTTTGGATAACTTGAAGCGACGGGGCTCAGAGTTAAATTTGCCTAGACTTAAGCAGGTAGGAATTGAATTTATTCACGGTGATGTACGGAATAAAGAAGACCTCGATCCAATAGCGCTGGAACCAGATTTAATTTTAGAATGTTCTGCCGAACCATCGGTGTTAGCAGGATATAATTCTCCCGGTTATGTACTGCAAACAAATTTAGTGGGAACGATTAACTGTTTGGAACTGGCTAGGCAGACTCAGGCCAATTTTATATTTCTGTCCACAAGTCGAGTTTATCCGATCGCTCATCTCAACGCTTTGAAATTTACCGAAACAGAAACCCGCTTTCAACTTGTGGATGAGCAGTCTTTGCCAGGAGTATCAAGTCAGGGAATTTCAGAGGAATTTCCGCTAGATGGAGCGCGATCGCTTTATGGTGCGACTAAGTTGGCATCAGAATTACTTATCGCTGAATATGCGGATGCCTATGGTATAATTACATTGATTAATCGCTGTGGCGTGCTGACTGGCCCTTGGCAAATGGGGAAGGTCGATCAAGGTGTATTTGCTTTGTGGATGGCTGCTCATTACTTTGGGCGATCGCTCAAATATATCGGTTATGGAGGAACAGGTAAGCAAATCAGAGACTTTCTACATATAGCAGACTTATTAGACTTGATCGATCTACAAATTTATAATTTTGACAAACTGAAAGGACAAACTTTTAATGTGGGAGGTGGAGCGGAAAATACATTGTCACTTTATGAAACAACTCAGCTTTGCCAAAAAAATACTGGACATAATATTTCTATTACCCCAGTACCGGAAAACCGACCAGGAGACGTTCCTATTTTCATTACAGATTATCGTAAAATTAGGCAAGCAACTGGATGGAAACCCCAAAGAAATGCTGAAGCTACTTTGACTGACATATATAAGTGGATTTATGAATTCAAGGATATAGTCAGTAATGTTTTTGTCTAAGTTTAAAATAAAAAAATGTGAAATTATGATAAGCCAGCATACTTACTCGTTGAAAAACTTTATCCTGACAGTAGCAATACCAATTTTTGCACTTTGGTCTGTATTATTTTTGTTAGGATACCCTTTACCCTGTATAGATGATATTTTTTTTACAGGAGCAGCAATTAACTTGGCTAAAGGAGGAGAATTAACCAATCCTTACATAGAAGCTTGGAACTCTATATTGAGTAGCGGTAAGTTTTATTTTCAACCTCCTTTTCACTCGTATACTTTGGCCGGTTGGCTAAAAATTGCTGGGATTAGTACAGCTAGCCTACGTCTCTTTCAATACTTATGCTATAATCTCTTTTCTCTGTATTGTGCCCTAATTTTAAGATTTTACGGATTTCCCAGGCTTACAGCAATTTGTACAACAATTCTTTTTGCTGCATGGCATTGCAATCCTAATCCATATTACAGTACAGGCTTTCGTCAAGATGCCCTGGGTATGGCTTATTTAGCATTGGGATTATGGCTACTTACGCGAGATAAATGGTGGCGGTATTTGATCGGATTTGGTTTTGTTGAAAGTGCCGTTTTAACTTCACCCATTACCGCTGCATATGCAGTTTCTTTTGCAGTGGCGATACCTCTAATAAACTTTATACACGGGGGAGGCATAAAAAATAAAAATAGGACGTATTTTATAAAAATAGTTTCATCCTTAGTCGCAGCAACAGTAGTAGTTTTCACTCTATTCTTACTTTGCATCAATTTCGATTTACAGCGTTTCATATCAGACTTTATTCTCCACGCTTCTTTACGGCGAACTTCAACTATTCAAGCAATTCCTATATTTATAAACCTTATTACGAAATACTACGGATACATTGTTACTCTACCTAGTTATTTTTTATTTATATCACTTTCTATTGTTGTGTTTTTGAAAAGATATTCTATTCCAAATTATCTAAAAATTTTATTTATTGCTTTGCAAGTAGGAATTATTATGAACGCATTACTTTATGCTTCTGCTATTTGGTTTGCTTTTTTCTTTTGTTGGCTGGGAATTGTATCGATTCTTTCGATAATTAAATGGGAACCCAAAATGAGTATGTTTCCATCTGTGGTGACACTTATTATTTATTTTTCCAGTCAGAGTCTAAATATCATCTCTTTGATTGAAAGAGAATATGTACCTGAATCTCAATATCGAGAAATTAGAGAAGCAGTATTAGCAAAACCGAACAGAAAATATGCTATTGATGAAATAGCTGCTAGATTTGTATTTGACTATAAGTTGCCTAAAAATACCACTTCATGGACTTTTATGCTGCCACCAGTAGGTGCCGATCCAATATCATTTAAAGATAAACCTACCGATGTTACATGGATAGTGTCTCCATATTTTTTAAAATATAATTTTACAGACGCGCCTATAGATTACCCAAGAGTTGAATTTCTAGGCCGAACATTCAACTCTCTACCAAAAAAGCCTTTTGATGTTATTCTGATTCCGTAAGATTAGCCAACGCTCCCAATAAAACCTACATTCCAGACCCTCAAGTGTCACACCATAAATTTTGGGGCACTCTTGACTCTTGACTGCTGACTGGCTAGAAGAGTTTCCGTATTTAAATCTGCTTTAAATTAAAAAATACGCGAATCCCTAAAAAACCGAATGTGACAGTACAGGGTGCGGAATGTGAGATAAAAAATTATGGTAAAAATTTTAATACTATAGGCAGCTTCTAAAAATTGTGAGTCTAATGCAAATAATCTCTATTGTTTCCGGTCTTCCCCCTACGATCGACGGAGTAGGAGATCATGCCCTTAACCTGGCTAGGCAACTCCGCGTCGATTTTGGCATAGAAACGCATTTCGTTGTGGGCGACCCGTCTTGGGCTGGAGCAAAAGAAATCGAAGGATTTCCTATTAACAAGGTGGCTGTACGTTCTGTTGCTAACCTGTTATCCGTACTGGATGGTAATTGTCAGCGATCGCCTACCATTCTGCTACACTATGTTGGTTATGGCTATGCCAAGCGGGGCTGCCCTTTCTGGTTAGTTAACGGCTTGGAAAAGTGGCGGCGTGCCAGTAGCGATCGCACTTTGGTGACTATGTTCCACGAACTTTACGCCACAGGGCCAATATGGGCAAGTTCGTTTTGGCTGTCCCCCCTGCAAAAGAACTTGGCTGTCCGGCTGGCGAGACTGAGCGATCGCTGTATCACTAGCGAACAACGCTACGCCCAGATTCTCTACCAGTTTAATTCAGGCAAACATATCCAAATTCCTAATTTACCAGTTTTTTCTAATATTGGTGAACCAGAACAAGTCCCACAACTTATAACCCGTCTTCCAAGACTGGTAGTTTTTGGTGGAAGCAGCAATCGGCGACGAGTATATCAGAGATCCTTCATCGCTCTGGAACGTATTTGCCAAGAGTTGGGGATTGAGGAAATATTAGATGTGGGGCCTTCTACTGGCCTTGATATCTCCGCAGTTAATGGTATACCAGTAGTAGCAATGGGTAAGAGAGCGGCACCAGAGATTAGTAAACTTCTATTAAGTTCCATAGTCGGTTTCTTTGACTACAATACAGAGTACCTAGCCAAGTCCACCATATTTGCGGCTTATTGTGCCCACGGTTTAATTCCTGTCGGGATGTATTATTCTGAGTTAGAGTTAAATGGTTTATCACCGGGGAAACACTATTGGCTAGCCGATCGTCCTACAGCTAGACTGAATTTGGAACTAGGGCAGGCGATCGCAAACAACGCCTATACTTGGTATCAAACCCATAACTTATCGGTACAAGCTAAAACCTTTGCCACACAACTGTTGAGCCAAAATAATTAAGTATGGATGGATCACTCAAAACCCAGCGTCAGCTAGCAGCAGAAACCAGTGGCGGTATTAGTAGCGATCCAGTCTACGAAGCATTTGAGCGGGTATTGACACAGATCGATCTCAACGGCGATATTTTAGATTTTGGTGCGGGTAAGGGAAATTTAACTCGGCGGCTTCAGGCATTGGATCGCTTCCGTTCCATTACTGCTATTGATATTATCCAGCATTCTCCCAAACTCGATGATTCTGTTAAATGGATCGTCGGGGATTTGAATTATCCAATCGACATCCCCGCTCAAACATTTGATGCGATCGTTTCCGCAGAAGTAATCGAGCATTTGGAAAACCCCAGAGCAGTTGCACGCGAATGGTTTAGATTACTTCGTCCCGGTGGAACTGTTGTTTTTAGTACACCGAATAATGAAAGTTTGCGAGCTTTATTGGCACTTATATTACAAGGTCATTTTGTACTTTTTGGCGATACCTCTTATCCAGCACACATCACCCCACTCCTACGCAAAGACGTCGATCGCATTCTCAAGGAAGCTGGCTTTTCTAAACCTAAGTTTGTTTTTACAGATGTTGGCGGTATTCCTAAATTTCCCACACTTGATTGGCAAACAATTTCTGGAGGACTCCTGAAAGGTATTCGTTTCAGCGATAACTTCCTAGCGATCGCTCAGAAACCAGCTTGAAAGATGAAAATCCTACTTTACTCTTCAGTTTTTTGGCCTTCTACGGGTGGAGTTGAAACTATCACAGCCACTTTAGCTGAAAATATCGTTCGCTTAGGACATGAATGTCTTGTTGTTACCGAAACAATCGCCGATGGAGAAGAAGAACCGCGTATTTATAAAGTAATAAGAAAACCTACATTAAAAGAACGTTTTGAACTTACACGCCAATGCTCTTTAGTACATTCAAATGGCGCGAGCGTAGCCATGTTTCCCTTTGCCAAATTAAACAATAAACCTTTTATATGGACACACAACGGCTACCAAGTTTCCTGTATAGATGGATTAGGTTGGGTGGATGGTGAACCTGCTCCTATGACTCCGCTCGCTTCCCTAAATTATCACTTCAGAAAAAATGGCTTAAGTTATGTTTTAAAAGAGTCAGTTAAATTAGCTGTTAGGCGATATGTCGCCAATAATGTAGACTTAAATATTGCTTGTTCAAACTGGGTAGCTAAACGACAGGAATGCAGAAAACAAGTTGTCGCTTATACACCTTATTCCTTAAATAAGTTCAAAGCTGCTAGAAAAATTGAAAATCGCCAATATGATTTTATCTACGTTGGACGGCTGGTTAGCGAAAAGGGTGTTCCCGATTTAATCCGGGCATTTCATTTACTAATTTCTGAGCCAAGTTACAGCCGCAAAAAATTGGCGATCGTCGGAGATGGAGATATGAAACCATCTTTAGAAAACCTTGTCGAAGAACTAGGCTTGACAAATAATGTTATTTTCTTAGGATCTAAATCTGGCAATGAATTAGTTGAAATTATTGGTAATTCGCATATTGCTGTTGTTCCTTCAGTTTGGGAAGAGCCCTTTGGAGGCGTAACATTAGAATTGTTAGCAGCTGGTAAGAATATCATAGTTTCTGCGTTTGGTGGACACGCAGAATGTGTAGGAGATGCTGGGCTAAAATTCAAAAATGGAGATTTCCGTTCCCTTTATGAATGTATGGTTAGACTTATTACCGATCGAGCTTTGGCTGAGCAACAGCTTGAAAATGCTACAATTCAATTAAACGCTTTTGATGAAGTTAAGCTGACCAAAAGATATCTTGAATTGTATGAAGAGGTAGTTTGCCAAAATTAAAATTGATTCTCCTACGAGTTGTTTGATAATGACTATCGATTTGAGGAAAGTTTCATGGTAAAAATGAGTTCGCAAAACAATTCCACGTTTTCATATAATGAAGATTACTATATTTCTCATTATGGGCGAGTGTTCGCAGATGAAAAATATTATAAACTGCTTTCTATGTACTGGAAAGCAGCAATCTTTTCTGCTAATAATCTCGACGTTAACCTTTCAGTTTTAGATTATGGTTGTGGATTAGGGCAAGTTTCAGCTGCTCTCCCAGACGTTACATTTTTTGACTATTCTGAGTTTGCTGTAAATTTTCTGCGCCAGCGCGGCCAAAAAGTTGTAAGTAATATAGAAGAGATACCGCAGAATCATTTCGATTGTTTGCTGTCATCCCATTCTCTCGAACACTCTCCAACTCCAGCAGAAGACTTGAAAAGATTTCACCGCTATGTAAAACCTGGAGGTAAATTAATCTTAATTCTTCCAGTAGAAGTACAATTAAAGCCTAGTCTTGCGCCAGACAACGACCAACATTTTTATTGTTGGACATTTCAGACAATTACTAATCTTCTACTGCACTGTAACTGGCGTCCTATTCGTCAAAATAACCTGTATGGCCCTTTTTTATTAGGCAAACTTGGGTCAGCTTTCTCTCAAGAGCAAGCAATTAAAATTGCCTACTCTCTTGGTCTTTTAAAGAAAAACTACGAGTCACTTATGACTGTCGCAGAATCAATTATTTAACGGAGGAGTTATTAAGTGAAGCTGCTAATCGCGCTGCTAGCTGTTGGATTTATATTTTTCTTCTCCTTCTCCAATTGGCGTCGTGCTGTCAAGGTGGTATTTTTACTTGTAGTTATTGAGGGGGCACTACGAAAATGGGTATTACCTCAAGCTAGCGAACTAATTTACTTTTTGAAAGACTTTGTTCTTTTAGGAGCTTATATTAAATATTATGTGGCTTTGCGTTCAGAAGGAAAATTTCCGATCAAAAATCACTTTGTCAATGCCATGATTTTTATGGCAGCAGGATGGTGCCTGTTGCAGGCTTTTAATCCGAGTTTAGGTTCCCCCATTGTGGGCGTGTTTGGACTAAAAACTTATCTATTCTATATTCCGTTAATTTGGATGATCCCTGCTTTATTTCCAACAGAGGAAGAACTATATAAGTTTTTGCGATCGCACCTTTTCTTAATGATTCCGGTTGGTATACTGGGAATAGTTCAGTTTTTCAGTCCAGCCTCTAGTCCCATTAACTCATACGTTCAAAGCGAAGTTGCTAATGTAGAGGTTGCTACCTTTATCACTGGCGATCTAAAAGCTGGAGGAGTGCGAATAACCGGAACTTTTTCATACATTAATAATTACGCAGCCTACTTACTAGCGTGTTTTGGTTTACTGCTGCCCTTACTTTCATTCAAGCAATCAAAGTGGTGGCAGTGGGCTACTATTGTTGAATTACTTTTATTAACGGTTAACTCTTTTATGACCGGCTCTCGCAGCACGGTTTTTAGTGCTGTTATAGTTCTAGTGGGTTACTTAGGTATTAGAGGGCTAACCAACCCTTCAGGTATTGTCCGTTTGCTCAAGCCTTTCTTTATACCAAGCATAGTTGTTTCTATAGCTAGCTTCCTCGGTTTTCGGCAAGCTGTGGATGCTTTTGTTGGCCGTACAAGCGCTAATAGCGACATATCCAACCGCGTTTTTGGCACTATGACAGAGGCGCTTAGCTTTATCAAGTACAAAGCAGTTGACGGCTTTGGTACTGGTGCAACACACTTAGGAAGTGCAGCGCTTCGCAATGCGTTAAATTTACCAACAGGTGAAGTTATTCCAGTCGGTTATGAGGGAGAAATGGGCCGAATTGCTTTGGAAATAGGCCCGATCGGTTTTATTTTATGGTATGGGTTAAGAATAAGTATAATTATTGCTCTTTTCCTGGTATTCTGTAAATTGAAAAGACCCTTACTTCGCCAATTAGCACTTTCGGCTTTTCTTATCCATGCAATTTGGATTAATGGACAGCTTGTTTTTCACCATACTTTCGCACTTTACTATTGGTTTTTCACTAGCTTCATATTTTTATTACCTCGACTGGAGCAAGTGACGAATTGGCAACAACAATTACAATGGTTAAACTCAAATGTCGATTCCGCGTATCTCCCTGATTCATCCGATGGGCAATCCGAATTCCCGTGAAGCTGCACTGGCTTTGTCGGAAGCTGGTTTACTTTACGAGATAATTACGACAATTGCCTACAATCCTAAAGGATGGGTGTCGCGCTACTTAAATTTACTGCCAAAAACAATTAAAAACCGAGTTGCTGATGAACTGGGGCGGCGGACATGGATTGCGTCGAATGGGGCTTTTATTCGCAGCCATCCTTGGCAAGAAGCGATGCGAATAGCTTTAATACGGACGGGATTAAATAAGCATTTAGGCTTTAGTTTACAAGAAACGGTAGATTTTATTTATGCTGCTATGGATCGTCATGTCTCCCAGCATCATCTGCAAGGTTTAGATGGGGTTTATGCTTATGAAGATGGAGCATATGCAACATTTAAAGCTGCTAAACAGCAAGGAATTCTCTGCTTATACGATTTGCCTATTCTTTTTTATCGCATGAGTCGCGATATTCAAACTCAAGAAGCTAAGCGCTTTCCAGAATTTGCCTCCGTGTTACAAGCGGCTAAGGAGCCTGCTTGGAAAATTGAGCGTAAAGAGCAGGAAATTAACCTGGCAGATCACATTTTTGTTGCCTCATCATTTGTGCAAAATTCATTGCTGGAGGCTGGTGTAAACCGAGAAAAAATTAGCGTAATTCCTTTTGGCGCACCAATCGATTATTTCTATCCAAAACCTAAGACGGACAAACTTTTTCGCGCTTTGTTTGTAGGTCGTGTTGGGCCTCGCAAAGGCGTCCACTACTTATTGCAAGCATGGCAGCAATTGCAATTGCCAGAGGCGGAATTACTGATAGTTGGAATTAATGAATTTCCCGAAGGTTACTTAGACAAATATGGAGATGGGGTTCGCTATGTTCCGTCCGTACCCCATGCCTCATTAAACGAGTATTATAGTAGTGCCAATGTTCTAGTTCTGCCAAGTCTTGTGGAAGGACTTCCTTTAGTGGTGTTAGAGGCGATGGCTTGTGGTATTCCTATTATTACTACGCCTAACGCGGGTGTTTCTGATATCATTACTAATGGTGTAGAGGGTTTTATTGTACCTGTTCGTGATGTAGAAGCTGTTAAGCAAAAACTAGAGTGGTGTTATAGCCATACCATAGAATTAGCCGAAATGGGACAATCTGCTCGCAAGCAAGCTGAACAGCTAACTTGGAGTCTATATCGACAGAGATTGGCAAGTCGGGTAAAGCAGCTTTTGAGTCTTGGCAATAGTGGTGAAAATCCTTAACTTTCAGAAGAATTACAGCGGTAGCCTACCATGAAAAGATGGAAAAGTTTTCCATTATATAAATTGCAATTCTAGACAGCGCGATGGCAGACAAAAAATCACTAATACATCTTTGGTTTCCGAATATGTTTGAATTTAAAGGAGGAATTCAAACTTACTCAGCTTTTTTTTTAGAGGCGATCCAATGTTTGTACCCAGAGGGGAATTATCATGTGTTTCTAAAACACGACACTCGCTTATCATCTGATTTCGCGCCCTCAAGTTCTGTCCGATTTCACTTTGCGGGAACTTCACCTCTACCTTTACGAACGGCTGTGTTCGCCGCTCAAATCATCGGAGATGGAGTTAGGCTACGACCCAGCTTAGTTATAGCCACTCATATCAATTTCGCGGTTGCTGCCTACTTGCTTAAACGTATCGCAGGTATTCCCTATTGGGCCGTAGCTCACGGTGTAGATGCTTGGAATATCGATCGCCCAGCCTTACAAACTGCTCTGCAAAATGCCGATCGCATTATCTCAGTTAGTGGCTACACGCGCGATCGCCTACTCAAAGAGCAAAACCTCGACCCAGCAAAAGTGGTACTCTTGCCAAACACTTTTGACGCCAGTCGCTTTCAAATTGCACCCAAACCTCAATATTTGATGGCCCGCTATGGACTGACGGCGGATAATTCCATTATCCTAACAGTAGCTAGACTTGACAAAAGCGAACAATATAAAGGATATGACCAAATTATTCAAGCCCTACCTGAAATTCGCCGTAAAATCCCAGGTGTCCGCTATATCCTGGTTGGAAAGGGAAACGATCGGCCCCGCATCGTCGAGTTAATTGCTAGACTTGGCCTGCAAGACTGCGTTATACTAGCGGGATTTGTTCCAGATGAGGAACTTGGCGACCATTACAACCTTTGCGATGTTTTCGCGATGCCTAGCAAAGGTGAGGGATTCGGGATAGTTTATCTGGAAGCCTTAGCTTGCGGTAAACCAAGCCTGGGAGGAAATCAAGATGGAGCGATCGACGCCCTTTGCCACGGCGAACTGGGAGCTTTAGTTGACCCCGATAATATAGGAGAAATTTCCCAAACGCTGATTCAGATTTTAGAAGGCACCTATCCCCACCCCCTAATGTATCATTCCCACAGTTTACGCCAGAAAGTGATTGAAAAGTATGGTTTTCCAAAATTTAAACAAACATTGGCGAGATTAATTGAACAGGATAAGATATTATTTTCTTAATATAAGTACTGAATAGTACAATTTTGCTCATTAAATTAGAAGAGGAACCAATTGTGATGAATCTAGATAAAAATTTGATGAAAATTTTGGGTGGTAAATTTGAATACGAACGAACTCTCCGGTGTGCAACGCCTTCAGGTAATTACTTTTGGTATCGTAAACGTCAAGAAATTGTCAAACTATTTGCACGTAATATCAGCCTATTCCTAAATTCTCAAATGGAAAAAACAGCGCCTAGCTTGTTTGTAGATATTGGATGTGGAGAAAGCATTGACCTATTTTTAATCCGTGATTTTTTAGAAAAAAAATCATCGCGCTGGCAGTTCATAGGTTTAGAAGCAGACCCAACTTCATTACAGGTAGCCAATTTAAGAAAAGAATACAACAAGGCTGATAATGTAGATTTTATATCCTGTGATGTCACAAAGAAATTACCTTTTCAAGATGCTGAAGTAGATATAATATATTGTTCAGAAGTTATTGAACATCTTCTAGAACCAGAGTTATTTTTGAAGGAAATCAAGCGGGTGACTAAACCAAATGGATACCTTATTCTTACCACACCAAATGAACCCAATGTGTTTCAAAGTGCCTACTGGAGCAAAACTCGTCTTCAAAAGATGCAGGCAGAGATACAAGCGATGAAAGAGGAACATCAACAGGTCAATATACAAGCCGATAATGCCTTTTTGTATGGACATATATCCCTCCGAACCATTAAAGAGTGGGATGATACTTTACGTAAAATAGGCTTTAAAAACGTTGATTACGGGCGTGGGGCTGTGACATATGGCGGAACGCCATTTTTTGACAATGAGTGGATTTTAGGTACTCGTTTTCTCCTAGAGGCAGTTTTGGACTTGCTACCCCGGCAATGGGTATGTAATCTTTCCGATCAATTAATTGGGCTATATAGACTCGATCAGTAATTTTGCTAGTGACTGAAAATTTTGGTTTTTAACGATTAAAACAACACTGACAAAATTAATGCAAACCACTGAACTGGAAGTTGTCTAGGTGAGAGTTTTACATATCATTCCCTCTGTAAGCCCTGCTCTTGGTGGGCCGACACAAGTCGTTTTAAATCTAGTGAAAGCCTTGCGGGACTGCGGGGTTGATGCGGAGATAGTTACTACTAATGATAATGGCGCTACTTTGCTAGATGTGCCATTGAATCAACGCATTGAGTACGAGCAAGTTCCCGTTTGGTTTTTGCCAAGGTTTTCGCCTCCGCTGAAAGAGTTTATATTCTCTCCAGCTATTACTAAATGGCTTTGGGAAAACATCAAGAACTATGACATTTTAGATAACCATTATCTTTTCTCATACTCTTCTAGTTGTGCTGGTGCGATCGCGCGTTGGCAAAACGTTCCTTATACAGTTCGGACAATGGGACAACTTGCTCCTTGGGCACTTGCCCAAAGTCGCCTAAAAAAAGAAATTTATACCTTTCTAATTGAACGCCAAAACTTGAACCGCGCAGCTGCCATTCATTGCACCTCAAATGGCGAAGCAGAAGACGTTCGTAATTTCGGCATTCAGACGCCGACCGTTACCTTGCCTTTAGGAGTAAATCAGCCAGTATACTGGCCACAAGCTAAGCAAAAGCTACGCGAAATTTATGGCATTGCAGTAGAAAAGCCGGTAGTGCTATTTCTTTCGCGCCTCCATTACAAAAAGCGCCCCGATTTGCTCGTACAAGCACTTGGCAAGCTAGCGGCAAAACAATCTAAATTTCACCTAGTATTGGCAGGGTCGGGTGAAACAGATTACCTCAATTATTTGAAGAGTTTAGTATTATCCTTGGGGTTAACCGCAGAGACAACTTTTCCCGGCTTTGTTGAAGGTCAAGATAAAGATTTGCTGCTGCAAGGAGCAGATATATTTGTTTTGCCATCTTTTTCAGAAAATTTCGGGATAGCTGTTGCGGAAGCACTGGCACATGGATTACCTGTGATTATCACCCCAGATATCCAGATAGCACCAGAAATTGCAGCGGCAAAAGCTGGATTGGTGGTGGAGGGAGAAGTCGAACCTTTGGCTAATGCGATCGCGCAATTGCTTACCTCTCCTCAACAGCGGCAAGATCTGGGCGAAAATGGCAAAGATTTGGTGCAGCGCCGCTACTCTTGGAGTGCGATCGCATCACACCTTACTGGCGTCTATCGCTCTATCATTGAACGAGAAAGGCTTCCCGATCGTATAACTTTTCCATAACCGCAAAATGTCCTATTCTCAACGTTTGCTCGAACTGGGTAATCCCCTAACTCGTCTGGCACATCGCTCTCGTTTTAACGCGGTTCTAGATGTCCTTGGCAACTCTAAATATACCAAAGCACTAGATTATGGCTGCGGCGACGGTTGGCTGCTTAGAACAGCTTACGATCGCGGCATAATAACTTCCGGTACCGGCGTTGATGTCGCCGACTATATGCTATCAGCTTCCCAGGAAATCTTTGCAGGCATATCAGGCTTTCAATTTTGTCAACCCAATGAAATATCTCAAAAAATCTCGCCCAAAAGTTGCGATTTAATTTTTTGCACGGAAACGCTAGAACATATCGGTAATCCTGAAGGAGCTTTGGAGCAAATTTTAATTTATTGCCAGCCTGGAGCTAAAATAGTAATTTCTGTGCCTATAGAAGTTGGGCCTTCTCTTTTGTTTAAGCAAATTGGACGTTATTTAGCTAATTTAAAAGGAAACTATGGTTACGAACGTTATAATTTTAAAGAGCTATTTGCTGCTGTTACTTTATGGGATACTAACAGTTTTATTTCGTCTCACTCTTTGAAGTCAGAGTACACAGGACATAAGGGATTTGATTATCGGAAAATCGAAAAATTGTTACTGGAAAAAGTTAAAATAGAGCGGCGGATTTTCTCTCCGTTTCCCTGGAGTGGTAATTTGCTGAACAGCACGGTAATTTGGTTGTGTAACGTGGAAAATTCATAATCAAGGCTAATGTGTTTGAGCCCAAACTCAAGCGATTTAGGTTAATCTGTTTAGTCAGCACTGCCTTCATCGTACTGCTTATTAGCATAATTCCGGTACGATTGGCTCTAGCTCATCTGCAAGCACCCCAACCCCAAGCCATCCTTACCCTTGGAGGAGGAATCGAGCGAGAAATCTTTACAGGTGAATTTGCTTTAGGCCATCCTACACTAGAAATCTGGGTTTCTACCGGCACTCCTCCCGAAGTAGCTGCGGGCATTTTTCGCGCCTATAACATCCCAGACAGCAGGCTGCATATCGATCGACGTGCCGTTGATACCGTGACCAACTTTACAACTCTAATTGCTGACTTCAAAAGTCGGCAGATTAAACATCTTTATGTGATAACCTCCGCTTATCATATGCCACGAGCTAAAGCGATCGCTACCCTCATTCTCGGTAGCCAAGGTATCGCCTTCACCCCCGTCTCCATTCCCTCCGGCGAAGCACCCGAATCTTGGCAACGCATTCTCCGCGATATTGGTCGTTCATTAGTTTGGATTGTTACAGGTCATACTGGGGCTAGCCTCGATCGGATTTTGGAGGCTTGGCGATGAGGATACCAGCCAAATACTACTGGATACTCGGTTCTGTTGTTGGGGTTTCGATCGCAACAGAATTGATACTGCGCCTAGCTTTCGGATTGGGGAACCCAGTGTTAGTACAAGCTGACCCCAAGACGGGCTATCGATTTCAACCCAATCAAAAATTATTCAGATTTGGCAAAAATATTGAATACAACCAATACTCTCAACGTTCCGAACCCATAACACCACAAAAGACACCAGGAAAGCTGAGAATATTAATGACTGGCGACTCAGTTCTTAATGGCGGTAATCCTACAGATCAGAGTCAAACTATTACAGAACTTTTTGAAGCGAAATTATCTGTTTCCAAACATCCAGCAGAAGTTCTCAACGTCTCAGCCGGTTCTTGGGGAATTGGGAACGCATTTGGATATCTGCGGGAATTCGGTACTTTTAACGCGGATGCAGTCATCCTGCAAATCGGCACCCACGATCTGACTCAGCCTACCAGTACCAGTGATGTGGTTGGGCATCATCCAGCTTATCCCTCCCATCCTCCACTGCTGGCGATTCAGGAAGCTTGGACTCGCTACGCTTGGCCGAATTTAGCCTTGAAATTAGGTCTTAACTTTGCCCCTGCGGATCTCCCTCCGCCTACATCTTCCAACCCGGATGGACAGTTTAAGCAGAATATGGAGATCTTAAAACAGATTGTAAAGCTGGTTCGGGCTCAGAAAATACCAGTTTTTGTTTTATATACACCAAGTTTTGATGACGTACTGCCGACACCTAAGCAGCCTCAGTACAAATCCGAGTTTTTACGGTTGCTAAAAAGTTTACAGGTTCCTATGATTGACAGTCATGCCGCTTGGTCAACCTTGCCGCCAAAGACGGTAGAAACATATTTTCGAGATTGGGTGCATCTGACCGTGCCAGGAAATCAAGCTCTAGCCCAAAAGCTGTTCGATCGACTTTGTGTAGCTCGCCAGTTAACAGCTTGCCTACCTAAGAAGCCTCCTTCAAAGCCAACCAGCCCCTGACCGAGTTAATTTTGAATTTTGGATGAAATGATTAAAAGATTAAAACAAGCGAACTTATTCATTCGTAGAGATCATCTAAAATCCCCAAATCGCAAATCTAATCCAAAATCTAAAATTTGCAAGCCCCGGTAAGTAGGTGGGCATCATTAAACATAAAACTGTCAGGCTCTTAGAAACCCGGTTTCTCAGAGAAACCCGGTTTCTGGGAGTTCAGTTTATTTACACCCACCTACTTAACATCCGTGGGTACAATCCAAAATCCTAGAATCCAAAATTCTTTCATCGGTTGAAGAATCTTTTACCCCATCGGCAGCGTCACTGAGCCAGTGGTAGCGATACCAATAGCACACTCACTGCTGACACGCTACCGCGAGAGTACGGATTTGGCAACGCGGATCTATATTTATACACTCTCTTCAGTAGGATATCCGGAATAATGGCGGAGTGTTTTGTAGAGGTTATAGGTAAAGTACTTTACCCACGGGGGATAGAGCTACCTGATTCTGAACACAGCGAAATAGCTCACTATGTACAAAACTGGAATTTCGGACGGGTTTACAAAACTACCCCAAAAGGGCTGATGTCAGCTACTGCACTGCGTTAGATCCTTTCGCCGAAACCAAAGGCTTTACCAGGAAGTGGTACAACCCGCCTTGCTTCCTCCCGCCTCACTCTTGTGAGGGGGTATCCAGGGGGGAACCCTCAGTAAACGAATGTAGGGATGAAGGTTTGGGACGCTAAAGATAGAGCTTTTCAACCCAGGTCTCCCCTTCTTTTGGCTGAATATGGAAAAATGAACGGCTCTGCGGGAAGGGATTGCTCTGGTTGCGTCATTATTTTTTTGACCTCATAGAAACCTTTAGGGCATGATAAATGGGAATTCTACAAGGGGAACATACGTTGCACCAGTTCTTGACTCAGTTGCACCAGTTAGTGACTCAGCCGCCAGGTCGCCGAAGAGATGGAAATATTCCAAAACAGCAGCATCCAGTGAGACTATCTATCATTACCCAGTTTTATCCGCCGGACTATGCCGCTACCGGACAGCTGATTGAAGAGTTAGCCGATCGGTTGAGGAATGACGGTGTATATGTCCACATCTTTACGGGACAGCCGGGATACGCTTTCCAAAAAGAAAATGCTCCACCGATCGAACGAAAAGACAAGATGCTGATTAGGCGATCGCGCACCGGAAGGCTTTGGCCCAGCCGGATTCGCGGCAAAGCCGTCAACGGCCTGTTATTTTGTGTGCGATCGGCATTTCATTTACTCAAAAACTGTTGGAGAGGTGACGTTTTACTCATCACCACCGCACCCCCCTTCTTACCGCTGCTGGGCTACCTAGCCCATCTCTGCTTTGGACTGCCCTATGTGTGTTTGCTGTACGATCTATATCCCGATGTCGCCGTCGAACTGCAAGTGGTCCCCGCTCACCACTGGTTAGTTCGTTTATGGAACCTAGTTAACCAACAAATCTGGAAAAATGCCAAGGGGGTTATAGTCCTCAGCCCCTCTATGAAAGAGCGTATCGTAGCCAAATGTCCAGAAGTAGCTGACAAGGTTGCCGTGATTCACAGCTGGGCCGATCCGAGTTGGATCGTACCTATCCCCAAACAAAATAACTGGTTTGCCCAGCAATACGACCTGGTAGAGAAATTTACGGTTCTCTACTCCGGCAACATGGGTCGCTGTCACGATATGGAGACAATTATGGAAGTGGCGAAACTTCTGGAAGATGAGCCGATCCAGTTTGTCTTTATTGGCGATGGCGCAAAGCGTCAGGCTACTAAGGAGCAAATTGCCGCCATGGGTTTGAAAAATTGTCTCCTCTTACCCTATCAGGACAAGCAGAACCTTCCTCACTCCCTGACTGCTTGCGACTTATCTTTAGTCAGCATCAGTCCGGGGATGGAAGGATTAGTCGCTCCCAGCAAGCTTTACGGCATTTTAGCGGCTGGGCGTCCGGTCGGAGTAATTTGTGAGGAAGGTTCCTATTTATGCCAGCTGATTGAGCAAGCTAAATGCGGTGAAACCTTCAACAATGGAGACGCAACGGGGCTAGCTAATTTTATTCGCCGCTTGGCTAGCGATACTCAGTTGGCTCATCAGATGGGTAGGGCTGGTCGTTGCTACCTCAAATCAAACTTTACGCTGGAAATTATTGCCCAGCAATACTCAGAGGTATTGAACCAAGCCTTATTGACAGACGTGAAATCGGAAGACTCGATCGCTGTTACAGAAGCTCATTAATAAAATACCGGCTTGGCAGATGGGTGCGTCTGTTGCTCGCAGCATCAGAATGCTAATGCCTCTGGCGCACTACGCGAAAGCCTCTACTCGTCTTCGGGATTGAGGCGAATCATCTCCCAAGTTGTGTAAGTTCCGATCGGACTCCAAATTACATAAGGCAGTAACAATAGAGCTGCTGTACCAGAAACAGACCAGACCGTTATTGCCAAAATAATCCCTAAGATAGAACCAATAGCGCCAACAATGGTGCCAGCTTTGAGACTGCGTAGCCTTAACATCACTGGGTTGTAGGCGACGATCGTAATTTCTACTAGCAGATAGAACGCCATCAGCCACCAAGTTTTGGCGCTGCTTGGGTCTTTTTCCCACACAATATAAGCAGACCAGCCTCCGCATATAAAAACTAGCGTCCAAATGATAGGGATTGCGCCCTCAAAAGTTAGCCACTTGGGACGCTGCAAGCGTTTGAACCACTTGATATCGTTAGGCGTAATCAAGTTGCTAGCTAAGGCAACTAATAATGTTACTGCCCCAATTACCATCCACGATTTAATCATACCCATACCTTTGCTGTTCCACGCCAAGCTATAGCCTGTTGCGATCGTGCCAATTTAAAGAGTAAACTACCCCACGCATAGAATGCGGGGGCTTTCAGTAGCCCTGATATGGTCTGCGATATCGCTTGCCAGTACCGAACCTCCAGGCAGGTTTACAAAAGCTGCCCCAACGATTGAAATCATGCTTGAACCATTCTCATCAGCATCACAATGGTTGCCGCAATGCCCACACTTAAAGATTTTGCCAGACCGATAGGACTGTCCTGTCACCGGATGGATATGCAGACATTTGCTGCAAGTTTGACTGGTGTAGGCAGGGTTAATAGCAACCATTTCAACCCCCCATTTCACGCTTTTGTAGGCGATAAACAATCGCAGTTGCAAGAATGCCCAGCTATTACTACGTCTACGCTCAATTTTGCTTTTGGGTTGCTGATTCGTGCGTTCCCGGATACCCGTCAAGTCTTCGACCGCAATGATAGCATTGTTATTCAACGCGGACAGGACAATCAATTTACTGATGTTGTGGTTTAGCCAAGTTTGGTAGCGTCGCTCTCTGCCCGACAGCCGTTTCAAAATGTTTCTCGCTCCAAAGCGAGTACACCTTGTGCCTTTCGTTGCTTTGCTTTGGAGCGATGCTCTAACTCTGGCAAATTTGTCCCTAGTATCTCTGATCTCGGTTCCGTCCCATTTATCCCCAACCGAAGTAACAGCAATGTCTCTACGCCCAAAATCGACTCCAATAATTTTGTCCGACTTAATGGGGTCTGGCGCTTCGTCGGTTAGTTGGATATGGATATAGAACAATCCATCTTTGTGCTTACACAACTGGGCAGAAGTGGGTTTACGCCCTTTGAGCTTGCCAATCTGGTAATTTGCCAACACAACTGGGATGTGTTCTCTACATCCCAACAGGGTCAGGCTAACCGTTTTATCCTTTTCTCTGAAAGCAAAAATTCGAGCATCGTAATCCGCAGACGTTGGACTGAACTGTTTAACGACCTCACCCTTAACCTTTGCTGTTTTGCGATTGGCTCCCACCCTGGCGCAAACTCTCACTGCTTGATTGGCGCTCAACCCGAATTGAGTGCGAAGCTCCTGATAGACCAAGTTCTGAATCGTGGTTTTACTGGTTATCCCGGACTTCACCTGCTCATTGGCATAGTTGCAGCCATCTGCAAACGCCTTCAGCAAAGCATCCATTTTGGTGGCCTGCTCTGAAGTTGGTTGAAGCTTGCAAGCGATAGTAAGAGTCTGTTCCATCTGTCAAGTTTATCACAAGTGAATGCGGCTAAAGCCGCTGCCGCGTTCCGACCCGTGTCTAAAAGCCGGGGGCTTCCCGCTCGCTTTTCGGTGAATTGAATCAGTCAATGGTGAGAATATCTATTGTCATCTACCTTTAGACATATCCTAACTCAAGTTTGCATTCGCTCTTGTTTGGAATGGGTAATGGCTACGTAGTTGGGGGGGGGGGCGG
>NZ_JAIQZN010000012.1:95237-111095 GCF_023333585.1 Argonema antarcticum A004/B2
GTTGCGAGGCCGCGCGCCACCGCAACTACGTACCTCAAAGAACTCAATTAAAACGATTTTGAGTTAATTGCAATGGCCCCGATCGATCTGCTTTTTATTGAAATAGCTACCACAAAAGTTTTTTCTACCCACGTATTTTTATCACCGATCAAAAAAAAGAATTTATCGTTCAATTGGTTAACTGTGGTCGCTTCGACTCAGACTCATCTTCTTCACCCCATTTTTCCAGCCAATCACCCTCTATATCTTCGTAGTAAAGTTCAACCCGCCTAACACCATGAGTACGCCTGTCGCGTTCGTAAGTCCGAATAGCTTTTAGAGAGAGGAGAGCGCTTTCCACTGCGTCTTTATTAAGGATACTGTTCTCAATTCCCATCATCACCTCAAACATAGCACTATGTTTATTCAATAAATGTGTAGGTCATAACAGCTTTCTGGAAGAGATTCTCCTTTCTGTAGAATGGCATCCGCCAAAAGACTGAGGTTATCATCCAGATTTTTGGGATTTACGCTCAATAGCAGTCCTCTGGTTATTCCCCAATAACGGAGAGTCGCTTCCCAATGATCCTTTTTATTTGCCAACCATTCAGGAGAACTTATCGTCATTTGAACGCATAACGGTTCATCCGAGTTCCCGCTAGTCAGTAAGTCAGTCGCCATTGACAAATCTATGATATAGCGCCATAAACAAGCGCCTCCACAACTTTCTATTTGATCGGATAGGGCATTGATTAATCCTACATCTTGCTGAGTATATTCACCTGACATCATTTTACTTTTCCATGTGTCAAGTTTTGGATCGCACTCGTTAAACCATTGAGGAAATAAAAACTCATACCAGTATTTCTCAGCTTGTGTCATTTGAGCTTTTTCAAAAAACCTCTGCTTTTCCTGTGAGGGTAATTCTTTAAGCTTGAGCCACAATCTAGTATCTAAAATCAGTTCGCTCACAAAGTCAAGTAGCAAGGGTTTTCTTGTCAGTAGGCCAACTTTTTTGTCCTTAATCCAACGGCAGAGTTCACCTAGCCGTTTAGCCAAAGCAGGATCTATCAACAAAGCATCGTTAATCAGGGATTCTAGTTCAGCTTTAATATATTTTGCTTGTAAGCGCTGTGTTAACAAATGTGAACTCCCAACAGTCGCCGCTCAACCCCAATAATCTTTGATTTTATAATTTTACTGCTCAATCTCCATTAATCTTAACTTAAATTGCTATACACCAGATGTGAGGGGTGACACCCCTCACATCTGGTGCTGGTGGGTAGGGGTATGATGGCGTTCTTGAGGTTTTGGCACTGGTGTTTGACAAAGTTACTTGAAGATTCACTCAGCAAACATCTCAGCCAAGGTATCGAGAACTGCTCTTTGCTCATCGGGGCTGATTTGACCGAGGTGTTTGACCAATCGAGTTTTGTCTACTGTTCGGATCTGATCGAGAACAATTTGCCCATCTTTGCCCTGAAACTGACAAACTATACGAGTGGGATATGCTTGACCCTTGGTGGTCATTGGTGCAACGATGACGGTAGCAATATGCTGGTTCATCTCATCTGGCGAAATCACTACACAGGGTCGGGTTTTCTGAATTTCACTGCCTACGGTAGGATCTAGATTAACTAGAAAAACATCGAAACGTTGGACTACCATTCCCATTCAACCCGTTCCCAGTTTGTAGTGCTTACATCATCTAGGAGAACATCATCTTTTTGATATGCCATTGTTGCAAATGCTTCATCCCATCCTACACGCGATCGCGTTGCTGGGCGAACAATCAAGCGATCGCCTTCCACCTCAATTTCAACTTCTTCGTGAATACCGCTTTGCTCTAAAAGCAGTTTAGGAATACGAATGCCTTGAGAGTTGCCGATTTTAACAATTCGGCTTCTGATTGTTGCGCCCATGTCTAGGTAGCTTGGTCAGTTATAGTAATTACATTGTTAACACATTTAGTGTGATTGTCAAGGGTCGGGGGTGAAAGTATAGCTAGGGACTAGGGGCTAGGGGCTAGGGACTAGGGAAGAGGGAAAAGGTTACTCCGTAAGGGATTATGGACTTCATGTAACAGTTGGAGTTGGCTTAATCGCCCTGGCGGTTGCTATAGCAAAAAGCGATCGCTCTTTCCAGAACGATCGCTAAATTATCAACACAAGTCGATCGAATTACTTAGAAATTCCCGCAACAGCAGCTACTTCAGACGCTGCGATTTGATGAAACGAGACACTCTCGGCATAAATCTGGGGATTTACTTGTGCTAATTGGGTATAGGACTCGCGGACTTGAGCATTCACCGCCACAGTCGTTACATCGTACACCTGCATCGCCATCTTCGGGTAAAACCCAATGCCGATAATCAGCGCCAAAAAGCAAGCAGCGATAAATATTTCCCGTGGTTTGGCATCTATAAACTCTGCCTGACTTGGGAGGACGCAGCTTGTACCGAAGCAAACAGCTTCTTCAGATCCCTGATTTTTCAAGTCTAAATCATTAATGTCGCAGGAAGGTGTAATGTCGCAAGTGCTTGCTGTACCAGAATTGTAAAATATCTGTCGCAGCATGGAGAGTAAATAAATCGGTGTGAGTATCAATCCGACTGCGGCTAGGAAAACTGTTACGGTGCGGAATGACGAGCTGTAGATATCGCTGGTAGTCACACCAAGGAAAACCGTGATTTCGCTAGCAAAACCGCTCATTCCGGGAAGTGCCAAAGATGCCATCGCCGCTATGGTAAATAAGGCAAACACTTTGGGCATCACCTGACCGATACCGCCCATTTCTTCCAATGATAGTGTGTGGGTGCGATCGTAAGTCACCCCTGCTAGAAAGAACAACACTGCTGCAATCAAACCGTGGGAAATCATCTGTAGCATCGCGCCGTTGATTCCCAAGTCAGTAAAAGATGCAATTCCCAGCAGTACGAATCCCATGTGGGAAACAGAAGAGTAAGCTAGACGGCGTTTCATGTTCGACTGGGCAAAAGAATTTAAAGCCCCATAAATAATATTGACCACGCCCAGAATCGCCAGAACTGGTGCAAAGTAAATATGTGCATCCGGGAGAAGCCCCATATTCACCCGAATTAGTCCGTATCCGCCCATCTTCAACAGCACGCCAGCCAGAATCATCGATACGGGAGCGGATGCTTCGCCGTGGGCGTCAGGCAGCCAGGTGTGTAGGGGGAAAACAGCTAGCTTGAGACCAAAGGAAATCAGCAATCCCGCATAAAGCAGCAGTTCTAAAGTTAGCGGGTAATCCTTCAGGGCAAGTTCCGCCATATCGAAGGTGATATTACTGCCGCCATAGAGGGCCATTGCCAGTGCTGCTACTAAAATAAATACGGAAGTCGCTGCGGTGTAGATCAAGAATTTGGTAGCCGCATAGCGACGCTTTTGGCCGCCCCAAATCGAGACAAGCAAGTAGACGGGAACCAGTTCCAGTTCCCACACAATGAACAGCAGCATCAAGTCTTGCGCGACAAACACCCCTACCTGTGCTGAATACAGCACCAGCATCAAGAAATAGAAGAGGCGGGGTTTCATATCTATTTGCCACGCCGACAGAATCGCCAGTGTGGTCACTAATCCGGCCAGAAGCACAAGCGGGACAGATAGCCCATCGACCGAAACAGCCCAGTATATACCTAACTGAGGCACCCAGGCATACTTTTCCGCGAGTTGAAAAGTAGCGCTGCTCGCATCGTAATGCTTCCAAAAGGCATAGCACATCAATACAAAATCCGCAATGCCTACACCCAGGGCATACCACCGCACATTCTTGCCGTTTTTATCGGGCAATACGGGGATAAGGAAGGAAGCAACCAGTGGGAGCAGGACAATCGCGGTAAGCCAGGGGAATCGATCGGCCATCATAGTAATGAGAATAAATACTTACCTGTGACAAAAACTATTCTACTAAGTTTTAGTAACATTTCTTCATAATTTTTTTGCCCAGGTAATCATAGGCAAATTTATATAGATGTCGATCTGCCGTTCGTCAGCTAGGCGATATGCCGTTCGTCAGCTACGCGATCGCACCCTAAATCTCGCTCTAACGCTCAAAAACGCTGGCTAGCTTTGGTTTTGGTCATTTAGGGGGTTGGCTGTCCTGTACTGTTTTAGGGGGTGAGGAGGCGATCGGTCTTTTTTTTACGAACCACGTTGGGGCCAAAGACGGGAAGAAGAAAGAGAAGAAAGAGCGATCGCATTTCTCATTCCCTCTATTTTGCTCTGCCAGTTCGTTCTTTTGCCTTATCATAGGCGGCGTCGTGTTCATCAAAACTTACTACAAACACCCGTTTAGGCGCTGGAGATTCGTAGACGCGATACACTAATCGATAAGAAATTCCCGCAAAGTCTATGTCCAGGGTTCGCAAGTCCTGCAAGCGTCCTTTGAGATTGTGATTGGGAAACCCCCTACAGTCGTAAGGATCGGCAGATAGGATAGAACGGTATTCTTCGCTAAAAGCTGTTCTCAGTTCTGATGGTAGTGCTGGTAAGTCTTCACTTATAAGCAGCGGGTGAGTTTGAAAAATATACTTAGATTTAGTAGTCAATTCCCCTCCCTAGTGAAGTCCACTATGAGTAGAATTGGACTTTTCAGCCGCCAGTAGCTCAACTTTTTGATTGAATTGGGTCACAGTCATAATTTGCCATCCCTGTTCCCTCAATGCTTGAATTTCCGGATTGAACTCCTCATTGTCTTCGACAATGGTAATTGCTTGAGTGGGATCGTTAGACTCTACACTGCTGGGCCAAGCTTCATCGGGTGTTTGGAGTGCTGATAAAGAAACTCGGTGGATGCGATGCAATAAGTCTTGATGCGCTTTGCGATCGCTTGGCGCTACATCAAGTTCCATCTCCAGACTTTTGACTAAGTATTCTAAGTCTTTAAGTACAGTTTCTAGGGGATGGGGTATGATTTTTTCTACCTGTTGCGGGGTGCTGACTTCTGACATGGCTTGATGTCTGGTACTGTTGGGACTATTTTAACTGAATGGGAATGGAGAGTGCGATCGCACTTTTTTTTACCGCAGATGAACGCGGATGAACTTCAGATTCATTCTATTGCTCAAGCGGCTGTAAATTTTCTACCCCTTTCAATTGCTCTGGAATTTGTGTCCCTACTACTTGATCGATTACTTCAGCTATTACCTTGCAGCAACTTTGTGGCGAAGATACAACTTGCTCTTCAGCAAATCGAATTACTATCCATCCTTTTTGTAAAAGTATCTGATGGCGCTGATTTTCTTTGACAAGGACTTCCTGGTTGCTAGGTTTACCAGTATCATCATAGAAAGGCATATCAACTTCTATAGTAATATGTAAATTTATTAATTTATTAAAATAAGCAATTTCTATACAGTATGGTTGATAAGAGGTTGGATTTTGTATACTTAAGTTATTATATATTTTTTTGGGAAATAATTGCTGTAATTGGTTATAAAATTCGCTCTCTAACCACTGAGAATTTATACTGGAACTTCTGCCATCAGCCGGTACTGTTTTTAGGAGAATATCTTTAATTATCTGATAGCGATACTGTTTTAGTTTCTCAGGTTTTTGAGATTCTGCCATTTCTCGTTTATGCTGAAGCTCTCGCTCACGCCATCCTGCTAACTGACGGTTATAATCGCGCACTTCCTGCTCATATTTATTAAGTTTTAGTAAATAATGATTTTGCTGTCGCCATAAGTTAAATGCAGCTATCAAAATGCCACCGATAGAAATATGCAAAGTGAGAATTATACTTTTAGCTATCACAGAAATACTTGCAAAAGTAATAATTAATGGAATTGCTTTGGAAAAAAATGATATCAGATTAATTGGTTGTGGCTTATTATTAGGAGCTATGGGTTTTGGTTCAGTAAATTTCCAAACCATAGGAACTGCATCTAGAGCTTGAAGAATAGGAGTAGGAATGAGGATAATAGGATATTTATTCATGTTTTTTGCAGGCTCCATAAGCCAAGGAAAATATCGTGAATTTTGTGATTATTTATACAAATCTGGTGAGCAATACCCACCCATACTATTTTACCTCAACAGTCCACGAAAAAAGTCGATCGCATTTTTTGTTGGTTGGAAGATCTCTGTTTGAATTTAATTTTTCTGCCAAGCAAATAGGGTGAGTCATAGCCCACCCTATCATTTTACCCAAAAATCCCACCAAAAAAGTCGATCGCTTGTCTGCAATATCCGGGTGTTTGATGGGTGTAAAAACATTTTGATTTTAACCTCAAATTAATCAAAGTAATTTCGGTTTACTGGGTTACGTTTGGTTGGGGTTAGTGTGACCTTCTGCACTACCTTTAATTGGTTCATGGATAACGGACATTCTCTCACTAAGAATCATTCTAAATTTCTTTTTCAGTGTTGTGGGTACATCTAGCTTTTTTTTGTACTCTCCATTTTTAAACGTTTGAACTTCCGAATGAGAATAGTTATCATCAGTAGGTTCATGTACTGCTTTCCACTCGTATAATGTGGTTTCATTTGTTCTTTCTGGTGCTGGAATATCTTTTACCTTGAATGTCAAAATGCCATACTCTCCATAGCTGGGGATTAACACATCTTCAGGCTCGCTATACTTTGAGCGATTTACAGAAAAATCTGGAAATCTAATTCCTGTTGGAATTACACGCCCGTCTACTGTTTCCATTTCTTTGTACCGGAAGTACAGGTTTTCCTGTGGTGAGAAATCTGGATCGACTGGGCGACCAGCGCGGAACATTCGTTCTGGGCGGTCAGGATTGGAGGTAGACACGGATTCTTTCTAGTGAATTTTTAAGTTCTTCTCCGCTAGGATTTACTTCCCATACATTCGGATTACCCTGACCATCAGAGGTCACAGCTAAAATTTCTCCTGTGTTGAAACACTCAATATCAGCGTATTTTTTACCTCTAATAAAGCAAATTCCTATACCTTCCTCTACAGATGGTGTAATTTGAGTAGGCGGGAAATTCATCTCAAATAAAACTGTGAGGGATTCTCTTCCCCAGAAGAGAGCTATTGAGTTTGGTGGATTAGCACCATAACTATCCCAGTTAGCTGGCAGATTTTCTAATTTTTGTAATTTTCGTATGCTTTTGAGAAACCATGCTTCTTCGCCAGTCTTAGGAGTCTCTGTTTGGGCAATATAAGGTTTGGCTGCCGATCTACTAAAACTTTTCTGATCCAGGTAGACCTTATTTTTTGTGCTATTACTTGTTGATAATATTCCGGTTACGCCTTGCGGAATAGTTGGTCGAGAAGCCATTAAATTTGCTTCTATAATAGTACATTTTCGCGTTCGAGTCTCAATCCCTTGAATCTTAGAAAGCTTACTCAGGCTCTTCATTTTCTGTTACCTTTTCTACCTGTTCAATTAGCTCTTGTAGTAATTCGATTAATGATTTAGCCGTTGAAATGTCCATGACTGCTCCCACTTCAACCTCTCGAACTATTCCATCACGACTAATCCTTTCATCTATTATTTCTTCTCCAATTGATCCATCAGGATCTATTTTATGCAAAGTTTGTTGCGGGATAGGATATCGCTCGCTACAGAGGTTTACGTTGATATCAAGATTTGGTGTAATTCCAGCCCAAATTCCATCTACCCGAACAACACGAAATAAGTTGCTTTTGATATAGTTAAATTTGATCTCCTTCAAAGGAGGACTATCGTCCTGTTGTTGTAATTCTTTGTCTTCACTCATAATGCCTTTTTGCTGGCTGCTTCAATTTTTATAGATTGCTTTTTAAGCTTAAAAGCAATTATATCATATTTTACTACTACCTCTACTATGACGAATAATAAAATTATCAAGGTGGGCAAAAGCCCACCCAACCATCTTACCCAAAAATCCCCCCAAAAAACTCGATCGCTTCCTTCAACGCCGCAATAAACACATCAATCTCTTCCCGCGTGTTGTAGAAATACAAACTCGCTCTCGCAGTGGACTGAGCCTTGATATAACGGTGTAAAGGTTGCGTACAATGATGTCCAGCCCTAATAGCAACCCCAGCTTGATCTAAAATCGTAGATAAGTCATGTGGATGCACTTCACCAGCAGTGAAAGCAGCGAGTGCGGCTCTACCTTCGCCATTACTATTAGGTAGTGGCCCATAAAGTCGAAGTTCGGGAATTTGTCGCAATTGTTCAAATAAATATGCTGTCAATTCTGCTTCGTAAGCGTGGATTTTATCCATGCCAATATTGGTGAGATAATCAACAGCAGCACCGAGTCCGATCGCTTCTGCGATCGCAGGTGTTCCCGCTTCAAACTTATGCGGCAAATCAGCATAAGTAGAATGGTCTAAAAATACATCCGCAATCATCTCCCCACCGCCCATAAAGGGAGGCATTGCCCTCAAAACATCTCGCTTACCATAGAGGAAGCCTATCCCAGTTGGCGCACACATTTTATGACCGGAAGCAACTAGCCAATCGCAATCAATTGCCTGAACATCGATCGCCAAATGCGGTACACTTTGGCAAGCATCAATTAATACCTTGGCTCCGTAGTGATGTGCGATCGCACTAATCTCTTTCACTGGATTAATACAGCCCAGCGTGTTGGAAACGTGAACCACAGAAACCAGTTTTGTCTTATCGGATACCAGGGTTTTGTACTGTTCCAAATCGAATTCTTCGGTTGGTGTCAGTTCCACAAACTTCATTACTGCGCCAGTGGTTTTGGCGACAAGTTGCCAAGGAACCAAATTGCTGTGGTGTTCCATCACCGAAAGGATAACTTCATCTCCCGGCTGCAAATTGGTTAGTCCCCAAGCATAAGCTACCAAGTTAATTGCCTCGGAAGCATTGCGCGTGTAGATAATTTCTTGGGGGAAAGTCGCATTAACAAATTTAGCAACTTTTTCCCGCGCCCCTTCATAAGCATCTGTGGCTTTACCGCTGAGGGTGTGGACGCCGCGATGGACGTTAGAATTATACTGTTCGTAGTAGTTTCGTATTGCATCTAGAACCGCTACAGGCTTTTGAGAAGTTGCGGCATTGTCGAAATAAACCAAAGGTTTGCCGTTGACTTCCTGATGCAAAATTGGGAAGTCAGCACGAACTTTATCTGCAAGAGTCTTTTCTTGAGTGATAGTCATAGGGGGAGAAAGGCTAGGGGCTAGAAAAGTCAAAAGTCAAAAGTCAAAAGTCAAAACAAAACCGGGCTAGGGGGATAATTTTAGATTGAAAATTGTAGATAGCAGATTGAAATAAAATCTCAAATCTCAAATCTAAAATTTCCAATTCCCCAATATTAAATTGTTCTACAAGCAACGCACTGAAAAAGCATTTTTCCGACAGAAGTCAGCGGAATTTGGTTAAGAATATCTGCCGCAAAAGCATCAACCAGCAAATTGTAAGCGCTGACTTTATCCAAACCGCGACTTTGCAGATAAAAGACTTCCTCATCATCCAACTGACTAACAGTTGCGCCGTGAGAACATTTGACGTTATCGGCAATAATTTCCAGTTGCGGTTTAGTATCGATTCTGGCTTTTGGCGATAGCAACAAATTGCGGTTTAGTTGTCCAGCATCTGTCAATTGTGCTGCTTTGGCAACAAAAACTCTGCCGTTAAAGACAACGTGAGATCGATCGCGTGCAATATTCTTCTGCAACTGACGACTTGTGCTGTGGGGGTGGTTAAGAATTAAAGCACTGTGAGTATCAGCCAATTGTTCGCCACCAATCATCGTCAAACCATTGAGGGTAGTTTCTGTTTGTTCGCCCGTTTGGAAAATTTCCAAATTGTGCCGCGATATTTTCCCACCCAAATTGATCGCATTGCAGGTATAGCGACTGTGACGCGCTTGAGAAATAGCTGTCTTGCCAATGTGAAAGGCGACGTTGCTATCTCTTTGAATCCGACTGTGGTTGATTTGAGCATTTTCTTGAGCCCAAATTTCAGTAACCGCATTGACAAAGTATGGATGAGACTTATCTCCACACCAATAGTTAATTGTCAAGTAATCTTCAACCAAAGTTACTTGACTGTTAGTTTCAGCTACTACCAGACAGCGCGGTTGACAAATCGTGGGCGAGTCACTCAACGTAGAGATAAATAACAGGTGGATAGGTTTTTCAACGACTTGATTTTTCGCCACCCATACCACCGCCGCATCTGTCAATCCCGCTGTATTCAGGGCGGTGAAAACTTCAGCCGCCCCATGTTGCTTGCCCAAATAATTGGGGATACTGGAACGATAATTTTCCGGTAACGCCGTTAAATTGCCAGCAAATAAGCCCGGTGGCAAACCTGCAACAGAAGATAGTTGGGGCGCATAAACGCCATTAACAAATACCAAGCGACTATCCGCTGCTTCCGAGAAAATCAGCGGTGTAATATCCGATGATTGTAAAGACGCGACATCCCTGCTTTCTGGTAGCTGAAACGTCACCTGCAACAGAGGCGATAAATCGGTAAAGCGCCATGCTTCATCCCTTGTGCTAGGGAAAGTTTCTTCGAGAAGCATAGCAGAAGATCGATCGCGCAATCCCTGCAACAACTCCCATCCCTCTTTCTCCTCTTTCTCCCTCCCCGCAGGCGGGGTGGGTTGGGATGGGGTGGATCTAGAAACCAGGTTTAACAACCCAGTCAGATAAGCATCCCGACTTATAGAAGTAGATTTTAACACCTGACTGCTCATCACACTCCCACCTCCGATGGTTCTTCTTCCCGCACCCACTCATAACCGCGTTCTTCCAATTCCAGCGCCAGTTCCTTAGTTCCACTGCTGATAATGCGTCCGCCTTCCATCACGTGAACAAAATCAGGCACAATGTAACTCAGCAACCGCTGATAGTGAGTAATCATTAGAGTAGTATTATCAGGTTTTGCCAACTGATTAACACCATTCGCCACAATTTTCAGCGCGTCGATATCCAAACCCGAATCCGTCTCATCCAGAATTGCTAATTTTGGTTCTAGCAATGCCATTTGCAGAATCTCATTCCGCTTTTTTTCACCACCAGAAAAACCTTCATTCACACTGCGGTTGAGAAAAGCTGGATTCATCTTCACCACATCCAACTTTTCCTGAATTAATTCATCAAAATCAAACGCATCTAGTTCCTCCAAACCCTTAGCCTTGCGACCAGAATTATAGGCAACGCGCAGAAAATCCACATTACTTACACCCGGAATTTCCAGGGGGTATTGAAAAGCCAAAAAGACACCACGCCGCGCCCGTTCTTCCGGTTCCATTTCCAAAAGATTCTGCCCCTGGAAAATCACCTCACCGCCAGTCACTTCATAAGCAGGATGTCCAGCTAAAACCTTCGATAACGTACTCTTACCAGAACCATTTGGGCCCATGATGGCATGGATTTCTCCAGCCTTCAGTTCCAAATTCACACCCTTCAAAATCTGATTGCCATCAACATTCGCTGTCAGGTCGCGAACTGATAGAATCACCTCACTATTCTCAATAATCATCTTCCTTTTTTTCTTCCTTCGCGCCTTTCGCGTCTTCGTGGTTCATTATCCTGTTGTAGGACAGGCGTCTCGCCTGTGACTGCATTGTTAGCAGACCAAATGCCTACTAATTAACCGATCGCATTTCTATTGTCGTTTCTTTTTCTGGTGTCACTTGAGTAACATCCTAGCCTTGTCAGGACTCTTGGGATTGACAATCAATCTTTCGTTTTTCGGATCGATTAAAACATCCATTGCTTGCATAGGAATTGCACCCAGTAAAACCTCAACTTCACCAGATAGAACCAGTGCATCAGCGATCGCTCTCCGATTTTCAAACCGGATTTCTATAGGCCCAACCACATCCATGTTTATTACAGTTCCATCTGCCAATTCTGCTTGTTGTTCATCCACTTTTCGCAGATTAAGTTGGTTTTTGATTGATTCAGGGATAACCAGCATTGAAGCACCGCTGTCTACCAATGCTGTCACCCTTACTCGCCTAATCCGATCTTCTTGGATAAACCCTGCTGCAACGAGTGCTAAATCATCACTGCGAATCAGTTCTATTTCTGCGTAAGTAATCCCCATACTTGCTGTTTTCACCTGAATCGATCCTCGTAGCAGTCGGGCAGGCAAGATGCCCGCCCCACAAAAATTAACCAACTGAACCTTCCAACTTCAGACTCAACAATCTGTCAGCTTCTACAGCAAATTCCATCGGCAATTGATTGAACACATCCTTACAGAAACCGCTAATCATCATCGAGATAGCATCTTCTAGGGAAATGCCCCGCTGGGAGAAATAAAATAATTGATCTTCTCCAATCTTGGAAGTAGAAGCCTCATGCTCAACTCTCCCGGTGTTATTCTGCACTTGAATATATGGGAAAGTGTTTGCTTGAGCGTTATCGCCAATTAGCATCGAGTCGCACTGAGAATAATTCCGTGCGCCATTTGCTTTGGGGCCAATTTTCACTAAACCGCGATAGCTATTTTGGGACTTACCGGCAGAAATACCTTTAGAAATGATCGTGCTGCGGGTGTTTTTGCCGATGTGGATCATTTTGGTGCCGGTGTCGGCTTGCTGTTTGTGATTAGTCAGCGCCACCGAGTAGAATTCGCCAACCGAATTATCGCCAACTAATACGCAGCTTGGATATTTCCAAGTAATAGCAGAACCAGTTTCAACTTGCGTCCAAGAAATCTTAGAATTGATTCCTTGGCAGAGTCCCCGTTTGGTGACAAAGTTATAAATGCCGCCTTTGCCGTTTTCGTCTCCGGCGTACCAGTTTTGGACGGTGGAGTATTTGATTTCTGCGTTATCTAGGGCAACTAATTCTACTACGGCGGCGTGCAATTGGTTCGTGTCGAACATTGGAGCTGTACAGCCTTCGAGATAGCTGACTGAGCTGCCTTCTTCGGCAATAATTAATGTCCGCTCGAACTGACCGCTATCGCCTGTGTTGATGCGGAAGTAGGTGGACAATTCCATCGGGCAGCGGGTATTCTTCGGGATGTAGACGAAGGAGCCATCGCTGAATACGGCTGAGTTGAGGGCGGCATAGAAGTTATCTGCGATCGGCACTACGCTACCAAGATATTTCTGCAATAATTCTGGATGTTCTTTCAAGGCTTCGGAGATGGAACAGAAGATTACGCCATCTTTGGCTAACTTTTCCTTGAAGGTGGTGGCTACGGAGACGCTATCGAAGATGGCATCTACTGCTACGTTGGAGAGGCGCTTCTGTTCAGACAGCGAAATGCCCAGTTTCTCGAAGGCTTCCAGCAGAGTTGGGTCTACTTCTTCCAAGCTGTTCAGTTTTTTGGGCTTTTGCTTGGGAGCTGAGTAGTAGATGATGTCTTGATAATTGATGGGAGGATACTTTACTTGGGGCCAGGTTGGTTCTGTCATCTTCAGCCACTGGCGATATGCTCTGAGGCGAAACTCCAGCATGAATTCTGGCTCGTTCTTTTTGGCGGAGATGAGGCGAACGACATCCTCGCTGAGACCGCGAGGAATGGTGTCTGACTCAATATCGGTGACAAACCCGTACTTGTAGGGTTGGTTGACTAAGGTTTTGACCGTTGCGCTCATGTTGATCGTGTTCTCTGGTGTTCTCTGGTGTTCTAAACAAATCTTTAAGGATGGCAGAGGTGTGGGCTTTGATTTGGGCGGGTAAGGTTGATGCCAACACTTGCCCTGTGGTATTACAATAGACTTAAACAACAAATTTGTTGCCCAACTCTATTTTAAGCTACATTAACAACAACTAAGTTGTCAAAGTTAAATTTTGGTCGTTGACTTATGGAAGCCGCCGTGACGATCTGTGAAACAGATCTGGGTAAAACCCAGATCGCTCAGCAACTCTCCACTAAAGAAGACATCCTGCAACATTTGATGAAGCGGGGTCAAGCAAGGGCGCAGGAGTTGGCTGACTCTCTGGATATTAGCCCACAAGCGATTCGCCGCCACCTCAAGGATTTGGAGGCGGAGGAGCTGATCGAGTATCAATCGGTTCAGGTGGGTATGGGGCGTCCCCAGCACGTCTACCGCCTGAGCCGCAAGGGACGCGATCGCTTTCCCAACAGTCACGGTAAATTCGCCGTGGCGCTACTGGATACGATCGCAGAAACCCTCGGTCACGAGCAGGTCGATCTAATACTACACAAACAATGGGAGCGCAAGGCGATGGAATATTGCGATCGCTTAGGTACAGGTTCCCTGCAAGATCGCGTCGCCAACTTAGTAGATCTCCGTCGTGCCGAAGGCTACATGGCCGAGTGGTATCCTTTAGAGACTGATGGTTCCAAAAATGGTCATTCCTCCCAGTTCATGTTGATCGAGCATAACTGTGCCATATCTGATGTCGCCGTTTCTTTCCCCAGGGTTTGCAGCCACGAATTAGATATGTTTGCAGCTGTGTTCCCAGATTCTACGGTTGAGCGGACGCACTCGTTGATTAACGGACAACACCTCTGCGGTTATTTAATTACAGGAAAATCCCGAACTTAAAATCTAAAATCTCAAATTGATATGACTCAACCACCGCAACCAGGCTCTCAATTTTTAACACTAGAAGAATCTGCTAGGGTTGACGCTGCAATGCTTGCTTCCCATGAGAAATTTTTAACGAGATTAACTATTTCATCTTTAAAGCTGTTGAAGCATATCGCCCAAGAGTACGGCGTTACCGTTGAGGGCTTGACATCTGAACAAATAATTGCATGGTTTGAAAAGGATGGTAAGATTAGAAGAGAACACGGGCCTGATGCAGCGTTCCTGAACTGGTAAACGGGGAAAACTCTAAATGGTTAAGAAAATTGACGAATCTTATAAGCTCATTAAACAAGCAGAGATTTTCGCCAAATGCGGTAACTGGGGAGAAGAGGCTAAGCAAGTAAATAGTTCCATCATTAAATTAGACCCGAAAAATGCCGATGCCTACACACGCTTGGCAAGATGCCATATTTTACTAGGAAATCTTGCTAGTGCCGAACAAGTGTATCAAGAAGTTCTGATAATTTATCCAGATAATTTAGTTGCCAAAAACAATCTGTCTAGGCTCAAGAAGAATCTTCCTCTATTTAATGGGGACAAATTATTAGAGTAGCTGATTAAGAGTGAAGATATGCGATCGCCCTATTGATGAAAAAAGCTAAAATGCGATCGCAGCTTGCTTGTTGTAGGAAAAAGCATCGCATCCACACTCCCCATCGATCGCTCGTCGATAAAAAGTAAAATGCGATCGCGTAGCGTGCCGATCTCACAGATCGCTTATTATAAATGTATTCTCGTATGTCTGGGAGTTTAAACTATGTCTCTCGCTGAGTTAATTCCTTTGGTGAACAATCTGAGCCAGTCAGACAAATTATCTCTCTTCAAACTCCTAGCTGTGCAAATCCCAAAGGCTGAACTACAAGTTATCTTTTCTGCATCAGAGTATCCGGTTTGGTCGCCCTACGACGCAACGGAAGCTGCAAACATTTTAATGCAGATGATTCGGGATGACCAACAGGCATCTACTCATGCCTAGTCAAATCGAGTTTCCCTTTTCTGACGATGAAGCATTTGTCACCACATCACCAGGATTAAACGACACTCTTACACCTCCTCATTTTCGGGAAAAATGTTAGCTGCGTACTGCAATGAAAAGGTTGTTACATCAAGTCTATCCTGCTCAGTCCAGGTATCGCTTCGATCGACAACAGAGAGATTTTGCTGCACCAAATCGTTGAGGATAAGAGTTGCTAAGCGTAGCCTCTGGGTTGGTGAAAGGGTACAGACAACTCGATCGTAAACTTCTTGAACAGTGGTTGACATGGCAAATCCTCCTGCTTCTTATCCTAATGGGTAAGGTGAGCATTGGCAAGGCGATCGCATCCACACTCCTCATCGATCGCCTATCGATAAAAAAAGTAAAGAGCGATCGCATCCACACTCCTCATCG
>NZ_JAIQZN010000013.1:0-85068 GCF_023333585.1 Argonema antarcticum A004/B2
TGGATGGGGTGCTGCCGACAGTCCCAGATGAAACAGGAAGTTTTTGTTAATGAATGTTAGCAAAAATCGAACGGCAATGAGGAAGCCATAATATCAAAGCGCAGGTGAATCGCAGTTGCCACCTTATTGACATTTTGGCCTCCAGCCCCCTGAGAGCGAACTGCACTCATCTCAATCTCATGTTCTGGAATGGTCACTGTCTTGGAAATTTGCACTATAGCTAGGGACTCTCTTGCTAGGGGCTAGGGTAAGAAAGCTTTATTATCAAGGGTTTGGTGGAATTAAGAATGCCTTGACACGGGCGGTTGCTATATATTCAATATTACTTTCTATGGGGTGTGGTCATAAGTAGTTGGTTGAAACGAAAAGCTTTTCTTCTAGGCATTGTCCTCCTTGTCTCCCTTGTCTCCCTTGTCCCCCTTGTCTCCCTTGTCTCCCTTGTCTCCCTTGTCTCCTACATCACCAACGGGTGAGAAACTACACCGCTTTCTATGTGAGCGCGATCGTGAGCAATGCCGCTGCCGCCAGTGCCGCTGCCGTCCGAATGTGGTTCCAGAACGTCCAGTTGGCAAGGTAGCTAGCCCATAGGCTCGCGCCGTCAGTGCTGTCCGGCTTGACGGTCGCGAGCGCATCGTTCAGCGGCACATTGAACGCGATCGTCACGCCTACTGTGCCGACGAGATAGAGTAGGCTGCCAAAAAGCAGGTAGGCTGCACCGGGCTGATGCCACTTTAACAGCGAGGAGATAGCCAGAAAGATACAAGCCGCAGCCGTTCCGAACAGCGCCGTCATAAACAACGGATCGATCGCTGTGATGTTGATAGCTTGCATAGCGGCAATGCCCTGTGATGGTTGGAGTCGGGCAAGGGCGCTCATCACAAAGGTAGAGAAAGCGAAAAAGACTCCAGCCATCAGCCCGCAGCCCAGTGCCGCCAAAAGCTTCAATGCGAACATAAAACCTCCTTTTTCTCAACTAGAAGATTGCCCCTTTACAGTTTTTCCAGAGGCGATCGCGTGATACCCCTTTTGTCCAACTTTTGCTCTAGTTCTATGATGAATGCAAAGTCTTCTTGTGGCAAAAGCTGGTTTCTACTGTTGGCTTCACCTACTGTTGGCTTGTTTTCTAGAAAGGAGAAAGCCTGCCTAAATTGATGCGGACTTGCCTGAATGGGAGAATGAAAGTGGCAGGGAATAATTTGCTGGAAATTCCAACTCGCTACTTTATCAGCCCAGTCGAGGGTTTTCCTGGGTGCGTGGTCGAGAATAAAGGTTTGCAAAATGGGAGCTACAAAAGGTCTTCCGCCCCCTCGCAGTCGATCGAACGATCGCTTCCAGTCATCTTTCCACCGGAACGGATACAAACCAAAATAAGCTTTTCTTGACCTATCCGGTGCTTTCATGGCATCGCGAAACGCCTCTTTGGGCGAGATTGCTTCCAATGCGATCGGTGCAAAGTAAAGTGCAAACAGGGAAATGCGCTGCCATCCTTTGCGGCGGTTTTCCTCGTTATCAGAGATTACATCTAAGGCACTGTCTCTGGCGTGGAACAGCAAGGGATAGGGGTCCAGTTGAACGCAAGCAGGTGGCTCTTCTGGCACTGTTAGCACTGTATCTGTTAGCACCAGCGTGCGTGTCTTTTTGTGGAACAATGCCACTTCCACAAACGACCCCCGTCCCAGATTGATGTTCAATATGGCATAGTCAAAATCAACAGCAAAAGGTACTAGGCTGCTATCCTCCGGGAGTACCTGAGTCCGATTCCGAGGGAAACCGAGCCAACTTAAAGGCAAGTTCATCGGGTAACTCCACTGAGAAGGCGCTACAAACACCAGTGCAGAAGGAAAGTGTCTGGCAAAGGGGCCTACGAAAACTTTGTGTTCCAAGCCAGAGGCTGTTGGCAGGATGATGTACTTGACATCGCCGTGAATAGCTACCAACTCTTTGACAAGCCTGATACACTCTTTTGTCGGTGCAACTGGGGCATAGACTAGCAGACCGCCTTCTGAGAGCTTTACAACGGTCATCCGAATCGGCACGACAGTGTACAAGATGCCTTGTATTTGATCGAATGTCCAGATAGTGTCTTCGATCGCTTCTGTGCGAACTGTCCGACGCTTGCTGTAGGGGTAGAGTGGCACCAAAGGCCAGAAAGCCCATGACCAGTCTCCAGCATTAATGCTCGAACTAACCCGTTGAGCTTCGATTTCGAGCCCTTTTTGAAGTGTTTCTATCGGCTCCACGCTCCTCTCCCTAGTTTTTAAATTTTTATTTTTCTACTTTTTATCGACTTTTAGGAACTAAAACCTATATTATAGCCAAATTAGATTGGATGAAACAAAAAACTTACTTAAAATTTAAAATTGATTGACAGAAATTTCAATGATAAATTCGGTTCCCTTTCCTAGTTCTGAGTTACACTTTAACTGTCCTGCGTGTTGTTCTACTACAATTTGGTGCGAGACAAACAACCCCAAACCAGTACCGGAACCTACAGGTTTAGTAGTAAAAAAAGGCTCTAATATTTTAGAGCGTATTTCTCCTGTCATACCGATGCCGTTATCTGCGATCGCTATAGCTATGCGTTCTGAATTTACCCGATAAGTCCGAATCCAAATTGTTGGTTGTTGGTTATAGCCTTTCTCATATCCTTCTGCCAAAGCATCGATAGAATTATTTAGCATATTCATAAATACTTGGTTTAGCTGTCCTGGGTAACAATTGATTAAGGGCAACTGTCCGTACTCTTTAATAACTTGAATCTCTGGAATTTTTACTTTTCCTTTTTGCTTTGTAAAAATCGGCGAATGCAGACGATGCTGTAAAATCAGCAGCGTGCTGTCGATACCGGAATGAATGTCAACTTCTTTCTTTGCACTCTCATCGTGGCGAGAGAAGTTCCTGAGCGATCGCACTATTTCACTGATGCGTAATGCCCCCACACTCATAGAACTGATAACTTTTGGCAAATCATCTATTATAAATTCTAACTCTATTTTATCGGTAAATCCAGCTATTTTAGCTGTAGGATTTGGGTATTCTTCCTGATATACGCGAATCAAATCTAACAGATTTTGAATGTAATTGCAAGTATATTCAATGTTGCCATAAATGAAATTAATCGGGTTGTTAATCTCATGGGCAATACCCGCTACCATCTGTCCCAAACCGGACATTTTTTCGCTTTGAATTAGTTGAGCTTGAGTTTGCCGCAGTGACTGCAAGGTCAGCTGTAACTGATGCGCTTTTTCTCTTAACTGCCCTTCCGATTGACGCAAAGCTTCTTCTGCTAATTTGCGATCGGTGATATCCTGTACGGTGCCAAACAGCTTAATCGTTTTACCTTCATAGTTTTTAATAGCCTGTCCTTTTGCCGCCACATATCTGATCGAATCGGGACGCACGATCCGAAATTCTATTTCATAGGATTTTCCTGTTTGAATAGCTTGCTCTACAGAGGTATTTAACAGTTGCCAGTCATCTGGATGAATCAACTGTTCGTGTTCTGAAAAAGTTGGCTCTAGTTCCTCTGGATGACGTGCAAAAAGGCGAAATAGTTCATCTGACCAAATAATTTTATCTGTTATTAAATCAAATTCCCAGTTACCCAAATGTGCCAATCTTTCAGCATCAGCCAGCCGAGCTTCTTTCGCTTTTAATTGTTGCGTGCGTGCTTCTACGCGCTGCTCCAGTTTACGCGAATAATCTTCTAATTGCCGATTGGCTACCGCTAAATTCTCGTAAAGTAGGGCATTTTCTAATGAAATAGCAGCTTGAATGGATATTATGTTTAATATTTTCAATCTGTCCAAACTAAAAGCACCGACAGTTAGATCGTTTTCTAAGTAAATAATAGCGATAAATCTGCCTTGATTAAAAATCGGAGTACATAAAATAGATTTCGATTTTTTACGCGCAATATAAGGATCTTTGATAAAATTTCCTTGTGTAGCAGCATCGCTTAAAACTACGTTAGATTTAGTTTTGAACACATAGTTGATTACTGTTAATGGCAAATCTTGATTTAATTCCAATGGGATAGATTTGCGAACAACAAATTCTTCTGAATCTACCGAACCAGCAGCTTCGATAGCCATTTTTTTACCTTTGGACAAAAGTAAAACTCCTTTTCTGGCTCCGGCATTTTCTATTGAAATTTTGATTAAAGAAGCAAGTAATTTATCTAATTTAATTTCTCCCGATATTGCTTGCATTGCTTTAATCACTGTGGATAAATCCAGCATTGAATCGGTGGAATTATTAACAGTAGTTGCATTAGAGATTGTAGAAAATGAGTTGCTGGATTGAATCAAATTTAATTTGGGAGCTTCTGTACGGTAAATTAGATCTGGATATCTTGAGTCCAAATCTTTAAGTTTTGCCACCGCACCCCAGCGCATATAAGCATAGTAAGCATCAGTCATATAAGTTTTAGCAATTTTTTGCCTACCGAGAGCTAGATGAAATTCTGCCGCAAGTTCGCAAGCTAAAGCCTCTTCTTGAACATATCCTTCCTTAATAGCACCCTGAATTGCTTTTTCATACAAATCCATTGCTTTTTCATTTTGCCCCAAAACCCTGGCTTTCTCTGCTTCTACTAGCTCGTATTTATGCTGAAAATTGCGGGGTTCAAAAGATGCCCAATTTTGCAATATCTTTTGGTTTTCTTCCACAATTTCCATTTGGGAATTTGTTTGCGGGTACTGTGCTAGAATAGCCAGAGAATGATAGAAATTCTGTTCGCAAATGTCGTTCATACCACCAACAGAGGAGATGTTATGTTTTGCTAATGCAGCCTTAGTAAGGGCTCCCTGATAATCTTTAAATAAATACCTTAAAGAATAAGATCCGGGCTCCACCCGATCGCTCAAAAAATTATCGGGTATGTTTAGAGAAGTACCTGGATTGTACAGGCTATCATCAACTTTTTGATTCTCTGATATTTCTGGAGCGAATAAGGGGATTTTGTGGTCAACTTGCTCTTGACGACCGTACAGTTTTGGCGAGATGAGTAATTGACTGGATAAATCTTCTCGACCGATGGGAAAATATGCAATTTTGCCTGTCTTTTCTAGCTGATTCAAACAATTTTCTAAGTCTACTTTCAGACCTGCTGCACTTTGGTAGCGGTCTTCAGCAGTTTTTGCCATCAATTTCATTACAATGTCAGAAAGCACTTGAGGAATTCTGCTATTTATCTGCACTGGCGCTACTGGTTGAACTGCTATATGGCAGTGAATTAATTCGAGAGCGTCAGTAGTTTTAAATGGTAGTTTTCCTGTAAGCATTTCATAAAAAGTGACACCCAAAGAATAAAAATCGCTACGGTAATCAATTGAGCAATTTATTCTCCCGGTTTGTTCCGGTGGCATATAAGCAAGGGTGCCTGAGAGTTGGTTGGGATGACTGATATTCCTGGTTTCTTTTGCTAGGCGAGTGGCGATGCCAAAATCGTTGATTCTTACCTGCTTTGTTTCCGAATTTATCAGAATGTTGTGAGGTTTAAGGTCTTTGTGAATGATATAATTATTATGCAGTTCAGCTATGCTTGATACCAGTTGAATTCCTATTTCTAAAAAATCTTGGATTTTTAGAGGGTGTAAAGTAATTATATTTTGCAAAGGCATCCCGTTAAAATATTCTAAAACCAAGACAAATTTGTTACCGAACTCTTTTAAATCGATAGCTTTAACAATGCCATTTATATTTAAGTTTTTAGTAATTTGATACTCTTGTCTTAAGCGGGTAACTTGTTCGATACTGGGATATTCGCTTCTGACCTGCTTGAGAATTACAGGCTGTAGGTCTGACTCTCGGATCGCTTTGTAAATGAGTGTGTGTATGCCTTGATAAATTTCTGATATGGCTTGATACCCTGGAATATAAAGCATAGTTTTGTTCATGTTGATTTTACTGATATTCAGCTATTATGGTATTAGATGGAGTGCTAGCGATCGCAGAGGATGAAGATCTATTCGTAAAAATAGTTTCGGGGGGTTTTATGAATGTAAATCCACCGGACATGATATTAATGGATAAGGAGTTGACCAATTCAGCACGTTATTTACCTCTTCTGGTTTGAGATATACAATACGAAGCAACATTTCTTGCGCTCTTTGGTTGATGGTATACCACTCTCTACTAGCCAATTTTAAATTTTCTTCTATGTGGTCAAGGTTTGACATATTAGATGCGTGAATTATTTCTTGCTTAAAGCTCCTAATGCCAGCAACAATAGACGACCATTCTATACTGAGTGCCTTGTGAGCTTCAACCATGTAATTGGTAGTTTCAAACAGTGACTCAAAATGATAGGCTACAGCATTGATTAAGGCTATATTTGCGTATATATCTGTGTTTTTGGGGTAATGTTTCCGCAGTATTTGCTGGATTTGTTGTTTAGTATTTTTGCTGCAATCGGGAATATTAGAAATTTCTTTTAGAAGAGAATTGATCTTTTGATCGCATCCCTCCAATTCAGAGTTAAAATTATCCAGATCCATCTTAAGTTCGGCATTAAATTCAGTCAAAATATTGTAAATAGTTTGAGCAGTCTTTTGCCTAGTTCGCGCTTCTTTTTCTAATTGATTTAATAAAGCAATGATCTGATAAGGAGGCTCGTTTTTTCTGGCAATTTCTGGGATAATATCGAGAGATGCTAGTTGGACTGATTGAAATATTTTTCCATAGTCATTAATATTAGAAATCCCCCAAGTAATAGAAGGCGTCAAAAAAACAATAATATACTCAGCGTGTTTTTTAAATAGTCTTTGGGAGAAATATAAGTTGTCAATAATCGCGTGGCGATCGCTAATGTTTAAGCTAATCTCCGATTGCTGAAGTATCCGTGTAGCGTAAGTTTTTATTAGCACTAAAGCGCTTACGGTTTTTGAGATATCTTCCTTTATGTATCTGGGTACAAGCGGGTTATACGCTAATTTTGATGGGTTGTTAGTTCTCGGTACAGTCATTGAGTTACTCCTTTTTCAATCCAACAGGATTGTTACACTAAAATCAACTTGTAGGGTGCGTCAGACTTTCGTTATAGATCTTGAATGAGGATTTCAGCCTCTGACGCACCCTACTCTATGTGCTTTAGCGCAGGATCGCACAGACCTTCCTGCCAACACACGAGTAAACTTTTTTGTCGCTTGCCCGTATTAGTTCAGTAAAAACACTTGATTTAGTTTGCACTGCCTAACCGGATTGCACAACTCAAGTTTTGCTTTTTAAGATCGCAAGTTAAGATCGCAACTTAAGATTATCCAGATTAATTAGCCAAACGCTTTAGCATCTATGGGTTTGGGCATTGTAAAGTTTTTCCCATCATCAAGGCCAACTCGCTTAACTTGCTAAAATTTCCTTATCTTGCAGATCGAGCGTCATAAGATGATAGTGTTACAACATCAACACAAAGATAAGCGCAAACGTGGTGTAATCCTTACGCTACAAGGATTGCAGAAGTTAGAGGCAGCTAAGGCAGACGCAGAATTTGAGGGCAACAGCGGAATTCGGTATACTTTGGAACAAATGAGCGATCGCACGCGGTTAGCCATTAATACCGTGATGAAGATATACGCTCGCGAACTAGGGGTCGATCGCACCACGCTCAAAAGGTGCTTTAAAGCTTTTAATCTAGTTCTGGAGCAAAGTGATTATTCCTGGGTTTTTCCTCAGATTGAGGAGGTTGAAGAATCGGATACCTCACAACCACAAGAAGAAGAGATAGAGCCGGAATTACCGGGGGGTCAAGTTCCCCTCAATTCGCCCTTTTATGTGGAGCATGGCCCGATCGAATCTGAGTGTTACAAGACAATTTTGCAACCGGGAGCGCTGATTCGCATACTCGCTCCCCGGCGGATGGGGAAATCCTCGCTGATGGCGCGGATTCTCCAGAAAGCTGCCCAGCAAGGCTATCGGACAGTTCCTATAGATTTTCAGTTAGCGGATAGAGAAATTTTTCAAGATTTGGATAAATTCTTGCGGTGGTTCTGCGCCAACGTCGGTTTGGGTCTGCGACTACGCAATCAGATTGCAGAATATTGGGATGAGCTTTTTGGCAGTCAGGTTAGCTGCAAGATGTACTTTGAGCAGTATTTGTTACCCTCAACAACCAGACCTGTAGTGTTAGCTTTGGACGATATCGATCGCTTATTTCCCTATCCCAAGCTGGCGAGCGACTTTTTCGGACTGTTGCGAGCTTGGCACGAGGAAGCCAAAAATCGAGAAATTTGGCGAAAACTGCGGTTAGTCGTGGTACACTCCACTGAGATGTATATCCCGCTGACTGCCAATAGATCGCCCTTTAATGTAGGATTACCGATCGAACTACCGCCATTTAATAGCGAGCAAGTGCAGGATTTGGCGAAACGGCAAAGACTGGATTGGTCACCTGAAGATGCTAAACAACTGACGGCTTTGGTAAACGGCAATCCCTATTTAGTACAGGTAGGGCTTTATCATATCCGGCGCGGTGAAGTCACGCTAGAGCAAGTGTTGCAAACTTCTCCCATCTCAGACGGGATTTATAGCGATCGCCTACAACGAGAGCTGTGGAACCTACAACAAGATCCTGATTTACTAGCAGCATTTGTGCGAGTTGTCAACAGCAGCACACCTGTGGAGTTGGATTTAGTGGAGGCATCTAAGTTGCAAAGTATGGGATTGGTAAATTTACAAGGCAATTTGGCGACGGTAAGTTGCGAGTTGTATAGGCAATATTTTTGCGATCGCTTCAGTAGCAGTTGATACGATTCGGGATTATCAGGAGTAACAAAAGAGCTATGAAGATTATTCGGTTCCTGAGTTTAGTATGCCTTGTAACAATTATTTCTGTTTTTTCAGGGTTTGTAGCCTCCTATCGTGCTATGGGAGTATTTGATAGCCGCTATTTACCTCCACCTATAAAGCTGGAAAATTTCAAAGAGCCGCCACAAATCCCTCTTTCCAATAATGCGTTTGCTTTTGCCGACATCGCTTGGAGAACATTTGTAACTTTGAATTGGCCTGCTAATGATGCCAGGCCATTAGAGGAACTTGCCTTGGGTCAAGCACCGCTCGCTCCACGGGTGTGGGAATTTTATCGAACTCCTGAAGAAGTGTTTCTTGCCAATGGTGAAAACCCTTTGCTAAATATATCCAACCCTTTTGCCAGAACCTTAAAATTAGACTTGATCAAAGGGCAAGGAGCGGGTTCGCCAGAAAATAATGTGGAATTGCGAAAAAATTTACAAAATAGCCGTGCTTGGATCGAAAAAGTTATTAAGAGTAAGGAGTGCCCAGCCAAAATTGAGGTTAGCGATGAAGAAAAGAATTTGTTGCTCAACAACATTCCTATTGTCGATCGACAAGGAAATTACATAATAGTCGAGAGTCATTTGAACCCAAATGAATTCAAGCAAATTGTTGATAACGAATGGTACAATGCTAGCAAATTGGCTGAGTACAACGAAAAGAAGAATTTCCAGTTTAAATCCACCAATTCAAGTATAGATGCACCCATAGAAGTTAAGGCAGCTTGGCGGGTTTTTGATGAAAGCTCTAGCCCAGAGGAAAAAGCTCGGTACTATACCACAAAGCGGGTATTAGCTATCTCAGCAGAACAATATGTTTGCACTACCGATAATTGCCGTACTGACGATCCTGTACTTGAAGAAGTTGAAGTGGGACTGATTGGCTTCCATATTGCCTATAAAATACCTAAACAGCAAAGTTCAACTCCTGGATGGGTTTGGGCTACCTTTGAACAGGTGGATAATCTCAAAGTGGATAATGGGCCTCTAGGATTGAAACCAACCCTATCCAACCCAGATTGCGATCCAAACGATCCAAATAAGGGGTCTTGCCTACCTAACTATCCATACGTAGAATGGCCTTTTCTTTGGCGCGATCGATCTCCCCATGCGGTAACGCTTACCCAGGATGGGAAAATAAAGCCACAAATTCCTACCCAGGCTGTACGACTCTCCGAACAGCGCAATTGCAGAAGCAACCAACTCAGTGACTCCGTAAAGAAATCTCTCCAACAACAGAATGAAAATTGGCAGAAAAAATTCCAAAACGTGGCTCGTAATTCTGTATGGCAATACTATCAACTTGTGGGAACTCAATGGGTGCAAAATCCTCCTACTGTTAGTCAACTTACGTCTTTGACAAGTGATAGGTTAATATCAAACAGTAGAACGGGGACTACACCAGGACCGCTATTCAATGTAGCTATGGAAGCTTATTCCCAAACCCAGGTCAACGGTGATTCCTGTATTGGCTGCCACGTCACTGCAACACTACCAAGTTCTAGCGGTACTTCTGAAAAAGCCATGTCAGATTTTAGTTTTCTATTGCAACGTGCTAAAAGTTCGAGGAATAATGTATCAAGCGATGGCAAACCAAATTCCTGAACTTAGCGTTGATTGAGAATCAAAAGTTTGGAGAGAGCAACATATCATCGCTCTGGTTACAATCTTAAGGAGAAGATACAATGTCTGAATTCAATACAATCCAAAGATTAGTCAGTCCTGATCAGCCAACTAAAGCTGAAGATGAGCTAAAGACGCTGCTCGAAAAAATGAAGCTTGACCCAACTGAGACAACACAGCAATTCGCCGCTCAATGGTCGCAATTGGTTGCTTGGTCTTGGCTTGAGCCTCATGAGTATAGCGAAAATAAGCCAAACGAAGCGCAGGAAAATCTCCGACAAGAGTTTATCAATGCAGTCAAAGAGTTAGCCCGTACCTGCATTCAGGAACATTACTGTCCGGGTATGTTTGTCGATCAAATAATCGCACAGAGCGATTGCCTGTCTGAATATTTGGCTGGAAAATTACCGAAGAGCGGTCTAACTTTACCTAACCTTTACCATGATCTCACCAATCTAGAGGATTATGCTTTTACGGAAGAGTTAACTAAACTTTTTTTGTGGGTAGTAACTGTCGATCGATTTAATGGCTGGTTGGCTGGTTACAACAAGAAGGAAGATAAGTTTGTGATGGTAATAGCTTATCCACCTCGCCCCGCACTCAGTCCATCGGTTTTGACGGTATCCGAGCTGCGTGATTGGAGTCAGGGCAAGGGAGATGGGGGGTACACTCCTCCTAATCCCTATATTCCCACCTGTATTTGCTAAGGTCTGATTAGGTACGTTGTTGCGCTTTAGCGCTAAAGCGCAACAACGTACATAGAATTAATACAATAAATTTCCTGGCATGATGTATCGCGATTACAAGCCAAAATTTAAGGATTGCTTTCGCATCGAAACTGAAAGAACAGAAGGAGTTTTCCTTTTGTCTGAAAGGAATGCGGCTCTACTAAGCGACCCTATCTACGCCCAATTAGCTCCGTTGTTGGATGGCAATCATAGCATTGATGAAATTGTCAATCAATTGCAAGATCGACTGCCGACATCTTATATCTACTATGGCCTAAATCAGTTAAAAAATCAGGGTTATCTGAGCAACGGTGATGAATTTCTCTCGCCATCGTTACAGCTTTTTTGCCACCAACTGAATATTAGCTTTGCAGATGCTCGCGATCGCTTACAGACAACCAAAGTTGCAGTGAAGGCAATTGGTTCTATTTCCGCTGCTGAATTAATTGAAACGCTCGAATCGCACCAAATCCAGGTCAGCGAGGATGCCGATTTGGAGGTTGTTCTGTGCGATGATTACCTGCAACTGGATCTAGCCGCCCTAAATCAGGTTGCTTTAAAACGATCGCGTCCCTGGTTGATTGTTAAGCCGATAGGGACAATTATCTGGCTTGGCCCGCTGTTCTATCCCAGAAAAACTGGCTGTTGGGAGTGTTTGGCGCAACGCTTGCGATGCAATCGACCCATTGAAGGCTATCTTAAGAGACGCACCAACGATACCGCACCTCTGACACCTCCCTTGGCAAAAATACCCGGTGTTTTGCAAACGGCTTTGGGGATGACAGCGACTGAAGTCTTAAAATGGATCGTTCAGAATCGGGAAAATAAACGATTGGAAGGCGTATTAATTACTCACGATAGTCTAACGCTAGAGACTCAAAGCCATATTCTCACTAAGCGTCCTCAATGCCCGATCTGTGGATTCAACAAAGGTCAGAACAGTGCAAAACAACAGCCATTAATTCTCGGTAGTCGTAAGAAAACGTTTACCGCTGAAGGCGGACACCGTTGCAGTTCCCCCGAAGCCACCCTCAGCAAATACCAACATCACATCAGTCCCATCACGGGTGTTATTCGAGAATTACAAAAGTTACCCGATCGCTTAGATGGTTTTCATAATTATGTAGCCAAACATCATTTCGTTTCCATGTTTGATGACTTGAGAACATTGACTCAAAACATTGGCGGTAGAAGTGGAGGTAAAGGAAAAACGGATATTCAAGCACGAGTTAGCGGTTTGGGGGAAGCTATAGAAAGATATTCAGGCGTTTTTCAGCGAGACGAAATTAGAATTAGAAGCAGCTACCAGCAACTTGGCGATCGCGCAATTCATCCCAACGCTTGTATGAATTTCAGCCAATCCCAATATAGCGATCGCCAAAACTGGAATGCCAGTTGTCAGAGCCTTTCTCAAAGAGTCCCCGAACCATTTGATGAAACCAACGCGATCGAGTGGACACCTGTTTGGTCTTTAACTCAACAAGACTTTAAATATCTCCCAACAGCTTACTGTTACTTTGGTTATCCCAAACCACCAAAACCTGACTGTTGGGCAGATACTAACGGGTGTGCAGCAGGTAACACCCTGGAAGAGGCGATCTTACAAGGTTTTATGGAATTAGTCGAACGAGATAGCGTGGCGCTGTGGTGGTACAACCGAATTCAAAGACCAGCAGTAGATCTAGATAGTTTTGACGAACCTTATTTTCGCTCTCTACAACAATCTTATCAGTCCATCCATCGGGAACTATGGGTTTTGGATATCACCAGCGATCTGAATATTCTTACCTTTGTGGCTGTTAGTAAATGTTGCGATCGCAACTCGGAGGATATTCTTTTAGGATTCGGTTCTCATTTCGATGCAAAACTTGCTGTTGGCAGAGCGCTAACGGAAATCAATCAACTTTTGGGTGTTGTCTTACCAACTAACGCCGATGGTAAAAGCCAGTACGCTTCCTCAGCAGAACCCTTAGCATTAAATTGGTGGCAAACTGCAACGGTGGAGACTCAACCCTATTTACTTCCCGATCGAAGTAGTAGGAATAAAGTTTATTCCGATTACGATCGAGAATGGAGTGACGACCTACTAGAAGATATTAAGCGCTGCCAACAAATCCTAGAACAAAAGGGAATGGAAATGTTAGTTCTCGACCAAACTCGTCCTGATATTGGGTTGAAGGTCGTCAAGGTAATTGTGCCTGGAATGCGACACTTTTGGAAACGTTTAGCAGCAGGACGGCTCTATGATGTCCCCGTAAAGATGGGATGGTTAAATGAGCCGATATCTGAAGAGAATTTGAATCCAATTCCAATGTGGTTATAAATTTACCCTTACGCGAAAAATGTTTAAAGGCTATAAAATTATCGATGCCGATGCTCACGTTTACGAACCCCACAGCATTTGGGAAGAGTATCTCGAACCAGCTTTCAAGCACTTTGCTCCTTCGCCAGACTTGAAAATTCAAGGGGAATCTATTATCAATAAGTTCTCCGAGCAGTATTTGCGTCAATGGGCAAAACCATTTTTGGAAGTAGAGCCGCTAGCTGGTGCTGACCCTCAAATTCAGGTGCAAGCGATGATGCAGATGGGGGTTGATGTGGCATTTATTTATCCCACATCTCTTTTATTTATCACTGCGGTGGATACGATGGCTCCTCAATTGGTGGGTGCTTTTGTGAGGGCTTATAATAATTGGCTGCGAGATTTTTGTAGTTTTAATCCTCAAATGCTCAAAGGTGTGGGCAGCATTAATCTTCACGATCCAGAAGAGATGGTGCCAGAATTGCTCCGCATCGTTAATTTTGGTTGGAAAGCCGTCTTTTTGCGTCCCAACCCCGTGAAAGGAAGAATTTTGAGCGATCGCGCCTACGAGCCATTTTGGACAAAGTGTGAGGAGTTGGCGATCGCTGTTGGCATTCACGAGGGAACTCCCAGCCGTCTGCCTACTGCTGGGGCAGACCGTTTTCATACTCGCTTTGCCTTACGTGCCTGTTCCCATCCGATGGAACAAATGATGGCTCTGCTAACATTGATTGAAGGTGGCGTACTCGAACGCCATCCCCAACTCAAAGTTGGCTTTTTGGAGTCAGGCGGCGGTTGGTTGCCGTATTGGTTGTGGCGACTCGATCGAGAATACGATAGTTCGCGCTGGGAAGTGGCCGATAATGTGAAGATGAAGCCCTCTGAGTATTTCCGCCGTCAGTGTTTTGTTTCTATTGAGCCTTCGGAGCCACACTTATCTCAAGTTCTGGAGTATATCGGCTGCGATAACATCCTATTTGGTTCTGATTATCCTCATGGAGAATACGAATCGGATATTGTGGAGCAAGTGGTTGCCCTTCAGGGGCAGCTACCGCCAGGAACTGTAGAAAAGATTTTGTGGGACAATCCCGCTCGTTTCTACGGGATCGGTTAAATGGCATGGAAACCTAACCCCCCAGCCCCTAGCTATAATATGTTCAACGAACCGTTTCCAGTTGCAGAAGTCGATGAGCGTTTACTGTTCGATCTCAGTTGCTCTAGAATCATCGGGCCCGTCATAACATTAGCTCAAGAACTCAATCTATTTAAGCTGCTAGACGCAGCGCCTCAAACCATAGAAGAAGCTGCCAAACAGCTTAAAATATCACCCAAAATCGCTGAAGCTTTTATTGCAGTTCTTGCCGCATTTGGACTACTCGAAAGGCAGAATGATGGACGGCTTGCCCTCACTAAGGTAGCAAAAACATACATGATTCCAGATAGCCCATTTTTTTATACAGGGTTTTGTCCTCCCCATGAATGGTATCTGGATCTGCTGCGGATGAAATTAATCGGTGGCGCTCAACCACCGATGCCGATGGCGGTTGCGATGAATCAGCACAAAATTGAGGTAGTGCAGAGCTTCATCGAGCGGATGCACGCGATGATACTTCCAACCGCAGCCGATTTAGCCAAGCAACCTGTTTTCGGTCAAATATCGCATCTTCTTGATGTGGGAGGCGGTTCAGGAGCGCTGACGATCGCGATCGCCGCATTTAATCCCCAGATTCAATGCACGGTTATGGATCTTAAGCCTGTATGCGAGATTGCACGCAAAAATATTGCTAAATACGGTTTAGAAAAACAGATTTCTACCGTGGCGCGAGATATGTTTGAAGATATGTGGCCGGAAGAATCTGATGCCATTCTATTTAGCAATGTTTTTCACGATTGGGATTTAGAACATTGCTATTTACTGGCTCAACGAGCATTCGACGCGCTCAAATCTGGTGGAAAAGTGTTGTTACATGAAATGCCGTTGAATGACACGAAAGATGGGCCGCTCACGGTTGCCTGTTTGTCAGCCATATTACTGATGTATGAAAAAGGTAAGCAGTATACTTTAAAGGAAATAGAAGAAATATTGTCGTCAGTAGGCTTGATCGATTTTCAGTCAATACCTACGCATACTTATTATCATTTAATTAGCGCTAAAAAACCATAATTTTTGTTTCTAATTTTTATTGAGGAGATTTTAAAATATGGAAACGTTTTCTAATTACCAAATTATCGCCCAAATTTATGAAAGCTCGAATTCCCTAGTTTATCGGGCGAATCGCCGCGATGACAAGCAACCTGTTATTCTCAAGGTTCTCAAGGAAGATTATCCTACCCCAGCGGAGCTAACCAGATATAAACAAGAGTATGAAATTACTTGCTCCCTGGATATAGATGGAGCGATTAAAGCATACGACTTGCAAAAATATCATAACACATTAGCAATAGTTTTAGAAGACTTTGGAGGCGAATCGTTAGAAATTATCCTGAAAGCTCGAAAGCTTAGTTTGCCTGAATTCCTTTTGGTTGCTATTAAAATAACGAAAATTTTAGGTGAAATCCATGCTGCTAATGTTATCCACAAAGATATCAATCCTGCCAATATTGTTTGGAATTTAGAAACGGATATCGTCAAAATTATTGACTTTGGCATTTCTACAGTATTTACGCGAGAAAATCCCACCCTCAAAAACCCAAATATCCTCGAAGGGACACTGGCTTATATGTCACCCGAACAAACAGGCAGGATGAATCGGGTACTCGACTACACTACAGACTTTTACTCGCTTGGTGCGACATTTTATCGAATACTAACTGGTTATTTACCTTTCGATACAAGCGATGCTTTGGAATTAGTACACTGCCACATTGCCAAACAGCCTGTACCGCCTCACGAACTCGATCCCAATATACCCAAAGTTGTTTCTAACCTAATTGTGAAATTGTTAGCCAAAACAGCGGAGGAACGCTACCAGAGTGCCTTTGGCATCGCTGCCGATCTGGAAGAATGCCTCAGACAGTTTCAGATATGCGGAGAAATTGCAGATTTTCCGCTAGCACAACAAGATTTTTCTGACAGGTTAAGTATACCGCAGAAACTTTACGGTAGAGAGCGAGAAATTGAGACATTATTATCAAACTTTGCGCGTATTGCCTCAGAAAATAGCTCAGAAGAACCGACACGAAAGTGCGTTGAAATGATACTTGTTTCCGGCTATTCTGGCATCGGTAAGTCTGTGCTGGTACAGGAACTCTACAAACCAATTACAGATCGGCGAGGCTATTTTATTTCTGGTAAGTTCGAGCAGTTACAGCGCAATATTCCCTACTCTGCAATTGCTGATGCTTTTCGCTCTCTCATACAGCAAATTTTAGCTGAAGATGAGGCACAGCTATTAGAATGGCGTGAAAAACTACTGGCAGCATTTGGCTCTAACGGTCAAGCCATTGTTGACGTGATTCCTGAAGTAGAACTAATAGTTGGGCCTCAACCTCCTATTCAGCAACTGGAGCCGATGGAGGCGCAAAATCGGTTTAACTTGGTGTTTCAAAAATTTGTTCGAGTGTTTTGCCAAAGCTCACATCCACTGGTCATTTTTTTAGATGACTTACAGTGGGCAGACGCAGCTAGTTTAAAGTCTATGGAATTAATGTTGAGTGACGAGCAGATGAAATATTTGCTCCTGATTGGTGCTTATCGAGACAATGAAGTTAGCCCCACCCACCCTTCAATCTTAACCCTCAATCGTTTAGAAAAAGAGGGAGTCATTCTCAATAAGATAACATTAGCCCCCTTAGCTGCTCCTCACATCGCTCAATTGATTGCCGATACTCTCCACAGCAATCTAGAATTGGTAGAGCCACTAGCTGAGTTAATTTATCGCAAAACATCAGGTAATCCTTTCTTCGTCAATGAATTTCTCAAAACTATATATCAAGAAAATTTATTAAAGTTTGATTGGCAACAGCGTTGTTGGGTCGGGGATATCCCGCAAATCGATGCTTTAGGTATCACAGAAAATGTTGTGGATTTGCTGATAGACAAATTAAAAAAACTACCTGATGCGCCTCAGCAAGCGTTGCTTCTGGCTGCCTGTATCGGCAATAGCTTCGATCTGAAAACTCTTTCTATCGTCTGTGAAAAATCCCTGACAGACACATTTGTAGATTTACTACCTGCTATCCACTCCGGGCTGATTCAACCGACTTCATCGCTAGAAACAACCTCAAATAATTCCATCGATTCCTCTTTGATTATCCTAAATTATAATTTTCAACACGATCGCGTCCAGCAAGCCGCCTATACCTTGATTGATGAAAATCACAAGCAAACCGTTCATCTTAAAATTGGCAGAGTGTTACTTGCAAATACACTTTCAGATGCACAGGAAGGAAATATTTTTGCTATAGTTGATCATCTTAATAAAGGAAAAAACTTGCTCAAAAGCAAGGCAGAAAAAGTGCAGTTGAGTCAATTGAATCTACAGGCAGGTAAAAAAGCCAAAGAATCTACTGCATATACGGCTGCTAGAGAATATTTTAGATCGGCTAATGAAATTTTCCCCGTAAATATATGGAAAGGGAAAAAAAATTATAAAATTGCTATCTATTTATACAAAGAACTAGCACAAGTTGAATATCTCAACAGCAACTTCCAAGAGTCAGAATTGCTGATTGAATTGGCTATTAATAGAGTGAAGTCAGCGCTAGAACGCTCGGAATTCTATTATTTGCTAATCGAACTATATACCATGCAGGGCAAATACTTGGAGGCGATTCAAGTCGGTCGAATAGCTTTAGCACAATTGGATATCGACTTTCCCGATCGCGACTTTGACAAAGCTGTTGAAGCTGAATTAGGTAAGTTTAGCGAAATTTTGGGAAAACGAGAAGTTGCTTCGCTGATTGACAATCCAGAAATGGAAGACCCCATCCAGCAGATTGCCTTAGAGCTATTGATAAAAATGCTACCTCCAGCCTACTTAGGCGCTCCAGAAATTTCGGGCGTCGTTATGGCTAAATCTGCCAATCTGAGCGTTGAATACGGCCATACATCCAAATCTGCAATCAGCTACGGTCTATTTGGTGTATTGCAGGCAATACTAGGAAACTATCAATTAAGTTACGAACTCACCCTGCTAGGATATCAGTTAAGTAAGAAATTTGATGATTTATATTCGATAAGCCAAACAGCTAACGTACTTGCCAATTTTTCTTGGTCATGGGTTAAGCATATCAAGCAAACTGAAAATATTAACGCAGAATCAATTGAAGCTGGTTTACAGTCGGGTATGCTTCAATATGCTGGCTTTAGCATGACTCATACTTTATTAAATGGAATTTACCAAGGCAAAAATCTATTTTTACTTCCTCAAGAGGCATCTGACATCCTCCCTTTCTGCCAAAAAACCAAAAACCAATGGTCTATTGATTGCACCTTGGGACAGAAAATAATCTTACAAAAGCTGCTCGGACAAACGCAGGATCGGCTTGATTTTAGCTGCGATGAGATTGACGAATCCGATTATCTAAATCAAGAGGAAGTTAGCCGAAACCCAAACGCAATCTGCTATTATTACATTTTCAACGCTCAAGTTCTCTATTTATATGGCGAGTTGCAACTAGCGTTAGCATCCATAGCCAAAGCGCAGGAACTGTTAGGGTTTATTTCTGGTAGTATTCAAGTTTCTAATTGCAACTTTTACTATTCCCTGATTTTAGCTGCACTCCATCCATCTGTTTCTCCAGAAGAGCAACAAGAATACTGGAGTCAAATCGAAGCTAATCAAGCGCAAATGAAAAGTTGGGCAAATAATTGTCCGGCAAATTTTCTCCACAAGTATCTTTTAGTAGCCGCAGAAATAGCACGTCTCTCCGGTCAGTGGTATGAAGCAATCGATTTATATGACCAAGCGATTAAATCTGCTAAAGAAAATGAGTTTATCCACGAAGAAGCACTCGCCAACGAACTAGCCGCCAAGTTTTGGTTTGCCCAAGAAAAAGCCGATTTTGCCCAAATTTATTTAAAAAAAGCACGCCAAGGTTATCAAATCTGGGGAGCTAAACGCAAAGTAGAGGATTTAGATGAAAAATATCTCCAGTGGCTTGGTTCAAGAACAGATACTCAAAATAATAGCATCAATCCGGTCACAACCTCTGGAAGATCGTCGGGGGAAGCGTTGGATTTTGCCGCCGTAATGAAAGCATCCCAAGCTATCTCTGGCGAAATAGTTTTAGAACAATTGTTAAACCAGGTGATGAAAGCTGTAATTGAAAACGCTGGCGCACAAAAAGGTTTTCTCATCCTAGATAAAAGCGGGAGTTGGGTTATAGAAGCTGAAGCAGCAGTAGAACGCGATCGCATTACTATTTTGCAATCCATTCCCATAGATTCCGTAGATCCATACACTCAAATTCCCCTGCTGTCAACCGCCATAGTTAACTACGTCGCTCGCACCCACGAAAATGTAGTATTAAATAATGCCACAGATGAAGGACAATTTACCCGCGACTCTTACATTACCGCAACTCAACCCAAATCGATCCTCTGCACTCCCCTACTCGATCGCGGCAAACTAGCTGGTATTCTCTACTTAGAAAATAATCTCGCGATCGGCGCATTTACCCCCGAAAGAGTCGAAACTTTAAAAATCATTGCCGCTCAAGCCGCCATCTCCATTGAAAATGCAAATCTCTACGAACAATTAGAAGATTATAACCGAACTTTGGAGCAAAAAGTCGAAGAACGCACCAAAGAACTCTCTCACACCCTGGAAATTCTCAAAGCAACTCAAGCTGAATTGGTCATCGAAAATGCTTTGCTCAGAACTGCGGAAGAACCGCCTGATTACGATTATCAAGTCGGGGGAAGTTTGCCTCTAGATGCACCGACTTATGTCGTGCGATCGGCTGACCGACATCTATACAAAGCTTTAAAAATCGGTCAACTTTGTTACATTCTCAATACCCGACAGATGGGTAAATCCAGCTTGCGCGTCCAAATTATGAAAAAGCTGCAAGCAGAAGGTTTTGCTTGTACCGCGATCGATATTTCTGTAATTAGCAGTCGCCAGATCACTTTAGAGCAGTGGTATGCAGGTTTTGCCTACCTCTTAGTTAGTGGATTGAACCTGTTAGATAAAGTCAATATCCGGGCTTGGTGGCGCGATCGCGAATTGTTATCGCCTGTTCAGCGTTTATCAGAATTTATCAATGAAGTATTGTTAACCGCTATTTCTGAAAAGATTATTATTTTCATCGATGAGATTGATAGCGTCCTGGATCTTCAGTTTGACAGCAGCGCATTTTTTAGCATCATCCGAACTTGCTATAACAAACGCGCTGACAGTTCCGACTATCAGCGTCTAAATTTTGTGATGTTAGGCGTAGCGACTCCTTCCCAATTAATTCAAGATAAAAACCGGACTCCCTTTAATGTCGGTCAAGCGATTCAACTCAAGGGTTTTCAAGTACACGAAGCTCAACCCTTACTGCAAGGATTGACCAAACGAGTCACCAATCCGCAAACGCTACTGAAAGAAGTCATCGCCTGGACGGGAGGACAGCCTTTTCTCACCCAAAAAGTCTGCAAGTTCATTTGTAGTTCTTCGTCTCCGATTCCCACTAACGATGAAGCAGTTTATGTGGAGGAATTGGTGCGATCGCATATTATCGAAAATTGGGAATCGCAAGACAACCCAGAGCATTTGAGGACGATTCGCGATCGTCTACTGCACGATAAACAGCGTGCTGTTGAACTCCTAAAACTTTACCGAGAAATTTTACATCAAGGACAGGTTGTGGCTGTTGATAGTCCAGTAGAAACGGAATTAATTATGTCGGGGTTAGTAGTTAAGCGAGAAAACTATCTCCAAGTCAATAACCGGATTTATCAACTGGTATTTGACGATGGTTGGCTAGATAAACAGGGCAAATTTTTGTAGCATAGCTAGGGACTAGGGGCTAGGGGCTAGGGGCTAGGGAAGAAGGAAGAGGAAAAAGCTTACTCCGTAAGAGATTATGGACTAAAGGTATAGCTAGGGACTAGGGGCTAGGGGCTAGGGACTAGGGAAGAGGGAAGAGGGAAGAGGGAAAAGCTTGACGAAGTAAGGGATTATGAACCAGAGGTAAGAGTTGGAGTTGCCCTAACCGACGAGAGCGATTGCTATAACAGTTGGAGTTGCCTTAATCGCCCTGCGGTTGCTATAAGTAGCAACTTTAGGCGGTTAAGACATCCTTAATTCCTGAAGCCCTTAATTCTAAACCCTTCTTCCCCTAGCCCCAAGCCCCTAGCCCCTAGCCCCTAGCTATACTACAGCATATTCGATCCAATCAAAGCCAATTACCAACTAAAACAAAAGGTGACCAAAAAAACGGGTGGTTATAGGAAGGATTTCGGAGCAAAGTTAATTGAGCTTGGCGCAGGGCGTCGGCTTTGCCCGAAGGGCTCCTCGTTAGCTGCTGATAAAACTTAATCATTAGTTCGGCTGTTGATTCATCCCGTACAGACCAGAGGGTAGCAAGGGTACTTCGCACTCCCGATCGCAAAGCAACACCTGCCAAACCCAAGGTAGCCCGCAAGTCGCCATTAGCGGTTTGGCAAGCGCTCAATACCAAAAGTTCGATCGCATCTTTTTCGCTTTTTCCACGTATTTGAAGTAACTCATCTAGTTCCTTAACGTTAATCCGTCCATCCCAAGTAAGAAGAAAAGTTTCTGCCGGATTAGAACTAAACTGACCGTGAGTAGCGAGATGTACAACTTTAAAAGGTTTTGCTTCAATTTGATTTTTTAAGGCTGTGCGAGTGAATTGTTTGTCTAATAAAAGTTTAGAACCATTTACTTCCAAGCCGATCTGCTTAAGTTCAATGGCTACAGATGGTAAAGCCGAAAAACCTTGACGAGCTTCAGTTAGTCCTGCTGTTAAGACATTGAGTTGTTCTTTCCTTAGTGTTTGCGGCTCTAGCAGTTGCAAACCAGAACTGAAAACAACAGCGTACTGTTCGATCAGATATTGCTTACCATCGTAAAGAGCAGCCATCGGAATATTCCGCAAGAATCCATCAGGGATAAATACTAAAGTTTTAATCCTTTGACTTTGTAAATCAGCTTTGGCAGGTTGAATCAGCCAATTAAAAACTTCCTGAGAATAACGCAGGCGTTCTTGGTCAGAAAAATCGGGATTCAGCGATGAATAGAGCTGCTTTAAAGTTTTTTCGATCTCTGCTTTAGGCAGTTTGGTAGCGTAGTGTCGGAGCGGTCGATCGGGAATGGAAAGAATTACTTCCAAGCGATCGGCCAGAATGATGGGATAAATTACAGCAGCTGTAGGATCGATCTGGTCAATCTGTACGGGATTTGTATCCAGGCAAGCATCTTGGAAAAAATTATCGAGTTCTGCTAATTGTAGGGCTTCTATGACTTCGCGAGCCGTTTTAAGGTCGGATTGAGTGGAGTTTTCTTGTAGCAACAGGTCTACGAATTCCCGATGAATGGGTTCGACACTTTTGGTGAAGTTAAACTGGATATCGGAGTTAATGGCAATGAGGTCGCTCCGCAAAGCCTTGAGTGCTTTCAAGGCTTCTTTATAGGCAGCGATCGCATCTTCCCGTTTTCCCTCCTGTTTGAACAGGCGACCAACTTGCCAAGCACTGCGAGCTACTAATTCGTCTGAGCTTGTCTGTTGTGCAATCTGCAAAGCCTGTTGTGCAAGTGTTTGCGCCTCTTTTGTTTTCCCTTGTTGTGCGTACAGCTGGCTGAGTCGATCGAGTGCGTAAGCTTCGGCGGTAGAATCTTGCAGTTGTCTCGCTAACTGCACTGCTGCACCTAAGCTGGTAGCAATTTCCGGCAAAGTTGTGGTTGGAAGAACCTTCGGATCTCGCTCTACCAATCTCATTAAGTTTTGAGCGAAATTAACTCGAAGGTAAATAGATTGACGACCGGAGGGAAGGCTGGCAATTTTGGATTGAATCTGAGGTAAAAGGGCGATCGCTTCTTCGTTCTGCTGTGCTTCTATTCTAAAACTGAATTGGTTGAGGAGAGCTTGAGTTTGCAATAAAGGATTGCTAGCCAATTTTGCCGCTTCTTGATAGTATTCCAAGGCAAATCTGCTTTCATTCAAATCCCTGGCTATGTTACCGATATTGAGGAAGGTAGCGGCCCGATCGTTACTGCTTCCCGTACTCTCACTAATCGTCAAACTTTCATCTAGGATTTCATAAGACTGCCGTAAATAGCCGATCGATTGTAGGGCTATTCCCAAACTCCGCAAACCGGCTGCTCTTAGCTTTGCATCTGGATGATTCCGAATTTCTGGCAACATTTCTGACAATATAGATAGAGCGCGTCGGTGCTTTCCTAATATCCGCAGCGCTTGAGCCTGATTGATTCTGCTTCCCAGAATGCCCGTTTGATTGGACGCTTGTTTGTAAGCAGATTCTGCTTGCATCCAAGTTTCTATTGCTGCCTGAGTTTGTCCTGTTTTAGCAAGCAAGGTTCCCAGGGAGTTGAGGGCTTGTCCCTGTAGGGATAAGCCTTGCGCGTTAAGCTTGCCTTGACTTTGCAACAATTGCAGACTGCGATCGAGTGCTGTGCGAGAGAGTTCGGCCCCTCCCAGGTCTTGATAAGCCAAAGATAAATAGTTTAATACCGAAACTTGCGGTATAATAGCACCTTCAGCCTCGAAAGCTTTGGCTGCTTGTTGCCAAATAGCGATCGCATCTTGATAGCGTCCGACTTGATAGAGTTCCCTTCCCTGTTCTACAAGTTGTCTGGGTGCTGAAGTTGGTTGTGCGATCGGAACTGTAGTGGCAGAATAAGTAAGGGAGGGAAAGATTACCGTTACTGAAAATAGAGTCAATAATCCCAATCCGATATTCAAGCAAGATTGCAATAAACTTTTTTTTAAAGTCATAGTTGGTTTAGAGCGCATGGCAGTTTGAGTGTTGTAAAAAATATAGATTAGAATGGGATGCGGTCGCCACCAAAACTACTTGACCTTGTGCGTTGACTTTCCAAGTTGTAGCTTCGACTATCTGCCGTAAAGAGTTAACTGAAAATCCTTCTGTGGGATGCGTTCGTCTGGAGTTTGCTTGCTGGTTTTGAGCCAGATAATCTCCCCAATCTTGCCATATTTCCTCACTGCTAAACGGTACTGTCGGGTCTGATGGCAAGCCGCCTCTTCCGGTGACGGTAAAAGTATTGCCTCCTTTTGCTGCACAAGCGGCGATAATCTGCTGGGAAGAATCGGAAATTTCGGCTGGTAATTCGACTAATCCAGATCTCGGATTTACATCTGGTGTGTTGAGGGTGACGTTACCGGAAACTCCGAAGTCAGAACTGGCGGTGATATCGCTCAAGGGTGTTTGTTGGAGACGAAATTGAGTGCCGAAAATCCCTTGAGTGGTAATTTGAATATTGCCCCCATTTCCTTCAAAAGCATTGGCACTGATATCGCTATTTTCCAAGGCGACAATAGTACTGGCGTCAATTGAGAGGTTGCCGCCATTGCCTCTGTTGCCTGCTGCTGCTGTGATTTGGCTGCCGTTGCGAAGTTGCAGGGAATTTCTTGCTTGCAGGATAATGTTACCGCCTTGACCGGATTGAGTGGATGCGCTGATGTTACCCAAACGATCGAGGAAAATCGAGCCAGCCCCGATCGTTAAGTTTCCAGCATCTCCCGAACCATCATTTCTGACTGTAACTAGACCCCCATCTGAAACTCGCAATACTGGTGTGTTAATCGTCACATTTCCCGATGCCCCGCTGGGTTGGGGAGGCAAACCCAGAATTTCTCGCAGAAAGGGGGACAGAATTACGCCAGAAGTATCTATTTTAGAGGGACTGGGCGAGCCTGGAAGTTTGCCGCTCACCTCGACAAACTCAGAGGCATTGATAGTAACGCTGCCAGAATCTCCCGATGCTACGTTAGATGAACTGAGGCTTCCTCCATCGCGCAGAACCAACCGGGGAGTGTTAATAGTTACATTCCCACCACTTCCAGAACCGAGTGTAGAAGCAGCCACGTTGCTAGCAGCAAAAGCAATCGGTGACATCCCAATCAGTTCGATCGATTCGGTGGCATTCACTGTTACTGTCCCGCTGGAGCCGCTGCCAAAGTTTGTAGATGCGATCGCTCCTCCATTCCGATTCAGCAAGCGTGTGGTTGATAAATTTAGATCTCCAGCAGATCCAGGCGCAAAAGATTGAGTTGTAATAATGCTAACCCTAGCTTGTCTGGTGGGTACGCTATCAAGCAGTTGCACAGACTCGGAAACGTTTGCGGATATATTTCCCCCTTTGGCTACACTCAAGGTTCTTGAAAGGATTGCTGCTCCATCCTGCAAGATTAACTGTGGAGTTGACAGTGTAATATCTGCGCCATTTCCTGCTGCTACTGTTTCAGTGGTTAATCGACTCTGAATAGTTGTATCTGGAGTGCTTCCTTTCAATAGCAAGGACTCGGAAGCATTTATGTTGATGTTTCCAAGAGACTGAATTCCCTGCTGCTGAATCAACAAAACTGAGCCATCCAGGAGGGAGATTTGACGACCTTGCACTTGGATCGAACCCGATCCTGCGCCACTGGCATCGGCAAAGGCCGATCTCGTGAATTGGATATCTCGGAAGCGTTTCACACCGTCATAGTTAGAAATCCACCCCTGTGCCGTCCCGATGAGACTAACTCTGCCTTCTTCTACGCTGCCTAACTCTATTCGTCCGCTGTCGGCGCTCAGAGTGCTACCTTCAAGGGTGATATTGCCTCCTAGTAAAGCTAGCGTATTTCCCGATCGAACTCGCAGACCCTTATCGCTACTACCCCGGTTAATCGGTACACCATCTTCGATCGAAAGACTGTGACCCGTACCTTCAACCGCAATCGCGCCTGGAGTTGGCCCGAACTGCAAGCCGATCGGTACATTTACCCTTAGTAAAGGGGGTGCGTTGGGTTCGGTAGCGTTGAAAAAGCTACCATCAGATAATTGCAAACTATTGGCAGTAGAGCCAATAAACGAACCGCCGATATCGAGGCGAGCATTTGGCCCAAAAACGATGCCATTGGGATTGAGCAGAAATAGGTTGGCCTTACCGTTAGCACCAATTAATCCGTCGATATTAGAAATCGATGAACCTGTGACGCGGGTAATAATATTTTCAATATTAGTAGCGTTGTTGAACAATGCCTCAGTGTCAGTAGGAACAGAAAATTCTTGAAAACTATGGAATAAATTGCTACCTGCGGTCGTTCCCCCCTCAATAGTAAAGGTACTACCTTGACTGGTAACCGTGGAAGGGGCTGTCAGGGTCCGATCGGGAATTACTTGCGCTTGAGCGCAACTTGCCCAAACTGCGATCGCGATCGGACTCATAACGCTAATTCTGAAAAGACCGCTGACGCGATGCTGGTTAAAATCCATACTGGTATTGTTGGGTGTTCAAGCTATGAATTATACCTCGCTTACTGAGAGTATTAATGTTAAATAGAATACAAGTTGCCATTAGTTTACAAAATGCGACAGTGGGGCTTGCGACCTCATAATTTCGATGTTGAAGCCACCAAAACTACTTGACTTGACACTTCAGGGTAATTGCTGAAGGGGAATTTCGATCGCAAATTCCGTTCCTTTCCCCACTTCGGAGTGATAGAGCAATCGTCCTCGATGTTTTTAAATTGGAGGTTTCACGATCGACTCCTCCTCCTTCTCTGGCGCGAATTACGCCTTGAAAGGGAGGCGTTGTCACTAGAAACTGGAGATTTTTTTGCGTATGTGACAGAAATGACTCAATATTTCTTACTCTGTCATTAGTCTGCTTCTTAATTCGATTAAGGTTGAGTTCTGATATTGCTTGAGTAGAAGAAAAGATTCCATACATCCCGATAGTAGAAGCTGGAATAAGAGTACTTAAGACCAGCAATGCCAAGAGTTTACTATATAGGGTCTTCAACATAGAATGAAAATCCAGTGACAACTCCTACACCAACTGAGTACAGTATGGTGTAGGCTTCTCAGCGACTCCCGGTATCCCGTCGGACATTAACTGAGCTTTAAAGACGAATTGCCCTACCGCCTTGTTTTTGATATTAATAGCTGCATTGTGGTCACGGCCTAGACTACACCCACAGTGAGGGCAGTCATGCCAACGAATGTGCAGCTTTTTAGGTACTTTTTCGCCGCAATTGGAGCAATCCTGTGATGTGTTATGGGCACTGACTGGGACAACCAACAAACCAGCATTTTCGGCTTTATTTGTTAGTATCGACAGAAAGCTTGACCACCCAGCATCCAACACGGACTTAGCCAATCGTGTACGAGCAAGCCCTTTAACGTTTAAATCTTCATGAGCAACTACGTCATATTTTGATAACAGCCAGTTCGCTGTTTTGAAATGGAAATCTTTCCGTTTATCGGCAACTTTCTTATGCTGTTTCCCTAGCTGCTTGACGGCTTTCTGTCTACGGTTGCTTCCTTTCTTGCGACGAGACACACGTTTTTGGATTACTCGTAACCGTTTTTGAGCTTTCCGATAATGTTGAGGAATAGCAACCGTTTCCCCAACGGAAGTTGTCAAGAATTCCTTGAGTCCTACATCAATTCCCGTGATTGAGTCTGGGTTGAAATCTGGCTTGATTTCTGGAACTGTTTTGTCTTCTAGAGAAAGGGTCAGGTAGAAGCCGTCTGCTTTCTTGGTAACAGATGCAGTTTTGATTTTGAATCCATCTGGAATAGGACGGTGCAAGACAACTTTAACCTTCCCGAACATGGGCAAATTAATCAGGTTGCCTTGCAAGCATCCATCTTTCATTTGAGGATAAGTGAACGTGCGATAACGGTTACGAGCCTTAAACCTTGGCTTACCGCTACGTTTACCGTTACTGTCTCCTTTGAGGAATCTGTCAAATGTTGCCTTAACTCGCTTGACTACATCCTGAAGCACTTGAGAGGATATTTCGGAATACCAAGGATGAGTTTTCTTGAGTTGAGGTAGCGTTTTCTTTTGGGAGTAATAGTCTGGTTTGTCTCGCAATTCTGGCAGATGACAAACAAGAGGACAAGCGTTAACAGGAGAACGATTCTGTTCGTACCAATTAAACCTATCAGCCAACAAGTAATTGTACTGAGCGCACAACATTGCAAGCCACTTGTCAATATTGGCGGCTTGCTGTTTTGTTGGGCGTAACTTGTACTGGTAGGCTGTTCTCATGGCATTATTATACCAGACCTGACGGCAATATGATGGCATGACAAAAATAACAATTCGTCCATCTGATAGCGAGTATGAACACCTGGTGAAATACTGCAAAACAAAAGGACGAACTCAGAATGACGTACTTCGAGAACTTATCAGGAGATTGTCAATCAAAGGGGTATTGAACCCCCTTGATTGACCGCCTATCCATCCCAACGCCAACCTGGGTACAGGTATGGCGTGGGGCTTCCGGCGAAGAAAGCTAAAAAAAACTTGACGAAACATCTTTTCCTATGATTTTATAGCTAGGGGCTAGGTGCGAGCGTTGAGGGAAGAGAGAAAAGGGTTACGGAGTAAGGGATGGAAGGTGAAAAGAAGAGTTGGAGTTGTCCTAACCGACGAGAGCGATTGCTATATGTACCAAGTAGTTATGCGATCGCTAATATCCCTATGTGACCCCACTAAACTTAGATTAGCTTATTTACTGGAGTTTAGACTATCGCACCTGCGATAGTCTAAACTCCAGTAAATAAGACTTTGGTATAAATCCCTATTGTTCAATGGGATTTGAGTATAAATTAGCACTAAATCCGAAGGTAAAAGTTATTTACCAAGGTTTTTTTTGGCAGGAATAGATTCCATTTTTTTCTTATAGGTGCAAAGAATGATTGGCGATCGGTCTGGTTTTGTTGCGACATCTAATCCAATCGCAACTATAATTTGAGTTTAAATATGTCATTTAGGTAGTGCGATCGTAAATTCTGTACCTTGACCAAGTATAGAATTACAACTTATTTTACCTCCGTGTTTATCTTCAACAATTTGACGAGCGATAGATAATCCCAGACCCGTACCTTGACCTACACTTTTAGTAGTAAACAAATAATCAAAAACTTTTTGTTTGATTTCAGCAGTCATACCAATTCCATTATCTTGTATTCTAATGATGACCCGCTCGGTGTTTGGGTCTATTTCCGTAGAAATAGCGATCTTACTAGGCTGAGCTTCAATTTCTGCAAAAGTGCGATCGCGATCGGACTCTTCTAAAGCATCGATCGCATTAGCTAGTAAATTCATAAAAACTTGGTTAAGTTGTCCCGGATAACATTCAATTTCTGGGAAATCGCCATACTCTTTGATTACTTCGATCGCGGGACGCTGTTCGCTTGCTTTTAGGCGATGCTTGAGAATTAGTAAAGTGCTATCCAATCCCTCATGAATGTTAAAAAGCACTTTCGCATCGCTATCCGCTCTCGAAAAAGTTCGCATCGATTGGCTAATTTGCGTGATCCGATTAGTTCCTTCCCGCATAGAAGCAATCAACTGGGGAAAATCTTCTACTAAATAACTCAATTCAAGTGTAGATATTTCATCTGCAATTTCTGGCTCTGGCTCTGGATAATATTTTTGATAAAGTTTGATTAGATTAATTAAATCTTGAGCGTAATCATTGGCGTATTTTAAATTTCCAGATATAAAGCTAAGCGGATTATTAATTTCATGAGCTATCCCTGCTACTAGCTGGCCTAAAGATGACATTTTTTCATGCAGCACTAAATGCGATTGAGCTTTCTTAAGTTCGGCTGTGCGTTCTTCAACCTTTTCTTGCAACGAAGTATTCAGTTCGCTTAGCTGTGCATTTTTTTTAGCTAATTCTTTTGTTAGAAAATGTAGTTTCAGGTGCATATTAATCCGAGCTAATACCTCTTCCTGCTGAAAAGGTTTGGTAATATAGTCTACTCCTCCCAGCGAAAGACCTTTTACCTTATGTTCTGTATCTGATAAAGCAGTCATAAAAATAACAGGAATCATTTGAATAGCAATATTATCCTTAATGCGACGACAAGTTTCAAAGCCATCAATACCAGGCATCATCACGTCCAACAAAATTAGGTCTGGAGTAACTTCTGCCAGCTTAGACAGTGCATTCTCTCCATCTTTAGCAACCAGAACCTTAAAACCAGAATTCCTTAAAAAATCAAACAAAACTTTTATATTAGTGGGGTTATCATCAACCACGAGAATAGTTTTCTGTTCGATTCCGTTCATATTTTTGCGTTTTCAAGGGAGATATATAGCTAGGGACTAGGGGCTAGGGGCTAGGGGCTAGGGAAGAGGGAAGAGGGAAAAGCTTACTCCGTCAGGGATTATGGACTTCATGTAACAGTTGGAGTTGGCTTAATCGCCCTGGCGGTTGCTATAGTTGGATAATAATTGAGTTACTTTTTCGCTGGGTAAAGGCTTGGAGAATAAATAGCCTTGACCGAACTCGCACCCTAAGTCTTTGAGCTTTTCTAATTGTTCTGTAGTTTCTATTCCTTCGGCTACCACATCGATACCTAAATTGTGAGCTAAAGAAATAATTGTTTGTACAATTGCTGTTGTGTCTGAATTATAACCTAAACTGCTGACAAAAGAGCGATCGATCTTGAGAGTATCTATCGGGAAAGTATGAAGGCGACTCAATGAGGAATAACCTGTGCCAAAATCATCGATACACAGTTTAATTTCTTGGCTGCGAATTTGCTCTAAAATTTTAGTACCTGCATGAGCAGTTTCCAAAAAAGCACTTTCTGTAATTTCTAGTTTTATAGATGAAGGAGACAAACCACTTTGGTGACAAGTTCTAATAATTTTTTCCACTACTCCTGCTTGTTGGAATTGAATCGCAGAAAAATTCACATTTACGGTTAATGGCATCTCAAACTCCTCTTGCCAAATTTTTACTTGTTGACAAGCTGACTTTAACGCTGATATATCTAAAATTCCAATTAAGCCTATTTTTTCGGCTATGGGAATAAACTTTGTAGGTTGAATAAAACCATATTGAGGATGTAGCCACCGACTTAAAGCTTCAAAGCCAACAATTTTTTTGTCGTAAATCGAAAAAATTGGCTGATAATAAAGACAAAACTGTTCTTGTTCGATCCCCTGACGGAGATCCGTTTCCAATTGAATTCGTTCTAAAGCTTGAGATTGCATTTGAGGTGTCAGCACACGATAACATCCTTTACCTGATTCCTTTGCTTGATACATAGCTATATCCGCATCTCTTAAAATAGCTGTACAGTTATTATAGTCTAATATAGAAAAAACAATACCTATGCTAGCACTAATTACAACTTGATAGTTGCCGATCGGAAAAGGCTGTTGCAATTCTTCTAAAATATGAGATGCTGTTGCTTCAACTGTTTGGATATTTTCAGCTTCTGTTAGTATTATTAAAAATTCATCACCTCCTAGCCTTGCTATTTCTCCTCTAGAATCAACACATATCTTTATTCGATTAGAAACATTTTTAATCAATTCATCTCCGATTAAGTGACCAAAGCTATCATTAATACTTTTGAAGCGGTCTATGTCTAAGAATAAAACGGGATACTTTTTATGAGCTTGGGGTTGTTCTATTTTCAAAATTTCAGATAAACGATTCATTAACCAAGAGCGGTTGTATAAACCTGTTAGCAAATCGTGAGAAGCTTCATAAGTAAGTTGTTGTTCGCGTGTTTGTAAATTTTGTAAGGTAAGATAAAGTTCTTCTGTTCGTTTGGCAATTCGCTGTTCTAATTCTCGATTTAGTTCTTGTAACTCACTTTCAACAGCTTTCCGAGCAGCAATCTCTTCGGTAAGATGTTGATTTTTTTCTTGGAGGCTGCGTGTTAAATATCTAAGTCTCAGATGCAAGCGGACGCGGCTTAATAGTTCCTCTTGTTGTAATGGTTTGGTAATGTAATCAACCGCACCTAAAGTTAAACCTTCTACTTTGTCTTTAACATCAGATAAAGCTGTTAGAAAAATGATGGGAATTTCTTTAGTAGTTGGGTTAGCTTTTAGATGGCGACAAAGTTCAAAGCCATCCATTTCAGGCATTCTTATATCTAACAAAATTAAATCTGGCTTTATATGAGGCATTTTTTCCAGGGCATTTTTTCCATTTCTTGCTACTAAAATTTTAAAGCCCGCCTCTTTTAAAAACCCAAACAATAGTTTTAGGTTGGTGGGATTATCGTCAACAATCAAAATTAATTCAGATTCTAAATTATCCATTTGGTCTACAATATTTCATTTAGTAAGACTTTAACTGATTTTGGTAAATAATAAGTTAACTCTTTATTCAAGGGATGTTAAAGAGCTAGCAACTTGCCTGCAAGAAAAACAACGACAATTGTGACGTTGACTCCAAACGACTTTCCTTTTCCAAAAAACCCATCTCATAACATAAATTAAATTAAATTAAATTATTGTATCTTTCTTAACTAAATCAAGAATAGCTCGATCGTTAAAGTCTTGCGCTAACTCACGAATGCGATCGCCAAAGTAAATATACTCAGTACCAAGCTGTTCGATCCGATCGGCCTCTGCTTCAATTTGGTCAAAATCGCCGATTTTGGCAGCTTGGTACAGTTGTATTAGTTCTGCTTGTGGGGGTTTCTGCTGCACCTGGGCCTCTTGGTATTTCTAAGGTATAGTTGGGGTCTTACGGCGAGACTGATAAGCTGCTACGCATTTAATTTGTATGTTTAGCGGGAGTGGGAGAGTGGGGGAGTGGGGGAGTGGGAGAGGAATTGAAGGTTTGATTGCCGGATTAGAAATATCCGAATTAGATGCGTGTTAGCTTAAAAATATTTTTAGCTTCCCTGTCGCTCGATCGCGCAGTGCTTTTCTATCCATTCCAAAATGCCTCTGTCATCGAAATTCTGACCTAGTTCTAAAATCCGCTGGCAAAAAGAAGCGTATTTCGGATTCAGCTGTTCGAGGCGGCGAACTTCCGATTCTATTTGCTCGATATCGCCAATGGTGGCTGCTCGTCGCAACATTTTTAACTCCTGGTAGGAAGGCGCAACAATTTTCTGAATTTCTTCTGTTTGCATTTGGCTGTCTACTTTAGCAGTATCCACTACCCATTCTAAACCCAAACTGCTTCTCAGTTTCTCTAAAAGCTCTGATAGCTGAATAGGTTTGGAAATAAAACGGTTGCCGCCAGCCAACAATGTTTGCTGTTTATCTGTAGAAAACTTACTAGCTGACATGGCAATAATCTCCGTATTTTTTAAACTTGGGATTGCTCTAATTTGCCGGATCATCTCAAACCCATCCATCACAGGCATCACTAAATCTGTGATAATTAAATCCGGTTTAGCGATCGCTATTTGCTCTAAAGCTTCAGCTCCATTACTTGCTTCGATCGGGTCAAATCCTATCGGTTTGAGAAAATCGACTATAAGAGAGCGACTTTCTGCCTGGTCATCCACCACCAATATCTTCACCGACCGCCTGCCTGTAAAACCAACTACCGCCTCTGGCTTAGTAACTTTGATCGCTTTTATTTTCCCTGATATTGTCTCCAGGTTTAACTCAAAACTAAACACACTACCTATACCCAGCTTGGAAGATACTTCTAATGTTGAACCCATCATTTGCACAATATTGTGACTGATAGCAAGTCCCAACCCAGTGCCTTCAGCCTTGCGTTGGTTCTCTCCCACCTGCTCGAAAGGTAAAAAGATTTTGTCAACCTGTTCGCCTGTCATTCCCACTCCAGTATCTTCGACTTGGAAGCGGATTTTAACAGTAGGTTTATCCAGATTACTGATAGATTCATTCACTAGGATTGCTTTGAATGTCACCGAACCAGTATCCGTAAACTTAATAGCATTGCCCAGTAGATTAATTAAAACTTGTCGCAGGCGTTTCTCATCTGCACGCACTTGTTGAGGTAAGTTATCTGAAAATTCTACCTGAAAAATCAGAGCCTTTTGATCGGCTTTTATACGGCAAATTTCGGCTACGGTTATTAAGAAACTTGGCAAGTAAAAATCGCTTTCGTAAATTTCTAATTTTCTGGCTTCGATTTTAGCTAAATCCAAAAGATCGTTAATGAGATTAAGTAAATGGGAACCGCTTTGATAAATAATGGTAATGCCTTTTTGGTCTTCTTTACTTAGCGTTTTAGAACGCTGCAAGATTTGCGCGTAGCCTAAAATTCCATTTAGAGGTGTTCTCAACTCGTGGCTCATGCTAGCTAAAAACTCGCTTTTGGCTTGGTTTGCAGCATCAGCAGCTTCTTTAGCTATCTCTAGTTCTTGAGTCCTTTCTTTTACTTTCCATTCTAAGGTTTGCGAGTAATCAGCTAATTCTTGATTTGCTTGGTATAATTCTTTGTTAGCTTCCCTTAGCTGTTGTTGATTGTAATAGTTGCTAATTAAAATAGCCGAAGCAGCCAGCGCGAGGAAAGGAGAAAATATCGGAATAATCCACCCCTGTAAAAAAGCAATATAACTAATTCCATAAAGCGAACTACTCGCGATAATAATAATTAAAATTGTCCCGAATAGAAAGAGATTTTTTCTAAACCACGAACCCTGCAAGATATTCCAAGTTCCGATCGCGCCAATGCAAGACCAAACTAAAATCCATACTTGATTGAGCGTTCTATCCCAAACTCGTAACAAGTGGCGTCCTTCTAAAGCTGAACTGAGAATTTGGCTGGTTACGTTGGCATGAATTACCACCCCTGGAGTATAGGAAGGATTTTTAAATAGGGTACTGCTGTAGGGTGTATGGAAAAGGTCATTGAGGCTGGGGGCCGCAGGGCCGATTAAGACTATGCGATCGCGCATTAAACCTGGTGGAATGCGGTTGTTCAAGACATCCGTCATCGCTATGTTTGAAAAACTGTTAAGCCCACCTCGATAGTTCATCAAAACTTGGTAACCCCCTGAATCCCTATCTACGTAACCCCCTTCATCGCCGAGCAAGGGATGGAAAACGGCTTTACCTAAGCCAAATTTTCTCTGTTTGGGATCGAGAACTTTTAACTCGATTTTTTGTAACTCTAGGTACTTTAGCGCTAACTTAACTCCCAGTCCTTGCTGCTCTCGGCGAGACTGCAAATTATTAACCGACATAAATGCGCGACGCACTTTGCCATCTCCGTCGATCGCTAAGTCGGCTGCCCCCACTCGATCGCCTTGCGCTAAAATCGGTGGGGGTGCGATCGTTGTTGGTGCGATCTTCTCAATGCCGATTAAGTTTGGGGTGGATTTGTACAGCGCCAGCAACTCTTGATGTCCCGGTTCCACAGGCAAATCGCGATATAAATCTAACCCGATCGCCGCAGGCTGCTGTGCTTTAATATTTCCTAACAGCTGCGTCAACGTGCGATCGGACATAGGCCATTGGCCTACTTTATTAATATCGGTTTCGCCTACAGTGACAATCACAATCCGAGAATCAATGCCCTCTGGGGGACGCAGGTGAAAAAACTGGTCAAGAGTTACCCACTCCAATAGTTGCAAAGCCCCAGTAGCACTACCAACAATTACAGCTACTGCGACAGTAGGAGCAATGGCAAGGATGCCTTGCCATTGCTGTACCAATTTCGCGGTTTTATGCCACATCGACTATAGCTGTTGAGTCAAAGGCTGTTGGGCTAAATCTTTAAGCCCTACTTGCTCTAGGAGATCGGCCCATTCTTGCCTGAAGTTTGCATCTTCTGGCCTTGCAAGACGAGCTGAACTCAAAATACTCAAAGTATCATACCAGATGCCTGACTTACCATATAGAACTGCTAACTCGATCGGAGTCATAGATCCATTGGTTTGTGGCGCAGGTACGCGCTTAACCCATCCTCTGACAGCATAAGAATCTGGAAGCAACATCTCTTCTGGCCCGATAAAACTCACCGACCATTGGTAGGTTTTGCCGACTTCTAAAGCTGGTGCGTTTTGCGGAACCTTAATAGCAATGACTCCTCCGGTTTTGTTCAACTCGAAAGTGGTTTGGTAATGATACTGACGGTCTTCGCTGTACAAGCTCAAGAAAATTTGCTTGTAAGAAGTCTGGGGAATATATACAAAAAAGGTTGGACGTTCCGATGCCGTCCAACCTATATTGCTACTGGGTATTAAAGGTGTTGGGTTGACAAGTTGTTCCCTGCGAGAACCGCCCGCCATCGTTCTGCTAGGCGCTTTGTCTTCTGGAGATGTAAAACCTACTTCGCCACGAGAACCGCCACCCATCGTTCTGCTGGGCGCACGATCTCCCGAAGAACTAAAACCTACTTCGCCACGAGAACCGCCGCCCATCGTTCTGCTGGGCGCACGATCTCCCGAAGAACTAAAACCTACTTCGCCACGAGAACCGCCGCCCAGCGTTCTGCTAGGCGCACGATCTCCCGAAGAACTAAAACCTACTTCGCCGCGAGAACCGCCGCCCAGCGTTCTGCTAGGCGCTTTGTCTTCTGGAGAACTAAAACCTACTTCGCCGCGAGAACCGCCACCCAGCGTTCTGCTAGGCGCTTTGTCTTCTGGAGAAGTAAAACCTACTTCGCCGCGAGAACCGCCGCCCAGCGCACGACGTGGAACTTCGTTGGTAGGGGGCTCAAACGTGACGTTGGCTATTTTGGGAACACTATCAAGAGCTTCAACCTCAACAGCCCAAGCTGCCCCCCCACAAGCAATGACTGATGAAGTAATTACCAGTAAACTTGCAAATCGATAATTTCTCCCTGAAACCTTTTCTGTAAAATTGCTGTTTTTCATTCCCTGAAATCCCCCTGGTCTTTTTCAAGTTAATTATTACCTAATTTCGCTCCCCTTATTCTATTATTTTAAAATAATAATTTACTTTTTATGCTTTCCTACACTTTAGTAAGCTTTTCGAGCAACTTGCCAAATTTAATCAAATCTTTAGATCGAGCAAATTTTTGGTAATTTTAATTACTTTGTGTTTTAAATTACATTTATCTAACTCCCTTTATGTCAAGGGGACGAATCATTTCAACAAATGGGCTCTTACAGAGATGGTATGCTAATATATAGTAAAATACGTAATAATACGGAGATACTTCCAGAGCTAGCGCGATCGCTTTTCTTCAACAATTTTTCTGCCCTCATGCAACGCCTGGGCCGTGGTCTGTATAAGCGATCGCACCATGTTGCTTTTGTCAACCTCTTTTAGTGGACTGGCGCTCTAGCACTAGGTCACGCGATCGTAAAAGTGCCGTTTACTTATTGTTACATTTAAAGCAACTGAAATATTCATAGGCTAAATTTAACTTAGATTCGCAGGAAATACTGTTTGATAGAGGAAATCAGGAAAACCCATGCAGAAACTCACTCGACTTTTCTTTGTTACAGCCCTCACCTTGAGCCTCCTATGTTTTCCCAGCAAAGCTTTTGCCAAAGCTAAAATTCAGATTGCCATCCTGCTAGATTCTAGTAATAGTATGGATGGACTGATTGACCAAACTCGCACTCAAATCTGGCAAATTGTTAATTCTTTAACTAAAGTAACCAAAGATGGCGAAGTACCAGAGTTAGAAGTTGCTCTCTACCATTATGGTAACGATAACTTACCTTCACAAGAAGGTTTTGTCAGACTCTTAACGGGATTTTCTTCTGAATTAGATTTAGTTTCCGAAAAGCTATTTAGTATCCAAACCAACGGCGGTCAAGAATATGCAGGTTGGGTAATTCGATCGGCTATGCAACAATTAAACTGGAGTAAAGATCGGGAAGATTTTCGCGTGATTTTTATTGCGGGTAATGAACCATTCGATCAAGGCCCGATTCCTTGGCGAGAATCTCTTGCTCTTGCTGCTGGGGAAAATATCCTCGTTAACACTATCTACTGTGGTTCAGCGGAAAGTCAAGAGCGACAACTTTGGGCTTCAGGAGCTAATTTAGCAAAAGGTAATCACTTTAATATTAACCAAGACAAAAAGATTGAATTTATTAAATCTCCTTACGATGAGGAAATTGCGAGTTGGAATGCTAAACTCAATCAAACCTACATTCCCTATGGTGCAGGAGGAGAAGTTGGACAACAACGTCAGGCTATTGAAGATAGTAACTCCGGCGAAAATTTGGTAAGTCGCGGTGTCTCCAAAGCTTCTGGATATTATAACAATGCTTCTTGGGATTTAATTGATGCTCTCGATCGAGGAATCGTTAGCCTTGAGCAATTATCAGATAATGCTTTGCCGCCAGCTATGCGGGGTATGACTTTAGCTCAAAAGCGCGAATATGTAGCAACTAAGAAAGCTGAAAGACAGAGAATTCAAGCAACCATCCGCGACTTATCTCAAAAACGTAGCGAATATGTTGCTAACCAACGCCAAGCTAATGCCAATAGTGGCGACAATACTCTTGATTACGTAATTATTGAAAGTCTCCGCAAACAATTAGCAGCTAAAGGATTTAAGCTTCAGTAGCGATCAAATTGACGATCGCTTTCACCAACTCTTCTGGATCGACTGGCTTGGAAATATGCCGTTGAAATCCGGCTGCGATCGCTTGTTGCTGGTCAATTTCTGCCGCGTAAGCCGTCAGAGCGATCGCAGGCACCTGTCCCCCCTGTTCCGGTGGCATGGTTCGGATTTGCCGAATTAGCATATAGCCATCCATCTTTGGCATCCCAATATCACTCACCACCACATTTACCGTCGATGGTGAAAAAGCTTTCAAAGCTTCCAGGGCAGATTTGGCAGTTATAACGATCGCCCCTGCTTCTTGCAGAATGAACGCAACCACGTCCCGCGCATCTTCCTCATCATCTACTAACAAGACTCGAACCTCAGCGAGTGGGTAATGGGCAATGGACAATGGAGAGTAATCCAATGGCTCACTCCTTCCTTCTCGCAATTCCCTCTTTTCGAGCAGGGGTAGCTGAACAGTAAAGGTAGCACCCTGTCCTTCGCCAGGGCTGTCTGCTCGAACAGTTCCACCATGTAACTCAACCAAATGGCGGACTATTGCCAACCCCAGTCCCAATCCGCCAAATATCCGAGTTGTGGTTGAATCTGCCTGACGGAAGTACTCGAAGACATGAGGCAAAAATTGTGGAGAAATGCCTTTGCCACTGTCGCTGACACTAATTTGAGCGTAGGAATGGATAGATAAAGAAGATGAGGGAGAGTCTTTCCCATCGTTGCTATCTTCCTCAAAGTGCTGCAATCTCACCTCTACTCGTCCTTCTTCAGGCGTAAATTTCACTGCATTAGAAACTAAGTTCCAAACCACTTGTTGCAGACGCCCAGAATCTCCTAAAACCTTTCCTGTTGTTGGGTCAAGCAATACCTGGATTTGAATAGACTTAGCTTGTGCGGCTAAACGCACGGTTTCCAGTGCGGCGTTAATTGTCCAAGCTAAATCAACAGGAGCCATCTTAAGGTTCAATTTACCTTGTATGATGCGGGAAACATCCAACAGATCTTCAATTAGTTGAGTTTGGAGAAGAGCGTTACGCTCAATTGTTTCCAAGGCGGAAGCGGTTTTTGCTGCATCTAATCTTCCAGCGCGAAGCAATTTAGACCAGCCGAGAATCGGGTTGAGGGGCGTTCGCAACTCGTGAGATAACACGGCGAGAAACTCGTCCTTGATGCGGTTTGCTGCCTCGGCTTCCTCTCGTGCTGCTTCCGCTTGCGCCAGATTTTCGGCCAACTCCCGCTCCCGTTGCGACAGCAAGTTAGCCGAAAATTCTAGGGACTTACCTAATAAAGCGACTTCTTTGATGAGTGAGGGACCGATTTGAGGGCGTTCGCCTTTGGCCAAAGCTTCTGCGGCGGCGGCAGATAAGGTAATGCTGCGAGAAATCAGCCGCGAAAGTACGATCGCACCTGTGCCGCTCATTAGTAGCAATGCCAAACCAGACCCGATGACGAGCCACATCGCTTTTTGAGAAGGCCCTTGGATGACCGCAACGGGGACAGTGACGGCAACCGTCCAGCGAAAATCATCGATCCGACTAAAGGCGACATATACCCGCTTTCCTTCCAGAGTAGTGTCGCGGTACACTCCCTCAGTCGCCTTCCCAATCCGCTTCAGGAAAGATGGTGTTCCCCGCTGCCCGACAAAACGTTCGGGATTGCGAGTGCGAGCAACCACGATACCCTGACCATCAACAACTGTACGAGTCCATTCTCCATCTACAGGAGACTGTTGTTCCACGACGCTGGCAAGTGCTTTTGGGGTGATGATAGCAGTCAGGACGTACCGTAGATTGCCGTTGCGGATTACGGGAACGCGGACTGGGAAGGCGAGTGTTCCCTGCGCTCCAGGGGTGAGATTGCCCACTGTCGGCTGGCTTGTTAGGGCAACGCGCCGCAGGCTGACTGGCTCGATCGCCAGGGGCAACGGCGTACCAAAAGGTTTTTTGGTGTTCACCAACTGGCGACCATCTGGTGATAGGAGGATCGCGGTCAACCAGGTTGGTTGGGTTTGCGCCACCCGCCGAGCTTGACTGTAAAATGACTTGAGATCGCCTCGATCGAGCCGTTCAGATGCCGCCAGCGCCTGGAGTGTCCGAGATGTGCTGGCAATCTCGCGCTCTACTGTCCCCGCCAGGGTACGGGCAGCTAGAAGTGCGCGACGTTCTGATGTCGCCTGCTCCTGGTTCGACAGTTTATAGACGACGGCAACCGCAAACAAGACCACCGGGAGCAAAGACCCTGCCACAAGCAGCACCAGATGCCACCGCAGCGGAAGCGCCCAGCTACTGAACGTTGTCGAAGTGTGATTTGTGCTTGTTTGAGGCAATCGGTTCACCTAGCGTGCTAGAGAATTCATCAGCTGTAGTTTTTGTCTATCATTCATCTCCCATTCTTACTCTAGCAGGACTTACGCAACGCCTCTATAAATTGTGTGTTTTTGTAGTGGTAATTCATGAATTACCACTACAGGTAGTGTCTGTGCGTAAGTCCTGTCTAGGAGATAATTTTTGAGAATGGGAGGGGAGGAAAAAGGATAATGAAATTCGCGTAATTTAGGATACTAAGTCGTAACGATCATCTTAATAACGTACTTTACTAGCAACTTGAGTTAATAATTGAATTGTCGAAGGTATTAATAATAAATTGAAGCGGATCGCACTCCACCAATAATTTTTATTCCGCATTATTAGACTGCTGACGCTGTGCAACCTGGAGTAACATCCTCAATGCGTCATTCACTGCTGCATCATTGGGAAAAGCTTGGGCAATGTCGGGATCTAAAAGGACTAAGTTCGTCCCTGCACGATATCGCTCAACATACTTGCCTCTAACGCCTCCTTCCATCTGAGCAAAGTCATACTCAGCAAGTAATTCGTCTTCCATTTCGTTCTCTTCATCCTTGTTCATAAAACCTCTTCTCTTGGCGGGTAGCTTTTCGATCGCTGATGATTTGTACTTTTTCTGCGCGATCGGTGTGTGCAACGATTAAAAGTTGGCCAAACCTAGATATACCAATGATAACGTAGCGACTTTCTCCGATGGAATGATTAAGATCGGGAAAGGTTACAGATAGCGGGTCATTAAATACGGTTGCGGCTTCCTGAAAGGAAACACTATGCTTCTCAAAGTTTAGGATCGCTTTGTCTGGATTCCATTCAAATTCCATGTATTACTACATTTCCTTATCTTTGTTTACAAACACAAGGATATTGACTATTAAAAAGCGAGTTTTTGAAACAGATCGGCAATGGGAAGAGTAAAACCGGGGACGATATCTTCGCCATCTAGGGAGTCAGTGGACTTAAGTAGGCGATCGGGTGATTGGGCCGATCGATACACCAATACATACTTTTCTTTAGGATGAAGTACCCACACTAAACGCGCCCCATTCTCGAAATATTCCACGAGTTTGTTATGAATTTCTTCGACTGTATTGCTTGGAGACAGGATTTCTACAGCAAGATCCGGCGCACCTTCTAGGAAGCCTTCGGGGAGGTCGTCTAGCCCTTGCAGACGTTCTTTGGCCATGAAGGAGATGTCAGGCGATCGCTTATTCCCCGATTTCATCTTAAAGGCGGTGCTGGAGTCGAACATTGCGCCTAATTTTTGCGTCGATACGCAATTAAACAAGGCAGCACTCAAAATAATGGCAACATAACCGTGTTTTGCACCAGAGTTTCCCATATCAATTAGTTCTCCATTCACAATTTCGTAGCGGTGTCCATCTCGGTTCAGCGCCATGAATTCGGCATCAGTCCAGATTTTTTGCTCTGGTGGGTTTTCTATTTGGCTTTCAGCCAGGTTTTCGGGTGGGTTTTGAATTAGCGTAGACATGGGTTTCTCCTAGACTTCTGTTTCTAGTTAAACATAGTTAACTCACATTTTGCACGAGAGTCAGAAACCGGGTTTCTTGCAGTTGTCCTTACCTAAAACCCACATTTTTCGTAGAGAAACCCGGTTTGTAAGATGTGAGTTAAGCAGGAACAAGCATTCCTTTTTGTACTGCGGGTCGCTGTTGCACTGTTTCTACCCAGCGTTTAAGATTTGGGTGATTATCTAGAGTTAGTCCTTGAAACTCGTAAGTTGCAACCCAGGGATAGGTAGCAATATCAGCAATTGAATAATCACCGCAGATAAATTGATTTTCTGCCAATTGCTTATCTAACACACCGTAGAGTCGCAATGTTTCCTTTTCGTAGCGTTCAATGGCGTAAGGAATTTTTTCTGGTGCAAATCGCTTGAAGTGGTTTAGTTGACCAAACATTGGCCCGACGCCACCCATTTGAAACATCAGCCATTCCAACACTTGATAGCGACCTTTTTGGTCTGTGGGCATAAATTTCCCCGTTTTCTCCGCGAGGTAAATTAAGATAGCACCGGACTCAAACACAGCGATGTCATTTTCGCGATCGACAATGGCGGGAATCTTGCTATTGGGATTAATCGCCACGAACTCAGGCGTAAATTGCTCGCCCTTGGTAATGTCAATTTTGTGAACGTTGTAGGGAAGTTCGACTTCCTCCAGCATGACGGAAGCTTTGCGACCGTTAGGTGTAGTAAAGGTGTAAAGGTCAATCATAAATCACCACTCCAAAGTTAGAAACAGTCATTATTCATTAGTCATTAGTCAAATCAATCAGCTAAAACCAATCCCTTAGTTTCGATCGCCCAAGGCATAAAGGCGATTCCCAGCAAGGGGATAAAACCAACCCAAAACAAAGTATCTATTGCAGTAGATAAAGTATTTGTGCCTTGAGATGCTAGATATCCGATTAATAAAGGCCCGATCGCGGCAAATACCCGCCCTGCGTTGTAGCAAAACCCAGCACCAGTTGCTCGCAGTCTAGTCGGAAACAGTTCTGGTAGATAGTAGGTGAAACTACCAAAAACTCCAGCTACAGTCAAACCAATGAAAAAGTAAAAGTAAAGGCGGGTTTCTGGAGATAATGGTAACCCGAAATCAATCAGGATTGTGAGGGAAGATAAAACAAAGTAGATGGAAAACATGATTTTGCGCCCCAAGTATTTAGCAGCTGGTACTGTTAGCAGGGTGCCAATCAAACTGCCAATGCTACAGCTATTGGTGGCGATCGCTTTCCATTGTTCGATCAGAGATTGGGTCGCCGCAAGATTCAATCCCCTCTCTAGCGCCACTGAGGAGGCTAATCCAGAGGCAATTGCGGGCATGAAAGCCAGACAACTCGTTAAAGTGATCAAAGCGATCGTTGCGATCGCTAAACCGCTAATCGTCGCGGCTCGGTTGGGGAGTTGAAAAAGTTCCCGAATTCTAGCAGGATCGACGTTTTCGGCTACTTTTTGCCAACGTTCTGGCTCTTTGACAAATAAGCGCACAATCACAGCAACCGCCGCCGGAATCAAACCAAATAGAAATACAAAGCGCCAAGAAGTTTCGGGACTTTCCGGTAACAGCACTCCGGCGATTTGGAAATTAAGGAAGCTGGCTAAAAATGGCCCAGCCGATGCCGCCGTATTTAAAAGCACTCCTGCTTCTACACGCGATCGCTCTGGCATTACTTCTGCTACCATTGATGCGCCTGCCGCCCATTCGCCACCTATACCCAGACTGGCTACGATCCTACACAGCACCAAAACCCCCATATTGGGAGCGAAGGCGCAGGCAGCAGTCCCCAAAGCATAGAGTAGCATGGTGATCAGGAGGGTTTTAGTGCGACCGATGCGATCGGCTACTTTCCCGAAAACTATCCCTCCAACGGCCCAACCCAACAATAGAACGGAACTCAAAATACCAGTCCACAAAAGGGTTGCTGCTTTAGCTTCCGGCGAACCGATAGTCAAGCCCAACAGGGTAGGCACGCAGTTGGGAGCAACATAATTGAATAGTACGTTGTCGAAGATATCAAAGCCCCAACCCAGCCACGCGGCAAACAGTACAATCCATTGATAGCGACTTAATTGCAGCATTGATGATTTCAAGAAGTAAGGATTGCTGTTAATCTATCAGGACTTACGCTTTGAACTAAAAACCCATCTGGTGTGAGACGAACTATCCGAATGAGAAAAGCTATACCGATCGCAACTATACTATCTCTGCTCGTTTCTGGGTGTTCGATCGCTACTTCCCAAGTCAAGCAGTCGTCTGGTATAGAAACCTACCTCAAGGTAGCACCGATCGGCGATCGTCGCTGGGATAACACCCAAGAGGCGGCATTTAGGGCTCGCAGCTTGGCTATTCGCGAAAAATTAGCAGCCGAAGACTTAGACAAACTCGATGCTTGGTGGCGACGGGAGAAGATCGGCGACCCCCACAAGTACTTGCTTCCCATTATCCTATCGCGCCTTAGTTTAGGAGAGCGATCCGATCGCCAACACAGTTGGGATATCCTCCTGAACATGGACAAAGATAAGCAGGATTTGTATCATTTCCGCAGCGTCTTTGACATTCGCATCTTCTTTCTATTCCGGGACAAAATGCCAGGGAACGTAGCGGAATCCTACCGCCGTATGGTGGCCTCACCCCGCGTCAAAGAGTGGCTGGAAACAGGCACGGAAAACCATATGTTCATGCACCGCTTATCTGGACTCGCCTTGATGGATGGTAGCGGATGGCCTAACGAAGATCCGGCGACGCCAGCTACGATTGAAGCATGGTTGCGATCGGAACTCAACAAGTTTTTGACGATCGGACAAGGAGAATTTCATTCTTCAACTTACTACGGATATAGCATCGGCGGTTTGCTCAATCTCTATGACTTTGCCAGTACCCCCGAACTGCGACAGCTGGCAAAAGCGGGTTTGGATTGGTACGCCGCCAACATGGCTTTGCGCCTCAGCTGGGGAACTGCTGGTGGTGCGGAAAGTCGCGGATTCGATCGCAACACCTGGGATAGCGGTTTGACTGCGGTAGCTTGGATGTGGTGGGGAGATCGGGAAGTCAAAAGTCAAAAGTCAAAAGGCAAAACAGAAGAAAATATTGATGTTGTTGAAAAAATGAATAAAAGTAATGCCAGACTGGCACTATTGGCGGCGTTGAGTTCCTATCGTCCTGACCCCAGTTTGCGACAACTGGCGCGTAAGGAAATACCGCTTCCTTTTCTAGCACGCGCTGCTCATCCAGTTTATTATAGCTACCATCAAGACAACAATCTCTGGGAAACTTTTTACATTACTAAAGACTACAGTCTCGGCACTCTTCTCGAACCGCAACGATCGTACCAGATTAAAGGAACCATCAATCCTCAGAATGCCACATATAAATTAGTGGTGCGAGACCCCAAAAAGTTAAATAACGCGGTGGTTAGTTTGGGGGGAACTTTCTTCAATCTTATGGCAACTGGTCGCAGTCCGGGAGATCAATATTTACAGGGACGCAGTGCAGTAATTTATCAGTTAATTTTAAATCAAAAAGATTTGACAGCCAAGGTGCCAGCAGAGTCTCGCTTGGTTTTGCCAATTCGCTACGGTCAACCGCAAAGACACGGAGATTGGTATATTTGGCTTATTGAGGAAACCTGGCTTGTTGCGCGTCCTTGGGGTGAAAGGATTAGTTTGGTTGCACCTGTGTCGGAAAGGTATAAGGATGATCAAGCTTTGGCTGCTAGTGGGAATAAAACCGCTTGGATTACGGATGTGGCAAGATTTGCTGATTATCCAGATTTTAAACGTTTGACTGCTGGATTAGATCGGACTGTGGTAGACGATCGCGAATGGGAAAAACAAGGCAAGTTGGCTTATACTGGCTTGGAGGGCGATCGCTTAATCATGACCTACGAAGCTAATGGTGCGATCGGTCGCGCCAGTATCAACGGTAAACCGCGAGTGTTGAAAAATTGGCCTGTAATAGAAAGTCCCTATCTGCGAGAAGGTTTGAGAAGTGGCGTTTTGGAATATCGCAATCCCGTTGGAGAAAGTTGGCGTTTGCGTGTTAATTTGAACAGCCAACAACTTTCTAATGAATAATCAGCAGAAACTGGTAAGCTAACACGCATCTAATTCGGATATTTCTAATCCGGCAATCAAACCTTCAATTCCTCTCCCACTCCCCCACTCCCCCACTCTCCCACTCCCGCTAAACATACAAATTAAATGCGTAGCAGCTTATTAATTGGTGGCGGTCACCGACAATTTGCAGTCTATCTCTCATCCCGATGTTTTTGCCGCTGGCGATATTGCCACAATCGTTAATAATCCCTGTCCGAAAGCGGGGGTGTTTGCAGTACGACAAGGTAAACCATTATTTAATAATCTGTGGCAGATATTACAGGAAAAACAATTGCAGCAGTGGGATAAGCGTCCTCGCCTGTCACCCTATAAACCGCAAAAACGTTATCTAAGTTTGATTGGCACGGGTGATGGTTCTGCGATCGCATCCTGGGGGTCATTGGGATGGGAGTCCCCCCTGCTGTGGTACGGGAAAGATTGGATCGATCGCCGATTTATGGCTAAATTTAATAATTAAAGTTCACTTGAAAACACAAAAGATCTACTGAAATTGGTTAATATATAAAATCTCCCTATAGGAAGATATTTGTTTGCCAGCTATGAAAAAAACTGCTGTCCGTACCTCCGCCTTATTTGTTGCCTTCGCTTTCCTGCTGAGTGCCTGCACTCAAACTAACTCAGGCCCAGCACCCACAACCACAACTAATCCTTCGCCAACAGCAGGTTCGTCTAACGCCATTCCGATTGGAATTGCTTTAGCGTTAACAAGCAACGTTGCCTTACTGGGTCAAGAAGGCGTTGCGGGTGCCAAAATTGCCGAGAAATATTTTAACGACAAAGGAGGCATCGACGGCACCCCAATTAAATTGGTTATTCAGGACACAGGCGGAGAAGAAGCAGGCGCGATTAACGCATTTCAAACCCTGATCACTCAAAGCCAAGTTGTCGGCATTGTTGGCCCGACCCTCTCCCAGCAAGCGTTTAGTGCAGATCCGATCGCAGAACGTGCTAAAGTGCCAGTACTCGGAGCATCCAATACCGCTAAAGGAATCCCCGAAATTGGCGATTACGTTGCTCGCGTTTCTGCACCAGTAGCCATTGTTGCTCCTAATTCAGTAAAAGCGGCGCTCAAGATTAATCCCAACATCAAAAAAGTCGCAGTTTTTTACGCCCAAAACGATGCGTTTAGCAAGTCCGAAACTGGAACTTTTCAGGAAACTGTTAAAGAGCAAGGACTAGATGTAGTAACAGTCCAAAAATTCCAAACTACGGATACTGACTTTCAAACACAAGCTACCAACGCTATTAACCTAAAACCCGATTTGATAATTATTTCCGGTTTGGCAACAGACGGAGGCAACTTAGTACGACAACTGCGAGAACTGGGTTATAAAAATATCATTATTGGGGGCAATGGCTTCAATACTTCTAGTATTTTCACCGTTTGTAAAGCTCTCTGCGACGGTGTTTTAGTTGCACAAGCTTACAGTCCCGATCACGTTAATGAGATTAACAAAACTTTCCGCACTACTTATCTTAATCAATACAAAAAAGAGCCCCCGCAGTTCAGCGCCCAAGCATTCGCGGCTGTTCAAGTATATGTGGAAGCACTGCAAGCTTTGGATAAAAAGAGCGAGATTAGTAAATTACCGCTAGCTCAGTTGCGTACAGAATTGAACAAGCAACTGCTAGCTGGAAAGTATGATACTCCCTTGGGTGAGATTGCCTTCACGCCAGTAGGTGATGTGATCCAGAAAGATTTTTATGTCGCACAACTAAAGGTGGATAAAGACGGGAATAACGGAAAATTTGCCTTTTTGAAGTAGTTGCCACCATGCAAAACCCCACTGTTTATAGCTTTGCATTAAGTACGTTGTTGCACTTCAGCGCCAGATCTAGCGCTAAAGCGCAACAACATACCTTATTATCCCTGAAGTAAGCAACAGCTAAGCAAAACATCTAGCAAAACATAAAATAATATGGATATAACACTGTTTGTACAACAATTCTTAAATGGTTTGTCGATCGGCAGCATTTATGCAATTTTTGCTTTGGGATACACCTTAATATTCTCCATCTTAGGCATCATTAATTTTGCTCACGGAGCGCTTTTTACCCTTGGTGCATACTTCACTTATGCGCTAATGGGAGAGGCATTTGGTTTGAACGGATTGCTTGCCAATGCTGCATTACCCGTAAAACTTCCTTTCGCGCTGGCATTAATTCTGGGAAGCGCACTTGCTGGATTGGTTGGAGTTGCCGTTGAGCGCATTGCCTTTCGCCCTCTGCGGCGCAAGCGTGCTGATTCACTGCTGACAGTGGTTTCCAGTTTGGGTGTGGCATTAGTAATTGTTAATTTGATTCAGTATTTGGTAGGTGCAGAAAACTACACATTTCCAGGCAATACTTATGGCAATTTGCCTGCTGCAATTAACTTTGGCACAGCCGAAAAACCGATTCCCATTCGCACTGTTCAAGTAGTTATTTTTGGCGTTAGCGTGGTAATTTTGACAATCCTCACCTATTTCATCAATCGCACTAAATACGGTAAGGCGATGAAAGCTGTTGCTGAAGATCCAATTACTGCTAGTTTGCTGGGTATTAATACAGATGGCTTTATTGTGCTGACATTTTTTATCAGCAGCTTTCTGGCTGGGTTAGCTGGTACTTTGGTAGCCTCTAGCGTTAGCATTCCAGGGCCATATTTCGGCATTGCTTTTGGGCTGAAGGGATTAGCAGTTATCGTACTCGGCGGTTTGGGAAGTATTCCGGGCGCGGTATTGGGAGGTGTAGTAATTGGGTTGATTGAGGCGTTTGTTCCGGCAGATTATTCTGCTTATAAAGATGCCTTTGCTTTTGGGATATTGTTTATTATGCTATTGGTTAGACCGCAAGGTTTGCTGGGGCGTCGCTTTGTCCAAAAGGTGTAGTCGATTTCAGATTTTGGATTGAATCAAAAATCCCAAATCTGAAATCTAAAATCTAAAATCATTTTATGGCTGGATTTTTAAGTACTTACGGATTTCTGATTGTCTCTATGGTGATGGGGGCATTACTGGGGCTGTCGCTGTATTTGCCGCTGATGACTGGGCAATTGTCTTTAGCTAGCCCTGGTTTTTATGCTTTGGGTGGATATATTGCGGCGATTTTATCTACGCAGGTATTTAAAGTTAGCGATGGTTTATATCCGATTGGGCTGGTGTTATTGGAGATGTCGATCGCTGGTGTAGTTTCTGGCGTGTTGGGGGTTTTGGTGGGAATTCCGGCGCTGCGGTTGCGGGGGATTTATTTGGCGATCGCAACTATTGCTTTTGTGGAAGTTTTGCGGGTTCTCTCGCTCAACTTGGACATCACTGGGGGTGCGGTGGGCATTTTTGGCATTCCTCAGCCCTTTTTAACTCCGATCGAATATTTGTGGATTGTCATACCATTGCTTCTGATGAGTATGGTTTTGCTCTATCGCCTTGAGCGTATTCGGCTGGGACGAGCTTTCACAGCTATCCGCGAGGATGAATTGGCTGCGGGTGCAATGGGTATCGACCCAACTTACTATAAGGTTTTGGCTTTTACGCTGGGTGCTATTCTAGCAGGTGTCGTTGGTGCTGTTAGCGCCCACTTTCTGAATACTTGGAATGCCCGTCAAGGAACTTTTGATGCCAGTATAGTTTACTTAACTTCGGTGTTAATTGGCGGCACTAGAACTTTTGTGGGGCCTGTTTTGGGTGGTATGGTATTTACAGCCTTGCCTGAAGTGTTGAGAGCGATCGCAGATACCGCTGGTTTACCTCTGTGGCTAGCACAATTTTTGCGAGATGGTCGCCTGATTATTTTCGGACTGCTGATAGTCTTGGGAACGATATTTTTCCCTCAAGGCTTGGTGACGCCGGATTTATTTAAAAGACGAAAGGATCGGAAAAGTCAAAGCTAATGTTTAGGTAGTATAGCAGCAGATGATCGATGAAAATCTTACCACCAGCAATCCGATCTTAGAAGCCAAATCTCTAAACCGTACTTTTGGCGGTTTGGTTGCTGTTAATAATGTCTCTTTCACGGTAAATAAAAATGAGATTTTTGGGCTGATTGGCCCGAATGGGGCTGGAAAAACAACGCTGTTTAATATGATTACGGGGTTGATTGAACCCTCCAGCGGGCAGATGTTTTATCAAGGTGAAGAAATTTCCTTCCTTCGTCCGCACCTAATTGCTAAAGCAGGTATCGCCCGTACTTTTCAGAATATTCGCTTGTTTGGCGACCTCTCAGCGCTGGAAAATGTGACGATCGCGCGACATATCCATACTAAAAGTGGTTTTATAAGGGGCATATTAGGCTTGCCACCAGCTCCAAGCGAGGAAATAAGAAACAAGCAGAAGGCTTTGGAGTTGCTCGATTTAGTGGGTTTAAGCGATCGGGCCTTTGAAAAAGCGCGAAATTTTCCCTACGGCGATCAACGCCGCCTCGAAATTGCCCGCGCCCTTGCCTTAGAACCGCAAGTTTTACTGCTCGATGAACCCGCTGCTGGCATGAATCCGAGCGAGAAGAACCAGTTGAGCGAATTTATTCGCGAACTGCGTAGCCAGTTCAACCTGACTGTTATCTTAATCGAGCATCACGTACCCTTGGTTATGGGATTGTGCGATCGCATTGCCGTGTTAAACTTTGGCAAATTGATTGCTTTGGGCGATCCAGCCCAAGTGAGAACTAATCCTGCTGTAATCGAAGCTTACTTAGGAAGTGATTGACACTCTCAGAGGCTTTAGCCTCTGAGTTTCCCACTTACCGTGCATTTTTTATGAAACCACCTATTCCGCTGTTAGAAATTAAAGAACTTTACGTCAACTACGGTGGTATCCAAGCCCTACAAAATATCGATCTCACCGTTAACGCGGGTGAGGTAGTAACCCTGATTGGAGCCAATGGCGCTGGCAAAAGCACAACCCTGCGAGCTATTTCTAGGTTGATTAACCCTCGCAGCGGTCAGATTGTTTACCAAGGGCGGGACATCACCCGACGCCCCGCTCACGAGGTAGTGCAACTGGGTATCGCCCATAGCCCTGAAGGACGCCGAGTGTTGGCTCGGCAAACTGTTCTAGATAACCTGGAGTTGGGGGCGTACACCCGCTCTAATTTGGCAGCGGTAAGGGCCGATCTCGATCGCCAATTTGAGATTTTCCCCCGTTTGGCAGAACGCCGCCTTCAACTAGCGGGAACACTTAGCGGCGGCGAACAACAGATGTTAGCGATCGCTCGCGCCTTAATGAGCAGACCGAAACTTTTGCTTTTAGACGAGCCCAGTCTTGGGCTTGCTCCCGCCATTGTCCTAGAGATATTCTCAATTATTCGGGATCTGCGTGCCACTGGCGTTACTATCCTGCTGGTGGAACAAAACGCCAAACTTGCCCTAGAAAGGGCCGATCGAGGATACATACTTGAAGCCGGACGCATCACGCTAACGGGACAAGCCTCAAACCTCCTCAACGATGACTTGGTTAGAAAGGCGTATTTAGGCTGAAGCCACCCCAGCCCTAAAGGGACGGGGGTTCAAAACGCAATGATACCTCTTCTTGGCTCTCCCAAATATTAGGTACAACATCCAAGACCTTAGCCTCAACATTTTGAACTTTCGCTGCGACTCGCTCTGACTCTGGAAATTTACCAAAGGAAGAAGGAACTCGTCCCCCTAATTGCAAGTTAGTTTGGGTCGCCTGTCTCCAAGCCGCATACAGGATCGGTTCCGAACCTAACCAAGCATTTTGTGCTTGATTCGCTTGAAGCAGTTCATTTTCATCAACAAATTTAGCAAGAAACGCTGAATACAAATCTCTCTGACAGAGAATTCCACAATCGCATTGATGGATTCTCTCAGAGAGATTTTTCTTTTTCACAGTTCCGCATTGACAAGTTTGCGATAGTTTAGTTGAATGCGTCGAGAACTCCATCACGCTAACGCCAGCACTTTCAGCCTTGCGTTTTAAGTGCGATACAAATCCTCCCGGTGCGCGTTTCCCTACAGATTTTCCATAATTCTTTTGAAAGGATTTGTAGGATAACTTTTCTAATTTAATTGTGTTACCAAGACTGAGAATATCATTAACTAAATGACCATGCAAGGACTTTCTATGAGCAGCTAACCTTCTTGACAAATTAGATTTGACAGTTCTAGTCTTCTGGTAAATTCGAGAATTATTCCACTGTTTGCACCCCTTCTTAATAGTTCCCTTTTTCTGCTGGACTTTCTGGTTAACAAAATTGGAATTGTAGTTATTGGGATTGTTCGCCCTTCTAGACCTTTCCAACTTCCTTTGAAGTCGACGGATTTCCTTTTCAGCAAACTTCAATTCCGATGCGAATAATGTTAGTTTTGCAGATTCATCCCCAACAAGGGCAATAGTAGACGGCCCAATATCTAGTCCAACAGTTCCTTGACCAATTTGGTTTTTGGGCTTTTGGAATGGCTTACCCTCACAAACTAATTGAGCATAATAAAAGGTTTTACTATTAATCCGACGACGCACTAACCTCACATATTTAACTCGACAACTCAGACCATAACTTATTACTGAGTCGTAGGTTGTTAGATATGGCTTTAGCTGGAGATTGCCCCAAACTAAAGTTTTATTTACCCACCTAATTCCCGTCTTATTTGTCTTACCTTCCAAGGAATCCAGTTGGTTTTTCCCTTTGAACCTGACCTTTTTAGCTTGACAGAAAGCTACTCGACAAGAGGCATTGAAGGCACGGGTAGCTATTTTCTGAGCGGTATTTGAGTCAATCTGTTCTCCCATCCAAGAATTGCGAACAATCGTGCAATAAGAATGCAGATTGTATTCGCTATAACCGTAAGCCTGATTCGCTTCTTTGAATGCTGCTGTTCTTGCCTTACCCTTTTTAAGTTTCCTGGCTGACTGATATTTCTTGGATTGTTTAATCAGCTTTTGTCGTCGCATTGCCTCACCCAAGCAGGCATTATAAAGTTGCCTGCCTGCTTCAAATCTAGACGACAAAACCCCAGCATCTTCGTCGGATACCACCAAGGGTATCTCAACAATAAATGATGGGGTTTTAGCCGTGCTAGATTGGCGAGGCATTGACTTATTAATTAACTGATTTTACTATTGTATAGAAGGCGATCATATATTAGCAATAGCAAATGAGTTTAAATCAAATAACAAGATCTTATATGCTTGTCAAGATCACATTAACTTGACTGCGGTTAAAACCGCCAATCGCGTTCATTCCTATGTCTAAAGCCAGGGGCTTCCCGCTCGTTTTCCGGTGATACTCCCTTCGTACCAGAAAATTATCTATCATTCTGTTTTCCTATCCCACTCTCCCCCTCTTCCCCTCTCCCACTCTCCGTCAGTTTTGATCGTCAGCTAAAGTAATCAGTGAATCATAGACAGTGAGATTAAAATTCTTATCCAGAGTCGGTGCTAAATAAATACCAAAGTTTTTGTTTTTAATTTGGGCTTGAGAACTAATTCTTACGCCAATACATACTTCGTCGCGGTTTTGTGCAGCGAGTATGCAGTCAGCGAAGGTCAACTTGCCAATTTGGTTGGCTGGAAAGTAAAGCCATATTGGCTTAATATACAGTTCGCTACCGTCAAGGGAAAACAAATCCTGATATATTGACATCACATCAGGTTCTTGCGACACCTGAGCCAAAATTTTAGACACAAATTGATTGGTAAGGAGAAAGTCTTTTACACCAGCTTTGATTACCAAGTCAGTATTTTGCGAGTCGATTATCTCTGCAATTAAATTAGTGGTAATTTTGGTTTTTGTGGCGGTGGTATATTCTTTAAAAAATTGCCGTATTTCCAACAAAATGGTGAGCGTTTTGGCATCTATTTCCTCAGCGTTTTCCCCGCTACCTGCTAAAATTGAGATGCTGTCAAATTTATATGGTTTCAGGGTTTTTAGCTGATCGACTGAATCCACATCTACTTGCATGATTTCCATCTTGATATGTGGATAGGCTTTAGCAATATTGTCAAATTCAGCTTTAATTTCATCGTTTAAAACCTCTACCGCCAGGTTAACCTGCGAATCTTTGACTAGGCATTTCGCATATTCTTCGAGAGCGATCGCGGTTTTGCTGTTCCAGCCAATAATCAGATAATTTTCAGTTTCCATCTCTAAAGTTTGGTTGCGCTCGACACATCCAACACGGTTAAGCTGTACTACAGGTTCTGGAGAAAACTGAATAGTTGAGTCATCTTCAGCTAGGACGATCGCTTCATCATCTTTACTTAACTTATAATCTTTGTTTGTTTTGAGTGTTAAGCTGCCATCTCCATGACGAATTCCTAATGGGACAGCCTGCAATAAATGAAATGGCAATTCACCGAAGGTGATATTATTCCATCCAGATTCAGAACGATAGAAATAAAATTCGTTTCCTTCAAAGCCCACCAAGTTTAAATATACTCTAGCCAGTCCTACACTCCGCGAAGTTTGAACTAAAATCAGAGCCAATATCTCAGCTTCATTAAGAGTGGTGACTGCGCCGGGAGCAATGTTTTGAGCTAGGCGGCGATATTGTTCCAAATGTAATTCTACGATAATTGGCGGCAAGTTTTCTTCCCCATTAGCTGCCACAACTGCCAGGATTCCCTTAACCACTCTTGCATCAGATAAAGTCTTAAATTGCTCGTTATCTGAACTTTTAGAATCATTCAAAATAATAATGGATTTAGCAACTTTGACACCTACTTTATCTAGGTTAGATAAATTTGCGATCGGGCCATTGCGAGTCACCACTCGCGTTGTTTTTAGATCGGCTATATTATTCCGCAGGAAATCATCCATCTCCTCCTTATCTTTGTCAGCCAAGATCACAACGACTGCATCTGATTCTGATTCGTTAGCCAACACTAACTCTTTAATAATATCTACAACCCTATCGCCAAATCCTAAAATTAAGGTATGGTTCTCTTCCACTACCAAACTTTTCCCCTTACGCAGCAACTCTAGTCTTGATTCAAACTGCTGGGTAATGAAAGCTATTAAGCTGGAGAACAACACTAAGCCGATAAAAATCGTGATTACACCCACAAACTTAGCAGCAAAATTGGCCTCGTCTCCTGTGTCTCTTAAACCTATAAGCTGAACAAAAATTTCCCAAAGTAAGTCATCAGTACCTTTTTTAGGGCCGTTAGGAAAGAATCGTTCTACAACATAACGTGCAGTTGTCATCACCGCAAAAGCAGCAATAAATACTGACACTAATGCCAGAAAGACCGACATCCCTCCTTTCGACATAAAGTTGTCGAATTTATACTGTAGGCGCTTTTGCCAGGTGATTTCATTTTCAGAAGCTTGACTGCTGTTCTTTGTCAAAGTTAATACCAACCTTATATAGTTGTCGAAGTTATCCTTTAGGCGCTTTTGCCACGAGACTTGATTTCCAGAAGCTCGACTGCTATCGTTTGTCAAAGTTACTACCAACCTTTAAACAATACTGGACATATCTAAATCTTACAGAAACTTTGGGTGTATAGGCGTAAACCTTACCAGAAGAAGAATTATAACACACCAACAACGAAAAAGTACCGACTGTGTAGGTGGTGTCAGCGCATTCAACCGTTCCCGCTTGTCCGGCGTCTAGAACCTGTAGTCCTGGGACAATCTCACCCGCAGCGAAAGGCGTAATCGTAAAACGCCCGTTTGTCATTTCCCTAATGCGCTTGCAAACGGTGTCAGCGCCTCCGTAAGTATCTAAAATCATCAAGACTGTATCAGAATGCAGTCACTTTTAGCTCAGTTTTCCAGCCGCAATATTTGTTTTATATACTTGACTATAATGGAATTTTGTGTTTAAGAAGATTTGATTTGGGGAGCGAAGTGGAATTCCACTAAGTTACGCTGGGCAGAGCCTGGGAGCGCGAAAACAAGAGCTAATGGAACTAACTAGCAATTTGAGTTAGTATTACAGCGGCTTGCAGCCGCGTGAGGTACAATAAAATATTTTTTTAGCGCGACATTTGGGGCTTTTTTGGCCATGATTCTTGTGTGTAGGGGCGGGTTTTTGGCAAAATTTTCTGATTCTAACCCTAATCTTAGATCAACCCGCCCGTACAAAATTATCTACCAAAAGAGCCCCTACAATTTACCTGTACCTCACCCACTTGCAAGCCGCTGTAAGTCAACTTCAGTGGACTTTAGCTATTAGCCCAGAGGTTTAAACCTCCGGGCGGGCTGACAGCGCGAGTACAAGATCTGTGCTAGTAATTATAGAAATATTTTCGTCCATCAGTCCTTCCTGATGTTAAGTTCACTTGAAAATATCGTTTCGTATCCTTTTCATACCTTTAACAGTAACTTGAAATGGAACTGACCATAAATTGTCCAAACCCCAGACATCTTGTAAATACCTGGGAAAACCCATAATCTTAAATGTCGAACCTGTACTTTGAACTGACTTCAAATATTGAGAATATCTGATGATGAAAGTTTTTATGACAGGCAGCGGTTCCCCAGAGCTTAGTTTATACTCCATTTGTTCAAAAGCTGAAGGTTTCAAATCTCGAACCTTTTCTATAATTGCTCCGGGAATAGGTGCTAATAGTACTTCAGATAATATCGCGAGCATCTTTTTTAAAGGCAAAATAAATCGATACTTTTCCGCATCAGCCACCAGAACATTCCAATCTATTGAATCGGAAAATGAGTTAATAATTGTCATCCCATCAGCCACCGAACGAATTGGTGGAACTAAATTCCATATCGTTCCCTGGTGACAAAGCTGCAATAACTGATAAGTTGGGTTTAAGACATAACTTGATAAATCTTTTATTTGGGTTGCGATCGGCCCTTCTCCCAAATCAGTATTCTCTTGCCAAGGATACCAGTATATATGCCTGTAGAGATTAAGTATTTTGCCAGACTCATCTACAAAGGTAATAACAGACAAGCTAGATAAAACTTTATCTGGCACTTTTTCTTTTAGCATCCAGCCCAACTTATTCAATAAACCGAGCGCTGCATCTCCATCTGCCCAACGCACAAAAACATCAAAACTATCTATGGCATGGAGTCCATCATCTTGATAATAATGTAAAAGCAAAGCGACATCTTTTAAAATTAGTGTCTTGATGCCAGCATCCTGAAAAGAACGTATAAGTGATGTAATTTTAGAAACTAAGAGTTGATTTTCATACCATCTACGGCGGTAGACACCCTTGAGTCTTACCATCTGGTAATCTTCCACGCCATGAACAGATAAATTGCGATACAGTAATGGCAGCAACCGATAAGATTCTGGATCGAGATCCTCAATATCGACAGTTCTTTTCCATTGCTGCCAAGCATCAGTCGCATCTTTTCCTTGCTTGAGGGCAGCCAGCAAAAGCAATTCCTGCTCGGAAGTAACCCACTCAAATTTTCGATCGTTTTTAGAATTCATAAGGTGTGTAAATGATTCAAAAGGTAACGGATAAGGAAATCAACGCTAAAGAATCGCGCCCAGAAATTGAGCTACTTCTATGTTGTGCCAGAACTAGGATAGACACGGCAATGGCAGAGCGAATCAAAACCCTACTCCAAGGAAACATCGACTGGACATATCTAATAGAAATAGCATCCCAGCACGCGACAAAGCCACTTTTGTACCACAGTCTTTCCACCATTTGCCCAGAAGCAGTTCCCCAACCAATATTCGATCGGCTTCGCAACGATTACCGCGCCAACGCCCTACGGAATATGTCCCTGACGAAGGAACTGCTCAAACTCCTAAATTTGTTTGAAACGCACCAAATCCCCGCTATCACCTACAAAGGAGCCGCGCTGACTGCTGCCATGTATGGCAACCTGTCGCTCAGGCAGTTCGGTGATTTGGATATCTTGGTTCAAGAGCAGGACTTTTCCAGAGCAAAAGAACTGCTGATTTCTCAAGGATATCACCCAGACTCAAAATTTGAGTGGGAAGAAAGTTTGATCAATAATAAAACCAAAGTTAATGTAGACCTCCACAAGAGAATCGCACCGAAATACTTCCCTCTTTTACTCGATTTTGACGGTTTGTGGCAACGCCTGGAGCCTGTATCTCTTGTTGGCACAACAGTCACTACCCTTTGTACCGAAGATTTGCTGATTATCCTCGCAATGCAGATAGCGAAAGATTCTTGGGAACAGGAGCAAAAGCTATCTCAAATCTGCGATATTGCTGAATTAATTCGCTCTCATCAGGAATTAGATTGGGGAGGAATCATCAAGAAAGCTAAAACTTTAGGTAGCGAGCGAATGTTGTTAGTTAGTCTTCTTTTAGCAAAGGATCTTCTGGATGCCAAACTTTCAGCAGAAATAGAACAAAGATTGCAAGGAGATCTGTTGATAAAATTACTTGCTGTCAAACTACGTAAATGGCTTTTTTATAGTTCTGGAAGTATGAGCGAAAAAATGCAAAAATTATTTTTATTCCCTTTTGGAGTAAGGGAACGTTTGCAGGATAAAATCAATTACGGTCGTCGTTTGACATACCTCTCTTATCTGGGAATAAAAAATCGGGTGCAGGGATAGAACGTTATTTATAGAGCTTTTCAGGTGAGTGAGGTATATAGAAACCCGGTTTCTCGGAGAAACCGGGTTTCTGAGGTCGCTGTATTAAGCAAGGCTAATTCCGGGAATGTTTACTCTAATTTTGTATACCGAAGTTTGAGCAGTGATATAAAGACTCTGCCAATCTTCATCTCCCCAAGCACAATTTGCTGGTTGTTCGGGAGTCACAATTGTTCCTAGATGATTGCCTTCGCGATCGAATACCCATACGCCTCCTGCTCCGGTACAGTAGATGTGTCCTTGCACGTCTACTTTCATCCCATCAGGCAAACCTGTTTTCTTAACGTTCATATCGTAAAAGATCCGACCATTAGCAAGCGTACCATCTGTTTTAACATCAAAAACTCGAATATGACGGCGTTCTGAATCATCGATATAAAGCTGCTTTTCATCAGGTGAAAATGCCAGACCATTCGGTTTATCAAAATCATCAGCTACGACAATAATTTCGTTCACATCAGGGTCAAGGCGATAAACTCCTTGAATTGGTTGTTCCTGCTGTTCGAGTTTGATGCCATAAGGAGGGTCGGTAAAATAAATAAAGCCGTCGCTTTTGACGACAACATCGTTGGGACTATTGAGGTTTTTGCCTTGGAATTTATCGGCTAAGATGGTAATTGAACCGTCTGTTTCGGTGCGGGTAACTCGGCGCGTACCGTGTTCGCAAGCAATTAATCTTCCTTGTTTGTCTCTAGTCAAACCGTTGGAATTATTACTAGGTTCTCTGAAGATGGTTAACTTACCATAAGTAGTCAGTTGGAAAATTTTGTTAGCAGGAATATCGCTAAATAGAAGATAATTTTCTTCAGCAAACCAAATTGGGCCTTCAGTAAACTGAAATCCGGTAGCTACGCGATCGATCTTTACTTTCTTAGGAAAGAGATTTTTAAATGTTTGAGATTTTGCATCTAATCGACCCGATGCTAATTTTTTTGGAAAAGTCGAACCTAGTTGTTTTATCTGTCTATTGACCCATTTTGTGATACGCAACATTATATTTTATCCAAATAAACAGTGCTTTTTTATTGAGGTGGCTGCTGAAATACACGAGAATTAAATAATGATAATCCCCCATCAATTTTAATGACGCTTCCAGTAGTAAACCCGGAAAAATAATCTGAAGCTAGATAAACAGCTGCTCTGCCGATATAACAAGGATTGATAGAACTTTTATTCAGGGGCGTATACTCGTGACTGAATGGATTTCCTTGCTCATCTTCTGCAACCCAACCCGGAGCAATTCCGTTAACTCTGATGCCAAAGGATGCTAATTCTACAGCCAGTTCTTTAATAATCATTCCTAATGCGGCTTTTGAGGAACTGTAACTCGGCCAGCGTGCAATTTCCCATTGATGGATAGAAGTGATAAATATAATAGAGCCATGAACGTTATTAGTTACCATCATTTGGGAGATTAGTTTTGTGAGGTACATTGGCCCAAAAACATTGGTATTAAATGTCTTCTGCCATTCTCCTAAATCAAGGTTTTTTATTTTTATTGTCTCAAATTGAATCCCCACATTGTTAACAAGTATATCAATGTTTATGTGATTATCTACTAACCAACTATGTAAAGAATTATTGTTCTCAACATTTGATATATCTGACAAAAATCCTCTTGACTTAACCTGATAGCTATTTAGTTCTTTTTCTAAGTTTGTACATCGCTCCTGAAGTGCGTCAGTAAAGAAAATGTTTGCGCCTTGTTTAGCCATCTCAAGGGCAATACTCCTGCCAATATTTCTTCCGGCTCCGGTTATCAGAACATTTTTTCCTGCGAAAAGCTGATTATCTATAACTACGGAAGGCTCTGGCAGTGGTTTTGGAGGTACTAACTTTGGAGTTGTCACCGGATTTATGAAGGATTTTAAGGCAGCTTTTAACCGAGTTTTTAAGTTCATATTTAATCATCTAAATAGACTGATTATTGGCGCGGCGTCGGTCGAGTGAAGCTTTAATAAGGCGCACATAATCAGTACGCGACCGACGCTGACGAATGCTCAGATTGGTTTCGTGCAGACGCCGCCACATCAGCAGTTCTGCTAACATTCTAACACGCAATCCCAGATCGGTTGCACGTGCATACCAACTGATAAATTCTCCCATTTGCAAGTGAGTTTCAAATTGACCTACACGGAAAAAAGCATCCCGTTTAATCAGCATGGTTCCGGGGTGATATCCTGCCATTAATTCAGCGGGACAGTAGATTTTATTCTTGACGCTTTCATCTAATTCGGGACTGTGAAACTGTTGAATGTGTCCAAATACCATATCAACGTCTGGTTCGCTTTCAAAAACCTGCATTTGACGAGTCAATTTATCCTTAACCCAAAGGTCATCTGCATCGAGAAAAGCGAAGAAATTTCCTTGCGCTAAATCAGTGCCATAATTACGGGCAGCACCAGCACCGCTTTGGGATTGCAAATAGTATCGCACTGATGAGCTAAAGCGCTTGGCTACCTCTGCGCTGCGATCGGTTGAACCATCGTCTACGACAATGATTTCCAGTGGCTGATAGGTTTGAGCTAGCACGCTTTCGATCGCTTCAGCTAGATACTTTTCGCAATTGTATACTGGAATAATGACGCTGACTAAAGAAGAATCGATCATCCTTATTTCTGCTCCAATTTTTGATTACGTTTACGTTCAATTGATTGTCTCATAATCTTCAGCAAATTCTGGTTATTAACAGATGAATTTAATGAAAGATTGGTGTTATGAATGTGCTTGTGAAGCAACACTTCAGGCATGACAGCCATTGTCACATTATTATCTTTAGCACGACAAAACCAATCAACATCCTCAGCTACTATAAATTCAGGATTTAACTTGCCAATCGCTGCAAATAAGGGTTTTCGCACTACGAGAGTTTCCATAATACAACCAACACTATCGCCTGAGAGTAACTCTGGTCTAAATCCGGGTGGTATGGAATGTCCCTCCTCTAAAAAAAACTTGACTTTGGCAACTGTGTATTGAATTTCTGGATGCTGAATTAGATAATTTACCTGACTGCTTAATTTGTTAGTTGTCCAGGTATCGTCATGGGAAAGAAAGGCAATAAATTCTCCTCTAGACGCATCAATTCCTTGATTATAAGCATCTGCAATTCCCTCACCAGTTTGGCGGACGTAGCGAACCTGCTGAAAAGATTTAGCAATTTTTTCGGTGTTATCTATAGATTGACCATCAACCACAATAATTTCATAATTTTCATAAGTCTGAGCTAGAACGCTTTCAATTGCTCTAGCCAAGTAACGTTCGCCATTTTTGACGACAATAATTACACTGACGATGGGTAAATTTTCTATCATGTTATTTTCTGCAATTCTCACACTATTTTTGGTATTTCAGGAGAAGTGCCAAGGTACTCATTAATTGGCATATCTAATAAAGAAATAATTTGAGAATCTCCTCGCTTTCGGCACCGATCTAAATGTTTTTTGAAAATTCTTACAAACCCAAGCTCAACTAAATTTTTACCAGATGTCATATTATCTTTGTGCTTGCGATAAAACAGGCTTACTCGTTCCAATACAATCTTATAAATACCATTTTCCCACGCTCGGATAAACCAATCTACATCTTCGGCATAATTGAGCGTTTCGTCAAAAAAGCCAATTTTATCAAAAACTGATTTTCGATAAATTGCGCTCCCTAGATTAATATAGCTGTAAGGTTTGTAAGCAGGTTCAAAAATGGGTTGATTGTTCGCTGTCGGTTCCGATAATTTCATCTGTTGGATTAATCCCTGTACAATTTCTACTGAGGGATTATCTGCTAAGTAATTTGCTTGCAGTTTCAGTTTATCATCCGACCAGAGATCGTCAACATCTAAGAAGGCAATTACATCACCTTTTGCTATTCTTATCCCACGGTTACGAGCCGCTGCTGGCCTGCTATTTTGCTGATAAACATAGCGGATACTGTCCTTGAATTGGGCAGCTATTTCCGCAGTTTTATCTATCGAACCATCATCAATTACAATGATTTCTAATGGTTTATAATCCTGATTTTTGATATTTTGAATTGCTTCGGCTAGATATTTTTCCCCGTTGTAAACTGGGATAATAACGCTAATGAATAATTGCTTATCGTCCATTGGTTATTGCTTTGTAATGAGATTGAAAATCACTTGAGGAATTTGGTTTAAATCAGTACCGAGTTCTAGATAATAAGAAGGAACTTGTTTCAAAACTTGCATCATAATCTGGCAAGCTTCTTTACCAGCACCCGGTAATTGTATCATCGTACTCGGTGCTAGTGAAGTTAAAGCGGCGACGGCAGATGTAGCTGTTAAGGAGGTATCTGTTTTTCCAGTAATGCGAGGAACTAAAACAGCACGGATGGGGAAATTTGTCAATATTTTTTCGGGGAAATGTTGGTTGATGAAATAAAGTGCTTTTTCCTCTGAAAGGCGATCGCGATTACTGATAGCCGCCGCCAAAAACGGTAATCTGTTCACATCATCGGCATTTTTTTTGCCAGTGTTGTAGATGCTAAACACCGTCGGCGTTGGTTCGCAGGCGATGAGACTGTAATCGTCGCTGGCATAAAAAAGCTCTGAATTCAGGCAAGTTAAAGCGGTGGTAGATTTACCAGAACCTCCTTTTCCGACTAGCAACACGCCGCCAGATGGGAGTCCGACAGCACCAGCATGAACTAGCTGGATTCCCCGCTTATTCATCCAGACGTTAAAAATTGTCCGCAGCGGTGAACCTGTTTCCCAGTAAGGAATTTGTTCGGTTGTTTCAACCCAATAAATTCCTAGATTGCGATCGCTATCTAACAGACTAAGCGCAAATGCACCCCATTGGAAACTGGTGTGAATGCGATCGGTATTGTAACCGTGAATTTCTCCGCGCTTGGGATGATGATGATGTCTCTGCCAAGGTGGAGGTGGCATGACGATATTTGTCGAGGTGCTATCCCACAAACAAACTGTAAGTGCTGGATCTGAAAAAGGTTCTGTTTCTAAGTGTCCTAAAGCGGGGGTCATGTATGGAATTAAGGCATCACCAGCAAAACGCAACCGAATTTTAAACCCAGCTATACAATAAAAGCGATCGACAGCACCCCCAGACGCAGCTTCCGCTTTTTCGTATAGTTCATAGACGCGATCGAAAAAAGCTAGAGGGTCTTGTTGTTCTGTTTTGCTTTGTTTTTCGGAATTTTCCAACTCGTTTGTAACCATTACCTTTTAATTGCTTCTAATCTAATCAGAGATCCTGCTTAGCATTCGGCCAACCCATTTCATCAACTTCATGGATGGGATCTAAAGCCAGCAATTCTTCCATGTCCGTATATTTTTGTAAGGTTGGAGTTTCAAAGCTAAGCTTTTCTGTATTAGCTTTAGTTTCGATTGGTTTGTTTGTTGTATTTGAGGATTTCGACTCTTCTGTTTGTTCGATGATAATCAGTTCTTCTAACTGTAATTTATCAATCAAATCATCGACCGCATTTTCAATATTTTCGCGACTGGTCTCGTAACGCTCAACCAGATCTTCGAGAATATCTGCTCTGGCAATACCTTTTGTCAACCCTTCCCAAATATCGGCTCCTGCTTTCACTAAACTGTAATAATCTCCCCGATCGAGGTTGACAATTACCACTTCCCCATCAATCATTTCATGTACTACTTTAGGAGAATTGATTCTAAATTTTTCCGACGTTTTGATCATTTTTCTCACTTTTTTGGTTGAACAAGCCTAACGACTAAAGTCGCGGCTATACAAACGAAGTCCGCGTAAGCGGACTTTTGGCTGTCTAGAGAGCTTGGTTTGGAGTAGCCCCGATTTCAATTGGTAGGGGATTTTTGACTGCCTTGGGATAGGCAATATTTTCGTTAGACTAACATAATATTGTTGGAAATTGCGAATATTTAACCAAATCTTAATATTATTGTAATATTTGCGAAAACTCAAAAAGCGATCGATCGCTTAATCGCACCGCCAAATCTTAACAGTCATGTCATTACTGCCACTAACAATCGTCTTTGCTTGAGGACTAAAGGCAACAGAATTAACCCAGTCAGAATGACCGCTGAGGGTGCAAAGTCGTTTTCCACTGTCCACCTGCCATAACTTAACGGTGTGGTCGGCGCTGGCACTAGCTATAGTCTTACCATCGGGACTGAAGAAGACAGACCAAACATAACTGTGATGCCCAGTCAGGGTGGCTAATTCCTTCCCAGTGTCTAGCTGCCAAAGTTTTATTGTTTTATCATAACCGCCACTGGCTAAAATCTGCCCATCTAGGCTAATAGCGAGGGAAGTAACCCAGCTTGAATGCCCTTTGAGAGTGTGCAGAAGTCTTTTTTTATTCAAATGCCAAAGTTTTATTGTTTTGTCATAACTGCTAGTGGCTAAAAGTTGCCCGTCAGGACTAATTTTTGTGGAATAAACCGAATCAGAATGTCCCTTAAAAAGGTGCTTAAATCGCCCCGTATCCAGATGCGAAATCTTAATGCTATTGTCCTTACTACCACTTACTAAGGTTTGCCCATCAGGACTGATGCTAACAGACCAAACCGGGGCTGAATGTAGGGTGAATGTATTTAGTAATTTCCCTGTTGACACCTGCCAAATTTTAATGCTACTGTCGTCACCTCCACTAACAATGGTTTGCCCATCAGGACTGAAAGTAAGGCATCTAACCCATTGTGTATGACCAGTGAGAGTATGTAACAATTTGCCTGTGTCCAGATGCCAAATATTGATATCCTTATCTCTACTACCACTGGCGATAATCTGCCCGTCAGGACTGATGGCAACGCAAAAAACCCAGTTGACATGACGGAGGGTGTGTACGCATTTCCAAGTCAGAGTTTGAGGATTTGATGCAGGGGGTGGTAATTTAGGTGCGGTTTGAGTGGGCTGAGGATGTAAAGATGCGAACTTCTGCACTTCTACAATTACCTCTGATGCGGATTGATAGCGCCGTTTAGTAGCTTTTTCGATTAGTTTGTCCAGAACGCGCCCCAGTTCATCACTGACTGGTTTGGTTAAATAATCCCGCCACACCCACATATCTTCGCCAAAGGAATATAGGTCAAAAGGATGTTTTTTAGTCAGCAGATGAATGCAGATAATACCTAAACTATAAAGATTGCTGGCAAGTTCTGCTTTCCCAACAGCTTGTTCTGGCGCAATATATCGAAAGTCCCCAATTACTCTCCCCGTTATGGCGCTCGTCATAACCGTTGCATATTTAGCCGCCCCAAAATCAACTAGCACCAGTTGCCCATCGCGGCGAAGAATAATATTTTTTGGCTTGATATCGTAGTGAATGACTTTGTGAGAATGGATGAACTGAAGCACTTGCAGCAAACTGCTTAGCAAGCGGCGAACCTGCAATTCGTTGAAAGCACCTTTGGCTTCCAGTATTTGCGCTAAATTTGGCCCCTCAATCAACTCTTGCACCAAATATTGCTGATTATCCTGCTGAAAATGCGCCAGTAATTCGGGAATCTGAGGATGTTTACCCAAGTCATCTAACCGGACTGCTTCTTGTTCAAATAACTCAGTTGCTTTCTGGGCGTTGTTTGTGCCTTGGGCTTGAGATAAAAACTGTTGAATAACGCAACGCGGTTTAGAGGGTTTGTCTTCTTCCACGGCGAGAATAGTTTTGCCAAAGCCACTTTGTCCAATTACTTTAATGGCGCGATAACGCTCTTTCAGTAATAACTTCGATCCGCAATTCAGGCAAAACTTTGTTCCCTCTTGATTTTGAGGTTTCTGGCAATTAGGATTAAGGCAATAGCTCATAATGGTGATGGGTTTATGATTTGAGAGATGGGAAATTTTACATCAATATTAATCGCACCGCCAAATCTTGATGCTTTTGTCCAAATTGCCGGTGACTAAAGTCTGCCCATCGGGACTGAAAGCAATACAACTAACTGCGTCCGATCGATCGTTGATACTAGAGATTTCCTGACCAGTACTCAACTGCCAAAACTTGATAGTTTTATCCCGACCGCTACTAGCTAGAATCTGTCCATCGGGACTAATTGCAATACAACTAATCAAGTCTGTATGTCCCGTAAGAGTATAAATTTCTTTTCCAGTAGCCAAATCCCAAACCTTGATAGTTTTGTCATAACTAGCACTGGCAAGAATTTTTCCATCCGGGCTAAAAGCGATGAAACGCACCCAATTGGAATGCCCCATAAAGGTGCGGCTCCATTTTCCAGTGCTTATGTGCCACAAATGGATATTGTTGTCCAAACCGCCACTGGCGAGAATCTGTCCATCGGGACTGATGGCGATGCAACGAACCCAGAATAAATGACGGGCGAGGGTGTAGATGACTTCGCTGCTGTCTATTTGCCAAATCCTGATCGTTTTGTCGCCGCTACCGCTGGCGATTGTCTGTCCATCGGGGCTGACTGCGATCGAATAAATTGGGCCAGAATGACCAGTGAGAGTGCGGATAATTTTGCCGCTGGGTATCTGCCAAATCTTCAGCGTTTTGTCTCCACTGCCGCTGACAAGAGTTTTGCCATCTGGGCTAAATGCCACTGACCAAACCCAATTAGAATGTCCCCAGAGGGTGCGGATTTGCTTACCAGTGCCCAATTCCCAAAGCTTGATAGTTTTGTCGCGACTGCCGCTGGCAAGAGTTTTGCCATCGGGACTGAAGGCAACCGACCAAACCCAGTTAGAATGGCCGGTGAGGCTGCTAGAGCATCTCCAAGTTTTAGCTAGTGCAGAAGATTGCACAGAAGTGATGGGCGATGGGTAATTGGTAACGGGTAATTGGTAACTCTTAATTGGTGATGAAGTATTTCCAGTCCCGTAGAGATTTCCCAAAGGAATATTCGTACTCCAATTCCTTGCTGGTTTAGGCTGAGGATTTAACTCTTCCAGTATTTCTTGGGCCCAACGATAACGTCGGTTGGTTGCCCTTTCCAGCATTTTATCCAGCACTTTACCTAAATTCTCATCCTGCAACGGACTTCTCAAGTAATCCCGCCACACCCAGGCATCTTCGCTGATACTAAATAAGTCAAATGGGTGCATTTGAGTTAGCAGATGGATGCTGGTAACGCCTAAACTGTAGAGATCGCTAGCAAACTCAGCTTTGCCCATCGCTTGTTCTGGTGCTGAATACTCAGCAGTACCAATCTTGGTTCCGGTTCTGGCAAAGGCTGTTGTCGTCACGAATTTAGCAGCCCCAAAATCAACCAAAACTAACTCATCTCCCCCAACTCCTGGAGATCTGCGAATGATGTTTTCTGGCTTAATGTCGCGGTGAATAACGTTGTGAGAGTGGATGAAGTCAAGTAGCGGCAATAAATTGTTCAGCAAGTCTCGAATCTGCGTTTCGCTGAATGCGCCTTCTGCTTCCAGTGCTTGGGCTAAGTTTTGCCCATCAATAAACTGTTGCACCAAATATTGGCGCTTATCCGCTTCAAAATGGGCGAAAAGTTCGGGAATCTGGGGATGCGCCCCCAAATCATCCAGCCGCACGGCTTCTTGTTCAAATAGTGTTGCCGCTGTTTGGGCACCTGCGCCTTGGTAAAAAAACTGTTTGATTACGCAGCGCCGTTTGGAGGGTTTATATTCATCCACCGCCAAGAAGGTTCTGCCAAAGCCACCTTCACCGATGAGCTTTATAGCACGGTAACGTCCGCTTAACAGCAATTTGGAGCCGCAATTTTGACAAAACTTTGTCCCCTCTGGGTTGCTGGTGGGTTTCTGGCAATCCGGATTGAGGCAGTAAACCATATATAGCTAGGGACTAGGGACTAGGGACTAGGGGCTAGGGGCTAGGGTAAGAAGAGGCTCCTCTTTGCTTTTCCCTCTCTAGCTATAACAATTATTTGGCAAGCTGCTCTTAATGTGGTTGTGCGATCGCATTCCCGTCTTAAACTTTGGCAAATAGACTGCGTTCCGACCTTCCCTGAGACAATTGTAAAGTTTTATTACAAAATAGGGGGATGAGGGGTAACACCCCTCACTAGGGGTTATAGTAATAGATGTAGATGCACCCTGATGATCGACGCCCTCAAGTTTTGGGCGTTTTTTTATTTTTACCAATTCTGAATAACCAAGCTAGGGGCTAGGGGCTAGAACACCGATTCGGTAATCCTAGTAGGGGCGAAGCATTGGGGTAGAAAATCTATCGCTCTCTCCCTAGATTTTCTGCCCGAATGCTTCGCCCCTACAAGCTCTCAAAGCAAGGCCGGGACTGTGTTTGTACTCAGCACTCAGCACTCAGCACTTTGCACTTTCCTATAAGTAAATTTCGGTCTGTTAGGTTTTGAAAGAGCGCTGCGAACCGCCGCCGTTGTTACGGCTATCCAGCTTCCAAAGACAGCTAGAAACCAGATTTGTGACGATGTGAGCGACTATTGGGACTAACAGATTGCCTGTGGCAAGGGCGCTATATCCCAGCACCAAACCGATGACGGTTGCCCAAATCACATAAGGCCACTGTTCCAAACCGCTAAGGTGCAAGATGCCAAAGCAGAGACTGCTTAAGACTAATGCGAGGATATCCAAGCCCAACGCAGGCAGCATTACACCGCGAAACAATAATTCTTCGCTCAATCCCGGCAGGAGTGCCAGCCAGATCAAGTCCGGCCACAGTAAGGGTTTTAGCACCAATGCTAGGTACATATCGGCGCTTTTGCGGTAAGCGGGCCAAAGGCGATAGACGAGGGAACTAGCGGCTGTAATTCCCAAACCTTGAGCCAGCCCCAAGGGTAAGGCTGAGTTTGTCCATTTGACGCCCAGGATTGAGACTGCGCCAAATTGCAGCCATAGCTTGGCTACCACCAACAACAAGATTGCTGTGACGCCCATCGCGACTAAAAGTTGAGGGCGCGTCAGCGATTCAAATTCCGGATCGTTAGGTAAAGGATCTGTCACCAGTTCTTTGGGAGGCTACGTATGGGGGAGAGGTCTGGGCTGAGAGCGGATGGACTAATACCTGCTCGATGGGCTACCAATGCGCCCAGTGCCTCTAAATATGAGTGTACCCGTAATGCTTCGATCCCTACCTGCTCTGGAGGAACTTGCATCTGGGTTTGATTTTCTTCGACGGCGATGATTTGTACGGGCAGTTGGCTAAGACTGAGTATGGCACTGCCGCCGCAAGCCGTTGCGGGTACGATGAGGGCGTCTACTTGTTCAGCCCAGATATCATTTGGTGATTGATGATTGGGAGAGTTTTGACTTTTGACTTTTGACTTTTGACTTCCCGCAGGGGTGACGAACTGGGGGGCGCGACTTAAGCCGACGAGGACGCAGGGTAGGAAGGTGTAGCCCAATTCTTCGGCGGCTGAGCGGGGGGATAGGTGAGGAGAGAGGGGGGGTGGGGAGCAGGCGGGGGCGTGGGCGCAGGGTATTTGAAATGTTCTGACGATTAGGTGGCTGATGACGGCTTCGGCACCGGCTACGGGGTCAACGCCTTTGCCCTGTCGATAGTTTTCTGCGGCTTCGCTTTCTATATCTTCGGGGAAACGGGCTACGACTGCGATCGCATTTGCCCTGGCTTGAGTTATCAAAATCTCAGCCGATCGCAATAAGCTATCGGGATTTTGAATAGTACCCCAAGATGCACCGGATGCGGATGTCCGCAATTCCACCCCCAACGGGGCATCTGTCACTACATAGTCGGTGAGATTTAATCCCAGGGTGGCTCTAGCGGCGTCAGCTGCTTGCAGGTGTCGCAATCGCAAGTCTGGTTCGATCGCGCGATCGAGTATTAAACCGATTCGATTTTGATGAACTGGGCGCAATCCCCAGCATCCGGCGGCAAATTTGTCAAGTCCATAGCCTTCGACGTAGAAGGCGTTAGGCAAAGGCCAGTATAAATTGGCACCATTGAGGACGTTGGGGTGGGTGATGAGGCGATCGCAACAGGATGCGATCGCACGTGCCACAGGCAACGCATCCCCCGCATAGCCTCCGATCGCCGCCCCAATTCCTGTCGGCACAATTAATACAACCGTGTAAGGACGCTCAACCAATGTTCGATTTTAGATTTTGGGTTGTTCGGAAGCTACCGTTACCACTGCTTCAACGTGGGCTTTTTGTTGGTCAACATCGACACCAGTAATAGCCCAACGCAGGGGTTCGCCACGTTTTTGCAACTCGGCTTCAATTTCCTGGTGCAGCTTAGCTGGGGACTCTTGGAGGTCAATTTCTGCTGTGATAAAGTGTGTTGTCATTGGTTGATTACTTCTGGTATTGTCCAAATTGCAGGTAATATAGTTCGTCTTCTTTCTCAGTTTCAATCTTCAAGTCGGAGCGCGGACAAGCTATGCAGAGCAAAACATAGCCTTTTTCCTGAAGTTCTCTACTGACGCCCATCCCATCAGTTTGATCCACTTTTCCTTCTATAATTTTACCGGCACAAGTGGTACAAACCCCCGCATTGCAGGAATTCGGCAACACTATTCCGGCTGCTTCGGCGACGCGAAGAATCTTTTCATCTTCTGGTACTTGCAGGGTGTGGGTATTACCTTGGTGCTGAATTTCGACGGTGTAAGTCTTGGGCATCTTGAAACTTTACATTCAGTAGTTTTATCTCAACACTGAGGAGGCAGAGCCTCGATTCAATAGTTTGATTAAATCATTTTACCGCTTATGGGAACCTAATCGATATCGATTTCGCGGGGAGGAGAGTCGTTGTCTTCTGGTGTTGTCCGTCCCGTCTGTATATAATCTTTGTACAATTCCGCGAACATTCTCGTTAAATTGGGCAGAGATATTGTTTCTCCGTTGATTTGAGCTTTCATATATCTTTTGAGCAGCTCAATGTATGATAGACCGAGTGCCAGTGTTAGAGTTGCGGCAGTTGATGCTGCGATCGCACCACCTACAACTGTACCAGCGCCCGGTATCAGCTTGATTAAATTAGTCACAATAAATCTGCCAGCAGCCGCCATCCCCCCTGCACCGATGCTCGCAGATAATATAGCACCGATAAATGCTTTGTCAAAAGGCAATCCAAAGACAACGGTGATATGTGCCAGCATTGTAGTTTGTATTGGCACTAAAAGGAAAGCATCGGAAAACGGAATTGGAGAAGCACCAATCATAGCGGAAGAAGCTACATAACCAGCGACATATTTGAATGCTTCATCTGATTTGAGATTAAGGCTAGCAATCTGTTCTTTCACAAATGCTTTTCTGGCAACTTCCGGGAGTAGTTGAAAGGTTGCTTCTACTAAACGCTTTAAACCGTATGTTTCCACAGTATATCTACCAACTCGTTTCGGTTCCGATAAGACTGGGACAATATAGCTGACTGGGAGATTCCTTTTTTCCAATGAAATTAGGAAATCGCTACGATCTTCTTCGTCTATCGATATCGCTTGAGTTAAAATTAGAATAACTGGCACTTCTTTGATGTCGATATCCTTAATCCATTCTTCTTCTATCTCCTCAATTCTATTTGCCTCATGGTTGATGCAGTACCAAACAACATGAATATGTTCTTGGGCAGCTAAGATAATTTTATCTTCAATTAGTTCGGCAACTTCTAGCTTAACCCGATGTATTTGTTCGGCATTAAGTTCAAGACCGGGAGTATCATATACAGTGATCGGACAATCCTGTTTGGTATATTGGCGAATGCCTTGAGTAACAGGTCTACCAACACCTGTTTCCGCTAGGCGATCGCGAAAAACAGCATTTATCAGCGTACTTTTACCTACACCAGTTTTGCCTATCACCAAAACATTGCATTGTCCGACTTTAGTTTCCGCATCTTTGTAGGCATCGCTTATTTTTGTCAGAATATCATCAAAGGAAAAGTCATTGTCAGCCATTTTATTTACTCCGTTCAGTTAATGTTAAGTTTGATAGCAGTATTTAAAACGCGAAAATATTCTGTTTTTAAATACTGTTTTAACACAGGTTTGACAGTGAAAATCATTCCGTTCCCATCTTGCTTTTGAATCAGCGAACGCCGTCTCAAAGACTGAATAGCATTCAGTAAATCAGAGTTTGAAAATTGGATATTTCCCAGTAACTTAGATATAGCCACAGGCTCGTCTTCGTTTGCCAATCTTGAAAGAACATCTTTCTCTAACGGTGATAATCGATATATTTGTTTGCTTAATATATCTTTCAATTCCTCACTCAACAGTAGCGTATCGTATTTCAAAAATTCCGAAACGCTACCTTCAAATAAGTCAGCAATTATTGTAGACACAATCTGTAACCATAACGGATTACCTGCATAATGATTAATCAAGTATTCCCATTTTTCTTCACCTAAACCTTTTTCCCTTAGTAGTTCTCCTGAAGATGGAATATCTAAACCAGCCAATTCTAAAGAACGAACAGGTTTATTGTCCCCTTCTAATGTAACAATCTCTCTCGGTTTTTCCCAACTGGTTAACAAAAAGCAACTGTCGTGAGTTAATTCTCCCAATTGTTTGAATAGTAAGCTATAATCTTCATATCCAGATTGGTAGCAACCAGCTAGTTCTCCGGTGCTGAAAAGCAAATGTACATCATCAAGTATCACCAAACATCTGTATTTTCGCAAATACTCCATGAACTGCGATAGTCTAAAATCTGCGTTTCCATCAACTTCCTTTTCCTCGCGATCGGACAAAAATTGGATCGAATTTGCCTGCATTTCTGCCAAAGTTGGTTTGTAGCACAAACTGCGCCAAATCACGAATTCAAAGTTATCTTGAATTTTCTCTACTAGCTTAACGGCGAGAGCAGTTTTACCAATACCGCTCATTCCAAAAAGTACAACTAAGCGACAGCGTTCTTCTACAATCCATTTTTCTAATTTATTCAGTTCTTCACTGCGTCCCCAGAAGGAAAATACATCGGGTGCATCACTCAAATCTTGATGAGAAGAAAATAGAGAATTTTTTCCCTCATATCCCACAGAAATATCTTCATCTAATTGTTGGATATTGGTTATTTCTGGAGAATTACAAGTATTTGGAGTAACTTTGGCAGTTCGCACAAAAGCTTTTCCGAAAGGTAAGACAAAAGAAAATCTCCATCTCCGTTCTAACGCAGCGCGAAAATTTGCTTTACTTAGTTCTTCACCCAATATATTTGATAGTAATCTCCACAACTTGAAACCAACTTCTTTGACGTATTTTTCAGAGCGGTGGTGACGTTCTGCAATTTCCCGATATTTCTGATTATCCCAAGCCCCGCGTAATATAGCCTTTTGCAGACTGTCCAGATGCTTTCCAGTCATCGCAAAAACTAAATGGTCGGCAAATTCCAAAACCTCTTCAACGTCCATTGCTCGGATATATAAGTGGTTGACTCTATTTTAATCCAACTAAATCCAACTTTTTCCACCCTAACCAGCTAAATCCAACTTTTGCCGACCAATTGGGTGGAAAACTTACCTACTTTATCGAACTTTATAAGGCTGGACAGCTTGTAATTATTGGGTTACAAATACATTAGAGATTTTCTCTGGTCTTAGAGTGAGGAGATAATAGGATGAATTGCCAACAAGATAAAAAGTTATTTACAAATATCCTTGGTACGGCGGGAGCGATCGTTACCGGAATTTTTCTGGGATTTCCAGGATTAGCGATCGAACTAAATAATTCTGGAGTTACTAATCAGTGTGCAACTCAAGCAGATAATTGCGTACCCGTGAAAGCTGATACTTTTGTTTGTTTAAATAATGCCGATTCCCGATGCGGTAATCCGCCTGGTAATTTTCGCGATCGTGTTCTTAAACCTGGTTCTTTTGCCTGTGTAAATAATTCCAATACCGCTTGTGGTAATCCGCCCGGTAATTTTAGCGATAAATCTCTTCAGCCTGGTTCTTTTGCTTGTGTAAATAATTCTAATCCAGTCTGTCGCAATCCTCGAACCTATGAGATTTGTCCCTAAATTTGCTCTTGGTAACTGGTAATTCTTGATTTTTCTACTTCATAGTTTCAGGAATTAGGCAAAAACCGGGTTTCTTTCCGAAGGGATAAACCCGGTATATTGGTTTTTTTGCGTAAATACTAGGTTTATTCCAAGCAGGAATTATGAAATATGACCTTCTTAATTCTCTGTGAAAGTCCCCTTTACAATTGAGCTAAGTGTTTTTGCAAGAGTTGATGAACAAACTGATATTGCCCATCCACTCGTTGCAAAAACAGTCTTTCTGTAGCATAGTTGAGAAAACGGGCATAGTTCCGGGGAATATAGCCATTTTGCCAAAGAATCCGACATATAATAAAATGTTTGATTCCAGCAATCCCGCCCAAAGTCAGCACAACACCAATATGATATAACCGTTTCTGAGAGGGAGTCTGTAACCAATTATGCTGTATTTTTTCAATAACAACCCACTTCTGATTTGACTCATTCATTCTTTTAGCCAACCACACCAACCAATGACGACTTTGTTCTGGACGTGGTTCCTTATTTTTGCGATAACATCGGCTGGTAATTTGCAGCGTCAGCATCCGACGAATATAGGCATTTAACAAATACTCGTAGCGTTCTTTTTTGTCAGCGATGCGTTTCCAAGCATGAATTAAAATTTCCTCATACGCTAAGGTCATCATATTTAAAAGTAGCGGCGTCTTTGCCAATTCTAATAACTGCGGCTCGTTTTTGATGTTTTCCCATAATTCTCGACTTCTCGAACTCATCAAATATTCCTTAATCTGAGTTTCTTTGAGCGATCGCAAATAAATCGCCCCATGCAAACGCAACTTAGTATGGCAGCTTTTGTACTCTTCTAGGCGAGTGCAAACAACAATATGCTTCAGTTTATTTTCTCCCTCAAGTAGTTGATTAATACCTTGAAGGCATAGTTCTTGTCGCGTTAATTCTAGTTCATCCAATCCATCTAGTAGCGGTAGCAATTGTTGCTCATTAATCCACTGTTTGCCAATTTTGACGGGGATATTATATTTCGACTGTAGTTCAGATATCAACCAATCTGCAATATTTTGCTTGTCTTCTTGCCAAGATGAAATATCGAACAAAACAGGGATTGGTTTGCTGATGTCATTTTCCGCCGCAGTAATTAGCTGGTTGGCAAGTTCCAGCAGGGTTGTAGTTTTACCAGAACCCTGCGTTCCCAAAATCATCAACTTGCCGCCAGTCTGCTCAAATACTTGAACAATGCTTGCCTCTGGAGGTAGCTGGAAAGTGGAACGCCTGCCGATTTTGACATCCATATCCCAAAGTCGTGGCATTTGTTCGGGTTGGGTTTCTTTTAACAAGATAATTCGCACCGCATTGTGCAATGATTGTTCCAGCCGCGCTTTGACTTCGCTTTTCACGGCTTGAAGCAATTTATTGCGATTCCGAACACTGCGCCTAAAATAATTCATTGTGGGAAATAGTTATCTAAAATACGCTCTTCCGTACTTACTATGCTATGGCAGAGGGGGATAGGAAAAAAGAAATAAAAATGTTCTGTCACAATTGAATCAACTGGTAGGGTGCGTCAGTCTTTCGTTATATCGATAAGATGAGGGTTTTTGCTTCTGACGCACCCTACCATAATGTGCCTAACTTGAGCTAGTACGACGTCTGGATACTATATTTTTAGCTAGGAAACCGATCGCCACCAAACTCAAACCTGTAGCTGCTCCCGGCTCTGGAACTGATTTCGGAGGTTGTGGAGGTTGGGGTGGTTGTGGAGGTTGGGGTGGTTGTGGAGGTTGGGGTGGTTGTGGAGGTTGGGGTAGTTGCGGTGGTTGGGTTGGCTGGTGAGCCGTCACGGTTTGGAACTCTATTTGCCCGCTCGCAGAGGCACGTCCGTTGGGGTTTTTACTAGCTATGGTATTACATATTTCTATTGCTGACCAACGTCCCCCACACGACAAATTCCAACTACTCCCGTATGACTGCCAGTCTGCACGAGTTGCTATCCAATAGTAATTGGGGGGTCTTGTAACGCTGAAAGAAGTAATTCCCACAAGGTTACCGTCATTAAAGTAAAAAACAGGCTCTATTACACCGTAAGGGCCTGTGAATAGAGTAGGGTAAAGGGCTGCGGTAGGGCTAATGTAGAAAGCACTTGGTGAAAAAGTAGCGTTTTTGAGATCTGCTAATTTTTTTCCTTCCTGCCCAATGCCCGACAAGCTTGAATCATCAAAGCTCAACGAGCCTGTTCCCCAATCGTAGTCACCGAAATAGTGAAAAGTGAAACTGGCAGCCGATGCTGGTAAGGAATTGATTACCGTCCCCAAGGTCAGGGCGGTAGCGCCTGCGGTGGCAAAGGTTAATTTTTGGAAAAACTTTCTAGTCATACTCTCTTCCGCAAAAATTGAAAGTTAGCGATCGAGTTTAACTTCAATTTAAATTAGGGGATTTAAAAATTTTTCTGGAATTTGTATTGAATCTTTACAAAAGTAAATAAAACTTAACCGACTGACAAACTAATTAACTGCCAGGTATGTTTACTAGGCAGTAAAAAAGACGGGAAACGAAAGGGAAAATAAGAAAAAAACAAGATTAATTTCACTTTTTCTCCCTGTTTCCCTTGCTGACTCTTGCTAACTCGGTCAGATACTGAGACGTTGATAGATTTGATCCAAATGTTTGAGATGGTGTTGCGGATCGAAACAGGCTTCTATTTCTGCTGGCGATAACACTTTTGTTACCCGCTCATCTTTACTAATTAAAGCATGAAAATCACCTTCGGGTTTATTCCAAGCTTGATGAGCTAAAGATTGCACGATCGCATAAGCTTCTTCTCGCGCCAAACCTTTTTCTACCAAAGTTAACATTACCCGTTGACTGAACACCACGCCGCCGTAAACGTTCATGTTCCGCGCCATATTTTCTGGGTAAACTAGCAGATGTTTCACCAAATCGGTAATTTCTGATAACATGAAATGGGTGATGGTGCAAGAGTCTGGCAAAATCATTCGTTCGACAGAACTATGAGAAATATCTCTCTCATGCCAAAGTGCTACATTTTCTAAAGCTGCAACTGCATTACCGCGCACAACTCTTGCCATTCCGGTTAATCTTTCCGATCGAATGGGGTTGCGTTTGTGCGGCATTGCTGAGGAGCCTTTTTGTCCTTTAGCGAAGAATTCTTCGACTTCTAGAACATCTGTGCGTTGCAGGTTGCGAATTTCGACGGCGAAGCGTTCGATCGATGCGGCTAATAGTGCTAATACTTGCACGAATTCGGCATGGCGATCGCGCGATATCACCTGAGTTGATGCGGTATCGGGTTCGAGTCCGAGTTTTTGACAGGCGATCGCTTCTACTCGCGGTTCCACGTTAGCATAAGTTCCCACCGCACCGGAAATCTTGCCTACAGCAACACTGCGGCGAAGATTGACTAAGCGATCGCGATTTCGGTGCATTTCCGCCAACCAACCAGCCAATTTAAACCCAAAAGCGATCGGTTCGGCGTGAATTCCGTGACTTCTCCCAATCATCACGGTGTTACGATGCTGCTGTGCTTGGTAGCGAATCGCTTGAATGAAATCTTCCACCCGTTCCAACAATACATCGATGCTGGCTACCATTTGCAGCGCCAAAGCGGTATCCAGCACATCGGAACTGGTTAAACCCAAGTGAATGTACCGTCCCGCATCGCCTACATATTCGTTGACATTTGTCAAGAAGGCAATTACGTCGTGGCGGACTTCCGCTTCAATTTCCAGCACCCGCTTGGGGTCAAAGTTAGCTTTTGCCTTGATTTCCTCAACCGCCTCAGCTGGAGTATAGCCAAGTTCAGCTTGCGCTTCGCAAACTGCTATTTCAACTTGCAGCCAGGTTTTGAGTTTATAGGTTTCTGTCCACAGATTGCCCATTTCCGGCAACGTATAACGCTCGATCACAGTCCGCCACAGTGTACGACTGTCTAATTGTACCGCTATTTGGCACGACTGCGATCGCCATAGCTGTAGGCTGTGACAATTCTCCGAAAAATATGGCTATTTTTTATTAGTAAAGTATTGTAAATCTTGGATGACAACATTATCTAAATCAGTCATAATATCAATCAGTTAGCTAAGCTTTTATGGAACTAGGAGAGTTTATTATGGCGACATTGGGAAAGTGGAGAAAACCTTTAACATTATTCACCTTATTGTCCCTATCTTTAATCAGTGTAAAGTCTACCACGGCTACACAAATTAACCATAAACTAACCCAGTATAACCCGAATGAATATCTAGTTTCTCAACGTTGCACAGCCCGGTTTATGATGGTGATGACTCCCGATGATGGCCAGATCAATGTGCGCGATCGCAGCAATATTAATGGCAAAGTTATTAGCAGTATACCTAATAGATCTGTGGTGCTACGTAAGGGTTGGGATCGATCGGGAAGCTGGGTTAATATTGTTACGGATAGGGGACGAGGATATGAAGGTTGGGTATGGGCAAATTACCTAACTTGCGGCGCTGATTGATAACTAAATATTTTATTCGGGAATCCGTTTTGATAAAGTTCTGGCTAATTGCTGGTAGGGTGGGTATTGCTCACCCTATTTTAGTTTAGAAGTTAAATATCAAGATAATTTTTGCTATAATGAGCCTGACGGTAAAGCGAGTGCGATCGCAAACCAGTTTAAACAGATAAATTATAATGGTTGACGAAAACTAATTATATCAAGAGTCAGAAAAAAATATGAATGCGAAACAACTTTTGGAAAAGGTTAAATTTGTGGTGGATGCAGAGGGAATGAATTAGGTAGAGGAAATGTCCTTATAGTCTCTTAATAACTTAATGGGGCGGTAAATATTAAACTGCCCCTTCATAAAAGGATTACATCCGATCAAGGCCAATACATTCAAAAAAAATCAAGGAGAATTAAAATGATAGAAACTCTTGAGAAACTAATAAGTCAATATCAACATCTTGGTATTGTTAAAGCTGAAGAGCTTCTGTTGCATCCTAAAGACGCGATTCGTCTAACTGACGAACTAGAACAGAAAGGAATTTTAATTCTGGGTGTCGATCCTTGGTTCTACATCGGTAAAAAAATCGCCGAAGATCCTAGATCGTTAGATCTCAGTGAAATAACAGATGCTAAAATTAGTGTAAGGTTGGCCAGAGAATTTATTAGCAATCGCTTGCCTGAAGGAACAGCCTTTGTATCATTTGTATTGGAAGAAGATAAAACTTTTCTATAAAGAATAGCTCTTGTACTATTAGAGGAGCAAGCAAAATAGAATACTCCTCTTAGTTGGTAGGATATGGTGGTAACAAACAAGGGTGCATTAGGATCGATTTCGATCGACGAAAACCAGATGGACTGCGATATGCTACAGACTCAAACCATTAAAGCGATTTATGAAGATGGTGTTCTGCATCCCCTGCAAGCTTTAGAAGGTTTAGCAGAACACGCCAGAGTGAAAATCACGATTCACTGTGAAGAAAGTTTGCCGCATCCGCTATTGCAGTTTTCTGGTATTCTCAGCGATAAGGAAGCTGAAGAGTTACAGCTTACGATCGCAGACGAGTTTGGTAAAATTGACACTTATGGTTGGTGAAACTGGATTAGACACTTCTATGGCGATTCGTTATCTTAACGGCAACCTAGATGTGGTGGCGAAAGTGACTGCTTTGCCGACGGTTATTTTACCATTAACTGTCGTGGGTTAATTGCTATTTGGAGCAGAAAATTCGGCACGTTACCTCACAAATATTACCCGTTATTTACAGTTTATTGATACTTGTATTGTTTTGCCAATGGGACAACAAACAGCGACCTTATACTCGCACTTCCCCACAAAGCACAAGTGTGACATTTTAATGAAATCTGGCACCAGGCGATGTCAATGGCTGTACTCTAGTAAAAATAACGCCTAAGTCTTGGGAAAGCCTCAGAGAGTGCATCAGATGGGAAACCTTTTGAACAATCGCTATTGCATCCTTCAGTCTTTGGGGAGTGGTGGGTTTGGGGAAACTTTTCTGGCAGAAGATACTCAAATGCCATCAAAGCGTCGCTGTGCGATCAAACGACTCAAACCGCTGACCCAAAATGCGACATACCAAGTGCAGAAACGATTTAAGCGGGAAGCGGCTATTTTGGAGGCGCTGGGAGAGGATTGCCCACAAATTCCCCAGTTGTATGCTTATTTTGTGGAAGCGGGACAATTTTATTTAGTCCAGGAATGGATTGAAGGGGAGACGCTCAAGCAAAAGGTGCAAAAAAATGGCCCATTGAGCGATCGCACTGTCTTCGATTTCCTCTTAAAGCTTCTACCTGTGCTGGATTACGTGCATAGCAAAGGCATCATTCATCGAGATATTAAACCGGATAATATTATTCTGCGACAGAGAGATGACAATCCGGTTTTGATTGACTTTGGCGCAGTTAAGCAAACTATGGGAACTGGGTTAGATTCCGAAAGTAATGCTATTTCAAGCGTAATTATAGGTTCGCCTGGGTATATGCCGCCAGAACAGGCAGTAGGCAGACCCGTTTACGCCAGCGATTTGTACAGTTTAGGGATGACTGCTGCTTATCTGCTGACAGGCAAATCGCCCTATCAGTTGGAAACTAGCCCCATTACCGGCGAAATTATCTGGGAAAATCAGGCAGCGAATCTGGAGGAGAGTGGGGCAAACCTCAATCCCAGGTTAGCAGCAGTTTTAGGTCGATCTCTGAGAACTCACACACGCGATCGCTTTTTGAGTGCAAGTGAAATGCTGGAAGCATTGCGTACTGGGGAGTTGACCTCTCCCCCAACCCTTCTTCGCCACGGAGAGGGGAGTAATGTTTTCCAGTTAAGTCTGGATAATCCTGAAGGTCAGGTGGGACTGGAATCTCCTTTTTATGTGGAACGTCCGCCCATAGAAACTGACTGTTACGACACAATTGTAAGGCCGGGGGCGCTTATCCGCATTAAGGCACCCCGGCAGATGGGCAAAACTTCGCTGATGACCCGCATTCTCCATCATGCTAACCGGGAAGGCGATCGCACGGTATCCTTAAATTTTCAATCGGCAGATTCAGAATTTCTCACCAGTCTCGATCGATTCTTGCAGTGGTTTTGTGCCAGCATTACTGATGAATTGAATCTACCCGATCGGCTGGATGAGTATTGGAAGGGAGTTCTGGGCAGTAAAAATAAGTGTACAAACTACTTTCAAAGGTATATCTTATCAGAAATAAATAGCTCGCTGACTTTGGCCTTGGATGAAGTAGATCAAGTTTTCCAACATCCAGAAATTGCTACAGACTTCTTTGGACTTTTGCGAGCTTGGCACGAACGGGCTAAGAATGACGCAACTTGGAAAAAACTGAGATTGGTGATCGTCCATTCTAAAGAAGTTTATGTGCCGCTGAATATCAATCAATCTCCTTTCAATGTGGGATTGCCCATTGAATTGCCAGAGTTGAACTTGGCACAGATCCAGGATTTAGTCAAACGGCACAATTTAAATTTGTCTGCGGCACAAATCGAGCAAATAATGACAATGTTTGGCGGACATCCTTATTTAGTGCGATTGGCTCTTTATGAAATTACACGAGGCCGAATTACTTTAGATAGGTTGCTGCAAGTAGCTCCAACAGAAGAAGGGCCGTATTATGACCATTTGCGTCGCCACTTATTAAACTTGGAAAATGATGCTAATTTGGCAGCAGCTATTAAGCAGGTGGTGGTAGCAAGTAATCCGATCCAAATAGGGACATTAGAGGCGTTTAAACTTCGCAGTATGGGGTTAGTAAAGTTTCAGGGTAATAATGTGATGCCTTTGTGCGATTTGTATAGATTATATTTCGGCAATAGACTTAGTTAATTTCCGGTAGGGGCACGACATCAACTATGTTTGTATCTGTCCGCCAAATTTATCGCTGCCGTGCCCTACCCTTGGGTATTATATACAGGACTTACGCAAAGCCTCTATCTGTAGGGTGCGTTAGCGATAGCGTAACGCACGATCCACCATATTTAGCGTCCCTGCGTAAGTCCTGATATAGACGCAATCACATTAATTTTAGATGCAGATGGAGATAGCCAAAATGGCAAACTCAAACTATCAATATCAAGTCGGCGGCAGCTTGCCACCAGATGCGCCTACATACGTGAAACGAGAGGCAGATGATAATTTTTATGAAGGTTTAAAAGCGCTTGATTTTTGTTATGTGTTGAATTCTCGGCAGATGGGCAAATCTAGCTTGCGGGTGCGAACAATGCAGCGATTGCAAGCAGAAGGAATTGCCTGTGCTGCCATCGATATTACCGCGATAGGAACTTCGGATATTACGCCAGAGCAATGGTATGCAGGCGTAATTGATAGCATTGTCAGCAGTTTGAATTTATATGCTAATTTCGATTTAGATACTTGGTGGACTGAGAAAAGTTTGCTGTCTTTCGTGCAAAGATTCAGCAAGTTTATCGAAGAAGTGCTGTTGAAGTCAAGATCTCAAAATATAGTAATTTTTGTTGATGAAATAGACAGCATACTCAGCTTAAAATTTAATATAGATGACTTCTTTGCAGTTATTCGTGACTGCTATAATAGAAGGGCAGATAATCCAGAATACCAACGCATTAGCTTTGCCTTAATCGGGGTGGCAACTCCTTCAGATTTAATTCAAGACAAACGACGAACGCCATTTAATATTGGTCGTGCCATTGAATTAACAGGCTTTCAACTGGAAGAAGCCGCACCCCTAGCGCAAGGTTTGGCAGCAAAAGTCAGCAATCCAATGGCACTGATACCAGCAATATTTGATTGGACGGGAGGACAACCGTTTTTAACTCAAAAAGTTTGCAAGCTCATTTTTGCCAGTGCAGAAGTAATTCAAAATTCCGAAGATTGGGTAGCAGATTTGGTGCTTGCGAAGGTTATTGAAAATTGGGAAGCGCAAGATGAACCGGAGCATTTGAAGACAATTAGAGACCGCATTCTCGTCAACGATAAACGTGCTTCTCGCTTGTTGGGATTGTATCGGCAAATATTGCAAAAGGATGGAGTGCCAGCGAATGACAGTCACGAACAAATGACATTGCGACTGTCGGGATTAGTCGTGAGGCGGCAAGGACAGGTGCGAGTTGCTAACCGCATTTACGAGGAAGTTTTTAACCTGACTTGGGTTGAGAAAGAATTAGCAAATCTGCGTCCGTACTCGGAGGCGTTCGCAGCTTGGTTAGATTCAGATTGCCAAGATGAATCGCGCCTGTTGCGAGGACAGGCATTGCAGGATGCACTAGCATGGGCAAATGATAAAAGCTTGAGCGATAAAGATTATCAATTTTTAGCGACTAGCCAAGAGCTAGAAAAGCGAGAGCTTCAAAATGCTTTGGCAGCGCAAAAGCAGGCAAATCAAATCTTAGCTGAAGCGCGACAAAAAGCGGAAAATCTACTAAAAGAAGCACGGGAAGCTACAAGACTTGAGAGGGAATCCGCCAATGCTTTAAAGCAATTTGAGTTTCAAGAATTAGAAGCGTTACTGTCAGCGATGCAGACTGGGCAGGATTTGAAAGCGCTGGTTAACGACGGACGCCCAGTAGAAAAATATCCAGTTGCCAGTCCACTACTGGCTTTACAATTTATTCTCGACAATATACATCAAAGGAGTCAACTCCAAGGACATCAGAAACCTGTCCGCAGCGCCAACTTCAGTCCCGACGGCCAACGCATCGTCACCGCCTCATCCGACAACATCGCCAGAGTGTGGGATTTATCGGGTCAGCAACTCGCTATCCTCAAAGGACATCAGAGTTATGTCCGCAGCGCCAATTTCAGTCCCGACAGCCAACGCATCGTCACCGCCTCATCCGACAGCACCGCCAGAGTGTGGGATTTATCGGGTCAGCAACTCGCTATCCTCAAAGGACATCAAAGTTATCTCATCAGCGCCA
>NZ_JAIQZN010000013.1:85168-106984 GCF_023333585.1 Argonema antarcticum A004/B2
GTCAACAGCGCCAACTTCAGTCCCGACGGCCAACGCATCGTCACCGCCTCATCCGACAACACCGCCAGAGTGTGGGACTTATCGGGTCAGCAACTAGCTATCCTTAAAGGACATCAGAATTATGTTTACAGCGCCAAATTCAGTCCCGACGGCCAACGCATCGTCACCGCATCCTTTGACAGCACCGTTAGAGTGTGGGATTTATCTGGTCAGCTATTAGCCGAACTCCAAGGACATCAGAATTATGTCCGCAGTGCCAACTTCAGTCCAGACGGCCAACGCATCGTCACCGCTTCAGATGACAACACCGCCATAGTGTGGAATGTGGAAAGCGTTGGCAACTTGGATTTACTACTAGCGCGGGGTTGCAACTGGCTGAAAGATTACTTTGTCACCCATCCCGAAGAACTAGCAAAACTTCCGGTATGTCAACTAAATTGAGAAGGTAGGGGGCAGGGGGGCAGGAGTCTTTTTTGCTCTTTCAGAAAATGCGATCGCTCTAGAGTGAGTCTTTTTTAGTCTCGCACGAAATGCGATCGCTCATCAACGAGTCTTTGGTATTGCGATCGCAGCATTTAAGCATATAATTATTTTGCTATATTCATAGCAGATAAAAATAGGTTTGCAATTGGCAAATATAACTATGAAGACTGAAGAAATTACCCCTTGGGAACAGTTTAAGGTTGAATTAGCAGCCAGAGGTTTCCCAACGACTTACAACTCACCAAAAGATTTCATCACTGCGATTAAATCTGATTTCGAGCGAGGAGGTTTGCATATAGCAAGGCAATTAGCTTTCCGAGCAGTTGAATTATACCCTGAACACGAACAAATCAAGTATTACGCCCATGTTCTTGCCCCTCCAAAAGTAACAGTCAGTCCTAGTTCTCCAGAACGCCGTCAAAGTATCTTAGCCGATCGAGAGTGGATGGATAAAAATCGTTTTAAATATATAGGTCGCTGGGTAGCACTCCGCAATGGTGAGCTATTAGCTGATGCCGCTTCTCTTGACGAATTGGCAGCACAGGTGGGAGATTTAAAGGGTATATTTTTCACGGTCATTTATTAATGCTATTGCTTTTTCCTAATCGGGATTCTTTTGCAACGGGTGCTGTTCGTTATCAGTACCATCCAGCTACTCTTGCTGAATCTACAAATCGGATTTTTCTAAGAGTAGAAATCGCAGGTTATCCCATAGAAGCTGTGGTTGATACGGGTGCGCCTTATGTAGTCTTGGAACCTACAGTTGCCCGAATTATAGGGCTAAGTTCGGGTTCGGCAATCGCAAGGGAGAGAATGTTAATTAGAGGAATGCGACTGGATGGTAACGTTTATCGGTTTAATATGAAGTTGCTAGCTACATTGGGTGATGATTTGGATGTAGAGGCGACTATTTTTGTGCCGGATAGTGAAGAATATTGGGGAAATTTTCCTTCTTTCATCGGTTTGGGTGGTTTCCTAGAAAGAGTTCGTTTTGCCGTCGATCCATCGACTGATATGTTTTATTTTGGTTCGTTAGCATTATCGTAATCGCATCTCAACTTCTAAGCAAAGTTCGATCGCTTCTTGAATGCGTTCCATCAGTTCATCCAGTGACTTTGCTTGCGTATGACACCCAGGAAGACTAGGCACAGAAGCAACAAAATAACCTTCACAATCTCGCTCGATAATTACATTAAATTCTTTGTTCATTTTCAGCCGTCCTTGTTTGCTGCTAATTACCAATTTCCTGCATTTGACCAATTAACCAACCGTATATCTGACTTCTACCACTTTCACGACCCCGCCGCAAAGCTTCTTCTAATAAGCTAAATGGTAAATCTGGTAATACTTGAGATTGTGTTACTTGCCTACTTCCACCATCAGCAATAGCAAAAGCAATCAATAAAGCTCGCACTACATTTACAACCCAATATTCTCTCACTCCCAGTTGTTCGTATAACATTCGCTTGCTACCGATATCATCTGCAAGAGAAGTTTTGGCAATCTCGATGACTAAATCTGGTGGCGGGTAAACATTTAGATCGACAATAGTTGTATTGGGTGGAATAATTTCGGCATTTTCACCAATGTAAAAGGCTAAATCTGGTTGAGCTTCTGCTTCATTCCCTCGCCTGAAAGTGCAGTTAGTGAGTCCGCTAATAGGAATGCCTCTGATGCCACCAAATAATTGCACACAGTAGCCAATCAGGGAGTTATCGTAGGAATGGTCGTAACCTTGGGGCGTCATATCAATTCGCAGTTGTCCTTTGTAGTAATAGCTTTTGGCATTTTCTAGTTTGCGATCTCTAATAGCTTCGATGTACTCATCCCAAGTTGCTGTTACCCATTCATCTGTTGGTAATTTTGTTTTTACGTTGAGCATAAGCTACTTTACACATAAATCAACTTGTTTAAGATTTTAGCGCAAAATTTCCAAACGTTGCTGCACGGAAAGCCACATTTCATAAAAAGCACTCCACTCAACAAAATCCACATCATCTCCCATTTCTCCTTGGCGAAAGCGGCTATAAAAATCCTGAGACGATATTTTATATTGCACTTCAAACACTTGCAATTCTGCGTGCAATTCTGCGGCTTGTTTTTGAGCATTTGCTATTTCGTATGCAATAATTTTGTCTAAAGTTAGCTCTACAATATCACTTGCATATCCTTGGCGGCAGAGTGTTTCAAGCCGTTGCAATTTTTCTAAAGTTGTTCCTTGGTTTGACATTTGCTATTACCTCTTTCTACAACATACACAGCAAATTACGCTACTAACTCAAGTTTTACCTGTTCCCAAGAAACAGTGCCATTTTCTTTGGCGTCTAACAAACCTTCCAAACCATCGATAGTATCGAAAAGGTCTTCTAATTCTTCTGAATCTATCACTACTAATTCCCCAGAACCTACTTTTTCCAAAAGCTCGGATACTGATATACCTAGCTTTTTAGCTACAGACTGTACTCCATTCCAAGCTTCATCTGTCATAGTTACTACATGGCGATTTTTGAAGGCGGTACTAATTTTTTGATTCATCACTAATTACCGATAAAAAATTCATCACTGCATTCTATCTATTGTACGATACTGAATTGCCTCGGCAACGTGCTGCGGTTTCAAATCTTCATCGCCTGCTAAATCGGCAATTGTTCGTGCTACTTTTAAGATGCGATCGCTTGCTCTTGCCGAAAGTCCCAATTTCCTGATTGCTGCTTCTAATAAGTTGCGAGAAGCATCATCTAAATTACACCATTGTTGTAAGTGACGACTTTGCATTTCGGCATTAGAACGCAAAGAAGGTTCTGACTTAAATCGAATTTGCGATCGCTCTTTTGCTGCTTGCACTCTCTCCCGCACAGATGCCGAATCTTCCCCTTTTGGTTGTTGCGTAATTTCTTCTGGTTTCAAACGATTAACCGCAACTTGCAAATCGATTCGATCCATCAAAGGGCCAGAAAGTTTGGCCCAGTATTGTTCCCTTTTGGCAGGAGTACAGGTGCAAGGTTGAATGGTATCCCCAAAATAACCGCAAGGACATGGATTTGTACTCGCAACTAAGGTAAACTGAGCAGGGAACATGACAGATTGTTTGGCACGAGAAATGGTTACATAACCATCTTCTAAAGGTTGTCGTAAAAATTCTAAAACATCTCTCTTAAATTCCGTCAATTCATCGAGGAAAAGGATACCCCTGTGGGCCAAAGAAATTTCCCCCGGACGCGGAAAACTACCGCCACCGACAAGAGAGGGGCCAGAGGCAGAATGGTGAGGACTGCGAAAAGGTCGATCGCTCACCAATGTTCCTCTATCCTTAAGTAAGCCAGCAACAGAGTGAATTTGTGTAACTTCGAGTGCTTCTTCAAAGCTCAATGGTGGTAAAATGCTAGGTAGCCTTCGCGCTAACATGGTTTTACCGCTACCTGGTGGCCCCACAAAAATTAAATTATGTCCGCCAGCAGCAGCAATTTCTAATGCACGACGAGCGTGTGCTTGACCTTTGACTTCTTTTAAATCAGGACTGCTAAACAGAGACTTAGTTAATTCCTTCCGACCATCAAACTGTACGGGTTGGTAACGTTCTGGATTATTCAAAAAGTTAGCCACATCCGTCAAATTCTTAAACCCGTAAACCTCTAACCCCTGCACTACAGCAGCTTCCTGTGCATTATCAGCGGGTACGATTAAACCGACAATACCCAACTTTTGGGCAGCAGCTGCGATCGGCAATACACCAGCAACCGGACGTAAGCTACCATCAAGAGAAACTTCTCCCAAAAACAGATAATCTCCCAGCAATTGGGCGCTTACCTGTTCCGACGCCGCCAGAATCCCCACACTGATAGGCAGATCGAAACTTGGCCCCTCTTTGCGTAGGTCGGCGGGAGTTAGATTAATGACTATTTTTCGCATCGGGAAGGCGTATCCAGCATTTTTCAGGGTCGCCTTCACTCTTTCTTTAGATTCTTGAACCGCTGTATCTGGTAAACCTAAGACAACAATTCCCGGTAAACCACCAGACACATCGACTTCCACGCCTACCTTTACGGCGTCGATACCCACAATAGATGCACTCCAAACTCTAGCAAGCACTTTAAATATCCAAAAGACTTCTAAAAACTATAGTGCCTGCGATCGCTCTACAAATAACACTACTAGAGCAATCTGTCACAAAACCGAGGTGTTAAGGAAATATGAATGTCCGAATCGCCTCAAAATATTGCGCTGTTCCCGCCATAATCAAGTCATTGTGACCCGCACCGGGAATTAGTACTAGCCGTTTGTCCGGTGCGGCGCAGAAGCGGTACAGTACCAACCCTTGTGCTACTGGAATTAAATTGTCCTCTTGACCGTGGATAATCAAAGTGGGGGTTGTAATTTGGCGGAGCTTAAGTACGTTGCCAATTCCATCCTTATTTTCATCCTCTTCCTCTATCTGCACTCCCATACGAGCTAGAAGCGCAAAGCTCTCAGAAAACCCACTTTCGACAATTAACCCCGCCAATCGGTGTTGTGGAGCAGCATTCGCGCCTGCTATGTTTGCGATTTCAATAGCCGCCGCGCTACCAAGACTCCGCCCCATTACATAAAGCCGCTGTGGGTGAAGTCCATATAGCTGGAATATAGCGCCAATCTTGTCGAATACGATCGCTGCATCGCCGATCATATTGCTAGCTGTAGGCTTCCCATCGCTTGCTCCGTAACCACGGTAATCCATCACTAGCAAGGCGATCCCCAACTGCTTGTACAAACCTGCTATATCATCATAGTCAGCGGCAATCTCCCCATTGCCGTGATAATACAGGATAGCTGGCGAATCGGGTGTGGCTGGGTACAAGCGTCCCCTCACACTGACTCCAGGCTCCACTTCCACGGCGACGATGTGTACGCCCTTCGGAGTTATGCTATTATCCCGTCGGGGGTGGAACAGTACTCGCAATACTTCAGGTCGATCGAAAATAGGATGAGCCATTTGATATACCTCTATCAAAAATATGGGAAATTATATTGTCGCCTTCTTCCGCTAAGTCAGGACTTACGCTTTGCTGGGCGCTTTCACCTACAGATGTAGGTGCGGCTCGAATGGACTATAGCGGGAGTTTCGAGAAAACAGTCTCCAACCTATAGGTATCTACCCCACGAGTCTGCTTTTGCTACATACTTCCCAGCATTCCTCTAACCCGGATTATTTACAACCTTTTTCAGGTGAGTGAGGTACAGAGAAACCCGGTTTCTTCAAGAAACCGGGTTTCTGGGGTTACAACTGCAAGCCACTGTATAATGCTCCTGCTTGGAGTCGCTTCGCCAAGGAATATCTAAAGGAATTTTGAGAATTGTTACCAGCAGGATAAAAAATATGAGTGAAGTAAAAGACACGATTTTCAGCAAAATCATCCGCCGGGAGATTCCAGCGGATATTGTTTATGAGGATGATTTGGCACTTGCTTTCAAAGATGTTAACCCTCAAGCGCCGGTTCATATCTTGGTGATTCCCAAACAGCCTCTAGCCAAGTTAGCTGATGCAGAGCCTGAAGATCGTGAAATATTGGGTCATTTGCTGTTGATTGCCAAGCGCATTGCCCAAGAAGTTGGTCTCAGCAACGGCTATCGCGTGGTGATTAACAATGGTGATGATGGTGGGCAAACTGTATACCACTTACATTTACATATCTTGGGCGGACGCTACATGAAATGGCCTCCCGGCTAGGGGCGTGGGGGAGTGGGAGAGTGGGAGAGTGGGAGAGTGGGGGAGTGGGGGAAATTCTAATCTAAAATTCTTGCATCCTTGCATCCAAAATTCCCTCTTCCCTAGCCACTAGCCCCTAGCCTAAGAGTGCAGCGCGGCAGAAATAACCCACCAGGAAAGAAGTAGTTAAATGCCTGACGCTCAAAGTATTTTTGACTTTTGACTTTTGAATGCGTGACTTCCGCGTAGCGGCACTAGACTATTGCCTTGAGATTCTGGGCGACTTCGTTGAGTTTTTGAATGCCAATTTTGGTTTGAGTGATGCCGGTGGCTGTCTGTACTGCGCCCTGATTGAGGCTGTTCATTGAGTCAACTACTTGCTGAATGGCGATCGCTTGCTGTTGAGCGGTGAGGGAAATTTGTTGCGAACCCACAACTATGTCGTCGATCGCGGCGAGGGAAGTTTGTTGCTTGCTCAAAACAATATTTTCGATCGCAACAGTCACATTCGTAAAAGCTTCTGCTGTCTGTTGAGAAAGTTTTATCCCTTCCTCTGCTGTTTTTCTGCCTTCATCGGTTACCATCACTGTGGAATCGATCGCTCCCTGGATCGCAACAACCAGAGCGTTAATTTTCTGGGCTGATTGTTTGCTTTGATCGGCTAGTTTGCGGATTTCAGCTGCTACAACGCCAAATCCTCTGCCGTATTCTCCCGCACGCACTGCTTCTACAGCGGCGTTCAAGGCGAGCATATGCGTCTGGGTGGCGAGATCGCTGACTATATTGGTGATAATGCCAATTTGATTGGTTTGCTCTTTCAAGTGCATAGTCTGGTGTGCGATCGCTCCCACCTTCTCTTTTAGCGCAGACATACCCGACTTGGTACTATCTACTGTTTGGGTTCCCTGCTGCGCTAGGTTTAACACCTGATGTGCGCCCGCTGCTGAGGATTCTGCCAGCTTGAACAACTGACGTGCATTTTCTGCTGATGATTCTGCTTGTTCTGCTGAAGCTTTTGAAGATGCACCTAACTCAATCATTGTGGTGGTGGTTTGATTTACAGAAGAAGCCTGCTGAATGGCGACTCGTTCCTGTTGCTCGACTGTGGCGGCAATTTCGGTGGTCGAGGTGGTGATAGCATTGACAATAACGTTGATTGACTTGGTGGTTCGGTTAGCAATTACAGATGCGATCGCACTTACAACTAAGGCGGTTGCCCCACTTCCAATCAAAAGCGTCACTAAAAGCTCTCTCTGCGTTTTAAAGGCAACGGCTGTATCGTTGTCAACCAGTACGATCCAGTGTAGGTTGGGCATCCCCGCTAATTCTGGGGTGGGAGCGCTGGCTAACACTTTATAAATTTTGTCTGTTTGGGAATAAACCACTCGGACATCTACCTGCTTTGCTGCTTGCAGTTGTCGGAAAAAAGGATATTCTAACTGAACCTCTTGACCTATCTGTTTTAGGTCGCGAGTTACAAAGAATTTACCAGAGACATCGACTACATGAGATTGTTGCTCTATATTGCCCAGGCTTTTGATACGCTCTCTAATGTATTTGATGGGCAATCGCGATCGCGCTACCCCGATGATTTTACCCGTAGCCCTATCTTTCACTGGTGCCGCGAAGTAAATTACCCAGTCATTGCTAGAGTTTGAAAATTCAGGCTTACTGATAAAGGGGCGTTTTGTGTTCAAGACTTGTTGAAAATAATCTCGATCGCTTTGATTCCCTACGCCTTCCCCACGCGATTTGATAATTAAATTTCCCGACAGATCGAAAACGGCTATATTGTCATAGACTTGGTAATTGTCTAGATAGCGATTGAGCGTAGAGAGCTTTTCGTTGTTAGAGATCGTGGTACTCACACTCTGGTTGGCGAACATAGGCAGGTTTGCGATCGTCTGAATATCGCCATAGCGCTCAAACATAAAGCGACTGAGTTTATCTGCCAGTTCCACTGCATGGGCTTGCTGGAACTCCATCACGTCTTGGGTAATCGAGCGGTTGGCGAAGTAGTAAGCTACCGCGCCTATGCCTAGCACTGGCAATGTACCGAGGGCGATCGCAAAACCGATAGCCTTAGCTCGTAACGATAGGTTTTGAAACATTATTTGTTAGACATCGTGGCACGTGTTGGATAGCGATCGCAATGCTGCACTCACTATTCTGGCTAAACGCCAAGGGCGTTGCAATACAGCCCTTTTCAGATCGGTGAGGGACTCCAGAAACCCGGTTTCTTTAAGAAACCGGGTTTCTCTTGTGTACTTCATGCAACTGAAAACTCCTATATAAGCTCCCCTAATCACACTCATAAAGCTAAACAATCAAAACAAATGTCAATAACCCCTTTACAAAACTAAACAAGTAGCTTGGGCTTCAAGAAAAATGGCAAAAAGTTTGAAAAATGATATTTTTTGGGACTCAGGTGCGATGAGCGGTTGCAGTTAAGAAAGTAAAACGCCTTGGTAGGGTTTAACTTGTGCTTTATCTTTGCACATCTGTCTAGAGGGTTATGAAATGGGACTTTTCCATCTTCCTACGTATTATCATTGAAAAATCTGAGTTCATATCCAATCTCTCTGGAACTATTAATATGCCGTCCACAACAGATGTACAGAGTACAAATACTCATACCAAAATTCGCGTGCTGCTAACTTTGTGGGATTTGGGGGGAGCGCAGAAAGAAGTGCAGACGGGTCAAGTTACGAAGCGAATTGTGCCAAAGGGAAGCAAAAAGGCTGATTTTCAGGCGCTTTTTGATGAATTGCAGGCAGAGGGTGCGATCGAAATTGCTAAGAAGGGATACTCTATGCCTGCATTGGGGCTTCAGATGTTAAACGACAGTCTGAAAAGCCCTGATTTCCACTTTGGTAGCCAAGTTGGTGCAAAAACCGCAAATGCTCTGTTGAAGTGGATTCGAGAAGGGGGAACACTAGGTGATGGAGCGATCGCATCTGCTGCTTCTCTTAAGGGGGTAGAAAGTGCGATCGCATCTTACGACGAGTTTAAGCAGGTGGCGTTGGATGTCTACGACAAGCTCAACCGTGATTACAACCTCAACGATTTGGTGCCAATCTACCGGATCAGGAGGGAGATTGGCGACAAAGTTAGCCGATCGCAGTTCAATGAGTGGATGATGGAAATGCAGGCTAACGATATTTTGCAACTTCAAGGGGGTAGTGTAGAAGACAGCGCCCCAGACAAGATCGAAGACTCGATCAGAAATGAACTTGGGAATTTACGCTGTTACGCTAAACGCCTGACACCATAAGTTCCATCTAACAGGTTTTCTCATACTCTTTTGTTTCTCAAATTTTAGTCATCACAAAACTATGATTAGCAACGCATCTCAAATTGAAGATCTCATCAGAAGCCATAACGTATTTGATGGGCATCAAGTTGTAAAAAAATCGCAAGTATGGGGAGAAAGCTTCCCTGATGTTCCTTCAATAAATGCTCATGCTTCTAATACAGTTTTTGAGGCGATCGGACAAGTTCGCCGAGGTCAATGTCAAGTCAGGGGTATTACCATAACAGCAGACAGAGGATTGGGAAAAAGCCACGTAATTAGTCGGATTCGTCACCGCCTTCAATCTGAAAGCGATATTTTGTTTATCTACATGAGTGAGTACGAGGATTTAAATAAAATTAAAAAAGAGTTTCTACAAACTTTGGCATCTAGCCTCAAACAGGTTGGCAGCGATAATATAACGCAGTGGCAAGAAGTAGCAGCAGCTTTAGTAAATGAAGCGTACAAGGTAAAAAATAAAAGCTACACACCCAAGGAATTGGTTACTAGGTTTCCCAATGCTTTAGCTAAAAATCCTAATATACTTGATAGCCTAATTAGCATCCTACTTCAATCAAAGTCTGATATAGATCCCTATCTCATCAAAGCCATTTTGTGGACTCTTTCTCAGGCTCATGCACCCTTTGCTGCTAAATGGTTATCTGGAGAAGAATTGGCACAATCACAAGCTGACGGAATGGGTTTACCAACGATTGCTGTTGATTCTTCTAAAATGCTTTGTCAGATTTTAGATTTAATAGGTGATTACAAAATTCCGCTAATTTGTTTTGACGAATTAGATGGAACAGGCTGTGATAATAATGGTTTTACAAGACCGCAAGTTGTTGCTAGCTTGGTTAAAGATTTTTACAACCAAATAAAACGAGGTATTTTTCTAACTGCTATGTATCCTGCTACCTGGGAGTTTCAGGTTACATATATGACAGATGCAAATGCCGTTATCGATCGCATGGCTGATTTTAGCGCTGGTAAGCCCATTGATTTAAGGAATCTTAACTATGATGATATTATTGGCTTAATTTCTCAGCGATTGAAAAAGTTTTTTGAGGATAACGCAATCAACCCACCTCACCCAGCTTATCCTTTTGAAGAGGATGAGCTTAAAAAACTTGCTAGACAAGGGTTAAATGCAAGAGAAGTTTTAACATGGTGTGCAGAAAGAATTAAAAAGGGTAAAGGGGCGAATCCTGTTGAGCTTGCTTTCAAAGAAGAACTTGAAAATCTTGCAGACTTTATGGATGACGAAGCTAAAATTGCACAAGCTCTCATTTTTAACTTCAATACGATAATAGGACAGACCATCAAAGGAGTAAGAGTTGATAAGATTGAAGCTCCCGTTCCAAGAACTAATAAGATTAACTTTAAGATTATTGGCGAAGAAAATGGGAAGGTAGTCAAGATCGGAGTGGCCGTAATTCAGGCATCTGGTGGGGCAGGTATCAAAGCTAGATTGAATGCTCTTACTAAATATCAAGACTACGATCTAACTCGTGGGTGTTTTGTTCGTTCTAAAACAATACCGCCTACGGCGACGCTTGCTGAAAATTTGCATAAGCAGCTTGTAGACCAGCAAGGTGGGGAGTGGGTGAAGTTAAAAGAAGAGGAAATTAAACCATTAATAGCGATTTGGTCTGTCTATCAGAGTCGTGAAAGCCGCGATTTAAGTGAAAAGGAAATCTTCAACTTCATTACTGAAAAAGCTCTTGAAAAACAACTTTTAGCTAGCAACCTTCTAATCCAAGAGATTCTGAGCGATCCTTCCGGTGAAGTTCCTGAAGGCTTAACCAATGAAGATGCTTTATTTGAAGAAGCCACTGCTGTATCATCCGAAGCCACTGCTGTATCATCCGAATCAAATACTGTATCATCCGAAGCAACTGACTTTTTTGATGATTCTGGTTTAGATGCCTTATTAGAAGCGATTACAAAGAGGTAATTTTCTTTTGATTACAACTGCACTGCGTCTACCTGCTCCAGACGTTGAAGCTCTAATTCAAGGGCGAACGATCGTAGCTATATCCCCGATTTTTCTTAATCCGGGACGATTGTTTGCTCTTTATTCCTCTGATGCTTCAACTATCTCTCTGCCAGTTGAGCGATATTACCGCTCAACTTTTCTTTCAATTGCCCAAAAATCTTTTACCGATTTAAATTCGCAGACAGTTGCAATTAAAGCTTGGGCTAGATGCGAATTTTGTCGAGGCATCAAAGATCCTCAAGCTTTAGCTGCCATATCGCGATTAACTGTATGGACAGAAGAAGCTTTACAGGAAATACTTTCACAAAAAAGTAATATTATTCTGGCTTACTTGCGTGTTTATCAACTGCTTCAACCTATTGAAGTACCGACTAATCCGCAAAGCCCGTTTGTCCCTTTACAGCAGCCTTTGCCAACTACTGAATCTTCGCAAATATTTGGAGATCAAGCCTTTAGCCAACGCCGACGCCAGTTGGAAAATTTAGAAGCGCCTCTGCATCCGGAATTGGAAGAATTGCAAAGTGCGATCGCTCAACTATCGCTTGTCCAATCAGATGCTAAAAAACTAGATGAACAACTTAAAGTATTTTTAGGCTGGTCTGAATTTACAACGTTAGCCAATTGCGAACGAGATTTAGATTGGATTAATAAAATAGCCCTAGTTGGCAATTCCAGCGATGGTAACGAATTTGAAAAATTAGTTCGTAAGAGCTTCATAAAACTAGGTTTTTCCAACTCAAATAAAAACCCAAAAGCAAACCTCGATCCAAATTTAAATGGTGGTGCTGGTGGGATAGATTTTTATTGCGAGTTGCCTTATCCGGTAGTTGGGGAATGTAAAGCAAGTAAACATGAAAACGTACCTAATAGCGTGACAGCCCAACTCATTCATCTAGGCGTAACTCATTTAGGCCAAGCCCAATTTGACCGTTCAATCAAATTAATTTTGGCCGCTGGCCCTCTAACAGAACCCGCTTGCAAAGCAGCTATTGAAAACAAAATGAACGTAATACGACCTGAAACTTTACAAAGATTAGTTGAACTTAAAGCCAATTACGAAGGCTCTATTAATCTGCTAGATTTGAAGCAGTGCTTACAAAGCGAACCCTTTGGTATAGTAGATGATAAAGTAAAAGCTTACATAGAGAGAGTTAAGCAAGATATTAAGCTGCGATCGCACATAGTTCAGCTTGTCAAAAAGTATCTAGAAAACGCAGGATTTTATCGAGCAAGTGTCGATTCACTTCATGGAGCATATTGTGTTGGCTCTAACCCGCCCCAACCATTGGAACCTGAAGGACTACATGACATATTGGTAGAACTTTCGTCACCTTTGGCAGGATATTTGGGACGAATTAAAGAAAGTCATTGGAGGAAAGATCGCTTTTATTACCTCCGAGATTTGATTATAGAAAATATATGAAATGTGTCACCTGCAACCACGGAAAAGCTAAACCAGGTTTAGTTACCGTAACGCTGGAAAGAGACGAGTCGATCGTCATCATTAAAAAAGTGCCAGCCGAAGTTTGCGATAACTGCGGAGAATATTACTTAAGTGATAATATTACAGCGCAAGTATTGCAACGGGCAGAAATAGCGATCGATAACGGAGCAGAAGTAGAAATTATGCGCTATGCAGCCTATAAAAATTATATTTTTAGTGAGCGATAGCTTCAAATTTCTCCGCAATTTACAAATAGAATAAAAGAGCCGATCGAATATGCCAAACTTAATTGTTATAGCAGGGCCAAATGGTGCAGGGAAATCGACAGTTGCCCCTGCGTTATTACAAGAAACACTCAGAATAAATGAGTTTGTCAACGCAGATGCGATCGCCCAAGGATTATCAGCATTTACTCCCGAAGAAGTTGCCTTTCAAGCTGGACGTCTTATGCTAGAGCGATTACAACACTTAGCGAATCAAGGGGCAAATTTTGCTTTTGAAACTACCCTAGCTAGTCGAACCTTCGCTCCTTGGATTGCTAATTTACGCCAAACAGGTTATGTATTTTATCTCATTTTCCTGTGGTTGCCTAGCCCAGAGATGGCGATCGCCCGCGTCCAACAAAGAGTTACCGAAGGCGGTCATAATGTCCCAGAAGAAACTATCCGAAGGCGCTATAATTCAGGTATCCGAAACTTCTTTCAATTATACCAAACTTTAGCAGATAGCTGGCGGTTTTATGATAATTCCGATCCAGCCAAAACTCGCCTCATCGCCTCCGGTAGAGGAATTGTTGAAGAGGTAATTTCTGAAAATGGTACATGGCAAAGTATTAAAAAGGAATTTAGCTAATGAATGAAACAAATGACAAAAGAATCGGACAAATTTTTGTTGATGGAATCTCGATCGATCGAGCTTTGAATCAAGCAGTGCAGAAAGCTGTTTGGAAACACAAAGTCTTAGGTAATCCCGTAGCTGCTTGGCGAGATGGCAAAGTTGTGTGGATACCTCCCGAAGAAATTTCTATATCAGAGGATTCATCGCCTTTAAAGTAGCAGCAGAAAGAGGCAGTAACTGTGGTGAATTAATTTAAAATAGCGATCGCTTGCGATCGGACAACGGATTTTATAGCAAAGTGCTGAGCGCTGAGTGCTTCGGCTTTAGTAAAAACACAGTCCCCGCTATGCGTTGAAGCGTTTAATACTGTCCTAACTGCCGAGAAGGTTGCTATATCAAGATATCAAGGAAAATATCAGCCTGAACACCCAGAAACCGGGTTTCTTGGAGAAACCCGGTTTCTAAAGGCGCAGCAGTTTTACGTTTAATTATGCCCACCTACTTAATTGGATAGAATGCGATCGCAATCCCCCCAAACCAAATATTAATTTTCCTTCTCCATCCATCTGGCAGCAGCGATCGCTGATATAATACTAAGTTTGACGCTTCCTTCTCAACCATTATGGGCAACATCTTCGGACATCTGTTTCGCATCACCACATTTGGCGAATCCCACGGCGGCGGCGTGGGAGTTGTAATTGATGGTTGCCCACCGCGACTGGAAATTTCTGCCCAAGAAATTCAGGTAGAATTGGACAGGCGGCGACCGGGACAAAGTAAAATCGTCACGCCCCGCAAAGAAGCCGACACCTGCGAAATCCTTTCCGGCATCTTTGAAGGCAAAACACTGGGAACGCCGATCGCCATCTTAGTCAAAAATCAAGACACCCGCTCCCAAGATTACGACGAAATGGCGCAGAAATATCGCCCATCCCACGCCGATGCTACCTACGACGCCAAATACGGCATCCGTAACTGGCAAGGTGGCGGACGCTCCTCAGCACGTGAGACAATCGGGAGAGTAGCAGCAGGTGCGATCGCTAAAAAAATCCTTAAACAATTCGCCAACGTAGAAATCATCGGCTATGTTAAACGAATTAAAGACCTAGAAGGCGTCGTCGATCCCAACACCGTCACAATGGAACAGGTAGAAAGCAATATAGTCCGCTGCCCGGATTCAGAATGTGCCGATCGGATGATAGAACTAATAGAGGAAGTACGACGAGTTGGCGATTCGATCGGCGGCGTCGTAGAATGTGTGGCTCGAAACATCCCAAAAGGTTTAGGCGAGCCAGTATTCGATAAACTAGAAGCAGACCTAGCGAAGAGTGTAATGTCCTTACCTGCAAGTAAAGGATTTGAAATAGGCTCCGGTTTTGCCGGTACGCTGCTAACTGGCAGCGAACATAATGATGAATATTATACCGACTCCAACGGCAACATTCGCACTGCGACTAACCGTTCCGGTGGAATTCAGGGTGGCATCTCCAACGGCGAAGATATTATTATGCGAGTAGCATTCAAACCAACTGCTACTATTCGTAAAGAGCAGCGTACCGTAACTAGCCTGGGTGAAGAAACAACACTCGCAGCCAAAGGACGACACGATCCTTGCGTTTTACCTAGAGCAGTGCCTATGGTAGAAGCAATGGTTGCTTTAGTGCTGTGCGATCATTTGTTGCGGCACCAGGGGCAATGTGGCACCTTGAAGTTTGAAGATGCAAATGGAAACTAGCCCTTCTTCCGAATTTGTTGTTCAGTTCTGGGGTGTCCGAGGCAGCATACCCACCCCTGGAAACCAAACCGCACGCTATGGCGGCAATACCTCCTGTATAGAAATGCGGGTGGGTGGCAAACGCCTGATTTTTGATGGCGGCAGCGGTTTGCACGTACTGGGTAGAAGTTTACTAAAATGTATGCCCGTGGAAGCGTATATGTTTTTTACGCACTACCACTGGGATCACATTCAAGGCGTGCCGTTCTTTTTCCCAGCTTTTATTGATGGTAATTGCTTCCACATACATGGCGCAGCGCCACAAGATACGGGTTCGATGAAACAGCATTTCATCGAACGGGTACTTCACCCCAATTCGCCAGTGCCTGTAGAAAAGATGGAGGCAAACTTAAAATTTTACGATATGGTCTGTGGAGATACCATCAAGCTGGATGATATCACGATCGAAACAGGTCCCCTCAATCACCCCAATGGAGCGATGGGATATCGGGTCACCTGGCAGGGACACTCGGTATTTTACTGCACCGACACCGAACATTTCCCCGATCGCATGGATGAAAATGTCCTGCATCTAGCCCGCGAAGCAGACTTTTTCATCTACGATTCCATGTATACCGACGAAGAATATCATAACCCCAAATCTCCCAAAGTTGGCTGGGGACACTCTACCTGGGAAGAAGGGGTAAAGATAGCACAAGCAGCTGGCGTCAAGCGATTTGTGAAATTTCACCACGAGCCCGGTCACAGCGATGACTTTCTCGATCGGCTTCAAGATAAAATTTTAGCAGTTTCTCCGAACGCGGTGCTAGCTAAAGAGGGAATGATTTTAAAAGTGGTTTGAGAGAAAGGCAAAGGGAAATAGGCAGTCGCCCCCCTAGCCTCCCAATTTTGGGGGCAAAACAGTCCTGTTCCCCCCAGAGTTGGGGGGCTAGGGGGGCAAAAACCAAGTTTTTGCGTAAGTCCTGTCTCACCAAAGCCCAAAATCTTATTCAACCTGCATATTACCCAAATACTTAGTCAAATAAGGCGAAAAAACCTCATAAATCAGCGTCAAGGGCTGTTTGTGATGCCAAAACAGGTAATGACGACCCCAAAAAGGCCCTTTATACCTAAAGGCTTCTTCTAACTGTGCCGAGTGACCGTAATAAAGTCCTTGGACATCTCGATACAACTCCGTTCTCAGCTGCTCCAGACTCGCCCAAATTGGCAAAGACCGATTTTGTAAATAGTCATCCACATGGCTAGCTTCCCACCAAGAACAAGCATAAGCCAGCCTTTGTCCAGAAGCCGTGCGTAGCCACACCTGTCTTCGTATCCGTGGCCCCGGCACTACCAGCATTTGTTCCGGTGCTAAATCTCCATCCATCCCAATAGCAGACATATCAATCAGGTCTACTTCTGTCTTCTCACCCGTCAGCAATTGCAGGTGGCGCGTTGGCGAACCGTCTCCCAGCAGAAACATCTGCCACGTCGGTGCTAGCTGAGTGTGAGGCAATCCAAGCTGAATTATGGCATCTCCCCCCTGCCAGATGGGGGTGAGGGCGTACCAGGAGGTTGGCCGCGTCAGCGTTTCTGTAACTTTAAAGGTTGCAGTCAAAGTTCTTCATATAACTTAACTCTATCTAATCATAGCGCTGCTCTGGCTATTGGTTTTCTCGATCGAGCCAATCTATTAAATCTGCTGCTGTCGAAAAATCCAATAGCGCCTCACTTAGCGCTTCTAACTGAGATCTGGATAACGCTTGAATTCGATCGTGCAACTGAGGATCGAGTGTACCGATTCGACGCCCCATCTGACGTAAAATTAGTGAGAGTGCCTCTTCTTCCCGTCCTTCTTCGAGGATTGCTTGATAGGTGACAGATTCTTTCATAACGTTCTTTTTGAATATTCGACGAATCAACTCTTCCTCAAATCGCAGACCAGCGAAAACATCCGCTTATGGCGATCGCGTAGTGTGCCGCAGCCATCCGCCCTTTTTTTACTATCCCTAAACAGAAGAAAACCCTATGCAAACCAAAACCTTCACTGCCATCATTTACAAAGAAGAAGATATGTACGTTGCCGAATGTCCTGAAGTCGGCACAGTCGATCAAGGTGAAACTATTGAAGAAGCGATCGCAAATCTAAAAGAAGCCACAAGGCTATATTTAGAAGAGTTTCCCTTGCCTAACACAAGTTCCAGGTTTGTAACTAGCATAGAGGTCAGCTATGCCTAGATTACCTAGAATATCAGGCAACGAGGCAGTTCGTGCATTAGAGCGTTTGGGATTTATCCAGGTTAGGCAAACTGGTAGTCATGTCATCCTGAAAAAATTAACTGCGGAAGGAGAAATTGGTTGCGTCGTGCCACTCCGCCGCGAGTTAAAAGTTGGCACACTCAGCAGTGTTTTGAGGCAAGCAAAGGTTACTCCTGATGAGTTTATAGAGAATTTATGAGTGCCTTCCCTAAGTTATGATATCCTTTGGTGAAGAAGTCGATCGATTTATTCGCCAGGAACGGGATTCCTGGGAATCCTAAATCCAAAAATCACTACAATAGTTATCATCCCAGACCCCCAAGAGGCAAACAAAATGACAACACAGCAGATTGAACATCAAAATCAACCAAAAACCCATTCATTAATAGAACCTCTAACCCAAGAGGCGATAGACAAAGTTATTCAACTTCTTGATGAATGGATGGATGATGATTCAGGATATGATGAAGAAACCTGGCCTGAATTAAAAGAAGCACTTGACACAGAACGAAATTTAGTCTCGGCTGGGAGACTTTTTGATGAGTAAAATAGTATTGCTAGACTCTGGGCCACTGGGGATGATTAGCCACCCTCGGAACCATCCAGAAATCAAAATATGGCTGGCAAATTTGCTTAGTTCTGGAACTAATGTTAAAATTCCTGAAATTACCGATTACGAAGTTCGCCGCGAATTACTTCGCCTCAACAAAGTCAAAGGAATTCAACGCCTCGATAACCTCATCAATCAACTTGGCTATATCCCCATTAACAGAGAAGTAATGCTAAAAGCTGCCGAATTTTGGGCAGATGTAAGAAAGCAAGGTCAACCTACAGCAGATAATAAAGCACTGGATGCAGATGTAATTTTAGCAGCACAAGCATTTACTATAATCGCTCAAGGTGAAGATGTCGTTATCGCTACATCAAATGTTCGACACCTGACTCGTTTTGTAGCAGCAAAAATTTGGAATGAAATCGTTTGATTAGGTAAATAGAAACCCGGTTTCTTCAAGAAACCGGGTTTCTGGGCTGTAGCGTAGGCATATCCCACCGCCACTTTAAACTTGTTTTTGTCAAAAAAAATAATGAGTGCTGAATTAATCAGAACTCATTACTCAAAAATGCGGAAGGCGAGACTCGAACTCGCAAGGGCATAGCCCACACGCACCTCAAGCGTGCGCGTATACCAATTCCGCCACATCCGCATTAATCTGGCTAACTTGAACCAAGTATTTATCTTAGCTCAATTTTGTTCGCCTTACCAAGTATAACTTATAAAGGCAGAGTTGACACAAAAATTTTAGAGATGGTTTGAAAAGTTTTTTAGGAAACCGATCGGGAAGATATGTTGAGATTGATGAAGCGATCGCACCCAACCGCCTCCTCCAGCAACACTTCGCCAGTAAGTAGTCCTCAACACCATGATAGGATTAACACCCGAAGACAAAAAGCTGCTTCGCCTCAAGCCTCAGAGTTGCGATCGAAAAGCCGCCAAAGTTGCTTGAGAGGTTCCAAGTAAGACTTCATGCCACTGCTCTCGCCAAAAGTTGGAAAATGCGTTTTTCTAAGATTTTAATTGCTAATCGCGGGGAAATTGCCCTACGCATTCTCCGCACCTGCGAAGAAATGGGAATTTCTACCGTTGCCGTTCACTCTACCATTGACTGCCACGCCCTCCACGTCCAACTGGCCGACGAAGCAGTTTGTATTGGCGAACCCCCCAGCAGCAAAAGTTATCTCAATATTCCGAATATCATCGCCGCCGCCTTGACGCGCAACGCTACGGCAATTCACCCCGGCTATGGCTTTCTCGCGGAAAATGCCAAGTTCGCCGAAATTTGTGCCGATCACCAGATCGCCTTCATTGGCCCCTCCCCTGAAGCGATCCGATCGATGGGAGATAAATCTACCGCCAAAGAAACCATGAAGCGGGTTGGCGTCCCCACTGTCCCCGGTAGTGACGGGTTGTTAACCGACGAGGAAGAAGCACTCTCCGTTGCCAACGACATTGGCTATCCCGTCATGGTCAAAGCCACTGCTGGCGGCGGCGGACGGGGAATGCGCCTTGTCAAAGAAGAAAGTGAATTTCTCAAACTCTTCCAAGCGGCACAGGGAGAAGCAGAAGCCGCCTTTGGCAATCCCGGCGTTTATTTAGAAAAATTCATCGAATGTCCCCGCCATATTGAATTTCAAATTTTGGCTGATTCCTATGGCAATGTCATCCACTTAGGCGAGCGTGATTGCTCTATCCAGCGCCGCCATCAAAAATTGCTAGAAGAAGCCCCCAGTCCGGCTCTTAGCCAGGAATTACGAGATAAAATGGGTACTGCTGCCGTGATGGCTGCTAAATCAATTAACTACGTTGGTGTTGGGACTGTTGAGTTTCTTCTAGATCGATCGGGTTCTTTCTATTTCATGGAAATGAATACTCGTATCCAAGTGGAACATCCCGTAACGGAAATGATTACGGGTCTTGACCTGGTGGCGGAACAAATCCGTGTCGCCCAGGGAGAAAAGCTGAGTTTGACCCAAGACGAAGTGATTTTGCGGGGTCATGCGATCGAATGCCGCATCAACGCAGAAGACCCCGAACACAACTTCCGTCCCTCTCCCGGACGGATTAGCGGTTACTTACCACCAGGCGGTACTGGTGTCCGCATGGATTCCCACGTCTACACCGATTATGAAATTCCGCCCTACTACGACTCGCTGATTGGTAAGTTAATTGTCTGGGCACCCGATCGCAACGGCGCAATCAACCGCATGAAACGCGCACTGCGGGAATGTGCAATCACTGGATTGCCCACTACTATTGGCTTTCATCAAAAGATTCTGGAAAATCCAGCCTTTTTACGGGGTGAAGTTTATACCAATTTCGTCGAGATGCTGATGCAAAACGAGGAAAAAGGGAAAGGTAAAAAGTAATATTGTCAAGGGGCATTGGAAAAATTCAGATTTTAGATTTCAGATTTATAGCAACCTTCTCGGCAGTTAGGATGTTCTTCATTCCTGAAACCCTTGATTCTCCCCTTCTTCCCCTAGTCCCTAGTCCCTAGCTATAAAATGGCATTGGGTATTGCTTACCTTGTCGCCATCATTGTCAAGAGTCCCTGCTGACCTAAGAGTATTTCCCGCAACAGGCTACAGATTCCTACCCAAATAATCGGCGTAATGTCCACGCCGCCTATTGGTGGCACAAGCTTTCTCGTCACCACTAAGAAAGGTTCTGTGGGCCAAGCGATCGCACTCCAGGGAAAGCGATTTAGATCTATCTGGGGATACCAGCTGAGTACGATGCGGAAGATAAACAACAAAATCATGATCCCTAGCAGGGAACCAAGTATTAAGCTGGTAATAGTTGTGGTAGTCATAGGTGGTTGAGGAGTTGATAGCTAAAGCGTGGGTATCTTAACGCAGCGGTAACGCCTGCTACTGCACGCAGGGCGGCTGTAGTGGTAGGGCTAGGGGCTAGGGGCTAGGGTTTCAGGAATCAAGAATGTCCTAACTGACGAAAGCAGTTGCTATATAATTTTAAGATTTATTAAAAAATTAATCTACTCTTTTAATCAAACTGGTAGACCCTCAATTCCACCCCCTCACAGCAACTATCGTCTTGCTTGGCTTTTCAAGGTGGCGTGCGATCGGTAAAATGAGAAAATGATATTCTTGGATAAAGAGGGCCAGAATCAATGACTCCTTCATTAGCAAACTTTTTCTACAGTCTGCTCGCAGGTCTTGTAATTGTCGTTGTCCCAGTAGTTGTGGGATTAGTCTTTGTTAGCCAAAAGGATAAGATTCAGCGTTCTTGAGAAAATCCTTTGAGAGCGACCAAAAAAAACCGGGGTTATTGTCCCAGACAAAACTTTTCGGATACGCTCTTAGTAGAAGTTTAGCCAAGGAAAGCCTCTAGCTTTCTGGCGATCGATAAATGAGAAACTGGGTTTCTTTCGTTAAAAAAGTCGATATTTCGTTGCCCCAAGCCAAAGAAACCCGGTTTCTGGGATTACGGAATCGGTGTTCTAGGGCTGGTCAGTAACCCAGGTCTAAAGACACTGGGCTTGTAAGAGGAATCAAGCAAGTCGTACTGACCAGACCACCTAGCAAT
>NZ_JAIQZN010000014.1 GCF_023333585.1 Argonema antarcticum A004/B2
CGCCGATTTATTAAGTTAATTTATCAGCGCTCTATTTAATATCTTGATTCATTTATCTAACGCCAATCTATCTGCATCTCCTGCTTATTGCTGCTTGTTGAGAATAGGTTTTTATGCCGTTTTTGATGATTCATCGCGGCTTGAATCTCTTTTTTGATTGTTGATGTCTCTTTTTATGCCAGCTTTGCTTTTTTATCTCCGTAATTTCCGATTGTGACAGTTGTGGGTGCGGAATGTGGGTTATAGGCTAATTTAGAGATAATTTACGATTAGAATTAACACAATCTTGCAAATAAAGATTAATTAATTCCTGAGAAGATATACCTTCTTCTTGAGCCACAAGTAGTACATTTAAATTGTCGCCGATTTACGGAAAGCCAAACTGACCGGTTACTAATCGGTAAGTCTCTTACTCTTTTGCTCTCTTGCCAGGGAAAACTCCCTGAAAAAAAGACAGGAAAGTTTTTATAGCTTTCCTGTCATTGCCCACCCTACATCAACTAAAAGGGAATATCATCGACATCCGGCTGATTTCCAGACATGGGTTGATTCTGATATGGCGTTGTCTTCACCTTCGGCATTACTTCTTGATATTCTTCCTCGTCATCTACTGGCGAAATAGTAGCGACGTTGGTGGTACTGTTAGAAACCGGCGAAACATTTGCTGTCGCAACGGGTGAACGATAAGACTCGGAAGCTACAGAATTAGCGGTATTTCTACCAGGAGTTGATGCTTGGGAGACAGCTTTTTGGCTGGTTGCAGCAGGTTGAAAATTATCTCCAAGGTAATGAATTCTTTGTGCGGTTAATTCAGCACGTTTATCTTTGAAGCCTTCGGGTTTGCGTTCTACAGTGATCATACTCAGACGACCTTCAATTACGACCTGCGTGCCTTTGTGACAGCGATCGTGGATTTCCTGAGCCAGATTCCTCCATCCTACTACTTTGAGAGTATTGGGTGGATCTTCTTCTCGTTGGGCTGGAAACTGCACGAGCATTTCAGCGACAGGTATTTGCTCATCCGAGGTATAGCGCAGTTGCGGGTCTTGAATCACTTCTGCCATCACAATGAAGGTATTCATAAATAGTTGTTGAGTTTTGCGAGTAGAGGTTTGAGTTATAGAGATCTAACTTGAAGGTTTCAAGCTTTCTCACTATTTCTATTTTACGCTAATTGCGCTATTAGTCATTAGTCATTAGTAGTTTTTCTGAACTGAGTATTTTGTTACCAATGACTGATGACCGATGACCAAGCTTAAAACTATTTAATTTCTTCCACGCCCTGTTCTTGGTCAACAAAGTTTTGGACACGGGCGCGGTATTCCCTCAAAGTTTCATCCACCCATTCGCGATCGCTACTGTTGGCGAAAATATGTACCAACGGTTCTCCCGCATCGGGTAAAATTAACACCCAACTGTCATTGAATCGATTGCAAATCTTTACGCCATCAATTAACTCTAAGCTATCAGCTGGATGGGTTTCTACCAAATGGCGCATCAAAGCTCCTTTCACTGTCCAAGGGCAACGAACTGAGCAGGTTTTGTGTGCGACGCGGGGTATGGATTCGCGAATGGAGGCGAGATTTCGCTCTTGGATAGTTAGCATTTCAATGAGTTTTGCAATGCAGAACATGGCATCAAATCCCGGATTCAATTGTGGGAAAATGAAACCCATTTCTCCAGAGCCGCCCAGCACCACATTAGGATGACTCTGACTCGCTTCCATTAAAGCGCTGGGATTGGCTTTGGTGCGAATAACTCTGCCATCGTGGCGACGAGCAATTTGTTCAACAGCGCTGGAGGCATGAACGGGCACCACCACTGCGCTTCTGGGGTTAGCCGTAAGCATCATATCCACCATCAAAGCGGTTAACATTTCGCCCCGAATTGGCATCCCAGCTTCATCTACCAAAATCATTTGTTCTCCGTTTGCAGATACCTGGACGCCAAAGGTAGCTTTGAGTGCTTCCACAACATGACCGAGTTGATGCAGCAAAGCTTCTCGTTCTGTTGTAGATACTCCTGTTTGATTGAGGCTGGCATTTAGGACTACGGCATCGCAACCAAACTTAGCTAATAGTTGGGGCAGCACAGCTCCTGAGACGGCATAAACATAGTCAATTACCACTTTGGAATTGCTATAGCGAATGGCTTCTATGTTGAGATGTTTCTCAAAGCTGGTGCTGTAAATATCCATGACTTGGCTGGGATAAGCCATATTGCCAATTTCGTCAATTTGGGCTCGCCGCAAGTCTTCTTTGAAATAAGCTCCCTCAATTTTTTTCTCTTGTGCTTTAGAGATATTGATGCCTTTGAAATCCAAAAATTCTATCAAAATATGATCGGCTCGGTCTGGATGTATCCGTATATGAATGCCACCGGCAACTGAGATGGTAGGAATAACTATGCGGGCAATGGGAATTGATGTTGCTTCTAGGTTCTTAATATTGATTCCCACTGACATCATACCGGCAATTAAGGAACGGGAAACCATGCGGGAGATGCTCCGCTGGTCGCGGGAGACGGCGACTTGGGAACCGGGTTTTAAGGTGGAGCCGTAAGCTGCGCCCAATTTGACTGCAAATTCGGGGGTGATATCGATGTTAGCCAATCCAGAGACGCCCCGCTGGCCGAACAAATTGCGGTGGGCGGTTTGACCCCAAATTAAGTTGATGTTTAAGGTTGCACCGGATTCAATTTGTTTGCTGGGCCAAACGCGGACGCCAGGGCCGATCTGGCTTTCTTCTCCTACGGTGGAGAGGGAACCGACGACGGCTGCTTCCAGGACGTGGGCGCGGCGGTCTACTCTGGTGCCTCTGCCGATCGTGCAGGCGCTTAGATGTGCTTCTTCGCCTATAATGGCTCCATTCCAGATGATTGGGCGTTTGAGGTTGGCGTCAGCGCCAACGGTAACGTTGTCGCCAATGATGGTTCCGGCTTCGATTTGCACTCGCGGCCCAATGCGGCAGTTGTGGCCGATCATGGCGGGGGCTTCGATTTGGGCGGTGGGGTCGATGACAGTATTTTGGCCGATCCAAATTTGGTTATTTCTGGCTCCACCAGACCTTTCTTCGTAGGGAAAGTCGAGTTTTACTTTGCGGTAGAGGCCATCATATTGGGCTTCGCGATAAGCGTCGAGATGACCGACATCGCACCAGTAGCCCTCGGCAATGTAGCCATACATGGGTATCTCTTTGTCTAGCAGCAGGGGAAAAAGGTCTTTGGAAAAGTCGCTTTCTTGTCCTGCTGGCAGATAATCTAGGACTTCTGGTTCCAAGATATAAATGCCGGTGTTGACGGTATCGGAGAAAATTTCGCTGGTGGAGGGTTTTTCTAAAAAGCGGCTGATACGGTGTTCTTCATCGGTGATGACGACGCCAAATTCGATCGGATTGGGAACGCGGGTCAAAATTATCGTGGCTTTTGACTGTCGCCGCTTGTGAAAATGTATGGCGGCGCTGAGGTCGAAGTCGGTGATACTGTCGCCGCTAATAACTAAAAAGGTTCTATCTAAGAGTTCGGCAATATTTTTGACGCAGCCTGCTGTACCCAAGGGCTGGTCTTCTTCGACCGCATAGGTCATCTGCACGCCAAAGTCACTGCCGTCGTGGAAGTAGTCGCGAATGGCGTCAGGTAAGTAGTGCAGAGTGGCAATCACTTCTTTGATATGATGCCGTTTGAGTAAATTGATTATATGTTCTGCGATCGGTCGATTCAGGATCGGCACCATTGGTTTTGGGAGATCGCAAGTCAGCGGTCTTAGCCTAGTTCCAGATCCGCCAGCCATCAGCACTGCCCGCATAATTACTCCTGTTTGCTCTCTTTTAGGGTCGTCACGAATTCTTGGCGTTCGGCTTCTCTCGTGGTCGCAGCGATCGTAAAAATACCTGTTCTGGCGTCTGTATAATTGCTGCTATCCCTCCTTAATCTTAAAGATTCGATCGCGACTAGGGACTGGAAAAGTCAAAAGTCAAAAGTCAAAAGTCCTAAGCAAGACAAGAACTGCCTGAGCGCCCATAATTGAAATTAAGTGGGTATCCGCTGGAAGGAGATTTTATGGTTAAGTTAGTTGTCATAGCATTGCTGGTGGGTTATGTAGGGGGCGTCTGGAAGTTCTGGACTGGGTTTGAGAGGACGAATTTCAACCGCAGTTTGCCTACTCGACTTTCGATGTCGGTGTTGTGGCCTGTTTTGCTGGTTAATAGGTCGTTTCGTAAGAACTTTACTAAGGCTCTCAAGGGTTAACATTTTATTGGTAGAGTGGGCTGTTGCAGTACCAAGCCGAATCTAGTGGGCGATTGTGGCTGATCGGTGGAACGACCGAAAGTGTACAACTGGCGGCTGCTCTAGCGCAAGCCCAGCTGCCTTGTACGATTTCTGTGGCTACGGAAACCGCGCGATCGCTCTATCCCGATGTGCCTCTGTTGCGTGTCTGGGTGGGGCGTATGGACGCGGCTCAAATTGGGCGATTTTTGCAAGCACAGAAAATTGTGGCGGTTCTGGACGCTTCTCACCCTTATGCAGTGGAGATTTCTCAGAATGCGATCGCTGCTTCTACCCAATTGCAAATTCCTTACTTGCGCTACGAACGTCCGCGCCTGGAGCGGGGGAGCGGGGAAGCGGGGGCCATAGGAGATTTATCAATCCAAAATCCAAAATCCAAAATCCAAAATCCAAAAATTATTCACTTAGATAGTTTTGCTACTCTTGTGGCTGGGGAATATCTGGAAGGACAGCGAGTGCTGTTGACTGTGGGATATAAAGCTTTGCCTCTGTTTCGTCCTTGGCAAGAGCGATCGACTTTATTTGCTAGGGTTTTACCTGCTAGTATTTCGATCGAAGCAGCAATAACCGCTGGGTTTACACCAGAGCGATTGTTTGCTATGCGTCCGCCCATTTCTGCCGATTTGGAAAACGCTTTATGGCGTCACTGGCAAATTTCGATGGTAGTAACTAAAGCTTCTGGTGCTAGTGGTGGCGAGGATATTAAGCGAACATTGGCAGATGAATTAGGAGTATCTTTGGTGGTAATCGAGCCGCCACTGGTTGAGTATCCGAAAGTTACTAGCGATTTGTCAGAAGCGATCGAGTTTTGTCTTAAATATAGTTGAAGGTCAGCTTAAAGGTCGCAACATTTCCCCAACAGTAATGATAACATTAGGAAACGCCAAAAGCGAAACACTCCCACTATCTGATAAAATCAACTCACTTTGATAACCATTCTGACTCGGTTCTCGAAATATATGCAGTTGCCGATTATTAACATCCAATACCCAATAATCCGCAATCCCAGACCTCGCGTAAATACCTGCTTTGAATTCGAGATCTCGACTGAGAGTTGTATCTGCAACCTCAATAATTAGATAAACTTCTGAAGGAGTTGGATGGTGGTCTTCATAATACATCCGATCTGGAATAACAAGCGCAATATCTGGTTCTGGTTCAGAGTAATCATCTAACTGAACTGGTTCTTGCACTCGCACTAAAGCCTGATTTTCTAAACGGCTTTCCAGTAGTTTTTCTGTGCGCGTAGTCGCTGCACTATGAGCTGTTCCTTTTGCTAGCATCTTGATTATCTGTCCTGCTAGTAACTCAACTCTTTCATCTGCGTTAAGAATACCAGCTTCAGCCATAAAATGATATTCTTTAGCTGTGAAAAGGCGAACATCTAAAAGCATCGTTGTCTCCTTGATTTCAAGTTTGAGATTTAAGATTGCAGATGAAAAAGTTATTTTTATCTTTTATTTTAAATCTTCCAATCTGCAATTATTCTAGTTAACATTTTGATTCATAAACCACTGCATCAAACCTGGAAATAACCGATAAGCTTCTGTTGCCAAAAATGTTTGCCCAACCACGACTTCAGACCGTTTATTCTGAACGGCATCCCAAATCGCATTGGCAATATCTTCTGGTTTACTCACCCAAGATGATTCAAGCAACTTACTCATCTGCTGACGACGCGCCTCAGTTTCCGATTCATCCCCACCGCCAAACATAGCGCGTTCCATAAAATTACTGTTAATCACTCCAGGATGAACCGCACAGACTTGGATACCTTTAGGAAATAATTCCAAACGCAAAGATTCAGTTAACCCAGTAACTGCATATTTACTAGCACAATAGGCGGTCATGTTTAGCAGCGGCATTTTTCCACCAAAAGAACCGACATTGACAATAGTTCCAGTATTTCGCTCTAAGAAATGGGGTAAAATAGCTTGAATGGTGTACACATATCCCCAGAAATTTGTATCTATAATTTTCTGCCAATCACTCAGAGAAGTTTTCTCCATTGGCGCAGTCAGACAAATGCCTGCGTTGTTAATCAAAATATCGATATTTCCGAAAGTTTGCAGCGCTTTATTTACCAGGTGTTGTACTTGCTGAAAATCTCCCATATCGGTTGAAATAGCCAAAGCAGAACGACCGAGGGTTTGGATTTCCTGCGCTACAGCTTCTAATCTATCTGGTTGACGCGCTGCTAGAACAACATCGTAACCATTACGCGCAAATAAGAGTGCTGTTGCTTTGCCACTTCCTTGAGAAGCACCAGTGATCAGAACGGTTGAAACCATAATATCATGTCCTTACGCATCGGTTACCTAAAAAATTCGTATTCTTAATTCTTATCTGTGTTCATCTGTGTTCATCTCTCTTCATCTGTGGTAAAAAATTAACCACCGATGACAACAGACAACTTGACGATATCACTCTTATGCTAACAATACAACCAAACACAATATAATTTGCGATTTAAAAATTTTTATCCACAGATTAACACAGATAATTTTAATTTTATTTCACTGTGATGATTGTTTGGATGGAATATTAGTATGCTAACGCAATTCCATCAGCGCGTGGTTCGGAAGCTGCAAAGAAAACTTTCCCTTGCCGAAAAATAATCTGACCTTTACCAAATAATCCCACATCTTTACTGACTCGAATTTCATGTCCTCTTTCGGTAAGTTCTTGTGCTATATTATGAGAAACTGCCTCCTCTAAAAGTACTCTTTTTCCAGATACAAAATGCCATCTGGGAGCATCTAAAGCTGCTTGGGGATTCATCCCATAATCTAGCATATTTACTATTACTTGTAGATGTCCTTGGGGTTGCATTGACCCTCCCATGACGCCAAATGGCCCTAACGGTTTGCCATCTTTGGTGAGAAATCCAGGGATAATCGTATGAAAAGGACGTTTTCCCCCTGCTATTTGGTTGGGATGTCCTTCTTCTAAGGTGAAACCCACGCCTCGATTATGAAGTGCAATTCCAGTGTTGGGAACGAGTATTCCACTACCAAAACCCATATAGTTGGATTGAATAAAAGAAACCATCAATTCGCCATCTGCTGCTGCTAGATAGACGGTTCCACCTTTGGGTATACCATGTTCGGCAAGAGGAATAACATTTTCGGTAATTAGATTTCTACGTTCGGCTGCATAATCTTTATTTAAAAGATGTTCAACTGGCATTTCCATAAAGCGGGAGTCGGCAATATAACGATGGGTGTCGGCAAATGCCAGTTTCATCGCTTCGATTTGCAGATGATAGCTTTCGATTGATTCGCGCTTATATTTGGCAATATCAAAACCTTCTAATATATTGAGAGCTATTAAAGCGGCTATGCCTTGTCCGTTGGGGGGAATTTCCCAAACTGTTAAACCGCGATAATCTGTGCAAATTGGCTCTACCCATTCTGGTTGATGTGTGGTAAAATCATCTATGGTTAGGAAACCACCAGTATCGGCAGCGAAGTTAGCAATTTGTTGGGCGATTTCTCCTTGATAAAAAGTTTCGCCGCCAGTGGATGCGATCGCTCTCAGCGTCCTTCCATGCAGCTCGCTCCGCCAAACTTCCCCCGCTTCTGGGGCGCGGTTTCCAGGGAAAAATACCTCTTTAAAAGGCTGAAACTCAGTCCGAGTGAGAGGTAAATATATTCTTTCGGCTCTTTTCCAAGCTTGTGCCGTTACTGGCGATACGGGGAAACCTTCCTGGGCATATCTAATTGCTGGTGCAAATAATTGCTCAAAAGGTAACTTTCCCCAACGTTCCCACAACTTTCGCCAAGCGGAAACTGCACCGGGAACAGTTACTGGTAACCATCCGGTTTCAGGCACATTATTCATCCCAGTAAATGCTTCCACGGGAAGAGATTGGGGGCTTTTTCCAGAAGCATTTAAACCGTGCAATTTTTCATCCCAAACTAAGGCAAAAGCGTCGCCACCAATGCCGTTGGAGGTGGGTTCAACTACGGTAAGTGCGATCGCCATTGCTACCGCCGCATCTACCGCATTTCCCCCAGACATGAGCATTTCCATCCCCGCCAAAGTAGCTAGGGGTTGACTTGTCGCCACTGCACCCCGCTGTCCCATCATCACCCGCCGTCCTGAAGGATAGGGGTAGTCCAGAAGAGATGAGGGGAAGAGGGGGTAGTTGCTTTCCTGATTACTTTCCACTATAATAGAAGGCAATTTCTTTCTCTTTAAGAGGGGCAAAGTCGGCGTCTATTAGCATTTGGTTGAGTTCTGCCTGGGAAATGTGCTTAGCGCCAATGCGAACAATGCGCGATCGCATCGTATTCGATACACCGCTTCTTTGCCGTCCTGCTTCTAGTCCCATCACCTTTGTGTAAAGTTCGAGTTTGGCAGGGGGAATGGGGGAACCGTCAAAGTCTAATCCTTGGGCTATAGCTAGATCGATCGCATCAGCACCGATGCTTGTTTGAGAAGTTGATGTTGTTTCCGAGGACATGGCAACCTGCAATAAAGATCACAACTTTATTCTACCAGGATGGACAAATATCTATTTCGGCTGATACCTGCCTTGAATGGCACAACAAAACTTAACAGTAATATATTAGTTATACAAGAGGAAATATAGTTTTTTTGATAAAAATAACTTCGCGATCGCTTTTTGTGATGGCACCCGTAAAATACCGTAAATGGAAATATTTGTCCACAAGGTTAATATAAATCTTCCTTTTGGTGTACTCTTGTTGATTATACTTCAGACGATCGGAGACAGTGCTTTTCCGGCCCAAACTGGAAAAGCACTCTGGCTGAAAAATAGTGACAAGAGATAAGTCTTTGTAAAAGCACTGTATCCGATTTTACAGAAGTATAGTTTCGGTATGTATTCCCAACTCAAAGAGATTTATAGATTGTGAAGCAACAATTTCAAAAATTTGTCTTCGTAACAAGTTGCACAGCCCTTACCATCATCGGCATTTCAACTTGGAAAAAAAGCTCAGAAGCCATAACCAGCAACGCAGGAACCAAGCGCCCCAATATTGTGTTCTTAATAGCCGATGACCTGGGGTATGCCGATTTACCTATGTATGGAGGTGAAGTACCAACCCCGAATATAGAAGCTTTGGCCAAGTCGGGGATGATGTTAACTAACTTCCATACCGCACCAACCTGTTCGCCCAGCCGTGCGATGTTAATCAGCGGGGTAGACAACCACGAAAATGGGTTAGCTACTATGGACGGATTACAATCCCAGGCTCAGAAAGGTCAGCCTGGATATGAAGGGTATCTCAACAACCGAGTTGTCCCCCTACCCCAACTCTTGAAAGATGCGGGCTACCACACCTATATGGTAGGTAAGTGGCATTTGGGAGAAGAGCCAGGATATCGTCCTTCCGAACGAGGCTTTGAGCAATCCTTTGCGCTGATGCAAGGTGGGGGCAGTCACTTTAATCTCGTGGGAGAGGAACCAAACGCCACATCGATATTTTTCGATAATGGTAAACGAGTCACCTCTTTGCCAGCTAACCACTACTCTTCCCGGACTTATACCGACAAAGCGATTGAATACATCAATAAAAATCGCGGCGACGGCAAACCATTCTTTGTTTACACTTCCTACCAAGCGGTTCACGCCCCCTTACACGCGCCTGACGAATATATCCAAAAGTATATGGGCAAGTATGACATGGGCTGGGATAAGTTGCGGGAACAACGCTTCAATCGCCAGAAGCAGCTGGGGTTAATTCCCGACTACGTATCCTTGCCACCCAGATGGCCAATGGTGCCCGCCTGGGATAGTTTGTCTCCCGAAGAGAGGCGCTTTAATTCTAAAAAAATGGCAATCTATGCGGGGATGCTAAACGCTCTAGACGATAACATAGGTAGACTGGTTACCCACTTAAAACAGATTGGTGAATATGACAATACAGTCTTCGTCTTTCTGTCGGACAATGGTGGTTCTGGTCTAGACTTTGTAAACACAACAAATGGCAAAGAATCTCCTTCTCCTGAGTTCCAGGAATGGTTTAAGAAGGTAGGAATGAACAACAGCTATGAGAATATAGGAAGAGTTAACTCCTACGTTTCTTTAGGTATAAATTGGGCGCAACCATCAACAACACCTTTACTATGGAGTAAAGCAAGGCACTCTGAAGGCGGGGTTCGCGTACCAGCATTCATTTCATATTCTGGTGGTGGCGTGATGTCGGGACGCAAAAGTGATGCCTTTACCCGCGAAGTAGACATTGTGCCCACTGTGCTAAATTACGCAGGGGTTAATCCTCCGGGAAATACTTACCAAGGTCGTCCCGTTGTTCCCTTAGAGGGGCGTTCTCTACGTCCTTTCCTAGAAGGCAAATCAGCGCAGGTATATAGTCCGACCGAACCGATTGTACAAGAAGTTTTCGGTACTAGCAACAAGTTTGTGGTTTTAGGAGACTGGAAAATTCTGCAACTAAATCCACCCTGGGGGGATAGAACCTGGAAACTTTATAATCTTCGGATGGACCCCAGAGAATTGAACGATCTGTCCGAGGTTTATCCCGATCAGTTGAAAAAGATGGTGGCCATATACGATCGCTACGCAAAAGATATGCGAATCGTCCCAGGCGATCCTGAATCTGGATACTAGCGCTAATACAAATTGGGCTTTTGTAATAGTGATTAGAGCTTGGGTAATCATAATTATTATTAACTGATTACCCATTACTATTTTCAAATTGCTTGAATCCACTCGCGTACTTCGTACTCAGTCCAAATACCGTTTTGCCAATATGGATCGGCTTCAATCAACTGGCGGACGGTAGCTTCGTCTGTAGCTTCGTAAATACCGAAGACTTTGGTTAAATCTTTGGTGGGGCCGATCGTAATTAGGATACCAGATTCTTTTTGAGCGGCAAGTCCATCTAAATGAGCTTGACGGTAGGGTGTCCGTTTTTCTAGGACATCACTGCAATAACTTCCCCACAATACATACTTAGGCATAGGGCGATTTTGGATTTTAGATTTTGGATTTTGGATTTTAGATTTTGGATTATACCAAATCCGGTTGCCTAGACGACTAAAGTCGCGGCTACACAAACAAAGCCCGCCTGCGCGGGCTTCAAGAAAAAGGGGATAGTGGAACCTCTCCGTTGCGGAGAGGGGGCAGGGGCAAGGGGGTTAACCCGGATTTGGTATTAAATCCAAAATCCAAAATCCAAAATCCAAAATCTAAAATCGATTAACTTCTCAGACTAACGCTGAACTTTTCGGCGAGGGCTTCGCGGACTTTTTGATGTACGGGTTCGATGTCTTCGTCGGTGAGAGTACGATCGCTCGCTCTATATACTAACCGAAATGCCAGACTGCGTTGGCCTTCTGGGACATTCTCACCCTTATATTCATCAAACAATTCCACAGACTCCAATAGATTACCAGCAGCTTTAGCCATTACCCGTTCAAGTTCCGCAACATGAACAGCAGAGGGTGCAAAGAAAGCAATATCGCGATCGGATGTGGGAAAATTGGAATAAGAGTGGAACGTAGGAATAAAGTTTTCATCCCGATCCAGATAATCTAGCAACACATCCAAATCCAGCTCGAAAACGTAGACTGCATCAGGCAAATCCCGTTCTTTTCGCAATTGGGGATGAAGTTGTCCAAAAGTCCCCAAACGATCGCCCTGCACCCACAAAGATGCCGTGCGTCCCGGATGCAGACGTTCATCGCGCCGGTCTGGTTGGTATTCTACTTGAAAATTTAATCGCCCAAACACACTTTCTAGAACACCCTTCGCCTCAAACCAAGTCATCGGTTCTTCCCGACCAGACCGACTCCAGCGACCGAGTGTAGGATCGCCTCCTATAATACCAGCCAAGGAGTCTGCTTCCATTAGCCCATCTTCTTCTTGCCAGAAGATCCGACCAATTTCAAACCCGTTCAGCGGGCCATTGCCCTGTTCCAGATTGTATTGAAAAGCATCGATGAGCCCAGATATAATATCTTTCCGCAAAGCTGAATATTCGGCAAACATAGGATTGCGAAGCACAATTTTTGCATCGCCTTCCGGTTTCACCAGGGAGTAATGCACCAATTCAGTCAATCCAGATCCCCGGAAAGCTTCTCGCAGTTTTCGGGTTAGTAGTTGGTCAGCTGAAAGATACCCTGCTTCTGTCTCTTCTGGCAAATCGTCGCAGAAATTGTCGTAACCGTACAAACGGGCAATTTCTTCTATTAAATCGATTTCCCGCTCTAAATCTCGATAGCGATAGGGCGGTACAGTCACCGAAAAGACTCCCTCTTGTGCCGTGGGAACAACTTTACATCCCAAAGCGGTGAGGATACGTTGGATTTCCTCTGCTTGGAGTTCCCCAATATCATCTTCTCCCAAGTCTACCGGGCCTAAAACTTGGTTTACGCGATCGAGACGCAGTTCGATCGATCGCGTCCAAGCCGACTGATTTGGCCTAGCATCCGCCATTTCTTGCCCCACCACGACGCCACCTGCCAATTCGCAGATCATCCCTATAGCACGGCGACAGGCCACTTCCAATTCTGCCTGATTAACGCCCCGTTCGTAGCGGGCCGAAGCCTCAGTCCGCAAACCTTGACTGCGGGCAGAACGACGAATGGCCATCATATCGAACAGGGCGGCTTCCAAAAGGATATTTTGAGTTTCGTCGTGGACTTCGGTTTCTTCACCGCCCATGACCCCAGCAAGGGCGACTGGTTTGTCATTAGCTGTAATCAGGAGAGTTTGCGGTTGGAGGGTGCGGGTTTGATTGTCGAGAGTTTTAAAAGATTCTCCTGCGTTAGCGAAACGGACGCCAATAGTCAGGGAATCTTTACCTCCTACGGCTAATAAGCGATCGCGATCGAAAGCGTGCAGTGGCTGACCCCATTCCAATAGAATGTAGTTAGTGATATCAACTACATTGTTAATAGGTCGAACCCCAGATGCTTGTAGACGTCGTTGTAACCAATCGGGAGAAGGGCCAATTTTTACTTGTGCGATCGTAGTTCCAATGTATGCAGGACAAGCTTGAGGCTCCTGAATTTTCAGATTTAGGCCCGATCCTCGATCTGGAATTGATACCTCAACTGCTTCTGGTAATTTCAAGGTAGCCCCAGTCAGCGCTGCTACCTCCCGCGCTATACCTACTATACTCAAAGCATCAGCTCGATTAGCGGTTGCCGTTATGTCTAAAATCGCATCATCTAGACCCAGCAGAGGCCGAACATCCCAGCCTAATTCCACGTTTTCTGCTTCAAAACTATGAATTCCAGCCGATTCTTTTGCCAGACCGAGTTCTGCTAGAGAACAAATCATCCCCTCCGAGCGGATGCCCCGCAGTTTTGTAGGTCGAAGTTTCAGATCGATGATGGGTAGATATGTACCGATAGTAGCTACTGGCACATACAGGTCTGCCCGGACATTCGCCGCTCCGCAGACTATATTTAAAGGTGCCGCCGCACCGATATCCACTTCGCAGACTCTCAACTTATCGGCATTGGGATGGGGTTGACAACTAAGCACTTTGCCGACAACCACACCATCAGCCCAAGTGCGCCGATCTTCAATATCTTCCACTTCAAACCCAGCCATCGTCAGGGTATGAGCCAACTCTTCTGGGGTCATCGTGAAATCGACCAGTTCCCGCAGCCAGTTCAGAGAGATACGCATTTGCTCTTGATGCCTTTACCTATATCAGACTGACTATTTTATCAAGGGCTAGGGCTAGGAAAGTCAAAAGTCAAAAGTCAAAAGTCAAAAGTCAAAAGAATGATTCTTTTACCTCTGCCCCCCTTACCCCCTCCCCTCTGCCCCCCGATCCAAGGCTCTTTGTTACCTTTCCAGGCTCGCTAGGGCATTCTAGGTATAGGTGAGTTAAATGGTTAGGCAATTTCATGGTAAGTAAATATTCGGATATTTACGAACACTTTAAGTACTGTTAGTGTTTCTTTATCAACTCTTTAAAATATTTTTTCCACAGATACCACTGTATTTGTTCATTTATGCCCAGATAATGAAAGTAGGGCACTCTAAGACCGCTGATTAATCCTGAAGCGAGTGAAGCTGAATGAGCTATTGCTTAAATCCAGCCTGTCCCAATCCAGAAAACCCGGAGCATACCGACATTTGTCAGGCGTGTGGAACCAACCTGCGGCTACGCGATCGCTATCGCTCCACAAAACCACTGGGACAAGGTGGTTTTGGGGCTACTTTTTTAGCCGTAGACGAGTTGTTGCCCGGTCAGCCCAGCTGCGTGATCAAGCAACTGCGCCCCACGGCCACAGCACCCCACGTCTTCCAGATGGCGCGAGAGCTGTTTGAGCGCGAGGCCAAAACCCTGGGTAAGATTGGCAACCATCCCCAAGTGCCGCGACTGCTCGATTACTTTGAAGACAATCAACAATTTTATTTGGTTCAGGAGTATGTTTCCGGCTCAACCCTACAGCGGGAAGTCAAACAAAACGGCCCATTTAGCGAAGAGGGCGTCAAACAATTCTTGAGCGAACTGCTGCCGGTGTTGCACTACATCCACGGTCAGCAGGTAATTCACCGCGACATCAAGCCTGCCAACCTAATTCGCCGCCAAGAAGACAAAAAACTGGTGCTGATTGACTTTGGAGCCGTTAAAAACCAAGTAACCCCAACAGGGTCGAGTGCTTCTGAGCAAACTGCCTTGACTGCTTATGCCATCGGCACCCCTGGTTTTGCCCCACCAGAGCAAATGGCAATGCGCCCGGTTTACGCCAGCGATATCTACGCCGCTGGCGTCACTTGCATTTATCTACTCACTGCAAAATCTCCCAAAGACTTAGACTACAATCCCTCAACAGGCGAGATGCTCTGGGAAAAACACATCCGCGTCAGCCCGCATTTTGTCGAAGTCCTCAAGAAAATGCTGGAGGTGTCAGTCCGGCATCGTTATCAGTCTTCTAATGAAGTTCTCAGAGCCCTGGAGCTAGAGCCATACATGGATAGCTTAGCTCAGGGTCTGATCTCTCCCTCTACTGGTATCTCCCAGCCACCTGCAAGCAGATTGGGGCCAATTTCAGGAGGTTCGGCAGCAGGTGCTTCAGGAGGTTCGGCAGGGTCGGCGAATGTCTCGCGTGCGGCAATGGCTATTCGGGCAAGGCGAACCAGGCTAGAAGGAACGGATATAAACTCCGGCATAGCAGGAAGTCGCAGCGGTATGGGTAGAACTGGTGGTAACGTAGGACAGAGCAGCGGTTCTAACGGAAATAAAAATAAGGTGCCGCGCAAGCTAGATTCCCAAGAGGTGCAATCGGCCTATAACAAAGGCAGACGGGATTTTGCACAACAAAATCTCAGCTTGCTGAATCTGCAAAAAACTAACTTATCGGAAGCTATTTTCCACCAAGCTAGGTTGAACAAAACAAATCTTGTTGGAGCCAATTTGTTTCAGGCCGATTTTGGTCGGGCGAGTTTAAATTACGCAATCCTGAAGGATGCTAACTTGGGCAGGGCTTATTTAAGCTACGCCGACTTAGAAGGGGCCGATCTGAGAGGGGCTGACCTCAGTTACGCTCATCTGAGCAATGCTAATCTCCGGGGCGCGAATCTGTGTGGAGCCAATCTTACGGGGGCCCGAATCACAGAAGAGCAGTTGGCTATGGCAAAGACAAATTGGATGACTGTGCGACCCAGCGGTAAGAGAGGTTTGTGGTGAATTGGTCATTAGTCATTAGTCATTGGTCATTAGTCATTAGTCATTGGTCATTAGTCATTGGTCATTAGTCATGAGTTATTAGTCATTGGTCATTGGTCATTGGGTAAAGGAGATAAAATGTCAAGTAAGAGATTTCAGGATTTGCGGGTTTATCAATTGGCAGAACGATTAGCAGACGAAATATGGGAAATTGTTGACGGATGGAAGCAGTTGGCAAAAGATACTTTAGGTAAACAGATTATCCGTCCAGCAGATAGCATTGCTGCCAATATCGCGGAAGGAGTGGGGAGAGGCAGTTACCAAGATAATCGACGCTTTGTGAAAATAGCGAGAGGTTCTTTGAATGAAACACAACACTGGTTAAGAAGGGATTATTACAGAAAACTATTAACTGCTGAACAAGTAAATACACTCAAACAAATGATTAATAACTTATCGCCCCAATTGAACGCATACCTCAAATCAATTGGCAACATTCCAGACAAGAAATGACTAATGACTAAATGACTAATGACTAAATGACTAATAACTAATGATTAAGACAGCACTGATTACAGGAATAACAGGTCAAGACGGCTATTATCTCAGCCTCTTGCTCTTGGAAAAGGGTTATCGCGTTGTGGGATTGTTGCCACCACAGCGTCAAAGTAATATAGCAAAGCTGGGTTCTCTCGCCAGTCAGGTTGAGGTTTATGCTGTAGACCTGACTGATAGTGAGGCGCTTGAGGTTGCGGTCGAACAAACGCAGCCCCAAGAGATTTACAATTTGGCAGCGCCTTCTTTCGTACCGGATTCGTGGAATGACCCGTTGGGAACGCTAGACTTGATAACTGGAACGGCAACGAGATTGTTGGCGGCGGTACGCAAGGCAGGACTGGCAACGCGGTTTTATCAAGCTAGCAGTTCCGAGATGTTTGGGGATGTAGATCGATCGCCTCAAGACGAACAGACCCCCTTTCGGCCCATGAACCCTTATGCGGCGGCAAAATTGCACGCTCACTGGACAATGGTGCATCACCGCCAACGCTACGGGTTGTTTGCTTGTAGCGGTATTTTATACAACCATGAATCGCCCCGACGCCCTCCTCAATTTGTCACCCGTAAAGTATGTTTGGCGGCAGCAGCAATTAAATTAGGGTTGAGTGACACGATTGAAATGGGCAATCTGGATGCAAAACGCGACTGGGGTTATGCTGGTGATTATGTAGAAGCAATGTGGCGGATGTTGCAAGCGGATATACCGGAAGATTATGCGATCGGGACTGGCGAGCTGCATAGCGTTCGGGAATTAGTCGCTGCTGCTTTTGAGTGTGTGGGACTGGATTGGACTCGAAGAGTAATCGTAGAGCCGAAGTTATTCCGAGCCGATGAACATTTTCAGTTGGTAGCAAATCGAGCCAAAGCCAAAAATAACCTCAAATGGGAGCCTCAAGTTAGCTTTGAGGCTCTCATTGAAAAAATGGTGTTGAAAGATTTGGAACGACTGGAAAATGGCACTATCACGCCTGCCGCCCTAAGTACACCCAAATAAACCAAAAGCTTGAGTTGGGGAAGTGAAAATTCATCAAAATTTGGAGAAGATGGTTAACACCAAAACCAGCTACGTCTTCGTTTTTCTAGAAATTTTCGCGGGCGAAGGTGGTATTCAGTCTTACGTTAAAGATATTTGGCGAGCTTATCTCGCTTTACCAGATTCGGAACTAGCCCAGGTGTTTCTACTGCGGGATAAACCGATCGGCGATAATCCCTTTGAGTCCAAAAACCTCAAATTTCATTATTTTAAAAGTTTGCACCCGATGTTGGGGCGAATGAAGCTGAGTGCTTCGTTACTTGCTTGTTTGTGGCGTCAGCGTCCGGCTCATGTTTTCTGCGGTCACATCAATCTCGCTCCTCTGGTGCGGACTATATGCCAACGGTTTGATATTCCCTACACTATCTTGACCTACGGTAAGGAGGTCTGGGAGCCGCTACCGCAACCATACCAAAGGGCTCTGAGGTGCGCGGCTGGGATTTGGACTATTAGCCGCTATAGTAGCTCTAGGCTTTGCTACTCGAACGGGATCGATCGCCAGCAAGTAAAACTTCTACCTTGTTGTGTTGATGGCGATGCCTTTACTCCTGGCCCTAAACCTCCGGCGCTGGTAGAGCGGTACGATCTTGAAGGTGCTAAAGTCTTGATGACGGTGGCGCGGCTGTGGTCTGGAGATATCTATAAGGGTGTGGATGTAACTATTCGGGCGTTGAGCGCGATCGCAAAAGTATTCCCAAATGTCAAATATTTAGTCATCGGTCGCGGCGACGATCGGCCTCGCTTAGCCCAGTTAGCCCAAGACTTGGGTGTTGGCGATCGCGTCATCTTTGCCGGTTTCGTCCCCACAGAAGATTTAGTCGAACACTATCGCGTTGCTGATGCCTACATCATGCCCTCACAAGAAGGATTTGGCATTGTCTACCTAGAGGCGATGGCTTGTGGGGTTCCCGTACTATCGGGTGACGCTGATGGGTCAGCAGACCCCTTGCAGGACGGGCGTTTGGGCTGGCGAGTCCCCCACCGCGATCCAGAAGCCGTAGCCGCAGCTTGCATCGAAATCCTCAAAGGCGATGACCAACGCTGTGACAGCCAATGGCTGCGACAGGAATCTCTCGCCCACTTCGGCAGGGATGCTCTCGTACAGCAATTAAAAGAACTTTTGGCGAAAACTAGAACGGAGGGGCTAGAAAAGTCAAAAGTCAAAAGTCAAAAGTCAAAAGAAAATAGGGGCTAGGGGCCAGGGGAACAGGGGAGAGAATTGTAGATTTTATTTCAATCCAAAATCCTCTCTTGCGAAGGTGGGCATCGTGACGGGAACCGCCAAGACGCCCACTTCGCGCAAAATCCAAAATCTAAAATTCCCCTCTGCCCGTCCCTTACCGGAACTCGCTATGCTAGAGGCAGACCAAGATGAGATGCAGAAAATGGGCAGCATCAGAACCTCTCAATTGAATCTTTCAGGCTTTGGCTGTGCTATCACCCTGCTGGTAATGTTTTGGGTGTTGGGTGCTGTTGGGCTGGGCTGGTTAGTTAAATCTTTTGTGATTTTGGTAATCCTCATCCTCATGGCACCCGTGATAGCGTTCTTTGCGTTTCGCTGGTGGCTGCAACGCAACCTAGTTGAGGACAAATGTCCCGTTTGTGGCTATCAACTAACTGGGTTAAATCAGACTGATATGCGGTGCCCCAGCTGTAGTGAACCCCTGCGGATGGAGCAAGGCCATTTTAGCCGCATCACTCCTCCCGGTACTATTGATGTTCAAGCAGTTGAGGTTTCAGCTAAACAAATCGAAGATTGAAGACGAATACCACGGCTCTTCCGTATTTACTATGCTATTTTGAGCAGAGGGGAGAGGGTAAGAGGAGCGCTTGTGCAGAGGGTCGGGGTAAGAGGTATAAAAATGTTATTTATTTGAACAAAAGCATCACAACTTTAAAAGAGCCGGAATTATGTTGATTATCGGTTCTTTTGTTTTATATAAGCTGTAGGGACACGGCATAATAAAATCTTTTGGATGACCGACTGATGAGTGATATCGTCAAATTGTCTGTTGTTATCGTTGGTTAAGTTTTTACCGCAGATGAAGAATGATGAACGCAGATTAACGCAGATAAGAGAACAAGGCAAATTTTTTAGGTAACCGATGTTTAAGGACAGCTTAATATCAACATATCTATCCAGATAATTTTGAGCTTTAAGGAACTATCTTATAATTATCCTTATGCAGAAGAAAAGTAGCAATTCATCTCAAATATCTTGGCAGAAGCGATCGCATAAACTGCCTCTGGGCGTTCGTCGTTGCGGTGCTTGGGTTGTGGAAGTGTCCCTGATTGTGGCTGCTGGGGTAGTTCCCTTCAGTATAGGCTTATATGCAGAGTCACAGCGGACTAGCGAACCTGTTCCTCTGAATCCTTTGCTGGTGACTACTCAGGACGCGATCGCGCAAACCCTCGCTTTGCCAATTTATCAAAAAAATCGACAGGTGACACCAGCCACTAATTTCCTTTGGAGTGCGGCGCTGGTGGCTCCTCTAATCGTCGCTAGCTGGCAACTCTACAGGCTGGGAGTGAGCGGCCAAACTCCTGCCAAACGTTGGTTTGGCGTTCAAGTGACGACAGCAGAGGGCGATCCCCCCGGTTTAAGGCGGGCTTTGGTGCGCGAAAGTTTCGGTCGATGGGGCTTGTCGGGGGGAATTGCCTTCACCGTCTGGCGCTACATTGGTGCCTATCCAGACTTGAGCGTTTTGACGGGTTTGCTTGGGTTGCTGCTGCTGTTCGATGGACTCAGCGGGAATTTACATCGCCGACGCCGGACACTGCATGACAGAATTGCAGGAACATTGGTTGTGGATACGACTAAAATCGATCGTTCCCTAACGGCTACTTTTCCGCCATCACCGCCACGCTGGCTTATCGAGAAACACGGTAGCACAGGAACTCTTGTGCATAGTAGTAGCACAGGAGCATTTCCTCTGGGCACTCGCTTGATTTGGGACTGGATGCGTCGGCATTCTCGTATAACCTTGACGATCCTGTTTGCAGTCAGCACGATCGTTGTGGCGGGAGCTTTTGTGGCAGCCCAAATTTACAGTCAAACTCAGGACAATCGGCTAATAGCCGAATACCAGAAAAATAAGGTATTTATTGCCCTTACAGAGCGGATAACCGCTACTGCTAACGGGACAATAGCAGAGCGACTCTCAGCAATTTTGGCTCTAGGATCTACAAAAGACGATCCACGGGTAGTAAGGTTATTAGTCGATTTGCTGGCTCAAGAAAAAGAGCCAAAAGCGATCGAAACAATTCAGCAAGTTTTGGTGACAATTGGCCTCGATGCTTTGCCAGAATTGCAACGATCGAATCAGACTTTAGCTAAAGACCTTGATTCTCTACAGCTTAGCAACACCCAACAACAGTCTGAGGCGATTTCATCCAAATCGTCAGTAGCGCCGGAGAATGAAAACGCACTTACCGATGAGGAAATATCGAAAAATCCATACGCACTGGCTCGTCTGCGACTCCACGCCACTCAAGAAGCGATCGCTAATATTCTTATTCTTAACAATAATCCAAGTAGGGTCAAAGATCTCAGCCGGACGACACTAGGCCAAACATTCGGTTCGGCACCTTTCGCTTTGGTACTTGACAAAATCGACTTATCCGGGATTAATTTTCGAGAGACAATCTTAACTGGTGCTAGTTTTCAAGGCAGTCGCTTCATCGGTGCCGGTGAAGATAACCGTTTGGGGACATTCGACGATGCTTTAGCAGATTTAAGCGGTGCCGAACTCAAGCAAGCTAACCTGACTGGTGCGATTTTAAATCATATTTCAATGCAAAATGCCAGTCTAATTCTCGCTACTCTCAATCAGGCAGACTTATTTCAGGCTAACCTAAAAGGTGCCAACCTTAGCAGTGCTAAACTGATTGCGGCTTCTTTGCAGCAAGCTGTCTTAGAAAATGCCAGTTTAACTGGTGCTGATTTGACAGAAGCCAATTTATCCCAAGCTAATCTGTATGGGGCTAGTTTAACTAGAGTAAGTGCGGTGGGAACACAATTGCAGTTGGCTAATCTGACTCAATCCGACTGGCGAGACGCCGATTTGTCTGGCGCTAATTTGACTCGTGCTGTACTCAAAAATGCTAACCTTAGCTCTACCCGACTTAAGGGCACTAATTTTAGCAGTGCCCAGTTACAGAATGTTAATTTGAGGAATGCCGATCTGAGTATGGCAGATTTCCGGGGTGCGAATCTGGAGGGAGCGGATTTTCAGGGTGCAATTTTTGTCGCCTCTAACCAACCTACTGGACAGGATCAATTTATTCAAACGCCAAATATTGCAACAGGCCCTCGCCTTAAGGGCGTTAATTTTAATAAATCTAAAAATTTAGACGCTGAGCAACTTGCGTATATTTGCGCTCAAGGCGGGCGTCACGATCGCTGTCCGTAGTTAAGTAGGTGGCGCGTAAATATACTGAAGACTCAGAAACCGGGTTTCTCCAAGAAACCCGGTTTCTAAGGGCGCGGCTGTTTTACGTTCATTTGTTGTTTTCGCTAAAATGATTTGGGGATAGCTATTGATTTTTGGAAAATTTTCTGGTAAACTCGTTTTATAATGGGAATGTTGACTTTAATAATATTTTTGTAAATTTTTCCATTATAAAAATAATACCACCAAAAAAAGCCCTAGCACAAGCCCCAATCCTTATTATTTTAAGATTTTTTTTGTATTATAAACTACAGTTTGCGACGATGAACCATAGTAGGAGTTGCTTGGTCTGTTGGGACTAAAAGCACTTGGCTGATGTTGACATGAGCTGGTCGAGTGACGCAGAAAAAGACCACATCGGCTACATCATCTGGTGTAAGGGGAGTTAGTCCTTGGTAAACTTTTTTAGCTTGTTCCGTATCGCCATGAAATCTGACTTCGCTAAATTCGGTTTCGACTAAACCGGGGTCTACGGAAGTGACTCGTACTGGCGTTCCCAAAAGGTCTTGCTTTAAGCCTTCGGAAATTGCTCGGACTGCTGCCTTAGAACCGCAGTAAACATTACCGCCGGGATAGGTTTGATGACCGGCAATGGAACCGATATTGACCACGTGACCGCTACCACGACTAACCATTCCCGGTAAGATATAGCGAGTGACGTAGAGCAAACCTTTGATATTGGTGTCGATCATTTCTTCCCAATCTTGGAAGTTGCCTTCGTGCAGTTTGCTCAAACCTCGACTCAAACCGGCATTGTTGATCAGAACGTCAACATTAGACCAAGGATCTGGGAGAGATTGTAAGGCAGATTCGACTTGAGAGCGATCGCGCACATCGAGCTGCAACAGATGAACGGAGGAAGAAAACTCTTTGCTGAGGCTATCTGCCATCTGCTCCAAGCGTTCCAAGCGCCGCGCTGCCAAAATTAGTTTAGCACCGCCTTGAGCAAAAAGTTTGGCACAAGATGCGCCAATGCCACTACTTGCGCCAGTGATCAGAACAATTCGTTCTTGAATCGAAACCATCATCAATCAATTTTAGATTTTAGATTTTGGATTTTGGATTTGAGATTTGAGATTTTAAAATCTCAAATCTCAAATCTTCCCTTTTCCCCTAGCCCCTATTTTCTTTTGACTTTTGACTTTTGACTTTTGACTTTTGACTTTTGACTTTTCTAGCCCCTCTTAGAGGGAATTTGTAAGCCCAGAAGATGAACGGTTTTGAGACCCAGATCCTGTTGTGGTGCGATTGACAACTGGTAAACGCTGTGTGAGTATTGTCATCCCATCTGCGCGAATCAAAACTGCTGAAATCCAGTATTTACCTTCGGTAGCTGGTGCGCGACCGACCTTAAAAATACCACCGGCATCGAGTCCTTCTAACTCCACTGGTGTGGCGTTAATATATTTATCAGCCCTGATAGGTTCTTGCAAAGCCGTTCCTACAAGCAAATCATCGCCTAGAGGTTCTTTGACGATCGCATCGAAGTTAAATTCCTGATTTGTGCGAACTTGTTCGGGTAATCTGAAATCAAGTGTGGGTGGCTTTTCGCCGGAGGATAGCTGAGTTCGTTCGCTCAAGATTTCTTGAGTGACAATTTTTTGGCCTTCAAAACGCTGCCGCGATCGAATAGTAGAGTTGAAACTCCAGTCTCTTCCCTGTACAGGCATTGTACCAGTAATTTGAGTTACTGTTTCTGCTACGAACCCATTGCCTTGAGATTGCCAAGATACAAGTTCTGTGCGGTAATTCAGTTGGGGGTAGCGCTGCCAAAGTTGGGTGAGGGTTTTTTCCATACTCTGACGATTTAAGCCATCGGTATGGGTAAAATTTGAACTGTAGAACTGCATTACAGCCGGAACGTTGTGGTTATTGGCGGCGGTATCTATTTGCGCTAAAGTGTTTTTCAGTTCTCCAGGTGCGGTGTCGGGAGTTGCTGCTTGGGCGCTTGGATACCCAGCTGATAACGCTAAAGTTACCAGAAAAGCGGGGGGAAAATGTCGAGAGAAGCCTTTTAGCAAATTCAGAGGGTTACGCATCGGTAATATTTTGAGAGTTGGTGTTTGGGTTGCTGGGGCTGTGGGGCCATTCGGGCTGGGGCATTGTTCCCCACTTTGTTGCTTTCTAGTCCCTAGCCCCGACGCCATCGCCCCTAGAAAACGAATATCGCTTTATTGACTTGATGGTAACTGAGAAACAGAATCTCGATCGACAAGGGTCTTCCCCAGAAGGCTCAAGCAAGAGACTGCCGCGACTGCTAATTGCCGCCAGCGGTACGGGAGGGCATCTATTTCCGGCGATTGCTCTTGCAGAACAATTGCCAGATTACCAAATTGAGTGGCTAGGTGTTCCGAACCGCCTGGAAAAACAGCTGGTTCCCTCCCAGTATCCCCTAAACACGATCGCTTTGTCAGGATTCCAACAACGTTTTGGTTTGGGTACACTGCGAATCTTTGGGCGGTTCGCCGGTGCTATTCTTGCCTGTCGGAAGTTGCTAAAGGAGGGTAAATTTAATGGTGTATTCACCACGGGCGGGTATATTGCGGCACCTGCGATTATTGCAGCGCGATCGCTCGGTTTGCCTGCTATTTTGCACGAATCCAACGCTTTACCAGGTAAAGTGACTCGCTGGTTGAGTCCTTGGTGCAGTATTGTGGCTGTCGGGTTTGAAGTTACGGCCAAATACTTACCAAGGGCTAAGACAATTTATACTGGTACGCCAGTGCGATCGCAATTCCTCCAACCTCAAAAGCTGGATTTGCCGATTCCAGAAAACGTTCCCCTGATTGTAGTGTTTGGTGGTAGTCAGGGTGCGGTTGCCGTCAACAAGATGGTGCGGGAATCTGCGCCTGCCTGGTTTGATGCGGGTGCTTGGATCGTACACCAAACAGGCGATAACGATCCAGATGCTGCCAGTCTTCAACATCCGCAATATATCCAAGTGCCATTTTACGACAATATGGCTGGATTGTTGCAACGAGCTAATTTAGCAATTAGTCGTGCTGGTGCTGGTTCCGTGACAGAATTGACAGTAACGGGAACACCTGCAATCCTGATTCCTTATCCTTTTGCGGCAGAAGATCATCAATTTTTCAATGCTTCCGTGTTTAAAGAAGCGGGTGCGGGATTGGTGTTTCGGCAATCGGAACTAACATCGGAAATATTGTCAGAACAGGTGATAACTTGGCTAAAATCACCGGAAAAGCTGCAAACAATGGCCGATGCAGCTGCTAATTTGGCAGTGATAGATAGCGCTAAAAAATTGGGTAATTTAGTGCGTCAATTACTGGAAAATTGATTAATTAGTCATTAGTCATTAGTCATTGTAAAAACTAATGACTAATGACAAGCTAAAATTGTAGTAACCCTTGCGGATATACTAAAGCTATGACTACTTCGATTTCTACAACTAGCCAAATATCCAGCACTTCTGTGCTAAAATGGGAACCAGCGACTTGGGAGGATTACTTACGTTATCGTGACGATCCTAACCCAGAAATAGTTAGGTTATTTTTTAATGGTGACAGCCTTTTTGTTGACATGGGTAAAGAAGGAATTAATCACGCCAGTGTCGCTCGTCTCTTTGCGATGCTATTTTTTATCTGGTTCAATCGCTTCTCAGATCTGACAGTTAGCGATTTGGGGGGTTGTTTAATTGAGAAGCCGAAAAAGCAAGCAGCTTCGCCAGATTTAGTTTTATATATCGGTGAAGGTGTACCGCAATGGGAAACAGGAAAATCTCGTTATATTGATTTGAATAAATGGCGAGTTCCCGATCTGGTTGGTGAAATTTCTGATACTACCTTGGCAAGCGATCTGGATGAAAAAAAGAAAATTTATGCTGATTTAGAAATACCAGAATATTGGGTAATCGATGTTCTGGGCAAACGGGTCATAGTGTTTCGATTGCAGTCAAATGGAATATATCAGCAGATCTTCCAATCTGTAGCTTTGAATAATTTGCCAATTGCACTATTAGAAGAAACTCTTCACCGCTTAAATGAAGGAACTAATATTAGTGCTGCTAGTTGGTTTGGTCAACAAATTGCCAATTTGAATGTAGAGTAAAAGCTATTGATGATTCATTGTTCCCGGACTTGATATTACTTGTTTTCAGGGCTTCCCAGGAGATCCAGAACAACTTGCACGGCACAAGCTAAAGCTACCAATGCCATCAGCACCAATGGTGATAAATTGACTCCAGCGATGGCGAGAATCAAAATAAAAGCCGCAGCCCCTAAGCGATAAGCGGCTAAAATTTTACGGCGTTGTGTTGTTCCCAAAGTACAAGTTATGAAGTGGATAACCGCCAAGAAAATTAAGCATATTGCCACAGCGCCGCAGAGCAACCATCGCTCGGCAGATGGTAATATTATTTCCGTTTTGCTGGATACAACAATGTATTCCACACCCACACCAGTAGCAGCAATACCAAGAGCGAGGGGTAAATGGGAATAAAGCCAAGTTAGACCGATTTTCATGTTACCAACTTGCATAGCTCGAAGAGGGGAGCCATCAACGCTATCGAAATAGATCCACCATAGGCTAAAAGCGATACTCATACCCAGCAAAGCAACCAGCGCAGATGCGATACCCCATTGCAACTGGGCGACTCCTTTCACCACAGACATGACGGCCTCACCCAAGACGATAATAGTAAATAGCCCCACTCTCTCCGGTATGTGTGAAAAGCTCGGCGGTATCTTGGCAACCAATTTTCCGGCGGTGAGAGGTGTGCCGAAGTCTATAATTAGCGCCAACACCCAAAGTGCAAACTGCCAAGGAACTGGCACGAAGACTGACACAAACCAGATGGCAGCAGCAATGCTAAAGCCTCGGATGTACCAATTTGTCAAGGCACGCGCTGCCACTACATAGTATCCAGCGATGAGATACTGGAGAATCAAAATAGCTCTCACAGTTACATAAGAAAGGGCGAAGTCATCTGAACTTTTGCCTAAGCCATCATGTACGTTGACTGCGAGGACTGCGATCGCTACCATTTGGAGTAGTGTCAGCAGTCGGTGTCCTAAGTCGTCGGTGTCGAACCGGGTGGCGTAAAAAGTTGCCCCAACCCAAGACCACCAAATTGGCACAAACAGCAGCACGTAGCCTAAGAAGCCAGTCAGCGAGAGATGCCCGTGTAGATTATGAGCTACTTCTGCGATCGCTGCCACAAACACTAAATCATAAAATAGTTCCAGCCAAGTAGCGCGTCGTTCTTCTTCATTTTCTCCAGCAGTACGCAGACGGGGAGGCTGCCACAAACCTTTTGTCATAAGAGGATTTCCTTTAGCGTTTCCGGTTCACAGCACAGGAAGCTCAATGATAAATTCAGATCCCTGTCCTAGTGCTGAAATACAAGAAAGTTTACCACAATGTTTTTCTACTACAACGGAATAGCTAATACTCAACCCCAACCCGGTACCTTTGCCGACTGGCTTTGTAGTAAAGAAGGGAGCAAATAATTTTGTGCGGGTTTCTTCTGTCATCCCTGGCCCATTGTCGGCAATAGAAATAATTACTTTCTCTTCTTTTATTGCTGCGGTCTTAATCCGAATACTAGGCAATTGCTCTAAATTCTTCCGATTATCCACTATCGAATACCTGCTATCATCTTCAAAGACATCAATAGCATTAGCTAGGATATTCATAAATACCTGATTCAGTTGTCCGGCATAACAATTAACTAACGGCAAAGAGGCATACTCTTTAATTACTTGTATTGCCGGACGTTCTGGTTTAGCCTTGAGGCGATGTTGCAAAATCATCAGAGTGCTGTCTATCCCTGCATGAATATCGGTAGGTTGTTTGGCATTTACATCGGTACGGGAAAAGTTGCGTAATGACTGCATAATATCGCGGATGCGGTCAATCCCCATTTGCATGGAAGAAAGAATTTTTGGCAAGTCTTCCAGCACATATTCCAAATCGATCTCATCAGTTTTTTCGGTAATATCGTCTGTAGGATTGGGATAGTAATACTTATAAAGATTTAAGAGTTCTATCATGTTTTGCACGTACTCTGAGGCGTGATGCAAGTTGCCTGAGATAAAGCTGACGGGATTATTAACCTCATGAGCGACTCCCGCTACCAATTGCCCTAAACTCGATATTTTTTCTGTCTGGATTAGTTGTGCTTGAGTTTGTTGCAGTTTGTTTAGGCTGGACTCTAGTTCTTCTGCTTTCGATCGCTCCCGTGCTGACACTTCCTCCAATTGAGCATTTTTGAGTTCTAACTCTTGCGAATAATCTTGCAATTCCTCGTATAAATTAGCATTATCTAGGGAGATCGCAGCTTGCGAAGCTAAAAACGTCAAAACTTCGACTCGCTCCTGGATAAAAGCTCCCATAACCAGGTTATTTTCCAAATAAAGGATGCCATTTAGGGAGCCTTGACTTTTTAGGGGCAAACATAAAATTGATTTAGGTTTGGTGCGGATGATATAAGGATCTGCGGTAAAAATTCCCTCGATTGTTCCATTATTTAATACCACAGTTTCTTGAGTTTTTTCGATATAGTTAAGCAGTGAAATGGGAAGATCATTATATTCCTCTTTTGTCGCCAACAGTTGCACGACAATATCGGAGTTTTCTACACTTCCCTTAGCTGCTGGTATAAAATTACTTCCTTTTTTCAATAGGAGAATACCTTGCGTTGCACCTGCATTCTCTATTAGAATCTGCATTAACTCAGAAAGCAACCTATCTAGAAATATTTCGCCGGATATAGCTTGGGATGCTTTGAGAACTGTGGCCAGATCTAACATCGCTGAATTGTTACTGGTACTCGTCGTTGTTGAGGTTACTGTCCAAGTTCGAGTTACCTCGGTGCTAGGATTAATTCTGGTAAGCAGTGTGGAGAATAAGCCAGAATATCTTGATTCCAAATCTTTAACTTTTGCTTTAGCTCCCCAGCGAATATAGCCATAGTAAGCTTTAGTGAGATAAGCTTCCGCGATCGTCACTTTGTTGTGAGAGAAATAAAACTCAGCCGCCAATTCATTGGCGAGTGCTTCATCTTGAAGATATCCCTGTTCTTTTGCTCCTTGAATAGCTTTGTCATAATACTCCGATGCTTCCCAATTTTGACCCAAAACTCGCGCTTTTTCAGCTTCTACAAGTTCGTACTTATGCTGAAAATTTGATCTGGCGTGAAAAGCCCACTTTTTTATTTGTTTTTGATGCTCTTTAACTTGGCTTAGGTATTGTTTTTGCTCATTTTCTGTAGCGTTGGGAAACAATGCTAAGAGAGCGAGAGAATAGTAAAAGTTATGGACAGCAACGCACATTCCGCCTACGGCAGAGGCTTGGTAGGTTGCAGCTAACCTAGAATTTTCCATAGATTGAGCGTGATTTTTAAATAAATAACAGAGAAAGGCTTTGCATAGATAAGCAGCAAATAACGAATTATAATTTCTTCGCTCTAGCAAAACAGGCAGCCTTTCATTTTCGTTAAAATAGTTGCCTAATAAATTAGATTTATTGCTCCGCCCATCGATTAATTTATCTATCATTTCTTGGTGCAATTTTAAATAATCTATGTTAAACTCTTGCTTAAGATTAAACAGCATATCTATATACTGTCTGTGATAATCAGCAACAGATTCTAAAGGCTCACCTACAAATAATAAGTGCGTACAATAAGCGCAAGCATTATAGCAAGCAAATTCTATATCTCCAACTTCTAATGCAACTTGAATGGCCTCCAACAAGGGGGCCAGAGTATTTCTAGCCTTTTCTTTCCAATGTCTGAGATTATAGTTAAATAAACAAAGTACTTTCGATTTTAGTTGTTTTGAATCAAATCGATCCAACAAATTCACTGCTAGTTGACCAAATCGATACCCAGAATCAATGTCTCCTAACACCCCATTTAAAATCAAGCCATACTGAGCATACGCAAAAGCGGCATAGGTCGAATTACCATAATCGACACACAAATCGACCATTGTAAGAATCACTAGCGGATACAATGTAGGATTTGTCAAGTAAGCAGGAGAAGCGGCGTTCATTAAGAGCCGCATTGCCGCGATTTTATAAGAATCGATCATTTTGGGAAGAAAATTTAGATTCTCAATTGTTTCACTCCCGTTTTTGTTAATTTTTTGTTGCAACGAGCGGAATAATGTACTCAGTTTGACTTGCTGATTGGGTAATGAAACCCCCAGCATTGTCAGACCATCAATTGCGGTTTGTAGCGCTGACGCAATTTGAGTAGTATAAATATAAAATTTTATTTTTAATTCCAAGGTCTGAATTTGACTGAGTAAATCTTTGCTATATGTATACGCTATATTTAAAAGCTCTTCCGATCGTTTGAAGTTAGTTGTTAAGTATTCTGCTTCTACGGCTTCTAGATGGAGATGAAGAAATAGTTCATAGTGAGTTTGCCAAGCTTGTTCTGGGAGAATTTCTAATCCCAAATTCAAATACTTTACAGCAGCTACATAAGCATTATTATTTTTTGCTTTTTGGCCAGCAATGAGATTCAGTTTTGCTAGTTCATTTTTTTCTGTCTGCTTGGTGATAAATTCCTCGCCGATATTCAATTGGTTGACAATATCGAAAATATTTTCTTCAATTTTATCTTGAGGAGTAGCTTCAAGCAGCAAACGACCAATTTTTAGATGTGTTTGTTTTTTCTGTTCTTCTGGAATGAGAGAATAGGCGGCTTGTTGAACGCGATCGTGCAGGAATTTGTAGGAAATTGGTGATTGGGAATTGGTGATAGGTGATTGGTAATTACCCAGTTGCCAGTCTCCAAGCAAGGGGATTTTATAAGCAGAAGAGAGAGGTAAAACTAAACCCGCCTGAAGTGCATCCCACAAATCTTCTGCGGTGTCTGGCTGAGATTTACAATGGGCTATACTCAGCACTTCCAAATTAAACTGATTTCCGATACAAGCAGCTAACTTTAACACTTGCTGCGTCTCAGGAGGAAGTTTTTGGATATTTCTGGCAACGAGTTCCACCACGCTTAAGTCAGTGATGCCGATCGCTTGAATTTGCCTTATGTTCCACTGCCATACACCTAAGCTAAAATTGAACGTCAGTAGCTTTTCTGCGTGCAGAGTTTGCAGCAGTTGCGTCAAGAAAAAAGGATTGCCACCCGTTTTATGGAAAACTAACTCAGCTAGCGGCTTTGAATAAACATTATCGTTAAGCGTATCGGCTACTAATTGCCTGACGTGCTGTATATCCAAAGGCTGAATGACAATATTATTAACAGTTGCACCAGCCTGTTGAATCTTTTCTATAGTCTGAATTGCGGGATGAGTGGGGCTGACTTCGTTATCTCGGTACGCACCAATCAGCAATAAATATTTGCTATCGGGATTTGTCAACAATAACTCGATCGATTTCAATGAAGCGGAATCAGCCCACTGCAAATCATCCAGGAAAATAACCAGCGGGTGTTCTTTCTGGGTAAATACTTGAATGAACTTTTGAAACACAATGTTTAAGCGATTTTGAGATTCAGTTGGCGACAGGTTTGGCGCGGGAGGCTGTTCGCCAATTATCAGCTTAACTTCGGGAATGACATCAATAATTACAGCGCCATTATTTCCCAATTGCGCTAATATTTTTTCTTTCCAACCTGCTACCTTTTCGTGAGTTTCAGTTAATAGCTGACGTATTAATGACTGGAATGCTTGCAGCAACGCCATATGGGGAATGTTGCGCTTGAATTGGTCAAATTTGCCAGATATGAAATAGCCGCGCTGACGGACAATAGGTTTGTGAACTTCATTAACGACTGAGGTTTTACCGATGCCAGAGTAACCGCTGACTAGGATCATTTCGGTTGCACTTTGACTGACGTGATGAAACGCATCCATCAGCGCAACAACTTCTTTTTCTCTACCGTAGAGTTTTTGGGGTATCAAAAATTGCCCACAATTGTCCAGCTTGCCGGGTGAAAACTCACCAATTTTTCCAGTATTTTCTAACTGCTTAAAACAGATTTCTAAATCTGCTTTAAGTCCAAGGGCGCTTTGATATCTATCTTCAGCAGTTTTCGCCATTAATTTCATTACGATATCGGAAACCGCTGGCGGAATATTTGGATTTAGCCGCGATGGGGGAATTGGTTGAACTGCAATATGACAGTGAACCAATTCCATAGGATCGGTAGAACTAAAAGGCAATTCACCTGTCAGCATTTCATAAAAAGTCACGCCCAAGGAATAAAAATCTGTGCGATAATCAATAGAGCGATTCATTCGCCCAGTTTGTTCTGGGGACATATAGGCAAGAGTGCCTTCCATTTGGTTGGGATTGGCGATCGCAGGATTTTCTCTCATTAAGCGAGAGGAAATGCTAAAATCTGCTAGCTTGACTTGACCTGTTTCGCAATTGATGAGAATATTGGCAGGTTTAATATCTTTATGGATAACCTGGTTTTGGTGCAGTTCGCCAAGGGTATCTGCAAGCTGAATGGCTATTTGCATAAATTCGATTAAATCGGTTAATTTAGACGATAAAAAAGCCTTTTTAATCGATGTTCCGCCAAAATCTTCCAAAATTATAGCTATACCGTGTTTTAAATCTTCTAAGTTATAAGATTTGATAATTCCTTCTATATCCAAATTTCGGGAAATTTTATATTCATGGCGCAAGCGGGTGATTTCTTCCAGGGTAGGATATTGCGCTTTAAGGGCTTTAACGATTACGTAAGTTGAGTCTAAATTTCTTTTGGCGCGATAAATAACGTTCTTCACACCTTCGTGAATTAGTTCGAGGTATTGATATCCTGGAAGCTCTAGCATTGTGACCATTCCCTGACAACTTTTGCCTAACTGAGTAACCTCTGTTTTAACTAATCAACACTTATGATGTCATCATTTGGATACATTTATTAACTGATTCTGCCGAAACCCCTTGCACAGATAGACTTTATCATATCTGTGTCTAAAATATAGCCTTGCGTTTACAGCGGTTTTCTAGTCGGTGTACAACGTTTTGAAGAGTGGGAGACTGTAAGGAAATTGCGAATTTTGAGTCTGCTTTAGGAATCGAATCTAGATTAGTGACGATCGCAATTTATCTAAAAAAGTAGGGTGGGCATTGCCCACCCTACTTTTCACGATGCTACGCTTTAAAAGTCAACACTGGTTTCAGACGCGCCACGACACCAACCATACCTGCTGCAACTTGAACATCAATTACCGGCTGAATTGGCTTATAAGCTGCGGGTGCTTCTTCGATTCTGCGTTCCTCGCGCAGAGTTATGCAATCTACTCCAGTTAAACCCAAAGCATCCTCGCTTTTGTGGGCACCTTCACGGCTGAGATCGAAACGAGAACGTATCCTTCCCGCACCATGAGAAGCAGAAGAAAGAAATGCCGGATTTCCTTTTCCAATTAGCAGGTAAGATGTTGTTCCCATCGAACCTGGAATAATTACTGGTTGTCCGAGATGTGCGGGACAAGCACCTTTACGAGTTACCCAATTATTACCTTCACAAAGAGTAATATTGTGCGGTAAATCGTAAACTAATGGTGCTTCCAAATCTCCGTAAACTTCCCGCAAACGCAAACGCAATAATTCTGCTAATAAAAGACGATTGATAAAACCGTAATTAGCAGCAGTTGCTTCGGCTTGGAGATAGTCGCTGACAAGATTGGGATTGGCTGTGACGGAAAGAGGAAAAAGGCGAGAATCGGGGTATTTGAGATGTTTGGGCCATGCGGCTTGGGCGCGATCGCGCCACATTCCCCCAATATATTTGCCCACATTGCGAGAACCGGAGTGAACCATAAAGGCGAGTTGTCCTTTACGCACACCCCAGGCGAAAGCTGTCGCCTTATCTTCGATTTCTTCAACTACCTGAATTTCGACAAAATGATTGCCTCCCCCGATGGTAGCCAATCCGCCATCGCGCACAATTCCTGAGTCTGGAACGAGTTCTTCTGGTGCCCATTTCCAGTCACCATTCATGGAACCACCTAAGTATACGCGATCGCACTCAGTCGCTAATTGGTCTAAGTTTGATTTAACTATGCTACCTGTAGGCGCATCCAGCATAGCATCCAGCCAACCTGGAATCCCGTACCCGAAAAGGGCGCGGGCGGTTTTGGCAGTCATAGCGACATCGCGAGTACCGAAGAAGTAATCGCCTTTGATTAATTCGACAAAGCGATCGCGTTTTGTGAGAAATTGTTCTAGGGATAAGTCAACGACGTGCGATCGCATTCCGCAGTTGATATCGGAACCGACAGCGGCGGGGATAAGCATCCCTTCTGTTTGCACAATTGAGCCTATAGCAACTCCAGCATCACCGGGATGAAAGTCTGGCGTTGCACAGCATTTGCACACAGAACCGCCTGCGGGATGGCAAATTTGTGCCAGATTCGCCAGCTGCTTGAGTGCTTTCGCTTCTACAGGAAAGTCTTCTGGGAGAAGGATTTCCGCAGTTGGTGCATCGGGAGAATCGTTAAGGCGGACAGAGTAAGTGCGATCGTTGTAGTTGACATCGAGCCCCTGTTTAGCCAAAGCTTGAAGGAGGCGTTTGAGATTTTTCGGCTGCTGCATAAATAGTGTGTTGCGGGTCGGAGGACGACCAACATGAGGTGAAGGGATAGGTGACTTTGGTTCAGCAGCCGCAGTCTAGTGTTTGTATTATAGCTGATAGCGATCGCCCTTACAAGCAGTTTTACGATCGCCTCTATAGGCCCGCTCCTAGTTCAGGTCGAGAAATTAAAAAGGATTATTTCAAAATTTAACCTTGATGGATGACCCTTTACCTAGTACAGTTAAGGTGTAGCCCACAATAGTCAATATTCTTTTTATGAAACTTACTGCTTTACCCAATTTTTAGTTTGATGTCAACTTTAATTACCATAATGAAGGATCTGTATCGCGTGTAATGGCTATAGTCAAATTTGCTAACCCACCTCTTTTAGAAGTTGTCTTGGCAGTCGAATTAGAGGAAACAAATTTTTCCTCAGTTGATTTCGGACTGTATTGGCAAGCGATTCGCGAACGATTTCCATCGCAAGTCGATAGAGCGCCAATTATAGATAATGACATTGACCTTTCGGTGCCGCCTCTCCGTAGAGCTTTGTTCATCTCTTCGGATAGTCAGAAAATGGTGCAAATTCAAGACAATTTCTTCGGTTATAACTGGAGAAACAATAATCAATCCGAATATCCTCATTTTGAAAAAATCTTTGCCGCATTTTTGGAAGAGTGGATCTTTTTACAAGAATGGTGGTCAAAGCTGGGAAAAGACCCTTTCAAACCTTCTAGGTATGAATTGACATATCTTAATGTAATTAATAAGGAAAATTCGGTTTGGAATAACACAGCAGATCACCAAAAGATATTTACCTTCCTTGGTGGCAACTGGGATGGTATTCTTGGAATACCAGAATTTCAAGATATTCAGCTAGTCTTTTCTTTACCTGATAGTGAAGGAGAATTGACAGTTACAGTAGATCAAAGAACCGCAGAAGCTGATGACTCAGATTTTGTATTATTTCGACTAACAGCACAAAGCTTAGATGCTAACAAAGAGTTACCGGACTGGTTTAAGCTTGCACATGAGCATATAGTTAGAGGATTTTTAGAGTTAACTAAAAAAGACGCTCAGCAGAAATGGGGACGTTATGAGAACTAAAACACTAGATATTCCTTGCTTTAGCGATAACCTTAAATCCAAGAAAGTTCCTACTCCATATTTTTTGGATCTAATACATTCGGCGGATTATAAACACGGAAACAGTTTGAAAACACACCATTGCAAAACCGTTGCATTACTTCCAAAAGCAACTTCCCACAAAGAGCCTTTATCCTATTCTTTGTCTCTTATCGAAGAAGCTAAAGAAAAAAACTATGTACCAAAATCAGCGCGAATTTTATCTGAAAATGCTTTAGACCCACTGATTAAAGAATATTTTCTTACAGAACCAAGTCTGAGAGCAAAACGGAGAAAATTAACTGCTCAACATATAAATTCCATTGAATTAGTTTTAGAAGTCCTAGAGTGGAGCAACAAGAGGGGTGTTCAAGAGGCATACGACGGTGCTATTGACTTGCTATCTGAATGCGGTCAGATTCTCCTTAAGGTAGCTAATACTAATGCTCGTGGTAATTTTAGTGATGATAAGGACGTACTGGATCTAGAAGCAAAATGGGAAGTTTTAATTAAAGGCATTGCCTGTGCCTACAAAATCAAACCAGAACAGAGGTTTAATACAATTACCAAATTAATTCCTCAGCAGAACAGACGCTTAGTTAAAGCGGCAATTATAGATGCTTTAACGATACTGCAAAATGAAATTTCTCAGGATAAGATCGAGATTCACTTAGCTTATTTCGCATCTGATAATGAGTCAGATAAATATATCCAAAAATATGCTAAGGAAGCGATGGAATAAGTTTTGCAGTATATTTACATCATAAAATGCTTCCTACTCTTGCAGAATTTGGCGCACAATTTCCTGTATTTATAAGAAAAATAGATAGCCGTGCCCGCTGGAACCCTGAAGGATGTAACAGCATAGAAGAACGAGCTAATCGAGTAGCTGAGAGACTATTTACAAAAGATGTGTATAGTATTTGGCGAGTAACCTCAGATTTAGAGTTTTATGGGGTAATTGCATCTCTAAGTGCGACAAGAAATCCAAGGAACCAAGACATTGATTTTATTTGGATAACAGAGGAGGAATTACAAGAAGTTGGTATAACTATTGAAAAAAAAATAGAAGGAGATTGTCTATATGTTCAAAAACTACACTTTAATACTCGAATTGATAATGATACAGCCAAAAGGTTATGCTACAACCTTTTGACGAAAGGTAGAGAAGCAAATCGCTGTAAAAAAAATCAGACTATTCAAATTCTTGAATATCAAGAAAAACGTGGATGTAAAGCAGTTAAAAGTAACCTTATTCAATGTGAGTGTGAGACAATGATGGTGATAAACTAAAGGGTATTTATCTCTGCCTGTTCGATTGATTGTTCCAATAAGTTTAGGGTAGCAGCCGCAGTCTACTTCTATTAGATCAAATCATTTTGGGAAAACGCACTTCCCGAAATGCGATCGCCTGATGCGGATGCACTTTGCCGCACTTGAATCTCGATCCAGAATTCGGTTCCTTTTCCCAACTCCGATTCGCACCGCAGTATGCCGCCATGTTTTTCTACGACTATTTGATAGCAGATCGATAAGCCCAAACCCGTGCCTTTTCCTACTGGCTTCGTTGTGAAAAACGGATTGAACAATTGTTTTTGTACCTCTGGTGTCATTCCAGATCCGTTGTCAGCAATTCGGATCGCAACGCGATCGGGTGGCAACATTTCCGTGCGAATTGAAATGGTAGGCGATCGGGAAGATAATCTCCCCTGTTCCAAAGCATCGTTCGCGAAGCGTGACTCCAAAGAGTCAATCGCATTAGCTATAATATTCATAAACACCTGATTCAGTTGTCCAGCATAACACTCTACCAAAGGCAGATTGCCATACTCTTTAATCACCTCAATAGCGCTACAATCTTGTTTTGATTTCAGGCGATTTTGTAAAATTAACAGCGTATTATCAATGCCTTCGTGAATATCCACTTGCTTCATCTCCGCTTCGTCGAGACGAGAGAAGTTCCGCAAGCTAAGCACAATTTGACGAATGCGTTCTGCACCTATTTTCATCGAAGAGAGCATATTAGGCAAATCTTCCACAAGAAAGTTTATATCCGTGTCTTCAGTATGCTGCTGAATTTCCAGATCGGGGTTGGGATAGTGCTGCTGGTACAAGCGCACGAGTTGAAGTAAATCTCGAACGTATTCATTAGTGTGAGTTAGGTTGCCGTAGATAAAATTAACTGGGTTGTTAATTTCATGCGCCACTCCCGCAACCAATTGCCCCAAGCCGGACATTTTTTCAGTTTGAATCAGTTGAACTTGTGCTTTTTGAAGTTCTTGCATCGCTTGCTCTAATTGTTTTGATTTCTCGCGTTCCCGCACTGAAGCGAGGCGCAGATCTTCTTCGGCTTGCTTGCGTTCGGTAATGTCATTATTAATTTCTAGCTTGGCAATTATGTAACCCAAATCGTCGCGTTGTAAAGTCCAACGGCTGGCTACAATAATTTGCGTACCATCCCGTTTCGTCTGAATTAGTTCGCCTTCCCAATGACCTTCCTGTAGAAATATTGCCATAACTTCTTCGAGAGGTTTCGGAAAAACAGTCTGCAAGAATGTATGGATGTACTGACCCACACATTCAGTTTTTGTCCAGCCATATAGCCGTTCTGCACCCTGATTCCAATAGGTGATTTTATCTTCAAGATTTTGAATGATGATGCTGTCATTAGCTAAGTCGAGCATCTCCATATTTTGCTGCAATATTTTCAAAGTTTCGCTGAGTTGTTTGGCTTGTGCTGTACGTTGCTGAACCAGTTGTTCTACTTGGAAAGTATGACGCAATGACATCATCATATAGATAGTTATAAAAGTTGTTAATAACAAGCCGATCGAGAGCGTTAAACCCGCCCCCCAGTAAGTTTGGATGCTGAGGTATCCCGGCGTAGGAAGCAGGAGGATAGACCACTGGCGATCGGCAAGTTTAAGCTTGCGGGTACAGAAAACTAAGTTTTTCCAGCAAAGCGATTCCACGCCAATCTTTACAGGTATTTCGCGGTTTATATCTGTTACAAGCTGCTGATTTTCCGATTGGTAGAAAGACAGAAAGCGGTCTTTTACCGCTGCCGAATCGTCGAACAAATAAAAATTAATATTGTCTAATTCCAATTCCGGTAAAGCAGCTTTGACAATATCGGCAATTTGAAAAACGGCTGTGGTAACTCCTAAGAAGTTCTGGCGACGAGATTGCAGGCTATTGAGGGAAGCACCGTTAAGATAGATAGGTTGATATGTTAAAAAGCTGAGTTGTTTAGTTGTAACGAGTTCGATTCGTCCGGTACTGCTCATTGCTCCTGTATCGCCTGCCTTTTTCAAAGGAGAGCGACGCATGGAGTCAGAAATGAGGTCTAAGCCTAAGGCTCCATTCTGGTTAGACAATGCGCTTGTATAAGTAACGGGAAAATATTCCAATCGCTCTCCGGCTCTAACCATCTTACCTTGGGAGGATCGTTCTTGAATCTGGAAATTGGCATAACCTTCGGCTCGAATTGCTTGCTCGAAAACTTGTCGATCTTTTGCCAATACACGCTGCGACCAGCCAAATGCAAAGATGCTGGGATACCTAGTCAGGAAGTCTCGAACAAATATTTCAAATTCCTGCCGATCGACTTTTTGAGACCCCCTATAAAAGTTGCCAGTTGCTCGGAGCGTTCCCAAATTGGTATCGATACTTTGCTGTAAGGCTGTTGCCAGCTTATCTGCTTGATTCTGGAATTGAGTTTTTCGGTTTTCTCTTTCCCAGTTTCCTACAGTTAGGCTAGCGACAAAGGATGAAAAGATTCCCGCGCACAGCATCAGCAACGCAGGAGTGTAGCGACGCTTTCTAGGTAAAGCCATTTGGGTTAATTTAGCCTTTGCTCAATCGAGCTGTAGTATAAAGAGTCGATCTCCTCTAGTTTAGACGATCGATTCCGCAACACTACCTCAATGCTATTGGAGTTGCTGGCAGAACGCATAAAGGGAGAACTGCTGACGCGATCGCACTTTTGTAAAGTTTTGAGCGATCGCGCTAAAAAATCTATGAGTCTGATTCTTTCTCCTGTGCTGTTACACGGTTTGCCTTCCCCAAGCGATAAGCTGTCAGGGGACTGTGGCGGATGTCTTCTTCTGCTTGTGCGATCGCTTTATCGAGTAACAGATTCAGATCGTCGTACATACGGACAACTTCTCGCAGTTTCTCGACATGGCGCTTTCTCGTTTCTGGATCGGGAATTCTGGGTCGATCATTCATAATAAATTCCAATTCTTTTATACAGTAGTGGCAGTTTCACTTTGAAGCACTTTTGAGGAAAGTACGATCGCTTTTTTTAATTTTACAGATCATTTTTATCCTGCTCGCGTAGACGCACACCGAGTTCTTTTAACCGTGCATGACGACGCGCTTCTTCTTTTTTTTGCTTCTCTCTTGTTTTTATAGCTTCATTCTTATTTGGTGGTCGATATTCGATTGTATTGTTGTTTTTTGCTTCTTCTTTATTCCGATTTCCTTTTCTACTAATTTCTGCTTTCAAAATAGCTGCCTTTATAGCCATTGGTGCATTTATAGCCATTTCTTTTAACTTCCTTGCTTCTTCCCATTCCCAAGCATCACGTTGTTTCAGCACATCTTCGATATTTCGATTTACTTCATTTATGTAATAAGGACTACCAGGTATTACGATATCAAACTTATGACTATTGACTTTAGTTTTAGGCTTTGGTTCCCCGCCCTGGATATGAGCCGCCATTATTCCTGAAGGTGATAGTTCCTCCGTTAACTCGACAAGTATATGAATTTGAGGTTTTACATCTTTATAAAGGAAGAGTATTTCTTTTATTTTATTAAAAACGCTTTCTTCTTCTTCCTTATTATTATCTCTTAAGTACTTAGCAACCGCTGGATTAGTACATTCATTTCTTTTGGTTGAATATAAACAAAATTTCTTAACAATGTCTCCCTCTGGCAATTTATTTAAGTTTACATCTCCTTCAAGACCCAGCTTGTAGGCTTCAGAAACGAATAGGTAAGTAATTCTATGATTCTTTATTTTCTCGACAATACCGCTTTCCGATATATCGAATTTTAAAGTTTTTTCGGCAAAATGAGATTTACGAATTAGTCTAACTCCTCCAACCTCAACAACAAAAAGCTGTATATGTTGGTTATTTCGTAATCCAGCTTCCTCAATATATCGTTTGCGTATGGCTGTTGGTGTTAGGGTTTTATCCGTAACTTTAGGTATAATTGAAGGAGCTATAGAAGGCAAAGGCCACTCTTCTTCTTCATGGGGTTCATCTTGTACCCTCGGTTGTGAATTGTATTCATGGGGTGGGTTGGGTGACATTATTACTTCTTTAATAATTCTTTCAGGGATATCATCCGGTGTTGTCACGATGACGCTATATTTATAACTCGATAAACACCGATAATGATAAAGCTTGAATCGAAGCTTTTCCAAATAGCCTGGTTCTTCTGCCATTCCAGACCCTATATGCTCCCAAATAAATACCCGCTTTCCATGCTTAACAATAAAGTCTGGATGACAAGAACCTTCATCAAATGTCATAAATGCTTCGTACTCATACTCAAGTCCAGCCTTGAATAAGGCATTAGCAATAGCTACCTCACCTTTAGAACGAACCATGTCCCCCTTTAGTGTGGTGTGGATTAAATCCTTAGAGTATTTATCTCGCATACTGATAACTATTAGTAGAGAGAGATCGTTATCAATACATTACACTGAACTACATTTTGGCCTCCAGCGTAGTTTCACGGATATTTTAAAAAATAATTAAAAATTTCCGACTTCAGCGGTAAAGCTGAAGGATCGCGATCGCAGCACCATCACTTCCACATCAAAACAACCGAGATACAGGGCAACTAAAACCTGGCAGTAATGGTGAACTTAACTCATCATTACTAAATAAAGTTTCCACTAATTGCAACTTAGCACTTTCACGCCTGTAAACCTCTATTTTTTGTAAACGCCAATCGGCAATCCAATATTCTTGCACCCCTCTGGCTGAGTACAATTTTAATTTTGCTTCTCTATCTCGGCGTTCGTTTTCTTTCCCAGCCGATAACACTTCTACTATTAACTCTGGTGCGCCTGTCAAATGTCCCGATTCATCTACCAAAGTTGCTAACTTTTCATTGCTAATCCAAATCACATCCGGCTCGACATTATCAGCATCAGAGAAAATAATGCCGGGATTGATGAATGCCTTCCCCAGTTTAGTAGCTTGCGACCAGGTTTGTAACTCAAAGTGGAAATTCCCACAAGTGCCTTGGTGACTGAGGTGGGGGGATCTGGACATAAACAATTCTCCATCAATAATCTCATAGCGCGTGCCGTTGTCTGGCAGAAGTTCCAAATCTGCCGTAGTCCAGCGCACACCTTCATTTACTGCTTGGCTCATAGAAGAACTCCTACTGCATAATTCTATATTATATAGTACCTGTTTTTTTATTGAAGCGCCTCACCTTTCCACCCTCTTGACATTAATGTAGTATATAGGTAGTATACAAGCATTGCCGGATAAGTGGCAAGATATTTTCATCGCTCTAGCAAGGAGCAAGTCCTATGATTCCCCTCGAAAAAATTCGTAACATTGGTATTTCTGCCCACATCGACTCTGGTAAGACAACCCTATCGGAGCGGATTCTTTTCTACACTGGCAGAATCCACAAAATTGAGGAGGTGCGTGGCGGCGGAGACGGTGCCACGATGGACTTTATGCAGCTAGAGCAGGAGAAAGGAATTACCATTACTTCTGCCGCTACAACCTGCATTTGGAACGATACACAAATCAATCTCATCGATACTCCCGGTCACGTAGATTTCACCATTGAAGTTGAGCGTGCTTTGCGCGTTCTCGATGGTGCAATTATGGTGCTTTGTGCTGTTGCTGGCGTGCAGTCCCAGTCTATTACGGTAGACCGACAAATGAAACGCTATCGCGTTCCGCGCATTGCTTTTATCAACAAAATGGATCGTTTGGGTGCAGATCCATTTCGCGTTGTCCAAGCGCTGAAAGATAAGCTGAATTTGAATGCTTTACTGCTTCAGTATCCGATTGGAAGCGAGGATAAGTTTGTTGGTGTCATCGATTTAATCGAGATGACGGCGAATTACTTTGAAGGAGAAAACGGAGAGGATAGAGTTGTTCAACCTATTCCAGAAAACCTGCGAGAAGAAGCAGCAATAGCTAGGGAAAAAATGCTCGATCGCCTTTCGATGTTTTCCGAACAGATGATGGCGAAACTGCTGATGGATGAAGAGGTTCCTAAAGAAATGATTTGGGAAACTATTCGACAGGCAACATTGAGTCTTGAGCTAACTCCCGTTTTGATAGGTTCTGCCTTCAAAAATAAGGGAGTGCAAAACTTGCTGGATGCGATTACTTTGTACTTGCCATCACCAATTGATAGGGAGGTAGTGAAAGCGTTTGATATTAAAACAGAGGAAAAAATTAATGTTTTTGCAGACAGAGATGCTCCACTTGTGGCGCTAGCTTTCAAAATTGCCGATGATGAACAATCGGGACAATTGACTTACACGCGCATCTATTCGGGAACGCTGCGAAAGGGAGAACGCATTCGCAATACCCGCACCACAAAATCAGTTTCCGTAGGACGGTTTGTGCGAATGCACGCCGACAAAAGGCAAAATATCGAAGTTGCCGCAGCGGGTGATATTGTGGCATTAATTGGTGTTGATTGCGCTTCTGGGGATACTTTCTGTTCGGAAGGAATAAATGTTTCTTTGGAAGGAATGTTTGTTCCCGATCCGGTAATTACTTTGGCAGTTACGCCGAAGCATAAAGAAGATAGCGATCGCATCTCGAAAGCACTCAACCGTTTTATGCGCGAAGATCCGACTTTCCGCGTCAGCATCGATCCAGAATCTAAGGAAACTCTGATTTCGGGAATGGGTGAATTGCACCTGGAAATCTACATCGAACGCATCAAGCGCGAATACAAAGCGGAAGTTTATGTTGGCGATCCGGCGGTAGCTTATCGTGAAACAATTTCCCAGTCAGCAACTTTCGATTATCTGCTCAAAAAGCAGACAGGTGGTTCCGGTCAATTCGCTCATGTAATTGGTAAAATAGAACCTTGCCAAGCAGCATTCGCGTTCGAGAACAAAGTCGTCGGCGGTGCGATTCCCAAGGAATTTATCCCCGCTTGCGAGAAAGGTTTCCGCGATGCAATTAACAGCGGACTTTTAATCGGTTATCCGGTAACTGGGGTAAAGGTAATTCTGGAACACGGTAACTACCACAGGGAAGATTCTTCGGAATTAGCATTTCGATCTGCTGCTCATTTTGCCTTTGAACAAGCATTCCGAAAAGCTAACCCGATTATCCTCGAACCGATTATGCTGGTGGAAGTGGAAACACCAAATGAGTATGTCGGACGAGTGCAGGGAGATATTTCTTCTCGTCGCGGTTTGTTGTTAGGTTCGGAGACAATGCAAGGATATTCTGTTATCCGTGCAGAAGTTCCGCTGAAGGAAATGTTCGGTTATTCGACAGCTTTGCGATCGATCACGTCTGGACAAGCTAGCTTCACAATGGAGTTTGCAGAATATCGGCAAGTTCCACCCACTTTGCAACAGCAATTGGTTGCACATGGCGTAAGATGACCTCTCCCCCAACCCCTCTCCTGCGAGGAGAGGGGAGAAAAGAAACCGGGTTTCTGGACTCAAAGGTGCAAGGAGAGGGGAGTAATTTTTTCCTAATTATGGATATGCTTGAAAATAACTTAACTGATTGGAATTTCATCAGCTATGACAAAATTCCTGAGACTCCAAAACAATGGAATCTCACGGAATCGGATTATCGAGCTTTTAAGAAAACCGATTGGGTGGTAACAGAAAAGATTCACGGCGCTAATTTTGCGATCGTCACCGATGGCGAGAATGTTCGCTTTGCCAAAAGGAAAGAATTTCTGCCGCCAGATGAAGATTTTTTTGGCTTTAAATCCCTGGAAAGTCAATTAGTCGATCAAGTTAAGGAAATTTTCATGATTATCCAGGCGGAAACTTCACTTTCGCCGATCGTTTCTGTTTATGGCGAATTATTTGGGGGAGAATATCCCCACCCAGAAGTTTCTCCCATTCTCAACGTGCAAGCTGTCCAAACAGGCATTTATTATTCTCCAAAAATTGAATACTGTGCCTTCGATATTGCCATTGTAGAATCTGGCAATTCATCTGCACGTAATTATACGGATTATAACAAAGCCATGAAAATCTTCGATCGAGTAGACATGATGTGCGCTCAACCGTTGTTTATTGGCAAATACGAGTCAGCCATTACTTATAATATAGAATTTGATTCTACTATACCTGCCTTGTTAGGATTACCGAAGTTACTATCACCCAATAAGGCAGAAGGTGTGGTGATTAAACCTATCCAATCAATTTATTTGGAAACTCCGAAAGGAATAATTCGACCGATACTAAAGAGAAAAATAGCAGAATTCGCCGAGGATAGCCGATTTCATCAAGCCAGAAAATGGAATCATCCGATCAACCCAACTACCAGCCAACCTTTGAGTTTAGAAACTGAGTTAGAGCGGGAAATGCTGGCACTGGTAACGCCAAATAGGTTGAACAATGCAATCTCGAAAATTGGTAGGCTTGACCGAGGCGAAATAAAAAATAAAGAGATGCTTCTGCAATCGTTTGTAACTGATGTGCTAGAAAACTTTAATGAAGATTATGCAGATATTTTCAGCAGTATTAACGAGGGAGATAAGCAAAACATGATAGAGAGATTAAATCGAGAGGCGCAAAGATTAATTGATAATTACACTAAATAAAAGTTATAAAAATTTACATGAACATCATCGTCGCTACCTAAAAACTTATTCTACAGTTAAGTGGTAGAACCTTTATATGCTCAAATCCACATCTCGTAATTTTACAGGGGTTAAAGATGTCCATTGTAAAGCGGTGTTTGGCAGAGTTTATAGGCACATTTTGGCTGGTTTTTGGTGGTTGTGGTAGTGCGGTGTTAGCAGCAACCTTTGTAGCAGACGCGGCAAAAATAAGTCCCGATATATCATTTCCGCTAGGTATTGGATTAGTTGGTGTTTCCCTGGCATTTGGTTTGACAGTGCTGACGATGGCTTGTGCGATCATTCTCCTGGTAAATATTCCTTGCTAGCTTGCTTCCTGACAGAATTTGTCCTCACTTTTATCTTTTTACTGATCATTTTGGGTTCTACCGATCGCCGTGCGCCCCAAGGTATTGCTCCTATTGCTATTGGTTTTGCACTAACGCTAATTCATTTAAAATGAACTCGGCACGCACTCGCGTTCGCCCCTACTGTCAAGAGTCGCCTTGGCGGTTGCTATAACTCCTGTTCGCGTAGCGTGTTGTAGGAAAGTTCTTTTATTTGAAGCGATCGCTCTCCGTCCAATCATCGCATTGTTATGATGAAAATGGATAAGATTGTGAGTGGAAAAAGAGGTTGGATTTCCTTGCGTCAACCCAAGCTAAAAGGAAGGGCGATAATGCTGCGGATCGCTTACGCGAACGCGCTAGCTGCTGTTTGCATTTGCTGCCAAACTGCTGCTTGGATTTTGGCATCAAAGTCAGGAGCGTCTACAATCGTAATAATATATAGTAATTAGTCGCAATTCCATTGTTTGCTATGACGCTGAAAGAATTAGAGCCTCAACTGCTGGCACTCTCTGACGACGAAAAAGCTCAAGTCGTTCAACTCCTATCCCAGGGCAAAATTAATCTAGGGCGCGGTATTGAAAAAACGCCTGGTGTTTGTGGTGGTAGTGCTTGTATTGTTGGAACTCGCATCACCCTTTGGGGACTTGTAGAAGCTCGTCGCATTGGATATAGTGAAGCCGATTTACTCACTAGCTATCCATCGCTTTCTGCTACTGATATTGCAAATGCCTGGGCTTATGCTAAAGCTTTCCCGGAGGAAATTGAAACAGAAATCCGGGAAAACGATCGAGTGATGTACGAGGATTTGTAGTAGATGGCGCGTCTCTATGCTGATGAGCAATACCCATATCCTGTTGTAGAATTTCTGCGAGCTTTGGGACACGATGTTTTAACTGTTCAAGAAGCAGGTAAAGCAAATCAGAGAATTCCCGATCCGGATGTCGCATTGTTATTATAAAAATGGATAAAATTATGCTAGTCTAGAATAAATTTATAAACTTTGTTTCATTTTGAATAGTACATTCGGGAAAGTTATCATGTCATCCCTAGAGAGTGCAGCAGCAATTCCTTCAGATTTGATCTGGCGCTTAAGCTTAGATCGGTATCATAGTATGATTAAAAATGGTATTCTTACGGACGAAGATCCGGTAGAATTGTTAGAAGGCTGGTTAGTTTTCAAAAGGCCAAAAAATCCCCCACATAGAGCAGCAACTCGCCTTGTCAGAATCGCGATCGAGAGCATTTTGCCTTCAGGATGGTATGTCGATTCGCAAGAACCGATCGCACTATTTGATAGCGAACCAGAACCGGATGTTGTTGTTGTTAGAGGAGATACTCGACAGTACCTCGCTCGACATCCGGGTGCTGAAGATATTGCCCTTGTTGTCGAAGTAGCCGATACGACCCTTCAACGCGATCGCTCTTTAAAGAAACGCATTTATGCTCGTGCTGGCATTCCAATTTACTGGATTGTAAATCTCCTCGCTCGACAGATTGAGGTATATACTCAGCCATTTGGAGAAGCCGAACATTCAGATTATGCCACACAACAAAACTATGGGCTAGAGGATGCGCTGCCTTTAGCGATCGAAGGATTTGAGATAGGAACGCTCTCTGTAGATTCTCTATTGCCTTAACATTAATCGCCGATTTCGCGATAGCGATCGCACTTTTTTTGGTAGTGCGATCGCGCAGCGTGCCGTAGGCAATCGTTCTTCTTCCAATCATCCCATTGGCATGGTGGAAATGGATAAGATTGTGAGGGAAAAAAGAGGTTTGGTTTCCTTGTATTAACCCAGTTTAGTACCTCAATAGTTTGAAGATATTTTACAGTTGTCCAAAGTTTTGAATAGAGTGCAGGTAGGTTATGCACCTGGGACGGATCGTTAATTCTGACAACCCAGCCATTGAAGAGTTCTTGAACTGTGATAATCGTGATGGCAAACTGATGCTTTGCCGCATTAGCGATCACTTGGGGATGATTGTAGAGAATCAGTGAAACGCAATCGGTATCCAAAATATATTGACACACCAAAAGACACCTCTACAGGTAATAGGAAGGATCGACTTCCGATTCATCATCTGAGGTTCGTTCGGCGCGAATTGACGAGCTAATTGCTGCAAAATCGGCATCGTCTTTAAAGACACCTGCAAATTTTTTCCAGGTTGGTTCTGAAGTCTGAATCGGCACGTTCCATGAAATCGCTTCCATATTTTTTAGCCGTTCTAAAAAAGTAGCTTGAATTTGTGCGATCGCCTCTTCTCTTGTTTCTGCTTTCACTCGACAGTCGGGAAACTCTCTGACAGATGCCGCAATTTGCCCGGATGTCAGTGCTTCTAGCAGGAGTGTGACTTTGAGGTTGGTGAATGGATCGGACTGCGACAAGTCTAGGTTCATCATGTTAATTTTTGAAAGACTAATTATGAGCTTTAACTTTATTATACCGCAGATAGCGATTGCACTTTTTTTGGTAGTGCGATCGCTCTTTGTCCAATCATCATATTGTTATGGGAAAAATGGCTAAGATTGTGAGTGGAAAAAGAGGTTGGGTTTCCTTGGGTTAAACTAAGCTATAAGGAAAGGCGATCGCACTTATCAAGCAAGAAAGTGTGGAAAAGATGGATATTCTCTTGACCACTTCAGCCCCAAATCTTTAATTCTTTGATGTCCATAGGCTTCAGTTCCATAACCAAAGTTAACAGGCATCAGTTTTTCCGATAAAACATACACAACATTTAAGCTACATAAGTTTGATGCCTTATGTAAATCAAATACAACTGGGTCGAAGTGAGATACTAGCTCATTAAGCTTGATTTCTTTAACAAAAGGTTCTTTATTAGGTGATGAGATTAACCATTCAACTTCTTGAAGACTTTCAGCATAGAAATATAACAAACCGTGTTGAACAGGTGTTTCAACTGTTTGTGGCAAAATAGCTTGACGTTTACAATTGCGCCAAGACATTAAACCAAACTCTGCTTCATTAAAAGCTTTCTCAATACACTTTGATAAAGAAAAATGGGCTGCTCCTCCACAAACAAAACTTGGATAGCTAGATTCAGACCAGAAAACTACAAACACAACGGGTACGCTATCAAGCGTAAAATCTAATAACTTGACAGACCAACTTTGTTTATTCCAGTGTGAAATACGTTTTTGGATAGATTCATTTACATAAGATTCTGGAATAGAATATATATCTCTCTTAGCATACCAAGTGACACACAACGCATCTCTTTCGATTAATTCAAGAAGCCCATTTTGCACAGCCAAGTCGTATTCAAAGTGAGCAGCTACCCCATTAGAACTTGCAAAATAAATTCTTTTTCTACCTAAATAACTCTCGTTCATTGGATAGAAGACATTATCTATAGTTGCATAAATTGGTTCTCCATTCGTTATTCGTTTGCCTTTAACCCATTGCCAAATGTTATCTCTGCTGAATGGCTGTAAGGCATCTAATCTTGAGTAAATTTCTGGATGAAAAGATGCAAATGTATCAGGATTAATCCATTTGGCATCTAATTCATCTAATCTAGCAATCTTATCTATACGAACTATACTACTTTGATATCTTTCAAAGCCTTCTGCAAGAACCTTAATAATTACACCGTCTATGGAATAATCTGTCGCAAATGAGTAGCTATCATCATCAGAGTCAAGAGTTACTGAACCATATCTATATTTTGCTCGTGCGAACCATAGGGGCATTTCGTATCCATCTTGAACTAATTCAGATACTTCAAACCATTCTATAGGTTTTCCTTCACCAACAATATCATGCTGAAGTTGCCAGGATTGATCGCGCTCAAGATAAACTGAGCCAAGTAAATTACCATCAGCAAGAGGATCGGTTACACCAATAAATAAGCTTATCAATGCCTGTTCATGGGGCTGAAGTTGTATGATTGTGTTTAATTTTTGATTGGAAAATCCACCATATTCCCATACTCCCAATGAATTTTCTATAGTAAATAAAATTCCATTCTGGGCAGCGTGTCCAGCTTCAAGTAAAGTATATAAATATCCCCTATTAGAGTATTTTTCGGGATGAACATCAATATCTGCTGAAATTATAATAATTATTGAGGCTGTTTCGATGGCTAAACGACAGTCAAATATTTTAAAAAGAAGCTCTTCTGGAAAATCAGAATGAATATTCTCCAAAACATGATTTTGGGGATGATACTTAAAGACTCCAACTTCTAGTTCAAGGTTAGGATCAAGAACTAATAGGTAGAGGGTCAGAGGATATAAACCTCCAGCCGATGGGGTAGATCTATTACCGTCAGTAGATACTATGGCTTGCAAAAGACCGCCAATTAGATTAGTGTTAATTCTTTGCCGCTTAAAGTCTCTTATTGTCTTTCGATGCTTACATAAATGTAGTAAGTTACTAGAGACTGTATCTAAACTGGTAATTCTATCTTTTGGGATAGTATATTCAAGTCTATGTCGATTGCTTAATTCAGAAATTTGACTGGGACTGAGGCATTGATAGAATGGTTGAGGATTTGAAGCTAAACGATCAAAAATTTTATAGAGTTTACGCCCATCCAAGATAATCTCTTGTTGCTCTAAAACTTTCAATATTTCATCAATTTGTTGATCTGTTAAGTTAGTTTTAAGCCGTTGTTTGATCCATCCAATGGTGTTTTTACCATTACAAAATGATAAAACCTGTTGAATTTTTTCAACTTCCTTGGTAAAAACAATTTGTCCATCAATTCCCAGAAAAGCCAGGTTTCCGTCTTCGTTGATAAAGCCGTAACAGGTTGCTCGTGGTTTAAAGCTATCTTTCATTTTTTAATCTCCTAAAAACTTAGAGATTGAGCTTGGTTTTCTTGCTTATAAGAGAGGTAAATAGAAAATAAATAATAGGAAATTTTATAATAAACACCAAGACAACCCACAAGATATAAAGCTTTTGGCTTGCGGGTTGTGTGTAAGAGTTGAGCTATATTAACGGCTTGATTTATTTCCTCCTGAGCAACCCCCACTAGAATTTCCACCACCAGATTGACCAGAAGCAGAACCACCGCCACCGCCACCAGAACCGCCACCAGAACCGCCACCAGAACCACCACCAGAACCACCACCAGAACCGCCACCAGAACCACCACCGGAACCACCACCAGAACCACCAGATGCGTAAGGAATGAAAACGAATTCTAAAGACATAATTTTTTTGTGTGTGAGTGTAATACTTCTCCCATCATCCTTAATAAATTATCGATTTGCCAAGCCCAAAAATGTCCTATTTCGTCGGCAACTTTCCCCGACTTTCACTCTCTTTAAATCTAGTTATGTACTAAAATATCTCAAAATGTACTAAAATGTCTAAGACTGTGCCATACTACACAAAAGTATTTCAGGCTTTTGAGCAGATGAATCTTAAAGAAATGTTAAACCTCGCCGATAAAATAGTCTTCGAGAAAACGGGTCAGCATCTTGACGATTTACAAGAAGCTGTAGTGCGCGGAACTCTACAACATGAGACATATAAGCAAATAGCAAAAGATTTTGACTGTTCTGAAAGCCGTGTTAGGAATGTAGCTTCACAATTCTGGCAGATACTTTCAGACGAGTTAGGAGAAAATATTAATAAAAAGAATTTTCGCTCGACAATTCAGAGGTTCCAAGTCTCTAACGTTTCAAACTTTGCAAAAAACGTCGATGAGTTTGAGTACGTGCTTTGGCGCAGTCTAGACGCATCATCCACTCTAGCTAAATTTGAAGCTAACTCGATCCAGTTTTTCTCGCAGTCAGAAAAGCAAGATTCGCCTGCAACGAACCCAAAAACCTTACCGTTGATTAAATATTTCCAAAAACATCGCTGTTTAGTCGTCTTAGATGACATTCACAACCTTTTCAGTAGCGGCGAATTGGCAGGGAAGTATAAACCAGGATACGAAGAATATCGCTCCTTTTTCAAACAGATAGAAACATTATCTCATCAAAGTTGCTTTCTGTTAATCGGTTGGGAACAACCAAGAGAAGTGACTCAAGTAAAAAACCAAAATACTCCCATTCGTACCTTACAACTCACTGGTTTAGATATTGCAGCGGGACGGGAAATACTGAGAGATTACGGGGTAGCAGAAATCGAGAATTACTCAGCACTCATTAACCGTTACCAAGGCAACCCCTTATGGTTAAAAAGCGTCGCCACTCTGATTCAAGAGTTGGGAGGATGCGGCACTGAGTTATTACTAGATGATCCCATATTGTTGCCAGAAGATTTGAAAGATGTTTTAGAGCAGCAGTTTAGTCGCCTATCCGAAATAGAAAAACAAGTTATCTCCTTGTTGGCTAAAGAAAGCGATGCAATCAACCTGGTAAAATTGCTAGAAAATGGCAGAATTCCGCCGTCATATTTACTAAAAGCGCTCCAATCTTTATCGCGGCGCTGCTTGATAGAACAACAAGGAACTTTTTATACTCTGCCACCTGTACTGAGGGAGTATAGTTATGGCTTGGAGTAACGCAAGTTGTTAGTTATATAGTAATTTACCTGAAAAATTATTACCCAAAAATCAGCAAACTCATGTTTCCCAAGCAGAAGCATTAGAATGGTTTGTCAAAGTGTGCGAGCCTATAAATGAGCATTTACAAAACCATGATTATTTAGTTGAAAATCGGTTCACAACAGCAGATGTGGTGACAGGTGGGGTGTTACTCTGGGCATTAAAATTAGGAATGATGAAAGACGAAAGCCCCGCCAAAGCTTATTTGACAAAGCTGATGGAGCGTCCGGCTTTTCAGAGGGCAGACGAGCCTTTATATGCCCCATTAGCCTATTAACATGAATATTTTTTGACCTTAGTAGTTGACTTTATCTATAAAATACTATAGTATTCAATGATGACACACACAGTTATCGATTTATTTGCAGGCGCAGGCGGCTTGACTACAGGTTTTCATTTAGCAGGCTTCAAGTCTCTTTGCGCCATTGACATAAACATGAAGGCTTTGGCGACATATAAGCACAATTCCCCTACTACAGAAGTCGTCAATAATGATATTCGTAGAGTCGAGCCTTCAGAGCTTCGATCGCAACTTGGTTTACCGAAAGAAACTCTAACAGCATTAATTGGTGGGCCTCCATGTCAAGGATTCTCACGCAATATTCCGGCTGAGTATCGATATCTGAACGATCCTCGCAATCGGTTATATCAAACTTTTCTGGAGTTTGTCAAAGAATTCAGACCCTTATATGTTGTGATGGAAAATGTACCTGAAATATTGAAAGCGTACAATGGCGTAGTCAGAGATGAGATAATAGAAAAACTAGAGTTGCTCGGATACAAAGTTAGATCTGTATCGTTAAATTCTGCCCACTACGGAGTACCGCAAACGAGAGCTAGAGCTTTTTTTATTGCTAGTTTAGATCGCTGTGGTAGCAATAATACTTTGCCTCAATCTTTCAATCTCTTCGTCTGTCAGCACTTAATGCTTCCTCAACTGCTTGCAAAAATTCGCTCATTGTCACGCCTAACGCAGTAGTAATATGACTGAGAACTCTCACTGATGGGCTTTTCAGTCCGCGTTCTAACTGGCTGATGTAAGTTCTGTGCAGACCTGAAATTTCTGCCAGATATTCCTGAGACCAACCCTTTTCTGTACGACGGTGTTGTATCTCTAGCCCTAAAAATCGATCTAACTTGTTCAATTGCATGAAAAACAAGTTAGAGCTTTGAATACAAAAGTTCTACAGATTATAGTATTCAAAGCTATAAAGGAAAGTTTACCAGCCAAATGGGTAATTTCCAGGCTATGCTTATTGCCAGAACCGATCGCACCAGCCTATGTCAGACTCTCTAGATCGCTACTTCGCTTTAATCGACGAAATCGTGCAGATGACCCTCAAGGGCAAGATCCGCTCGAAACAGCAGGTTTATCAAATGCTGTTGCAAGGTGTCAGCGCCGGAGAAGGGGAAATTTTCGAGCGATGCTTGAGCTCGCGCATCACCACTACCCAGTCCGAGATAGACAATACTAAGGATGAATTCAAGCAAGCGAAAGCAACTCGGAGCTTGAGAGCGATCCAAACCATCCAAGGAGAATGGGAACGATATCAGGCGGAAAATCGCGGATCGAATGCTATTACAGCAGCGACGGATGCGATCGCCAACGCCGAAACTAACAACAGATTGCAAGCTTTGTTGCAGGCGATCGATCCCAATCAAGCTCAGGCTTTAAACTTAGACCAAGTACAGCAATTAGCAAAATCTATAACGCAACAAGCTCAAACAAGTTCCGATTCCGATCGCGCGATCGAACTTCAGCAATTATCAGAAGGCTTAACTGAAGGTTTGAAATCTTGGCAAAGATTGCAAGAACATTTAGTTAGTTGGATTTACGATCGAAATCGAGAAAAACTCGGATTTCAAGGCTCTCCCGAAGAAAATGGCCCTTGGGCATTATGGGCAAAGCAAGTGAATAGCCCCTTTCCAAAAGCACTGTTCCAAACTTTAGCACTCAATCAGTCGATCGTCGAACTCGCTGCAAAACAACATTTACAACTAAATGAATTAGTGGAACTTGCTGTTATTTTACAGTGCTTGCAACGAGGGCTAGTCAACTGGTTTGACAAACTCATTTATGATGCCAAAGTAGGAGCAAAACTTTCAATATCCACCTTTCTTACTTTTGCAGTCATTTGGTCGCAATTAGCCAGTGGCTTTAATCGGGCGGGAAATTCTATTTCTATCACTTCCCTAACTAACGCCTGTTTTCAAATAACGCTGCAAATTTTCCGCACATTTACCATACAGAAATACTTTCCCCTCTACGGCGGTATTTTTGCTTCATTCAGCGGGGATTATCTCCGTTCTGCTCTGAATTATCTCGATGAACCACTTCGATATGTTGAAGGAACCCAAGAAAAGGCTCGCATTTTAACATTGCTGGGCTATTCAATGGGAGCAGTAGGGGAATATCAGCAGGCGCAGTCATTCCATCAGCAAGCTTTGGAGATAGCCCGAACTGCGGGGGATATTCCTTGTGAAATTGCCAATCTCAATCACATCAGCCGCATCTGCGTAGCGCAGAAAAATTATACCGAAGCCATTAATTACAGTCAACGAGCATTAATTTTGAGTCGCCAAACCGGAGAACGTTTAGGAGAAGCAAACGCCCTGGCAAATTTGGGCTACAGCGAAGTCCTGCAAGCCCAACAATTGGAACGGGTGGAACCGGAGGTTTACGAGACAGCTATTAATTATCTCCAACAAGGATTGCAGATCTCAGAGCGATTAAGCGATGGTTATGGAATACAATACGTCTTACAGCAAAGTAAATCTCTCTGTTACAGCAGTCTCGGTATTGCATATATTGTTTTATCTCAACCGCAAGTTGCTATTCCATACTTAGAATTTGGTTTGCAAGCTGCCCAAATGTCCGGCGATTTGTATCTTCAAGGGCTAAATTTAGTTTATTTAGCTGAAGCTAATTATAGCTTGCAACAAATAGAAAAAGCTATCTATACAGGTAGTTTGGGGATGTATATTTTGGAGCAGATTTATTCTCCTCAGTGGCGTCAAACGGCGGGGTTGCTGACGATTTTGCAAGGACAGATAGGAAAAGAAGCTTTTCAGAATGTCCTGAATAAATATCGCTCTAAGATTATTCCCCTGATTGGGGTGGATGGATATGACTACATCCCGGAATTACTGGTAAAATACCAGAATGAATAGTCAGCGATCGTTGAGTCACGAATGACTAATGAGATCGTGTCCGGTAGCATCGGTTACCTAAAAAATTCTGTTCTTATTCTTATCTGCGTTTATCTGCGTTCATCTGCCTACATCTGCGGTAAAAATTTAACCAATGATAAAAACAGAAAATTTGACGAGATCGCTAATGTACTAACAATGCAAGCGGACAAGATATGAGTAATGACAAACTAGCAATTGCCCTAAAACATCATCAGGCTGGACGTTTAATAGAAGCTGAAGAAATCTACCGCGAAATTCTGCAAGTTAAACCCGATCGGGCCGATATTCACAACAACTTGGGGGTTGTTCTTCAGGCGCAGAGGAAGTTAGAGGATGCGATCGCATCTTACCAGCAAGCTGTAACCTTGAATCCCAGCAATGCCGAAGCCTACAACAATCTGGGGTATGCTTTTGAGGAACAAGGGAAGGTAGAAGAGGCGATCGCATCCTACCAGCAGTCTATAGCCGCAAATCCCCACAATGCCGAAGCTCACTACAACCTGGGTAATATTTTCGACGCAGCGGGTAAACTAGAGGAAGCGATCGCATCTTACCAGCAGGCTATAGCCTTAAATCCCGACTATGCAAATGCTCACTACAACTTAGGCGTTGCGCTTTGGAAACAGGACAAATTAGAAGATGCGATCGCATCTTACCAAAAAGCGCTTACCTTAAATCCCAACGATGCGGAAGCTCACAACAACCTGGGTAATGCACTTCAAGAACAAGGGAAATTAGAAGATGCGATCGCATCCTACCAAAAAGCGCTTACCTTAAATCCCAACTACGCACAAGCCTACAACAACCTGGGTAACGCACTACAGGAGGAGGGGAAATTAGAAGATGCGATCGCACACTATCAAAAAGCACTTGCCTTAAATCCTCACAACGCCGAAGCCCACAACAACCTGGGTAACGCTTTTGAGGAATGGGGAAAATTAGAAGATGCGATCGCTTACTACCAGCAGGCTCTTATCTTAAATCCCAACTATGCAAATGCTTACAACAACCTGGGCAACATTTTACTAGCTCAAGGAAAATTAGCCGAAGCCCAAACCCTCCTTCGCCAAGCCTTAATTCTTAAGCCCAACTTTGCAGAAGCTCACCAAAACCTGGCTATAAGCCTGCTATTAACTGGAGACTTCAAGAATGGATTTGCCGAATATGAGTGGCGCTGGCAAACTAAAGAATTCATCAGAAAATCTTTGCCATACCCCATCTGGGATGGTTCTTCTTTACAAGGAAAAACAATTCTGTTGGTTTGCGAACAAGGGTTTGGCGACAACATCCAGTTTATCCGCTACGCCCCCCTAATTGCACAACTCGGCTGTCGTGTTATTGTCGTATGTTATGAAGCATTGCTGCGACTGTTTAGCACCGTTGCTGGCATTGAACAGATAGTAACTACAGGAGCGATAGTTCAGTTTGAAATTCATGCCCCTCTGTTGAACTTACCCCACCTTTTCGGCACCACCCTGGAAACAATTCCCGCTTCCATACCCTACCTAGAAGCACAACAACCTTACCCCTTTACCCTGCAAGCACCACCCGAAACTTTGCTGAAAGTGGGTATAGTTTGGGCTGGTAGTTCCGCTCATAAAAATGACCGGAACCGTTCTTGCGAATTGAAACATTTTTTATCTCTTTTAGATATTCCACAGATTGCCTTTTACAGTTTGCAAAAAGAGCCAAAAGCTGCGGATTTGGCTAAAATTGGCATAGTAAAAGTGCAGGATTTGAGCGAAAAATTCAATGATTTTGCAGATACCGCCGCTGCTATAGCGCAACTCGATCTAATTATCAGTGTAGATACTGCGGTGGCTCATTTAGCCGGAGCTATGGGAAAACCAGTATGGGTTTTGCTAACTAAAATACCCGACTGGCGATGGATGCTTGAAGGAGAAGATAGCCCTTGGTATCCTACCATGCGCCTGTTCCGCCAGTCGCGTGAGGGAGATTGGGCAGAAATATTTGAGCGAGTGGCTGTTGCGCTCCAGAATTTGGTTGCCGAGTTACATAAAAATGATGAACAAGTGGGTTTAACAGATCGATATTCTCAGGAGAAACTTATAGAAACAATTAACCACGACGATAAAAACCTACTTTCTGCGGATGGTTTCAATCGTCTAAAGAAATGCCGTCACGGTGTGTTTCTTTACAACATAAACGACACCTATATTGGCAGACACCTCGACATTTATGGCGAGTACGGCGAAGCTGAAATCGAGTTATTTCAGCAAATTGTTAAAAACAATGATTTGGTAGTAGATGTCGGGGCAAATATTGGTATTCGTACTCTGTTTTTTGCTAGTGCAGTTGGATCTGCGGGAACAGTTATGGCGTTTGAACCGCAACGCATTATCTTTCAAAACCTCTGTGCTAATTTAGCACTTAACAGTGTAATCAATACCTATTCTTACAATGTAGCTGTTGGCGATGTAATTGGCTCAATAAAAGTGCCTGTCATCGACTATGACAGAGCGAATAATTTTGGCGATCGCATTGAAGGTGAGCTAGTCCAAGTAATAACGATCGACAGCCTAAATTTGCCCTACTGTCGCCTGATTAACCTGGATGTAGGAGGAATGGAATTGAAGGTTTTGCAAGGAGGAGCTAACACTATTATTAGATTGAAGCCGATTTTATATATTAAGAATGAAACCCAAGGAAATTTAACTTCTACAATTTCCTATCTTGACTCTTTGGAATACAAAATGTATTGGCATATCACTCCTTTTTATAACGCAAACAACTATTTGCAGAATCCAGAAAACCTTTTCGGAAATATTGTTTCCATGAATATGTTGTGTTTGCACACCAGCCTTGGTTTGACTGTTAGCGGAGTTGAACTAATCGAAGTTATCAGCTAGGAGAATTGCAATAAATCTACGATCGGAAGCAATACAGATGTTTTCAGTTGCATGAAGTACGAATTATTTTGGAAAAAGCTGTTGATACTATTGAGAATCATCTCGTCGAAATCAGCCATGATTTTATTAGTGGTAAAAAAAAATCCAAGATTTTGGACTTTTGCAAGAAGTCTAATTCTTGAATCTAAAATTCCCCATGCTCAGCGTCGCTTGTCTCACGGGTTAAGCAGAGGCGCTTGAGCAAATTCACCTTGTCCAGCGGACTCCAATAATTCTTTCCACTCAGCAGCCAGTTGCGAATCGTTAGGATTAGAAAGACGCAGATCGGCTAGAGTTGCGAGAGCTTCGTGCCACATTTTATACTGGCGATACAGCTTGACGCGATCGCGCGGTGTTGTGTTTTGTAGTTCGTTTTGGATAGACGATCGCAATTTTGTTCGCCAAATCCACCCATCTACATCAAGATCCCGATTTCGCTCTTCAGGATTGCAACGAATTACAAAAAACCAATGGTAGCTTTTTTTATCCTCTAGCTCTGGTGCATTAGCAGGAAGTTTAAAGCTGACAATACCAGGCCCGATCGGTAGTGTCAAATTTGTCCTATAAACATCTTTATCACTGTCATCCTTTAAAATAAATTCCCCCATTCGTGCAGAAGTTTGAGGAACATACACAAAGAAAGTCGGGCGTTCTTCCACTGTTAATGTCAAGTAAATGTATTTAGGATCTTTTGGATCTTTTGGGAGCAAAGCGGTTAAAGCCTGGTTAGGAAACTCTTTATCCTTGGGACATTTTTCTGGGGGACGGGTTGAGCCAGATTCCGTTCTAGTTGGGGCACCGATATCCGTTGGAGGTTCATATACGGATGTCTCGCCTACGTCCCAACTATTTTGGGTTGATGGAGTAACTTGAGACTGCGCCTGCGTTGGCGGGGGAGTAAAACTAAGTAACTCCAGAGTTAGGGTGAGTGTTAAAGTCGCAAAATGCAAGGAAGACTGCTGCCAAACCATAATATTTAACCTAATTCAACCTATACAATTTGACTTTCATACTTGTAATATCGTTTCCGGTTGAGGCGTTGACTTTGCCGTACCTATTGCGATCGCTTATCTGTTTTGATGGTTGGCAGAGGATAAGCTTTCGATTGGCCCTATGGCATCGACATTTGCTTTTTGAACTTAAAGTATAACTCTACTCAAGCCCAGTTGCGATCGCCGCAGGGACAGTCCTCAAATCCTGCTAGAGCTAACCCAACGCTAATAGTAGCGTAGAGCGCGTTGCCAAGAACCCTACAGGTAGTGTAAGGTTTGAGATCCCTGTCGCTCAAGTTATTACAGGGAAGTACAATCCTACAAATGCGTCCACCCAGTTTAGACCCCAAACACTTCCAAGAATTAGCGTGCAGCGGCATTGACTGTAAGCTGGCGGCGCTGAATTTCATTTCCCTGGAAGCTGATGCTGCCCTAGAGTATCTGTTAATCGCCTCTGCCATACCCAGCAATAATGCTGAGCGACAACACAGAAGGTGGCTGCGTAGCCAGACCTTTGTCGCTTCGGGAGGTTGGTGCTGTTCGGGACTAGACCCTCTCAACCATTGGCGCGAGATGAAGTGGGGGTGTTATAAGCCAAACCGTCCCAGGCTAAACAAAAAGGGCAAGCCGGTTAAGTACGAGCATCCACCCAAAACACCCACGCGGATTTTTTGTCTCAGGGTGCCGCTACATATATGGCAGCAGGTTTCCCGGCGCTACGGTGTTGCTATGCCAGAGAACATAGTTATTATCCAAACTGGAGAAGCGCTTGGGTTTTGGCAGTGGGTAGTGGAAGCGAAAATCCCTTTGATTATCTGCGAGGGAGCGAAGAAAGCAGCAGCTTTGTTGAGTGAAGGATATGCTGCTTTCGCATTACCCGGAATTACCAGCGGTTACCGGGTGATGAAGAACTTTCCAGGCAAAGTTATTTGCCGACAGTTAATCCCAGATCTTCTCCCATTTACTGAAAGCCCAAGTACATTTTATATTTGTTTTGACTATGAAACTAAGCCCAAAACGATCCAAGCGGTCAATAATGCGATCGCTCAATTAGGTAAACTCTTAGAAGAAAAAAGTTGCGCCGTCAAAGTAATCCGGTTGCCTGGATTAGAAAAAGGCGTTGATGAATTTATCGTTGCTCAAGGCGCTGCCGCATTCGAGTTGGTTTATCAAGCTAGCGCCGACTTAGAAACCGATATTGCCAAAACAAAACCCCACACAGAGCTAACATATCCTCAAGCATTATTGCTCAACTGTCCCTACCTAGAAAAACTGCCTTTTCCCACATCTGGATTGATTGGAGTCAAGTCTGCCAAAGGCACAGGAAAAACTACCGCACTCTTACCATTAGTAGAAGAAGCGAAAAAAAGAGGTCAGCCCATCTTATTGCTTACCCACAGAATACAGCTGGGGCAATTCTTGTGTGACAAGACCGGGGTGAAGTGGGGACTGGGGAGCAGAGGAGCGGGGGGGCAGAGGGAGAGAGGGAGAGAGGGAGAGCGGGAGAGCGGGAGAGCGGGGGAAGAGGAGCGGGAGAGCGGGAGAAGAGGAGCGGGAGAAAATGTACATAATAATTCCCCCCACTCCCCCACTCTCCCACTCTCCCCCTCCCGATCGTTGGGACTTTGTATTGATTCGATTTGGAAGCTGAAGCCGTCGGAATGGCAAGGTGCGATCGTCATTTTAGATGAAGTTGAGCAATGTTTGTGGCATCTCCTCAACAGCACTACTTGCAAAGAAAAACGAGTCTTAATTTTAAGAGTTTTTCAGCAACTAATTTCCACAGTATTGCAAACTGGCGGTTTAGTAATTGCCCAAGATGCTGACTTATCAGACCTTTCCTTAGACTACCTCAAAGGACTCTCTGGAATTCAGATTTCGCCGTGGGTAGTGGTGAATGAGTGGAAATGCGATCGCGGTTGGGATATTACTTTTTACGATACCCCAAATCCAACCCTGCTAATTCAGCAGTTGGAAGTTGACCTAATAGCCGGGAAAAAGTGCTATGTTACTACCGATAGCCGCTGCGGACGTTACAGTTGCCAAACCATAGACAGCTATATCAAACAGCGCTTAGAGCAATTGCTGCGTCAGTATCCCAAGACGCTAGTAGTCAGCAGTCAAACAACTAGCACACTCGGTCATAAAGCAGTTAATTTTGTAGAAAATATTAACCAAAAAGTTTTAGATTATGACGCGGTTTTTGTCACTCCCAGTTTGGGTACTGGAATCAGCATTGACGTGGAATATTTCGATCGCGTTTATGGCATCTTTATTGGCGTAATTCCAGACTGGGAAGCACGACAAGCCTTAGCCAGAGTACGTCCCAGCGTTCCCCGGATTGTCTGGTGTGCCAAACGGGGGATAGGTTCGATCGCTTGTGGCAGTAAAAATTATCGAGTTTTGTCGGAATGGTATCAGGAGAATCACACCGAAAATCTAGCTTTGATGAGTCCGCTGCATAAAGTAGATGTGGATTTACCTTTAGTTTACGATCTGATTCATCTCAGAATTTGGGCTAAATTTGCAGCTAGGGTAAATGCCTCAATCGTGCTGTATCGTCAATCAATGTTAGAAGGTTTGATGGATGAAAAGCATCAGGTAAATGTAATTAGCGATGTTCTGCCGAGGGATACGATTAGAGATATGCGAATGACATTGATAGGAACAACTGCTGCCGATCGCGAAATCCGAAATAATCTGGTACAACAAATAGTCAAAGTCCAAAAAGAATTTTCAGAACGCAGTCAAAAAGCTAAATCAATTAAAAATCAAATTAAAAAGATTCGCATTCAATCCGAGTTACAATCTGCCTCAGCAGTTGCCTATTCGCCAGATATCAGTCCCAAAGAATATGAGCGGCTGTCAGGAAAGCGATCGCTTACCGAATCCGATCGAAATCAAATCGATAAATATATCTTACAAAAGCGTTATGGGGTAGAAGTTACTCCTCAATTGAAACTGCGCGACAATCGCAAATATTATTCACAGTTGTTGTTGCACTACTATTTAACTGATGAGAGCGAATATTTCCGATTGCGAGATTTTCAAGAGTGGAACCAACAACTTTATAGAGGAGATGGTAAAGTTTTCTTACCAGACATCAAACTTTATACTTTAAAAGTTGAGGCGCTATTAGAGTTGGAAATACCGCACTTTATAGAACTAGATAGAGAATTTAGGGAAACAGACATTGATTTGATTCGACTCAGAGAAACAACGCTCCGATGCAGCAAGCAAATCAAAAGATCTACTGGTTTAACTATTCCTATAGAAACAGAACGCGCTCGCCTTACTTCTATAAAAATACTCAGCCAATTTCTCAGTTTGCTGGGATTAAAGCTGAAGCGCTTTAAGCTTACAGACAATCCCAATTCAAATTCAGATATCGTTTATAAAATTGCTTCGGAAACTTTTCATGATGGACGACAAGAAATTTTTGAACTTTGGCACGAACGAGATACATTAATTTTAGAAACTGCTAGCAATAAACGCTTTAATTTACTAGCTCACATTCCCTCTCCTCAACTGGCGGAATTGGTTTTTTCTTAACTCGCTCTGCTGTAGAAATGTTTGATTAAACGTTTCTACAATGTTTAAGCCCAAAATAAAAAGGGAGGTAATAAACAGTCTTTTTCCGAAGGGCTAGCAGCAGTCAATATGAGTGGCAAGTGGGGCTATATCAGTCGGTAAAATAGGGGAGATGGTGCGATCGATATTAATCTACAAAGCGACCTTGCGGGCAGTGATAGTTAGGTTCAATTAAGTTTTGCAGATGCTTGTATTCTTCTGGAGTATCAATATCAACTCTACCTTCTACAAAAGGAATTGAAAATACTTTATTTCTATAGTTTTTAATGACTTTTTTGGCACCTTCTGCACCTTTTAAGTTCATTAAATCAGGGAAAAAGCTGCTGCTAAATAAAGCGGGTACACCCAAAGTCCCCGCATATTCTGATGCAATAATTGGTTTTTCTGTGCTAAAATAAGTTTCAACCAATTGATTTACGAGTTGAGTTGATATAAAAGGTTGATCGCACAAAGTTATGACTACCGCTTCGGGTTTTTCAGAAACAGTATCTAGCGCTTGAATGCCAACCTGAATTGAGGAACTCATTCCCTGATTCCATCTTGTATTTTCTATTATTTGAATTGGATATTGGCTAATTTCCGGTCGAATTTGTTCGGCGTAAGCTCCTAAAACAACGATAATGGGATGACAGACGGAAGTAATAGCAACTTCTACTGTATGAGATAACAAGGTATGTTCCCGATAGGGTAATAGTTGTTTCGGTGTCCCCATGCGAGTAGACGATCCAGCAGCGAGAATTAGAATAGCAACAGTCATTCGATTTTAGATTTTATATTTAAAGGAAATCGCTAACATTTTGCTTGTTCGATCGTACTGTTTTTGCAAGTGAATAGGTGCTTTGCGGTTGCGTAAAAAGCCACCAGAACGATCTGCCATAACGGCTTTAATTTCTGCTATAATTGATAAGGCAATTTCTGGTGGCGTTTCAGCACCAATATCGAGTCCCACTGGAGCATACAGACGGTTAAGTTGTTCGGAATCTAGCACAAATCCTATTTGCTGTAAGTCTTGAAGTAATTTTTCGGTTCTGTTTCTCGCACCGAGAATGCCGATGTAAGGTAAGGGAGAGGGAATTAGGGTTTGTAAGATGTCGCGATCGCATAAATAATTATGGGTCATCACCACAGCAGCAGTGTGGCAGTCTAGAGTAAGGTGCGATCGCATCTCTTCTGGATGAGAGATCGCGATCGCATCTGCTTCCTGAAAGCGAGTGGATGTAGCATAAGCAGCTCGACGATCGATTACCGTTACATACCAACCTAACTCTTTTGCCAAACGCACAACGGGGATAGCATCGTCACCTGCACCAAAAACCACCAGGGATACAGGGGGTTGAATTACTTCAATCAACACTTCCGCTTCGCTGTTACTCCATTGGTAGGATTTGATTTGCGATGTTCTCCCATGCTTAAGTACTTGTCTGGCATTTTCAATTATCTTTTTAGCTAGTTCTGCATCTGCAACTCGATCGATCGGCGTATCGCTTTCAGTTAAGAAGATACGAGAGGTAATGCTGGCAAGAGTATCGCCAGAACTCTGAAATACAGTTGCCATAACTCCCCGTTGTCGCAAGCGGAGACAACAAGATAAAAATGCTAATTGTTCTATGTTGAACTGGGATTGAAGCGGTTCAATTAATACCTGGATGATGCCATTGCAACCCATTCCCAAACCCCAGAAAATATCCTCATCTGAGGTAGTGTCGTAGGTAACGACTGTGGGTATACCAGTAGCGAGGATTTTCTTGGCCCGATCGCAAACATCATCTTCCAGACATCCGCCGCTAATTGCACCTACTCTATAACCATCTTCGGTAATCAGCATTCTTGCACCGGGACGGCGATAAGCTGAACCTTTGACTTTAACAACGGTTGCAAGTACGGCATTTTTATGATTCCGCTGTACGTCTGCAAATGCGTCGATAATTGCCTGTAATTCATTCATAATTTTCTCATTGATAAATGTAAAAATGACCGTATTCCTTAAAACCTAGCCGTGAGTAGAGATTCTTACCGTCTTCTGATGCTTGTAAAGTCGCAGTCTGATAACCTTGTTTTTTGGCATCACAAAGTGCAGTTAAAGTCATCGCCGTGCCAAGTCCGCGTTTTCTATATTTTTCCAGAGTAACCACACCATAAATACCCGCCACTCCCGCGTCCAAAAATAATTCGCTAGTGGCGATCGGTTCGTTGTCTAAGTAACCGATATAGAAGAGAACCGGACTTTCTGAATCGAATGCTATTGCTGCTGCTTGTTGATAGAATTTGATAACAGAAGGATCTGGGGGATTCCAACAAGCAGCGATTATATGAGCATAATGTTCAAGATGTTCAAGTTTAGTGGCTTTTCGGATATTTAAATCTTTGAACAACAAATCATTTTCAGAAAGTAGGTTTAAATCCAGTGCCATACCTGCTGCTTGTTCAACTCGTTTTAATCCATGTTTTTCTAAATGTTCGGCTAGGTTAGCAGGTTGAGAATTAGGCCCAATCCACCAGGCGATCGGCAATTGTCGTTGCTGGAAATAATTGAGAGCAAAATCGATGCGAGAATCTACTTCTGATTCAGGGAAATTTGCCCGACACACATAGTTGAAAGTATCCGATGGTAGTCTTGAATCGATCAGTAACATATCCGGTTTATCGATAACTTCCATCGTGGATAGATGGCGGGCAAAGTAGGACTTATGTCCAAACATATTGAATTCGATCGCTCTAATTACTTCCGCTTCGGTATTTTGTCCAAGTTGAATTTTTGTCAAAATATTGTCCTTCCTACCTTACAGTAATTTGTCGGGTGTAATTGGCAGATCGCGAATGCGTTTGCCAGTGGCGTGATAAATAGCATTTGCTATTGCGGCGATAATGCCGGTTATGCCAACTTCACCAGCACCTTTTACGCCAATAGGATTTACGTGGGTATCTACTTCATCTATAAAATAGATATCAATTGGGGGAATATCGGCGTTGACGGGAAGGTGATACTCGGCTAAATTGTCATTCACAATTCGTCCCGTGTGCGGATCGGTGATGGTTTCTTCATGCAATGCCATACCGATGCCCATAATTGTGGCACCACTTATTTGCGATCGGGCCGTCTTTTCGTTTAAAATCCGTCCAGCAGCAAACGCCCCCACCACGCGGGTAAGACGCACCTCACCCAACTCAGGATCGACCCGCACCTCGACAAAATGCGCCCCGAAAGAACACTTGGCAAATTCCTCTTCTTCTTCTGGTTTGGCATCAAAGTTGGCATCAATATATTCGAGATTGTGGCGTGCCAAAACTGCCTGATAAGTTTCCCCTTTAGCTGAATTGTTCTTAACAAAAATGCGTTCTTGTGATGTTTCGATATCCGGTTCGGGAACTCCGTAAAGGGGGGAATTCGGGTCTTTTTGCGCCAACGCCACCACCTTAGCCCGGACTGCCTTTGCCGCGCCATGTACCGCAGTCCCGACACTAGCAGCAGTACCCGAACCGACAGTACCGGGCGATCGCGCTAATTCCGTATCCCCAAACTCAAACCGCACCTTCTCCACCGGCACACCCAACATATCTGCCGTCAGTTGCGCCATTACCGTTGCCGTTCCCGTGCCAATTTCCTGGGAACCACTTTGCACCACAACGCTGCCATCTGCAAAGATACGTGCAATAGCAGAAGCGGGAAAATGTTCCATCGGGAAACAAGCACTTGCCATACCCATACCAATCAGATAACGATCGTCTCGCATAGAACCCGGTTCTGGGGTACGGCGCGACCAACCAAATTTTTCTGCCGCCAATGCGTAACACTCTTTAAGCGATTTACTCGACCAGGGAACTTGCCGTGCGGGATGCACTTCAGCGTAATTGCGAAGTCGCAACTCGATCGGATCGAGCTTGAGGGCCCAGGCAAGTTCATCCATTGCCGATTCTAGGGCAAATGTCCCCACACTTTCTCCCGGTGCCCGCATAATGGTTGGCGTTCCCTTATTTAGTGGCACTACGCTTTGCGCTGTTCGCAGATTGGGAACGGCGTACATCGTGCGAGAGGTTGTGGTAAAGGTTTCCACAAATTCGTCAAATATGGAAGTTTGGGAGATGCCTTGATGAATCAGTGCTGTGAGGCGACCCTCTGGCGTTGCGCCTAATTTGATCTGCTGTTCGGTTTCGCTACGATGTCCGACAAGTCCGAACATTTGTTCGCGAGTGAGGACAATTTTTACCGGACGGCGAAACTGGCGTGCTGCGATCGCAGCTAAGGGAGTATGGGCCCACAGTCCGTATTTACAACCAAACGAACCACCGATAAACTTGCATAGCACGCGCACGTTTGCGTGCGGGATGCCCAACATCTTTGCCAATCCCTCACGCATACCGAAGATATACTGGGTGGAATCGTAAACGGTGAGGTTTTCTCCCTCCCAAACCGCTGCTGTGGCGTGGGGTTCCATCGGATTGTGATGTTCGGTGGGGGTGGTGTAGGTCGCTTCTATTTTTACCTCTGCTTTGGCAAATTCGGCATCCGCATCGCCTAGCGCGAATTCTACGGTGAATTCAACGAATTTTTCGATCGGATATGCCCGATCTCTTTCTTTTCCCATCTCGGTTAGAGGTGTTTCCACTACATAATCAACTTTGACGAGAGAAGCAGCGTAGGTAGCGCGTTCTAGAGTATCGGCGATCGCAACGCCAATTGCTTGACCGCTGTAGTAAATTGTGGAATTTTGCAAAGGTGCAAGTTTTTCTCCCGCCGCACCTTCGTGACCGAAGTTGGGACGGGCGTAGAGTTTGGGCGCATCCAGGTGGGTGATGATGCCAATTACGCCGGGGGATTTTTCGGCAACGCTGGTGTTGATGTGTTTGATGCGACCGCGTGCGATCGTGCTGGTAATTATGACACCATAAGCGATATTTTCGAGAGGAATTTCGCCAGAGTATTTGGCCTCACCAGTTACTTTTAGGCGACCGTCAACTCGATTTATGGGTTTGCCAATTGTTTTATTCATATCATGTCCTTACGCATCGGTTACTAAAAAATTCCTGTTCTTATTCTTATCTGTGTTCATCTGTGTTCATCTCTCTTCATCTGTGGTAAAAATTTAACCAACGATAATAACAGACAATTTGACGATATCAGATGTTTTTTTTTACGAACCACTAAGAAAAGAGAAAAGATTCGATCGATGTTTTAAGATTTCTCTGTTGCATTTATCAATGCCCGAACGATCGCACGTTTTGCCATTTCGACTTTAAATTGATTGTGTCGGTATGGTTTGGCCTCCCTGATGGTTGCTGTAGCAGCAGCTGCGAAGGTTTCTTCGGTGGGTTTGGCACCGACTAAAATATCTTCTGCGACGAATGCCCGCCAAGGTTTATGGGCAACTCCACCTAATGCTATTCTTGCTGCTTTAATTGTGCCATTCTCAATCTCAAGGGCAGCAGCAACGGAAACTAGGGCAAAAGCATAGGAAGCGCGATCTCTAACTTTGAGATAGTGATAGTTTTTGGCAAAGGGTGAGTTTGGTAAATCGATAGCTACGATTAGTTCATCTTGTTCTAGTACGGTATCTCTTTCTGGTATGTCTCCAGGTAAACGGTGAAAGTCTGCGATAGGAATAATGCGATCGCCATTTGAACCCGCAACGCGCACTTTAGCATCTAGCGCCGCCAGTCCCACGCACATATCCGAAGGATGGGTGGCGATGCACTTGTCGCTTGCCCCAAAGATAGCGTGAATGCGGTTATATCCCTCAATTGCGGCACAACCGGCACCGGGATCTCTTTTGTTGCAAGGTGCTGCAATATCCATAAAATAGTAGCAGCGCGTTCTCTGCATCAAATTGCCGCCGACTGTTGCCATATTGCGGAGTTGCGGCGATGCGCCTGCCAGGATAGCTTGGGAAAGGAGGGGGTAATGCGATCGCACTTCTGGATTATATGCTAAATCGCTATTCCTTGCTAACGCCCCTATTCGCAAACCATCGGAATTTATTTCAATTTCGGATAACGGTAATTGGGTAATATCAACAAGTCGATCGGGTTGCGCTACTTCTACTTTCATCAAATCGATTAAGTTCGTGCCACCCGCAATAAATTTTGCGCTTTGACGATCGGCAACTCCCTGAATAGCTGTGTTTTGATTGGTTGCACGCACGTAACTGAATGGTTTCATGGTTTAGATCGTGTTTGGTTGCATCGTTAGTACATGAATGATAAGCTGCTACGCATCTAATTTGATAGTCAGTTTTTCTGAACTTCTTGTGGGATGGGCAGGAAAATACAGATTTGGTTACAAATTTGGTTGCATTTGGCGAACCTCTTGAATAGCGGCAACAATACCGGGATAAGCGCTGCAACGACAGATATTCCCACTCATACACTCTTTGATTTCGGCATCGTCACTGGGGCATCCTTCAGCTAAAAGACCAACGGCGGACATAATTTGACCGGGGGTACAATATCCACACTGAAATCCATCGTGTTTAATGAAGGCAGCTTGCATTGGATGCAGTTCGTCACCTTTTGCCAGTTCTTCAATTGTGGTAATTTCAGTTTCTTGATACATGACGGCAAGTGTTAGGCAAGAGTTGATGCGCCGTCCATCAACTAACACTGTACAAGCGCCACACTGACCGCGATCGCAACCTTTTTTAGTGCCAGTCAATCCAATTTTCTCTCGTAGCGCATCCAGTAATGTGACACGCGGGTCAATTTGCAGGGTATGTTGAGTGCCGTTGACCTTCAAAAGCAAATTCAAGTTGTCGGAATTGACCATAATAAATGCGATCGACCTCCATAGTAACAAAAGAAAAATAAAACTTAGGGTGTCGGCAAGACACCCTACATCTATTAGTTAAAACTCAAGTAACCGCTGTAGTTGAATCTCCACCCTATCTGGGCGATTGTTAAGTTCGTAGCCCAAATCGTAGATCGTTTTCTCCAACAAATACCCATCCAGCAAAACTTGCAGTTCTTGCTTATTCTTTGGTAAGAAGCTATCTTTCCCTGCAACTTCTAGATAGGAATTAAGAAAAGCAGCACTCACCCATTTGTACCAAAATGTACTCCAAGCTGTCATGACGGGAAGATTGTCAAGGCGAATCGTACCGCTTTCTATTTCGCTGCGGAGTGCAATGTTAGCAGCATGATAGAAAGATTGCAGCATTCCAGCTACATCTCGTAGGGCCGATCGCTTCATGCGTCGTTCGCTTAAAGTGCGAGTCGGATCGCCTTCAAAATCAATGATAATGAAGTCATTACCCGTGTAAAGCACTTGTCCTAAATGATAATCTTCATGATAGCGGGTACGCATCGCCGTAATCTTTTCATTCAGGATTAACTGGAATCGTCCCAGAAATTCTTCTTGGCGATTGAGGACAAGATGCCCCAATTTTTGGGTGTCGGGTGGTAAAGATTTCAATTGTTTTTTCAACAACAAAAATACTTGTCCAGTCAGGTTGCGTGCATACTGGTAGATAGAACGCTGGTAAAATGTTGAGAAGGGTTCTGGGGCAAAGTTGGGATTTTCTCGATCGGAAGCTAAAGCAACATGAAGTTCGGCGGTAGACTGACCCAAAAGTTGCGCTAAAGCTAAGTAGGAACCGATCGTTTGGTTTGCTAATGGGGGAATATCCGTTCCCTGTAAATCTAACAGGGAAACTGCGGGAATGGGTACTTCGGTAATTTCTGTTTGCTGGGTAGTAATGCGATCGAAGTAGTCGCGCAGACTATCGAGGGTATAGTCCCAGCTATTCCGGGCATCTTGGACATATTCTTGCAATATCGCCACTGTAATTGCTTCGGTTTTTGAGCGACGATACTCCAGATATCCGGTGATAGGGGTAAAGTGTTTCAAAAGTTTTTTGTCACCCAGGAAGCGCCGGATCTCCAGATCTGGGTTAACGCCTTCCTCAACTTTGCGGAAGAGTTTGAGGATAAAGCGATCGCCATAAACTACAGAAGTATTCCTATGTTCTCCTCGCATAAGATTTGTTTCGAGGTGAATATTTAAAGCTTCTGGAGGAAATAGATCGGTTGTAGTCGCAACCAGTTCTCCTACCATTCCCCGGTAGGAACTATTGTGGACAATTCCAGTCAGCAGGGAGGTAAGAAAATTCTTGTCCGCTATAGCATCGAATAATACCCCAATTTCATCTTTTCCTTGCACCTGAAGACGTGCGATCGCACAGGCGCTGCTGTCCGCCAAAAAATGTATTGCTGACTCGCCCTCTGCGTAAGATAGGAAGAGTTGATAAGTTTGGGGTTCTCCTTGGATATACTCGACCCGCAACAGAATTATCCTAGCTTCTTTATCTTTATAGGATATCGGGATCGCTTCCACGATATTTGCATTAGAAATAGTTCTGTCTTTGTGGGCGAACCAGGAACAGGTATACAGATAATCCGACAGAATAGACTCCAGAGTCGCTTTCAATTCTGGTTGGGAAAAAACATTTTGCCACTTGCCGCTGACAGCTAAAGTCGGTAACTGTGTTTGCGGTTTCGGCATCTGGTTTAAGCTGGGTTGAGGTTTGAGAGTAAACCAATAAAATGCGTAGGGACTAATGCTGATGAAGTAGGGCGAATCGCCGATGGTTGGGAACTGAGTGCGACCAAAAATTTCTACTGGCATTACGCCTTTGAAGGGTGATAAATCAAGTTCCACTGTTTGCACAAAGCGCGATAAATTCGCCACCACTAAGATGCGTTCGTCACCGTAAGTGCGGATGAAGGCAAGCACTTTGCGGTTTTCTGGATGCAGGAATTCAAAAGTTCCTTTACCGAATGCTTGGAAACGCTTGCGGGTTGCCATCAGGCGTCTCATGAAATGCCAGAGAGAATTGGGGTTACTCCGTTGTGCCTCTACGTTGATTGCTTCGTAGTGATATTCTGACTCAACGATGATGGGTAAATACAATTTCTGGGGATTGGCGCGACTGAAACCGGCGTTGCGATCGCCAGTCCACTGCATGGGGGTGCGAACGCCGTTGCGATCGCCTACATAAACGTTATCTCCCATGCCAATTTCATCCCCGTAGTAGAGGACGGGAGTTCCAGGGAGTGACAGCAGCAAGCTATTGAGTAATTCGATCTGACGGCGATCGTTACTCAACAGAGGTGCCAATCGGCGGCGAATGCCCAAATTTATTCTCATTTCGGTATCTTGGGCATAAACGCGATACATATAGTCCCGATCTTCGTCTGTCACCATTTCCAGGGTGAGTTCGTCGTGATTGCGAAGAAATAATGCCCACTGACAATTATCGGGAATGGTAGGAGTTTGTTTGAGAATGTCGATAATCGGAAAGCTATCTTCCATCCGCAGTGACATGAACAAGCGCGGCATGAGGGGAAAATGGAAGTTCATGTGACACTCATCACCATCCCCGTAATATTGTGCCGCATCTTCAGGCCATTGATTCGCCTCAGCTAGCAACATCCGGTGAGGGTATTTGGCGTCTGTGCGCGATCGCAGTTGCTTCAGAAAATGATGAGTTTCTGCCAGATTTTCGCAGTTAGTTCCCTCCCGTTCGTACAGATAAGGAACCGCATCCATACGTAACCCATCTACCCCCATATCCAACCAGAAATCGAGAACTTCAAACACCGCCTCGCGTACAGATGGATTGTCATAATTTAGGTCTGGTTGATGGGAGTAGAAGCGATGCCAGTAATAAGCTTTTGCAACAGAATCCCAAGCCCAATTAGATGTTTCAAAATCTTTGAAAATTATCCTCGCTTCCTCATATTTTTCTGGGCGATCATTCCAAACGTAAAAATCTCGTTCCTTACTGCCCTTGGGTGCCCTACGCGCCCGCTGAAACCACGGATGCCGGTCAGAAGTATGGTTAATAATTAACTCAATAATTACGCGAATATCTCGTTGATGAGCTGCTGACAAAAACTCTTGAAAATCTGACAATGTGCCATAAATCGGGTTGACATTGGTGTAGTCTGCAATATCGTAGCCATCATCCCGTAACGGCGAAGGAAAGAAAGGCAGCAACCAGACTGCGGTGATTCCTAAATCTTGGAGATAATCCAGTTTTTCTGTCAGCCCCCGAAAGTCGCCAATGCCATCACCGTTACTATCGGCAAAGGCGCGAACAGGCACTTCATAAATGATGGCGTTCTTAAACCACAGGGGGTCGTCATTTAATGTTAAGTTCTGCATTTTCTCCACAGTCAATTTTGGATTTTAGATTTTAGATTTTGGATTTTAGATTTGAGTCTGTCACGCACGCTGGCTTAACTTTTATAGCCATAGTTTACCATTATCCTGACCTTTTGACTTATGATAAGCTGCGATCGCATCGGGCACATCTCACCAACGGTGGAAATTGTCTTTCCAAGTCCCGTAGTAGAACCAAAATCATACCCCACGCCAAGTCAACACTTATCATCTGTGGTTAAAAACTTCTTCGATTCAACACACATCTATCTAAAGTATTATTGAAATCCTTTGATTCAAGCGCTATTCTTAACTTTTGGACAATATAAAAAATTGCCATGACTTTTCAACGCTCCAGTGGAATTTTGTTACACCCGACCAGTCTGCCAAGCCGATTTGGGATTGGCGATCTGGGAAAATCGGCTTACGAATTCGTTGATTTCTTAGAGAGAAGCGGTCAAAAGTTGTGGCAAGTTCTGCCTTTGGGGCCAACCGGGTACGAACATTCTCCCTATACGATGAACTTTAGCGCCTTTGCAGGAAATCCTTTACTTATTAGTCTTGACATATTAGCAGAAGAAGGCTTATTAAGCGCCGACGATCTGACACCGCTACCGTCAAGTCCAGACCAAAATCCTCATAAGGTTGATTTCGATAAAGTCATATCCCACAAATCTAAATTTCTCAGACTTGCTTACGATCGCTTCAAGCAATCTTTAAGCAACAAACGCCACACAGAATTTGAACAGTTTTGTCAAGAGCAGTCTGATTGGCTGGATGACTACGTTCTGTTTATGGCGTTATCGGAAGCGAACTTGGGCAAGAGTTGGAATTATTGGGAAAGAGCGATCGCCAGACGGGAACCAGATGCCTTGAAAGCCCAAGCAGAGGTTTTGCAAGACAGCATCACGTTCCAGAAATTTTTGCAGTTTAAATTCTTTGAACAATGGAGAAAACTGCGGAAATATACCAATAATAAAAATATTAAAATTGTTGGTGATGTTTCTATTTATGTTTGTCATAATAGTGCCGAGGTTTGGGGAAATCCAGAGATTTTTAAACTAGACCCGGAAACGTTAGAACCGGCATTTATAGCGGGTGTTCCCCCAGATTATTTCAGCGCCACCGGACAGTTGTGGGGAAATCCAGTCTATAACTGGGATGAATTGCAAAAAACTAACTATGCTTGGTGGATAAAGCGATTTAAGGCAACCTTGCAATATGTAGACATAGTTCGTATTGACCACTTCCGAGGATTTGAAGCTTACTGGCAAGTTCCGGCTGGGGAAGAAAATGCTATTAATGGTGAGTGGGTAAAAGCGCCGGGAGTAGAATTCTTTGAAACTCTCGGCACTACTTTAGGAAATATTCCAGTATTGGCAGAGGACTTAGGTATTATCACACCGGAAGTTGAAGAATTGCGCGATAGTTTCGACTTTCCCGGTATGCGTATCTTGATGTTTGCCTTCAGCGAAGGTTCTGACAACGCTTATTTACCGCACAATTATGTAAAAAACTGCGTAGTTTACACCGGCACCCACGACAACGATACAACCTTGGGTTGGTGGAAACAAGCCAGTTCAGCAGAGAAGGAATTAGTCGCTAAATACCTTGGTTATTCAGATCCTGAAGAAATTAAGGAAATTAATTGGGTGATGATTCGTGTAGCTTTAGCTTCAGTAGCCGACTTAGCGATCGTCCCACTCCAAGATATTTTAAGTTTGGATAATAGCGGGAGAATGAACGACCCCAGTAAAATTCCCGGTAACTGGCGCTGGCGCTACGAAACATCAGAAGTTATTACCAAAGAATTGTGCGATCGTCTTTTAGAGCTTACCCAACTTTACAGCCGATAATTCTTCGCCCTAGCCTTGTCAGATATGTTGTTGCGCTTCAGCGCTATCTTAAAGAGCGATGACGCGCAACAACGTACCAATTTGACATTAAATCTATAATTTGCTATTCTAAATAATTAGGTATAATTGGTATTTTTTGATTGACAGTAATTTGTACACTGCTTGCTAAAGAAGGATGTTATGCAGACCTCTCACGATCCATATAGCAACAATAGAAAAAGTTCATGGAAAGGCTCTACATCTACTCGAATTTGTGATCGGTTGAGCGCGATCGCCTACAGCATGGACGCTCTAATTCCAGGCTTTTATCTTTGGTTTGGCTCCCTCAAAATACGCATCGGTGGTAGTGAAGCTGAAGAAACTTATCCGGGTACAATTCATAGTTTTGCTGGGATGGCGTTAGTATTACCCGGTTATCGGATATATAGTACCTATCAAGGGAGCTATGACCCTTGATAAACACACCATCCAAGGCATTCCCCCAATTTCAGCTAAAACTTTACCAGTAGCTGATTTTGAACAATTGATGGTAAATGCTGGCTATATCAGAATTGGATCTGCGCCAGCAAAAGGAAATCGAGTTAAGGTTTGGTGGAGCCATCCGACTTTCCCTAGAGTTGAATCTATCTACAGTTCTGATATGCAAGTAACGATAACGGCTTACCATGTTTAGGAAGCGATCGCACTTTTTATCTGGTGGGGGTTGGGGAAGTGCGATCGCTTTTTCCTATTTACCCCAGCGTCAGCACACCTGCGGCAAAATTCACCGTCAGTGGCAGCATTTTCAACCATTGCAAACCCAGTAGAGATTCGGGAATTCCTCCTCCCGCCAAAACGGGAATAATGTACTCTTGTCCATCCAGTACAACTCTTCCCTCATATATGTCAAAATACTCCCATCCCCGTGCCGTCTGCATTGTCCGATTACGTTCAATCACAGACCATCCTAAACTTTCAGCATCTTGGGTATCAAGTGCCAGCCTGTCGTAAACCCCGTATCTAGTAACACTTCTACAGGGAATCTCTCTCCATCAGATGCAATTAAATCAATTTCAAAAGTTAGCTCTCCAATCTCGCCGAACCTACCTGAAATCATATCATCCCACAGGCTCCTGTCTCATTGATTCGGAAAGTAACGAGCCAGCCACTAGAATACTTTTGACGCGCTTTTTGATTCGCTACTTCTTCATCGGGATCGATAAAATAATCACCGCTGGTTGGCTCAATAATAATGAACCAGTTGTAATGATCATTTATCAATTGAGGGCAAACTTGTTCAAAAACCAGCCTACTCCGCTGACAGCGTGCTTGTTTTTCAGCTTCGCGTCTGGCTAGTTCTTCTGGCGGTATCGTGTATTCTGGGAATAGTCTGCCTCGACGACGAGGGCGTTTTGGTGTTGTTTGAGTCATGACTTGCGTTGCTTATTCAAGTATTAGTAATTATATACTAGCTATGGATATATAAGAGCGATCGCTCTTCCTTTTACGGCTGTGCGATCGCTTTTTCCTATTTACCCCAGCGTCAGCACACCTGCGGCAAAATTCACCGTCAGTGGCAGCATTTTCAACCATTGCAAACCCAGTAGAGATTCGGGAATATCTCCTCCCGCCAAAACGGGAATAATGTACTCTTGTCCATCGAGTACAACTCTTCCCTCATATATGTCAAAAAATTCCTCGCCCCGTGCCGTTTGCATCGCTCGTTCACTTTCAATCATAGACCATCCCAGACTGACAACATCTTGGGTGTCAAGTGCTAGCCAGCCTGTTGTAAAACCTGTATCCAGTAGCACATCGATAGTGAACCTTTCTCCGTCAACAGCAATTAAATCAAGTTCAAAAATTAGCTCGCCGATATCACCGAACTTGCCTGAAATCATATCATCCCACAAGTTCCTGTTTCATTAAGACGCATGATACCAACCATACCACTAGGGTACTTTTGACGAGCTTTTTGAACAGCTACTTCTTCATCAGTATCGATAAAATAATCACCACTGTTTGGCTCAATAACAATAAACCAATTGTAATGATTTTCTATCAGTTGAGGGCTGACTTGTGCAAAAATCTCGTAATAACGCTGAGAACGGGCATCTTTTTCAGCTTGGCGTCTGGCTAGTTCTTCTGGCGGTATCGTGTATTCTGGAAATAGCCTACCTCGACGACGAGGGCGTTTTGGTGTTGTTTGAGTCATGGCTTGCGTTGCTTATTTAACTTTGCGTTTAGTTTTTATTGTATCAAGGTTTAGGGTTTATTTCTAAGCGATAGCGTCCGCACTGAAATAGTAGGAGGTGCGATCGCAGTGGCGGAATTATTGGCGATCGCACGCGAATGTTCGTAACTTAACCTTGCTTATTGTGTCAAAATCTGGTTCTATATCAGAAATATCTATTAATTTTGATGACACAAAAGGAGATTCCCTCGCAATGAAAAGAATGGTTATCCCGACGCTGATGTTGGCTACGCTCACTATGGGGCTTGAGGTAACAACACCTAAAATAGCTTTGGCTGAAAGCTTGGCTAACACTGCAAACAGCGATCGTCGCGTCGCCCAGATGTTTTTTCCCTCTGTAAATAACCGTCGCGCTATAATGGTTTTAGGCCAAGGACAAGTGAGTATCCCAGCAGAAACGGCGAGTGTTCAATTCACATTTAACAGCAACAATCCTTTTGAGCCTCCATCCCTTCCATCGCTACCATCACTAACGCAACAATCAGAAGAAAATACACCGTCCGAGGTTCAACCAACGGTAGAGATGCTAACAAAAGAAAGACTAAAACCTATAGTCGATGCCCTAATTGCGATCGGTGTACCAGCTAATGCGATCGAGGTGAGCAGCAGCAGTAGCAGCAGCGCGAGTTCATTTCCGTTCCCCTTTCCAGCGACTAAGGGCGGTGTCAAGGTGCTGGTGAAAGCGGACAACCCAACTCGCGATCGCATACAACAAATCGTAAATACAGTTAACGAAGCGGCTAGCAAAAACGGCAAGCTTGTTGTCGGGAGCGTAAGTGTGCGATATGCGATGAAAGACTGTCAGACTTTAGTGAGAGCGGCTTACCAAGCAGCCGTGAAAGACGCTCGCAACCGAGCTGAGGCGATCGCCCAAGCAATAGGAGTTCGACTTGGCATCCCGTCTGTATCCGAGTCATTTATTTACGATCTTTTCGTTCCCTTGTGCAGCGAAACATCAGAACTTCCTTCTTTTTTACCATTTGGTAATAATACAACACCATACGATCCAAATGCTTCTACAGAAGTACGCCTGAGAAGAGACATTTTTGTTACCTATCCGATCAAATAACCCCCACCCCCAGGAGTTTCTATTACAAACACATCACCAAAATTCATTTCCACAACAGCAGTACTTCCCAATTTTTCCACACTTCCATCCCAACGCAGCACATAATTTCTCCCCACAGCACCAGCTTCACCACCCAGCAACCCAAAAGGCGCAACAACCCGACGCCCCGATAATATTCCCGCCGTCATTTTTTCGCGGAAATGAAGGCGGCGAATTACCCCATTTCCGCCACGATGACGCCCATTTCCACCACTATTGGGACGAATAGAAAAACTTTCCAAAACCACAGGAAACCGCCATTCTAAAACTTCTGGATCGGTGAGGCGCGAATTCGTCATGTGAGTGTGAACTGCATCGGTGCCATCGAAATCAGCACCAGCACCAGAACCGCCGCAAATCGTTTCATAATATTGATATGTTTCATTTCCAAACGTGAAATTATTCATCGTTCCCTGAGAAGCTGCCATTACTCCCAAAGCACCGTACAAAGCATCGGTAATTGCCTGGGAAGTTTCCACATTTCCGGCAACTACGGCAGCAGGATAACGCGGATTTAACATACAACCTTCGGGAATGATAATGTCTAAAGGTTTGAGACAACCGGCATTGAGGGGAATATCGTCATTTACCAATGTGCGAAAAACGTATAAAACTGCTGCTTTGCACACTGCTGCTGGTGCGTTGAAGTTGCTATTTAGTTGTGGTGAAGTTCCGGTAAAATCAATCTTGGCGCTACGGGTGGATTTATCGATCGCAATTGCAACTTGAATTTTACTGCCATTATCCAAAGGACAGGTGAAACTGCCATCTTTCAGCACATCGATAACGCGACGGACTGACTCTTCAGCATGATCTTGCACAAATCCCATGTAAGCTTGTACTGTTTCTAAACCGTAATGTTCCACCATCTTGAGGAGTTCTTGCACGCCGCGTTCGTTGGCAGCAATTTGCGCTTGTAAATCTGCTATATTTTGGGCTGTGTTACGCGCTGGATATGTGCCAGATGTGAGGAGTTCCAGTAGTTCTTTTTCGCGGAAATGTCCTTGTTCTACTAATTGGAAATTATCAATCAATACGCCTTCTTCTTCTACGGTTGTGCTGTTGGGTGGCATCGAACCTGGGGTAATGCCGCCGATGTCTGCGTGATGTCCTCGCGAGGCGACGTAGAAAAGGGGGGGAGTGGGAGAGGGGGAGAGTGGGGGAGTGGAAGAGATCCCAAAAACAGGAGTAATAACGGTGATATCGGGTAAGTGAGTGCCGCCGTTGTAGGGATTGTTCAAAACATAAACATCGCCAGGTTTGATATTATTGCTATGAGCATCAATAATACTTTTAACGCTTTCACTCATGGAACCGAGATGCACTGGAATGTGTGGTGCGTTGGCGACTAATTGCCCATTTCTATCAAAAATTGCACAGGAAAAATCTAGGCGTTCTTTGATGTTGACTGAGGAGGCAGTATTTTGCAAAGTGATGCCCATTTGTTCTGCGATCGCACGAAACAAATTATTGAAAATTTCCAGCATAACTGGATCGGGGCGATTTTGGATTTGGCGCGAAGTGGGCGTCTTGGCGGTTCCCGTCACGATGCCCACCGAAGCACCAGAGGATTTTGGATTTTGGATTTTGGATTGCAAATCCGCTGAACGCTTCAAAATCAAATGATTGCGCTGGGTTAATTCAGCTTGCCAACCCGGTTCTATGACATTTGTGCCTATTGCTTCTACGATTATTGCAGGGCCAGAAATGTAGTCTTCCGGTTGCAAATCCTCCCGTTTATAGACAGGCGTTTCGTGCCAAGCATCTGCCGTCCACATCTGCACAGTAGCTACCGACACAGGTGCATCCGACGACACGGGCGAGGACGCCTGTGCCACAATCAGCGGTTCTTCCGGCACATCAGTTTTTCCAATCACCTCAACCGAAACCGCCTCAACAATCAATGCCTTTTCTGACACAATGAAACCGTAACGCTGCCGATGTGCCTCCTCAAACTCCTGCCTCATCGCTGCAATATCGCCAAAATCAACAATTAGCGACGAATCCGTGCCCTCATATCGCAAATAAACCTTGCACAACACGGATTCGGAAGACGGATGCACGGATTTTGTTGTGCGGTTCAATTCCTTTTTCCCCTCCGCCGTTAACTCAGCCAAAATCGGTTTCAACGATCGCAACAAATCCTCACTCAAAGGAGCCTCAATTGCCTTTTCCCGGAGCGCACGCACATCCGCCAAACCCATACCATAAGCGGATAACACACCCGCGTAAGGATGGAGAAACACCTGCTTCATCCCCAAAGCATCGGCAATTAAACAAGCGTGTTGTCCCCCCGCACCGCCAAAACAACACAACGTATATTCCGACACATCATAACCGCGCTGGAGGGAGATTTTTTTAATCGCGTTAGCCATTTTATCGACTGCGATCGCCAAAAATCCAGCGGCCACCTGTTCGGGTGTGCGATCGCCAATTTCTGCCGCCAACGAAGCGAACTTCTGCTGCACAACCTCTACATCCAGCGGCAAATACCCATTTTGGCCAAACACCTTCGGGAAAAATTCAGGCTGCAACTTGCCCACCATCACGTTGCAATCCGTCACCGTCAGCGGCCCACCCTTACGATAACAAGCGGGGCCGGGATTTGCGCCAGCCGACTCAGGCCCTACGCGATAACGCGAACCATCAAAGTATAGAATCGAACCACCGCCCGCAGCCACCGTATGAATTGCCATCATCGGTGTCCGCAGTCGCACCCCCGCAACTTCCGTCTCAAATGTGCGTTCGTATTGTGGCGCAGGCGTCCCCGCCTGCGCCTGCGAAGCATAATGTGCAACGTCGGTGGAAGTGCCACCCATATCGAAACTGATAATGTTATTGAAACCTGCCATCAAACTTGTTTGCACAGCACCGACAATTCCCCCCGCAGGGCCAGATAAAATACTATCTTTGCCTTGAAATAGTTGTGCATCGGCAAGTCCACCATTGGACTGCATAAACATTAATTTAGTATTACCCAACTGACTGCTAACCCGATTTACATATCGCCGCAAAATGGGGGAAAGATAGGCATCGACAACAGTGGTATCGCCGCGACTGACAAGCTTCATCAAAGGGCTGACTTCGTGGGATACGGATACTTGAGTAAAACCAATTCTGCGTGCAATATTTGCGACTTTTTTCTCGTGTTCGGGATAGCGATAACCGTGCAGAAACACAATTGCACAGCTGCGAATTCCTTCATAATAAGCTTGTTGTAAAAACCGGATATATCCTGTTTGTACCGGGATTAATTCATGACCATGTGCTAGGTAGCGTTCTTCTACTTCGATGACTCGATCGTAGAGCATTTCTGGCAGTATAATATGATGAGCGAAGATATCGGGGCGATTCTGATAGCCGATGCGGAGGGCGTCTCGGAAACCTTTGGTGATGAGTAAAACTGTGCGATCGCCTTTTCGTTCCAGCAGCGCATTCGTCGCCACCGTTGTTCCCATTTTGACAACTGCAATCTCATCAGCTGGAATGGGTGCATCACCAGGGATTCCCAAGATATCCCGAATCCCCTGTACGGGTGCGTCTGTATAGCGTTCTGGATTCTCCGACAGCAGCTTATGAATAACCAGCTGTCCATCGGGACGCCGCGCCACGATATCAGTAAAAGTACCACCGCGATCGATCCAGAATTGCCAACCACTATTTTTTGAATACATGACTAGGAATAATCAACCAAATTTACTGATAAAAATTATTATAGTGCTTTTTACTGTAGCTCTTGGTAAAAATAGTTTATTAGCCCCTAAACTTGGAATACCTCTTATCACCGTATTCACCCCCACACTTGGTCAAAAAGCCCAGCGGATTTTGACCGAGATCGGCAAGGTTGCCCAGGATAGAATTTCCTTCGGACTAAGTAATTCAAAAATGTCTTTACTCATGTTTGGCGATCTCAACTAGCTTTTTTTCTAACAATATACCTAACCGATTATGCCGAGTTTAGCATAGTATTGGGCGAAGTAATTACTTTAAAGTGGGAAGCTGTTTGGCAAAAAAAACCGAACCCAAAATACAAAATATTCCGGCGATCGTTAATGTATAGCTAGCACCAATCTTTTCAGCTAATGCACCTGCGAATAGATTGCCAAACGGGATTGTCGAAAATGCCATTATGTAGAGACTCATCACTCTGCCTCGTTTATCGTCATCATACTGATGGGAGATTTTTAAGTCTTCCGCCTCTGTCAGCGCCGACTTTACATCCGCAAAGAGGCTACACCAAAAATATTCCTGAACTATGCTATCCCTTCCAGCGAGAGAATCGTACACCACATCCTAAAAAAGCTCCTGCCTATCCCAAATCGTTATTTTTAACATACAATTAAGGTAACTTCTAGTGGAGAACAGTTATGTCAAAGGACAAGGGCAATAAAGAAACTAAGAAGGCTAAAAAAGAATCTGATGGTACTAAGAAGCAGAAGAAAGACCCGAACAGGCATGATGGCCCAGGAGGTAAGTGAGTCAGAGAAGCAAAGTAGGACAATTCTTTCTCCGATCAACATAAGGGGTGATTTGTCAAGATAATTTCAAATTTGAGATGACCGCTTTGCGGAAGCAAGTTACAGATTGCAAATTAAAAAAAATTAATTTGCAATCTCAAATTCTTTATCCTAAAACTTGAGCCTGCGACCAGGTTGAACCTGGTCGCAAGAAAATGAGGCTCTACCTTTTGTGTCCCAGCTTAACTTAGTGCCATTCGATTATAGACAACTCGCAACTGGTAGCAAAAATGAAACTAGCTTTGTTCGCAACCACAACAATAGCGATCGCCGCGCTACTAATTCCTTACAGTTTAGCAGACTCGGCTAAAGGACAGGATTGTATGAGGGAGGCCGGGTTTTCCACCTGCCTAAGTCAGAAACGGGACGGCGACAGCTGGGAAGGTTACAAACAGCGAGACGAGCGTGATTCCCGTTACTACGATGATATTAACAAAATTTATCGTCAAGTCTTGGGGCGAGAGGCCGATTACCGGGGATTGAGAACTTGGTCTAGAGAATTAGAAAGAGGTCGATCGCTACGGGATATTCGGCGGGAACTGGCTAACAGTAACGAAGCGGATAATGCGATTAACCAAATTTATCGGGAAGTGTTAGGTCGCAATGTCGATAGAGAAGGTCTCAGGACTTGGAAAAGACAGTTAGCCAATGGGCGTTCCTTAAGGGAAGTGCGGCGATCGATCGAACGCAGTTCTGAAGCCAGAGACAGGAGATACTGATGAGATTATTTACAGTCGCCTGATGCCGATGTCTAAACCGCGATAGACGCCGGTGAGAAAGTCTAGGTTGAGGGTTTCGATGCGATCGCTCGCTTTATGATAATGGGGATTTCGCATAAAAGCCGTATCAGTGATCATCATAGCTCGATAACCATTATCCCAAAAAGGAGAATGATCGCTCAATCGCGTCTGCGGAACCATTAAACCTCTATTTGGTGCGGGTAACCATTCAGACGGCGTACCACTTTTGCGAATATTTCTGCTGAGGTTAATTAGGTCGGGAATTGTTGACAAATTACCAATTAAAGCAATAAAATTACCGCGATTTGGATAGAAGCGTTCTAACCCTTTTGGGTAACGTTGTGAATTAGGAGTCTCATCGCAATAACCCAACATTTCTAATGATATCATTAAGCGTAATGGTTGTTTTTGTCGTCTCAATTCATCTGCATATTCGGCACTACCCAACATCCCGTATTCTTCCATATCAAAGGCAACAAATCGGACTGGATATTTGGGCGGTTTGGCTGCGATCGATCTCGCCAATTCTAGTAAGACGGCGACACCAGTGGCGTTGTCATCTGCACCTGGCGTTCCCGGTACGCCATCATAATGTGCGCCGATCAAAATCGGTGGTAACCCCACCCCAGCCCTTCCCGTGGACGGGGAGGGAGCAATAGAAGGTAGATTGAGGATGAGATTTTGATGGGTTTTACCTCGGACTGTGAATTCGTGGGTTTCTACGGTTCCCCACTGTTGCAGCTGTGCGCGGATGTACTGCTGCACGTAGAAATGGCCCGCCGATGAGAGGTACGGATCGCGATCGCGTACAATTTCCGTGAGATGGTTTTGTAATCGTTGTTTTAGATCCAAGTTTAGTTTCTCCTTTTCACCCTAAAAAAATCAAGTCCGCCTGCGCGGACTTATCGTTTTATTTATGACTGATGAGATTCTAACCAAGCGGTTAAATCAGTTGGTTGAGAGAAATCTAATAGTGCTTCTCCCAAATCTTCTAATTGTGCGATCGATAACTGCTGAATTTGAACTTGAATTTCAGGAGTAATACGGCCAATTCGACGGGTAAGCAGCCGCAGCAGCAACGCCTCCTCTCCTTGTTTCCGTCCTTCTAGGCGTCCTTCTAGGCGTCCTCGTTGCTCTCCCTTTTCGATGATACTTTGATAGAACACAGATTCCTGCATAATTTCCTCTTTGAATAGTTGGGTAATCACATTGTTGTCAAAGCGCAAACCAGCAAGAACGCTTACACAAGCTGCCACATTCGCTCGCTCTTGGGTTGACTCGATTCTAGCGACTTCTTGAGCGACTTGCTCTAATAAAATGTTGGGGGAATCACTTTGAGCTAGAGTAGCTAAAGGCAACAGAGCGGGATTTGCCAAAAGTGGCGCTGGATCTTGTTCCCACATCCGAATAACTCGATAGCGGTGTATGGTATTTCGACTTTGAAAAGAGTCGATAAAGACATCGGGTGAGTTGGTTCGCTTTAAAAACAAGACAACTTGTTCGATTTCGGAGTTGTATTCATCATACAATCTCGTCCAATATTTGAGCATCCGGAATGGGAGTGGTGGATTGGATTGCGGCAGAGTTTGAAATTCCAGTTGCAGAATTTCGTTGATGGTTCGCAGCAGAGTGATAGAATCAGCGCGTATGGGTTCGATGCTCAGTTCGGTTTTAAGTACCTGGATATTGGAAATGTTACCAGAGAGCAACCATCTGGCGAATTGTTCGGGATAACTTTCGGCGAGAAATTTGCAAACGTTATCGAAACTCAATTTATTGTTTGGGTTGATGTACTTTTCACAAATTTATTTTAACATCTCTCGATAGTGATTATTGTCAAATAATGATTGCTTTTTATATAAAAAATGCGAAAGCCTTCAGCACGCTTCGCGACCCGCTTTGTTGGAGGAATGCGAAGCGCGAAACTATCCGAAGGAATCTCTCTTTGTTCATACCTCACTTTTTCGCCTTTCAATTTCGGCAATGGGTAATAATAATGTATCCTCGATTTCATGCCGGAATTCTGGAGAGATATTGACATCGTTTTTCAAGCAATTGAATAAGTATTGATTGAGATCGTAGTATGTCTTAAGTGAATCCTTGAGCGTTTTGTTGAAGAGGTCATATCGACTGACATTGAAATCTGGAATGTTTAAAGTTTTTAATTGCTCAATCCATACTTTATCGTTAGAATTCCACCAGTAATCAAATATTTGTTTGTTTCCATCTGGAGCGGGCATTTCAGCCTGAAGCTGTTGAATTATTTTACTGATTTCAGGCTCAAGGTTAACCGCAATTAGACGGGCAAGTACACGGTCAAGGTTAACTTCAAAGAAAACCTCAAGGTGGCTGGATGATTCCTCAAGGGCAAGGGTACGCGCACGGGCAAAAGAATAGGCATGGTTACGCTTACGGGCTTTATTATTATCATTATCATTATCATAAGTATGGACACGGGCAATCAGAAGACCAACGACGCGGATAAGAGTAAGGTAAAAAGCACGAACCGCTACAGGTTTATGCGGCTTTTCAACTAAACTTGATTTCTGACTTATCCATAACAGAATCTCTTGTAATTTTTCGTCTTTTGCAGCGAGCGCATCAATTTGTTCCTTTAACAACAGCAAGGTATTAGGCTGCCACGACATCTCACCTGCTAGCAAAAAGACTTCGCGCCAACGCTTCTCGTTAATCAGGCTTTTTAAAGTATTTGGATTAGAACTAGAAACAATTTGTTTGGCAGTAAAATACTCTTGAAATGTTAGGTGAGAGAAAGAATAAATACCTTGCGCTCGTTCCACCAATAACCCATGTTGCGCCTCAATGGATTTCAAAACATCTGAGCCATCCTGTTGTAATTCATCGAAATCAGTTTGACAATCTGGTAATTTTTTCAAATAGTCAGTGATTAATTGCTGGATTTTATCTTGTTCAAAAAAGTAATTGCTTCGCTCAAATGTGATATATGCCACATGAGAAAGCAGATTAATCTTGCGTGGTAAATTCAAATTGCGATAAACTTCATTTCTTTCAATACCTCTTGTTTCATCCCATTTCCTGAGTAGAATTTCCAGTCCTTGCTCATACAGTTTGGAGCGTTTCGAGGGAAAATCTGTATTCGCTTGGAATACTAAACAGGCTAAATTTAGTAAGATTGGTGTAACTGCGAGTTCTCGGACTTGCTTGTTTTCTGGCGACTGAAGCTTTTGGATAAACTGAGATGCCTTTTCTTGCCCTTCTTGCTGAAAATCCTTTGCCAATGCCACAAACCACTTTTTGGCGAAATCTGCTATTTGCTCGGAGTTAAAATCTGCAACTTGAACATCGGTAAATCCATCAAACCCCAAATTATCGGCGGCGATGCGGCAAGTGATAACAAGATTATTATTGTAATATTTTTCAGCAATACGACGAATTGATTTAAGTACTTTCTTAAGGAGAGGCGATGGCACTTCATCCAAACCATCCAGCAATATCAATGCTTTGCCTTTTTCAAGCAAAGTTTCGACTTGCTCAGTTGATACGTTTACGTTACAGTTAGATAGGCATTGGCTAATGTAGTTGACTAAACTGAAATCACCAGAGTCACTGGCATCTTCAGCAAAGTTTTTCAGCCCAACAAAAATTGGCAACTTATCCTTGAAAAACTCACCTTTATTGCACTTAATAGCAAGATGTTTCAAAAAGGTGGTTTTCCCAGATCCAGGCTTGCCCAGCATCATCAGCTTGGGAAATTTTTTCACGGCTTCCAGTGCCGCTACTCGTTTCTGACGCACTTCGCCCAACCCAAAACGGTCAAATTCTCCGGTATCTGCATTGAAGACTGACGGTAATTGAGAAATTTCTAACGGTATGCAGCTAGTAGGCTTTTCCAGAATGTTCACTTCGACATAAAGGTGATCTACTTCAATTGGTTGGGGAACATTCAACATCCGCAGAGTGCCGCACTGGGATTGGATTTTGTTGCGGCAACGCTGCCGTAGTTCTTGCACCAAGGCGTCCACATCTTCTGAAGCAAGACTAGAGTTTGCCTCCTGTACGACTTGTGGATCGGGTTCCTTGGGTGGTTTAGCGACTATCTCTCGCCAGTCTAGACCTAGTTTTTGGCAAATCTCTTCAAAATTTATACGGTCAATTGCTATACCTCTAAAAAAATTGCTGACTGTTGACCTGGCAAGTCCCAACTCTTCTGCTAGAACTTTCTTATTCAAGTTGTTGCGACTCAAAGCTGTTGCTGCTTTTTTGATGCCCTCTTGAGATGCTTTAATCCCTCGGTTTGTCATACGCCGATCGTGAATTTTATGACTATCTTAACTGGCTTTGTCAAAAGTCATACACGAAATCATACACTCACTCACGAAGTTATACACCCTGAAACCTTTACTCAGCCTTATTTTCAGACACTAGGAGGCGAAGCTGGAAATGTAAGTATTCAACCTATCGGAGCCTTTAAATATGGCTAACATGAGTCCCAAAGCAAAGCGCAACAAAAGAGAAAGACTGATTCAACAGTATGGCCCCTACTGTTGTTATTGTCGCAAGTATCTCCCAAGAGAACAAATGACGATCGAGCATCTAATGGCTAAACGCGATGGCGGTTCCAATGCCATTGAAAATCTACGACTTGCTTGCTTCTATTGCAACCATTCCCGTCATAACAATATTTAGTTGTTCGCTGCTGCTGCGAAATTAATCGAAGAGTGGGGAATAGCTTTTGTGCTTTTACTCAAAAGCGCGATCGCACTCCTCACCCTCCTCACTTTTCTTCCTTCAACTGACTCCTCACCCACTCCCGCAACAACCTAATTAAACTTGTCTACCCCATAGCACATTATAGTAGGGTGCGTCATAGGTTCAAACCCTCAATAATCGCTCTATAACTTCGTCTGACGCACCCTACAAGTTGATTTAAGTGTGACACTTGCGTAAATACTGTAATAAATGAGAAAATTGTTTGACGAGCGCTAGGCTGAGAGCAAGAGTTTGTGCTATCATAGCCAAAAATTACCAAATAATTTCAAGGCCAAATCAATGGAATTAACAACGCCAAACAACTCTAATCAAGTTCGTCCATTAAGCGAAATTGTAGCAGAAATCGCCAAAACAGAGCTTGAAAAACTTAATGCACCTGATGCCACAATCTGCTGGTACGATCCAGATGCTTCGGAAAGTTGCGAACAACAGATCAAGTTTGAGGAACTTTCCGTAGAAGATCGAGAAGCGATTATTAAAGGTTTGGCAGCTTATCAAAATTGAAATTAGCGTTCAGGGTGTGCAAGAGTGGATGAAAAACCTCTTAATAACTGTGATGGCAGTGAGTCTTCCCAAAAAAGATGCGAGTATTTTGGAGAGTTCATTTCTCCAGACCCTAAAAACCCATTTAAGACTTGCGCCTATAGATGTAAAGGATACGGCGCTCTAGCAACTTTTTCTTGGCCAAAAGATAAGCCTTGTCCTCCCTCTTTCGATGGAAACTTTCCAGGGCCATAAATTTATACACTAAGAAGGTTGAAATAAAATGTCTGATTTAGAAAAAGGTCTAGCTGCTTTTTACGACGACGATTACACCACAGCACTTAGCTTATTAAAACCCTTGGCAGATGAAGGAAATGCGGAAGCGCAATGTACGATCGCAAATATGTACCATTTAGGACTGGGTGTAGAAAGAAATATCTTAGAAGCGATCGAATGGTACGTGAAATCGTCCGAGCGAGGTTATGGTGTCGCTTCCAACAACTTAGGTGGAATTTATCTTACGGGTGATGAAGGTGTAAGGGCCGATCGAACAGAAGCAGATAAATGGTTCCAAAAAGCTAGAGATCAAGGATTTTTACATACTCCTCTCACAAGTGACTATTTAAAGCTTACTGGCGTTGCATAAGTGCGATCGCACTCATTTCTTCCCTCGCGCTAAACAAACTCCCCTTTAGCTATTATAATCGACTTTCCACCCACATTTACTTCAATTCCACCCTGACCTTTTTGCGCTTTCAGTAACAGCAAAGAAGGTCTGCCTATTTCATATCCTTGCTCAACTCGCAGATCGATCGGGCCCGATCCAAAATAAGCATACTCTACTAAATACCCAGCCAAACAACCATTAGCACTTCCCGTCGCCGGATCTTCTGGAACTCCCATAACATCGGCAAACATTCGCACGTTTAAGTTATTTTCGGGATAATATGTTTCTGGACAAAATACCAAAATAGCTTTTGCTTGGGTATTGCTAACCAACTCGAAATATTTATCTTTATTTACCTTAATTTTCTTCACTGATGCGAGATTATTCAACGGAACAATAATAAACGGCACTCCTGTTGAAACTTCTTCTATGGGAAAGCGTGAATCAATCTCCTCAACATCTAAATTCAGTACAGGCGCAATCTTATTTACCGAGAAACCCTGACCAAAAGTAGGCGTTTTTTGCCGCATCCACAACCATTCAACAGATTCACCTGAATAATCCAGGGTAACCGGAATTTGCCCAATCTTCAAATTTAAGATAATCGTATCAACTGATTTTTGGATAATTTCTTGTTGCAGAACATACGCAGTTCCTAAAGTCGGATGTCCGGCGAAAGGTAATTCCTGTTCAGGCGTAAATATCCGCACATCATAACCACCGTCTCTCATCTCTGTGGATGTAATAAAGGTGGTTTCAGAATAATTTATTTCTTTGGCAATGCGCTGCATATCGGTATCCGATAATCCAGCAAGTTCATCACCAGTAAACACAGCCAACTGATTGCCGGTGTATTTTCCAACAGCAAACACATCGACAATATAAAAATTCAGCATATTCTCTTTTCTTCCTGTTTTCGTGGTTTAAAAAATTAATCCGATCTGATATCGTTAAGTTGTCTGTTTTCATCTTTGGTTAAATTTTACCGCAGATGAAAACAGATACACGCAGATTAACGCAGATAAGAATGGACTTGATATCAAAAGTTATACAATAGACCTCTCCAGAAATTAAAGGTGCGTTCCCTAGAACCCTTGTAGAGACGTTTCATGAAACGTCTCTACAATGTTTTTTGGAGAGGTCTAATAAGGAGGCTTTGCCTCCCAAGCTTTGTGACCAGGCTCAGCCTGGTCACGAGAGGATCGAGGTTAGCGTAAACAGCGAATTGCTTCTAACAAACCTCTTGCCTTATTGAGAGTTTCTTCATACTCTTTTTCCGGCACAGAATCAGCGACCAAACCGGCACCTGCTTGTACAGATACAGTATATTTGCTGTTACCTTGACTGCGGACAACCATAGTACGAATTGCGATCGCACTATTCAACTGTCCCTCAAAATCATAATATCCATAAGAACCCGAATAAGGGCCACGGCGACACCCCTCTAACTCATGGATAATTTCCATCGCCCTAATTTTGGGCGCACCGCTGACAGTACCCGCCGGAAAACAAGCTTTCAGCAAATCCCAAGCAGTTTTGTCAGCCGCCAATTCTCCCAGCACGTTGCTAACAATGTGCATAACATGGGAGTAACGCTCGATCGTCATTATTTCATCAACTTTCACCGTACCATTCTTGCAGACGCGACCTAGATCGTTGCGTCCCAAGTCAACCAGCATAACGTGTTCCGCAACTTCCTTCGGATCTTGCAACAACTCTTCTGCCAATCCTGCATCTTCTTGCGGAGTCTTACCGCGTTGGCGAGTACCCGCGATCGGTCGCACAGTTGCCATCATAACCTCTCCTTTGCCCTCCCCGTTGACGGGGAGGGTTGGGTGGGGTATTTTCTCAGCTTTCACCATCACTTCCGGACTCGAACCGATAATCTGCCAATCGCCGAAGTTAAAATAAGCCATGTAAGGCGACGGGTTAATCAATCGCAAAGAGCGATAAAGTGCAAATGGGTCGCCAGTGTATTCCGCTGAAAGTCGCTGGGAAAGTACAACTTGGAAAATATCCCCAGCTTTGATGTAATCCTTCGCTTTTTGGACGTTGGTGCAAAACTGTTCGCGGGAAATGTTGCTGGCGTACTCAACGTCTCCTGTACCACTTCCAGGCGGCTTCCATGCCAAAAGGGTATTTTGTTGGGATAGGGGGGATTGCAGCTTGTTTACGAGATGGGTGACGCGATCGCACGCCTGCTGATATGCCGTTTCCAAATCTACTTCAGGATCTCGCAAATCCGCATACGCGATCGCCCAAATCTTCCGCTTCACCTGGTCAAAAATCAGCAAGTGATCCACCTGCATCCACAGTCCATCAGGCAAATCCTCTCCCCCACCAGCATAAACCGGCACTCGCGGTTCAATCCAGCGAATCAATTCGTAACCCCAAAACCCAAACAAACCGCCAATTCCCGGCGGTAGCTGAGGTAACTTTACCGGGTGATAAGGTTTGAGGCAATAAGTCAAAGCTTTAAAAGGATCGCCTTCAAATTCTACAACCCAACCATCCCGATGATGCTGGATCGTGCTAGAGCCTCTTGTCTCCAAAATCCACAGCGGGTCGCATCCTAGCAAACTGTAGCGTCCGATTTTCTCCCCACCCTCCACCGATTCTAACAGGAAACTATAAGGCTGTCCCGCACAGACTCGATACCAGGCAGATACAGGCGTATCGAGATCTGCCACCCATTCCTGGTAGACGGGGACAAAATTGCCTTGCTTAGCTAGTTCGCAAAATTGGGAGAAATCCGGGAATATCATAATTTTATTGGGTTTGGATGGTAGCGATCGCCACAGCCACAACACTACAGTCTTTCACCCCAAGTACGAACGAGTCAAGCCTAAGCACAAGCTTCTCGTTTACATTCTGTTAGAAAATAACCTGACACATTCTTCTAACCTTCTCGTTACATTAGAATCCCCTGGTATTTGGTTATAATTCAATTTATTGAATGTCGCTAAATTTATTGAGCTACCGCGTCTAAATTCTGGCCTACTTCCCAGACCGAGTTCCACATATTCCCTAGTAACATTATTAACGGTATTTCCGTTGACTGTACCTCTTAAGCAATACCCTTCTTCCCTGTATCTGTACTTAAATCCTATGACTGTGTTACCAGTTTTGCGGAAAGCCAAATAATCAACATCTTGTTGATTTGGCAACCGGGATTTGCCATAAAAGTAGTTTCCATTGGGTAAGCGTTGAACTGTCTGTCTAGATTGCTTCGTTGCTTCTTGCTGAGACTCTGCCAAAACTGGTAAACAGCCACCAGCGAAAATTGCCAAGCTCAACCCAAAACTAAGTAGCGATTTGCCTTTCATAAATATCATTAGTTCGATAATAGTGTAAAGTTTACCTTCCAGACGGCAACCCAGCCTTACAGCCAGCAGCGTTAAACTCCCCCACCACCTTATCAACTTCTTGTGCATTTGCAGATAACTGTGCGAACTGTCTTGCTGCTTGCGTAACTGTGGGAGAGTTATATGGAATTTCGACGGGAATATCTGCCTGATTGTTCCTTACAGTTACTACACCCAGATAATCTCCTTCCTTTAAAATTACTTCTTTGTCATTAGTTCGTATTACTCCATTAGATACCGTTCCCAAACCAAAGTCAGCTGCTTGTATTCCAATGTAAATAAGGCAAACTCTACCTCTTCTATTTGAAGGATAAACACTTAGACCCTCTTCATATCCCGACCATTTACCCAAAAAAGGCGCAACGGCTCGATCTACCCTCGACCAATCTCTCACAAAAGATTCTCTCCTTTGTTTCTCCGTTTGAGTACGCATATCTCCAACATTATTCCTACGAATCTGCTGGCGTAATTTTTCCCTCAATCTCTCTACTTCTGCTGCCGTTGGATATCGCTCTAACTGTTGTTGTGCAAAAATTTCAAAAGCGCTAGCAATTAAAATTACCAAACTCAACCCAAAACTAATTAGCACTCTGCTATTGATTAATTCTTTTGTCATTGCTTATGACCACAACCCTTCGATTAATGGTAACGTAGGGTGCGTTACTAACGCACCATCGCCCGACGGTTTTGGATGCGTTATAGCGATTTTCAGTTGCATGAAGTACACCCCAGTACACCCAGAAACCCGGTTTCTTTGTACCTCATACCAAATCCTACTTCATTAGCCCTTTTTTTTACCCTTAACAATTCGTCAAAAGCCAGATCAAAAGCCCCACGTCCTACCCGATAGGAAGGCGTGGGGCTTCTGACCGTTCAAGCTAACTTAGGAACCCAATTTAGGTATCGTAAGTATTATGACCGCTGAACTTCACCTTTGCAGGCTCTGGGTTGCTGCCAATGTTCCGGTCTTTCTTACCTACGTAAGGACGACCTGCGTTCACCTTTTCAGGGAATACGCCATCAGCAGGGTGCAGGTACTCGATTTCACCGTTGGGGAAAACCCGGTAAATCTTGTAGTTGTTGATTTTGAACTTGGCACGCAGTTGCTGACCGCCCAAGGCAATACACTGTTCCTTGCGGGCTAGGTATAGCAGGTTGTCACCTTGCCGCATGACAGCAGCGCCGCCAGTGGGCATTTCAAACACCTGTTCCTTGGGGCTGGTCCAGGTGATTGCGTACTTTTCTTCTATTTGCGCTTTGCTCAGTAAGCCTCCGGTGCTGCCACCGAACAAAGGTGCTTGTCCAGTCAGAGTATCTGCCATAGGTTCCTCTCTCAACTTTTTAGGGAATCCTATCATCGTGGCTGTGCCAGTCTTGCTATTCTGTCAAGAACTGTAACATCTCTTCAGCTTTGGGGGCAGAGGGGCAGAGGGGCAGAGGGGCAGAGGAGCAGAGGGGCGGAGGAGCAGAGGAGCAGAGGAGCAGAGGAGCAGAGGGGCAGAGGGGCAGAGGGGAAAAGAAAGAATTGTTCACTTTTGACTTTTGACTTTTGACTTTTGACTTTTCTAGCCCCTAGCCCCTAGTTCCTGTTTTGGCCGATCGCGGATTGCTTTTGGCCGATCGCTTTTGATCGCCGCTACTTCCCACAATGGGAATGGTGAAATGTAACTGACTGCCTCGATCTTTGCCCGCTGACAAGGCCCAAATCTGACCGCCCCACCCGGTGACAATCTGGCGGCAAATCGCCAGTCCCAGTCCTGTACCGCCTGTTGTTCGTCGCAAGGCTCCTTCTTCTTGATAGAACCTGTCAAAGACGGTTTCGAGACGGTTTGGTTCGATGCCGCGACCAGTATCGGCTACTGTAACTTCCAGCATTCGATCGCCCTTACTAGGTTGAGCCTGGATAATTACCTCTCCATTCGGTGCTGTAAATTTGCAAGCGTTGTCTAAGAGCTTCGACAGTACCTCCACCAGCCATTCACCATCAGCGCGTACCAGAGGCAGTTTGCTTGGCACCTGGGTGGTAATCTTGGGAAATTCCTCCTTGGAAAGACGGGCGCGAATACTGCTGAGAGCTAAATCGACACATTCTTGAAATTCTAGGGGTTCCGGGTGCCATTGCACTCGACCGCTTTCCAGCTGGGAGAGGGTGAGGAAATCTTGCACGAGTTTACGCATCCGTTCGGCATCTTCTAAAGCCGAGTTCAGCATTACCTGTCGCAGTTCTAGGGACATATCTGGTTCGCTGGCGAGACTTTCCAGACAAACTTGGATGGTCGATAGGGGGGTACGCAGTTCGTGACCTGTGATGGCAATCAAGTTGCTCCGGGTGCGTTCTAGGGCTTCTAGCTGCTCGTTGAGCTGTTCTAGGTTGGTGTAGGCTTCTGCTTGAATGAGGGCAACGCCGATTTGGGTGGCGATCGCTTCCACCAGTTCCAAATCATCTTCTTCCCATTCATGCGACGCACCGCCGTAGTGCAATTCCACCATTCCCAATAATCTCCCCTTATCCAGTACGGGTACTAGCAGCCAAGAGATAATTCCAAAGCGATCGACTAGAGCCTTTAGCGCTGGTGTATTCCTAATCCGGGAGTCTCTGTGAGTATCTGCCACGTAGATAGGTTGCCCACTTTGCACTACTTCTTGAAAGAGGGGATTCTCCTGCAAAGGCCAGCTTTGTCCTGCCAGAGAGGTAACACTAGGACTTAAAAACTCGTGCAGATTTGTCGTTGCCACCTCTGTCTCTTTGCAACGATAAATCAAACACCGACAAACTTGTAGAGCCTGCCCCAATTCTTGCGCGGCTCCTTTGAGAATTTCGTGGGAATTGAGCGATTGCCTAATGGCAGAGGTAATTGAGTTCACCAAGCGCTCTTTCCGTTCCTGATCTGCGATCGATCTATAGGCTTTTAGCAACTTGTACTGACCCGCCTGAAGGTACGTCACCAAACGTTGGGCAAAAGGGTCTGGGTCGATGTCGTGGAAACCCGATGAAATTTCCAAGAGAAACTGTGTCTGTACCTGCTCGATTTTCTCTTCTAACTCAGGCCGATAAGCCAAAATTTTCTTAAGTAATAATTCCGCCGCTTTGCAACTCACTTGCCGATCGAAAGTCCAAACGCCTTCAAATCGGCGAGATGGGTCTATATCAAAGTGCGGCTGTTCCGCTGCGGGCAGTGCTGGGGCTTGCCGTTCGCGGCAAACAAGGCAGCTGGCATATTGCTGCCCGATCACCACTAAATGCCACTCCTGACTTAACGAATCTTCAGGGTTAAATGCGATCGTCTCGTAGATGTCCGATCGGCTGACGAAATCAGTTTCCGGTGCCGCCAGCACATACACCTGATTGCTCTTGTGTGCAACCCGTCGGTAGCGGTGAGCTTCCTGACGATAAAAGCGCTCTCTTTGAAAGCTTGCAATCACCAAGGGCCGATCGGAACCCGCCAAAACTTGGTCTTCCATCGCATGAGAAAGCGCCGTTAAGGAAGACTTGAAGTACATTTGTGGCCGCAGTTGGGGCAGGTCTTGCAGCAGCTCTGCCAGCACAGACGTCTGGATGCTCATGGATGTGTTTTTCGGTTCAGTCTGGGCGAACTCCACTTAAAGAGCGATAAAGCCAGCTACAACCTTGACTCAACCACTCTGTGCTAGAGCTTAGCTCAGTATATCGGCATGAGTTGAGCAGATGCTTGTTATTCAAGGGTAAAGAAATAAGTCGTTGACAAAATCAGATTAAACTTGCTATCTTAAATGTAGTCATAACGAGTACGACTTTTTTTAAAATAGTGAAATCAACGTATATGTAGACTCTGGAGAAACAAATACTTGATTAACTTCAGTTAAGTATTTTTGCGTTTAGTGAAGATCGTTCTTATATCGAAGAGAGAGCAAAATGGTCAAAATAGTTGGAATTGGCGGTAGTCTCAGACCCGAATCTTACAGCCAACAGGCTTTGAATCTGGCTGCTTTACGGGTAGAAGCACTTGGCGTCCAAGTGGAAGTTCTTGATTTACGGGAAATGAATTTGCCGTTCTGCAACGGGGAAGATGAATACCCCGACTACCCAGATGTGGAACGATTGCGAAATGCTGTTAAACAAGCAGATGGCTTAATTTTGGCCACGCCGGAGTATCACGGCAGTCTCAGCGGCGTGTTGAAAAATGCTTTGGATTTGATGAGTTTCGAGCAATTGAGCGACAAAGTTGCGGGTTTAATAAGTGTTTTGGGAGGTCAGTCTAATAGCAACGCGCTCAACGATTTGCGGGTTATTATGCGCTGGGTGCATGGTTGGGTAATTCCAGAACAAATTGCGATCGGTCAAGTTGGGAAAGCTTTTGGCCCAGACGGCAAGCTGCTGGATGAAAAAGTATCTGAGCGTTTCGATCAATTTGCCCAAAGTTTAGTCGAAAATACCCGCAAACTCCGAAGCGCTGCTTAAGTTTTGAGTGATTGAAAAATAGGTGGGCACTGCCCACCTATTTTTCAACAGTAATAATTCTGATAGTAATGATAGTCGGCACTATGTAAAACCGTACATTTACGTATTAAAAAGTAGCTTACAGCGGCTTGCAGTCCTTATGAAGTACACAAGAGAAACCCGGTTTCTTCAAGAAACCGGGTTTCTCTGTACCTCACTCATCTGAAAGGCGCTGTAATCGCACTAATAAGACTAATAATTTGCATAAAATTTACCAGCGGTTCGGTTTTATAAAGATTGGATGATCTTTAGCAGCTAGCTATTCTCAAATATTTGTAGGCCAACTAGAATAAATCTAGTCGGTAAATTTTATGGGTATATTATGCAACGCCAAACATTTTTCTATCAAATGCAGCTAGTAATTCCGATCGCAGCCAGCTTAGCCTTGGGAGTTTCCACACAAGCTTATGCAGCCAGTCTGGGAGTAGCCTCTGACTACAACGTCTTCACATTGGGAAATTTCACCCAGACGAGTACAGATGTTGAGGGTAAACTGGCTGTTGGCGGTAATGCCACTTTTACAGGCGGCTTCGGTGTGGGATCTCACCTCAGTTCCAATACCGGCAACGTACTGGTAACTGGCGGTAACTTGAATCTGAATAACGGTCAAGTTAACCACGGCAATGTCGTATATGGCGGCACCGCTAACGTATCGGGAGTAGGCTTTCCCAACGGTACGCTAAGCAAGGGCAATCCGATTGACTTCAACGCTGCCGGAGACTATCTCAAAGGGCTATCTTCCTATTTGGCAGGTTTAACTCCCACAGCCACCACAACAGTTCAAGCTTGGGGCGCTATCAACCTTTCAGGCAACAGCTCCTCCCTAAATATATTTAATCTTTCAGGAGCAGCTTTATCAAAGACAAACTATTTCGAGATCGCCAATGCAGGCAAGGATTCGACCGTCGTAGTAAATGTCAGTGGTAAAGATGTGTCGATGAAGAACTTTGGTTTCAATATCGGCGGCATCAGCAGACAAAACGTTCTCTACAACTTCTATGAAGCTACAAGCCTAGATGTTAGCGGTATCGGCATCGAAGGTAGCATTCTCGCGCCTCTAGCTGCTCTTAACTTTAACAACGGTCAAATTAACGGTAACGTAATCGCAGGTTCGGTAACAGGAAACGGCGAGTCTCACAACTACCTATTTAATGGCGCTTTGCCTAATATGCCTTCCACCAGCAGAGATACTACTGCCGGTAACACAGGTGGCGGCGCAGGGTCAGGCACAGTTGCAAAAGTTCCCGAACCATCGACTTTGTTAGGTTTAGGCTTAGTTAGCTCATTATTAGGTGTGGTTCGGCGTAAAGGGAGGCAAATAAAAGCATAAGTCTATGATGATTTGAGGACTTACGGAACAGCTCTATCGCTACCGTGCGTTGCAACATACCCTACATCGCTGCATGAAAAAATCACAAAATGACCTGCTTATTCAGATGAAATTAAGCAGGCCATTTTTTACATTTTTGGGATATCAGAATTTAATCAAATCCCTTAATGATGGTGGTGATGGTCGTCATGGTGATGGTCGTCATGGTGATGATGACCGTGATGATGCGTCGCCAGATGTAGATTAACAGCTAATGCTTGTTCTGATAACAAAGCTTCAATTTGGGGATTCGCCCACTCGGCTGCCATCTTTAAGAAATCGGCATGGTCGTTGACGCAAGCCATTTGCACGTAGTTCACATCCGAATGTTGCTTCTCTAAAGCATGAATGATGTGGTCTACATCCAACAGAGTTTCGTGATTTTCTGTGGCAAAACCGATGGGCATAAACACAACAGCTTTAACACCCAGTTCGATTAAGTTGGTAGCTGCTTGCTTGGCATCAGGTTGCGTCCATTCAATTAACGGCGTGTCGTGGTTGAGCCAACCTACTGAAATGAGTGGATAGCGGTTAATGAGCTTGTCGCGTACTAAGTCGTAAAGTGCCTGACTTTCGGTAATGCCAGAGGTAAATCCTTTGGCTTTGTGCGGGCAACCGTGATTCATTAATACGATGCCGATTTGAGATGGCAGGTAAGCTTCGGCTAGTTCTGTGGCTATTTTTTCCTCTACGAGACGAGCCATTAAATCGATGTAGGCAGGTTCGTTGTAGAAAGAGGGGATGTAGCGCTGACCTTTTACCCAATGTTCATCGCCATCAACTAAATTGGTAAGGGCTTTGTTTACTTGCTCGACGGCAATGCCACTGGTGAAGATAGAGTCTACAACTAGCAGAGGATAAATTAGCAGTTTGTCAAATCCCTGGGCTTTGATTTCAGTTAAGACTTGTTCGGGGAGGAAGGGAGCGCAGAAGTTGAAGGCTTTGAAGACTTGAATGCTAGAGCCCCATTTTTCTGCCAAACACTTTTCAATCCCAGCCCGTTGCTTTTCAAAGATAGCATTGTGGGGTGAAATGAAGTCGTGGTGCTGATGGCCCCACTCGTGGCGATCGAACATCGCCAGAATTTTGGCTAGCGGCGGATAAATCCAGGTTGGCACAGGGGCAAACTTCGCCGTCAGTAAATTCAGCGCTTGTTCGTTGTAGTTGGCGAAGTCTTCGTAACTCTCCACTTCGCCATAACCCATCAGCAATACGGCAACTCGGTCTTTGCGGCTGAACTGTGGTGGAGCTTGTTGTTCGGTTTTTTCAGGGCTGGCAACCACGTTGCATTCCTCCAAGGGAGTGATGTCGTCATCAGAGTGGCGATCGGGGGCATCCCATTGTCTTGAGGCTAAAATTCCCTCAAAGCGCCACTCCTTTTTCATAGGTTAACATCCCCAGGGGGGGCATTATGGGATTTTAGTTTTTAGATTTTAGATTGGCGTTCTAAACCGCTGATTTTTGGATGAGCATGATGAGCGTGATTATTTGCCCTGGGATTCATGAGCCAGAACTGACGGAGAGCTTTCTGGAGGGATTGGGGTGGTCAGCGTCGGATAAGTTAACAAATGGTAGTAAATCGGAAAATATACTTATTTTCCCAGCCCAAGACTATCCAGCATACTCAGCCTTTCACATATTGCAATTTTTGGCAGATTGCGGTGTAAATCCTCTCGATCGAGACAAATCGCCCGCACAGTTGGTGTTTATTAGCTTTAGTGCTGGTGTTGTAGGTGCCATTGGAGCGGCTTGGGCGTGGCAAGCGTTAAGAGGAAATGTCAAAGCATTTATCGCTATAGATGGCTGGGGTGTACCCTTGGGGGGTAACTTTCCCATCCATAGGCTGAGTCACGATCGCTTTACCCACTGGAGTTCTGCTCTATCCTTAAGTGGGGAGGACAATTTCTATGCCGAGCCGCCAGTGGCGCATTTGGAACTTTGGCGATCGCCCCAAACAACTCAAGGCTGGTGGGTAAACTCAAAATGTGGGAAATCCGAACAGCGAAGACTCCTCACTGCTGCCCAATTTTTGACTATGCTGTTAGAGCTGGAAGAAGCGGAAGGGGAATTTTAGATTTTAGATTTTAGATTTAATTTCAATTTTGTTATCTGAAATCTAAAATCTTCTCCCCCCTTCCCCTTCTTCCCTAGCCCCTAGTCCCTAGCTATATTACTTTTCCTATGTTTCCAACTGACCCTTCCATTGCTTCTAATAACGGGTTTCGGGCTCTACTAAAAAATGGCCCATTTATGGCGCTTTGGATTGGGCAGGTGGTGTCCCAAATAGCGGATAAAATTTTCTTTATTTTGCTGATTGCCCTGGTAGCTGAATATCAAGCAGAAGCAACATCAGGCTTCGCCAATTCGATGCGATCGGCTGCGATGGTAGCCTTCACCCTACCAGCGATTCTGTTTGGATCGGCTGCCGGGATTTTTGTAGACCGCTTCTCCAAAAAGCAAACGATGATCGCTAGCAATGTGATTCGAGAGCTACTAATTATAGCGCTGGCGTTGATACACGATCGCTTTTTTATCTTATTGTCGATTACGTTTCTAATCTCAACAGTCACGCAATTTTTTGCCCCAGCAGAGCAGGCAGCAATTCCGCTGGTGGTAAAGGACGAGGAATTAATGTCCGCTAATGCTATGTTCGCAGCATCAACGATGGGCGCTTTGATTGTGGGCATGATTATTGGCAGTCCCTTGTTGAACTTAGCCAGTCGGTGGTGGGGAGGGTATGGGCCAGAGATTTTGGTGGGCGGGTTATACTTGCTCTCAGCATTGATCATTCGCTTCATGCGAACCAAAGAAACTAGGAGGATTATCGATAAAAAAATTGCTATCCATCCCTTGAGCGACTTGAAGGCGGGTTTGCGCTATCTGAAGCAAAACCGTTTGGTGAGTAACGCGATGGTACAGTTGACGATTCTGTACTCAGTGTTTGCGGCTTTAACGGTGTTGGCGATCCAACTGGCACAGGAAATCGGTCTTAAGGAGCCTGGTGAATTTAGCTTTCTGTTGGGTGCAGCTGGGGTGGGGATGGTTTTCGGTGCTGGTATTTTAGGAGCTTGGGGCGATCGCCTGCACAATAAGCCTTTACCTTTGATCGGCTTTTTAATGATGAGCTTTGTTTTAGCTATGTTTACCTTTACTACCAAAACATGGCTGGGGTTGGGGCTTAGCGTGTTTTTGGGTGTGGGAGCTTCTTTTATCGGTGTACCTATGCAAACGCTTATTCAAAGACAAACACCTGAACATATGCGCGGTACGGTGTTTGGTTTTGAGAATAATGCCGTAAATATTGCCCTGAGTCTACCACTAGCGATCGCAGGGCCGCTCACCGATGCGGTTGGCAACGCCCTGGGTTCGGATGACGCCGGTTTGCGGGTTGTCCTCTTGGGTATGAGCATAGTAGTGAGCGCATCTGGTGTCTGGGCGTGGCGCAATACCCGCGACGTATTGCAAGATGTGATTTAGCTATATTACAAACACGCATAGCTCAATTTTTCTTTATCTGAATTCGTATCACAATTGAATTGTGATACGAAATACTAAAGTAGTATTAAATACAATTTCTAAATCCATTAGACTTACCCAATTTGGAGGTGCCCTCTCCGTGTCTTCCCAAACCCTGTCTCCAAGAGAATCTAGTAATAGTGGTGAAGTTTCTTCACCCATACAAACTGTCAGGCGTGCAACTGGTGGTTTCGCCTTAATTGACAGTCTGAAACGCCACGGCGTCAAGCATATTTTTGGCTATCCCGGCGGTGCGATTCTGCCACTCTATGACGAGCTGTACCGAGCAGAAGCTGCTGGTGGCATAAAGCATATCCTGGTCAGACACGAGCAAGGAGCCGCCCACGCAGCAGATGGCTATGCCCGCGCTACTGGTCAGGTGGGGGTTTGCTTTGCTACTTCTGGCCCCGGAGCGACTAACCTGGTAACGGGCATTGCTACGGCTCACATGGACTCGATTCCAATGGTGATCGTTACCGGGCAAGTGAGTCGTGCCGCTATTGGGACTGATGCTTTTCAGGAAACGGATATATATGGAATTACGCTGCCGATCGTTAAGCACTCTTATGTGGTGCGCGACCCCAGAGATATGGCGCGGATAGTGGCGGAAGCTTTCCACATTGCCAGTACGGGGCGTCCGGGGCCTGTTTTAATAGATGTTCCCAAAGATGTGGGTTTAGAAGAATTTGATTATCTGCCGGTAGATCCCGGTTCGGTAAAGATATCGGGATATCGTCCGACGGTGAAGGGCAATCCTCGTCAGACTAGCCAAGCGGTGCATTTGATTCGGGAAGCGCGGCGACCTTTGCTATATGTGGGAGGCGGTGCGATCGCATCTGGGGCCCATACGGAAATTCTGGAATTGGCAGAACGTTTCCAGATTCCGGTGACGACAACACTAATGGGTAAGGGTACTTTTGATGAAAACCACCCGCTAGCTTTGGGGATGTTGGGGATGCACGGCACGGCTTATGCTAACTTTGCCGTGAGCGAGTGCGATTTGCTGATTGCGGTTGGTGCCCGTTTTGATGACCGGGTGACTGGCAAGTTGGATGAGTTTGCTTCCCGCGCTAAGGTGATCCACATTGATATTGACCCGGCTGAAGTTGGCAAAAACCGATCGCCGGAAGTGCCGATTGTGGGCGATGTGCGTCAGGTGCTAATTGATATGCTGCGTCGATGTCACGAAACGGGAGTTTGTGGGAATCCACATCAAACGAAGGAGTGGTTGGAGAAGATCGATCGCTGGCGCGAAGATTATCCTTTAGTCGCACCTCAATATCCCGATGTGCTATCACCCCAAGAGGTGATTGTGGAGTTAGGGCGACAAGCGCCTAATGCTTATTACACCACGGATGTGGGTCAGCACCAAATGTGGTCAGCGCAATTCCTCAAAACCGGGCCGCGTCGCTGGATTTCCAGTGCTGGGCTAGGCACTATGGGTTATGGGATGCCAGCAGCAATGGGTGCCAAGATGGCGCTGCCAGATGAAGAGGTGATTTGCGTTGCTGGTGATGCCAGTATCCAAATGAATATTCAGGAACTGGGTACACTATCACAGTATGGCATAAATGTCAAGACCGTGATTGTGAATAATGGTTGGCAGGGAATGGTGCGCCAGTGGCAGCAAGCTTTCTATCAGGATCGCTACTCCTCATCCAATATGGAAGTTGGGATGCCGGATTTTGTGAAGCTAGCGGATGCTTATGGCATCAAGGGAATGGTGGTTAGCAGTCGGGATGAGTTGAAGAATGCCGTTGCCGAAATGCTAGCGCACAATGGCCCCGTGTTGATGGATGTGCGTGTGAAACGGGATGAAAACTGTTACCCGATGGTTGCACCCGGTAAGAGCAATGCACAAATGATTGGGTTGCCACAACGTAGCAAACTGGAACCTACAGAGTTACTTTACTGTAGCAATTGCGGTGCTAAAAATGTGGGTAGCAACAATTTCTGTCCTGAATGCGGCACGAAGTTGTAGATCGATCGCGGTTAATTGATTGAGTGGAAGAGACGCAAATATTTGCGTCTCTTTATTTGACAGAGCAAGAAAGACAAGAGTTTTTTGCTTTGGGGAGACAACTTTCTGGATTTCAAGTTAAGGATGGATATGCTTACCATCTGGGTGAAAGTTGGAAATTACCTGATGATTCGCCTTCGCAAAAAAAAGAAGTGAAATCTGAAGTTAAACAAGATGCACCCTAAACTTTCTGGTGCGGGTGGTAATTGGAGAGTTATTGATGAAGTTACTGACCCCGCCATTGTACAACAGCAAAGTATTCGCTCTTGCGGTTCTGCCTGTGGTGAAATGCTGTTGCAAAGTCGAGGTATTAATAATATTAGTCAAGCTGATATTGAAAAACTAGCAACAGCACCCACTTGGCCAGAATTGTTGGCAGATGCACTTAACCAACTCAATCCAGATAATCAGGGAAAATGGTTAGGTAACTTTGTCAGCGCTTCCTGAAGGGGCGACAACTATAGCTCAAAAGTAGACTGAATAAGCTTTTCGGCTCTTCGACCTCGCTGATAATAAGGTC